>NWQQ01000032.1 GCA_002798255.1 Lysobacteraceae bacterium NML95-0200
TGCCAGCGGCGCACTCGGCACCCTCAAGGGTGAGGCCAGACTGTGGCGCGGCCATCACGGCTGCGGGCAAGCTAGCTGCCAAAAGACTGCATGCAATTGCCTGGAAAAGCTTGGAGCGGGTGTTGCTGCAACGGGCTTTGGATTTCATCGGGTTTCTCCGGAATTCTGGAATCCGCACTCATGCAAGTGCGGCGCACTTGTCTTACAGCATCGCCTTTCTATCACAAGCTGCCCCCGATAATTCAGCCGATAACGCCCCTCATTGCCAGGCAATTTACAAAAATTAAACAAAATCAGTGTATTAAGCGATTTTATTAGCGTGCAATAACAGCAGCGCAGAAAAACATGAATAGGGAAACTCCTGATTTTTATTGCGCCGCACAACGTTAATTGCGCAACCCAGCGCCTATTTGCAATCAGAATGCACCTGTTTTGCAGCCCAACATACCAAACCGTACAGCCCTCCTCCGGCAGGAGGCACGCACTTCAGTCCGGATGCAAATTATTTCAAGGCGGCCTGCAAGGCTTTGCGAATGATCTGTTCGGCGCTATCGCCATCCGTCGCGGCCTTTTTCGCCATGCGTTCGGCCTCGGCGGGTTTGTAGCCCAGTTGTTGCAGGGCGATGGTGGCTTCGCCCAGCGCATCCATCGCGCCTGTGGCTAATACCGGCGTAGCCGCCGCGCCGCCCAGGTCTGCTGCGCGGTCACGCAGCTCCAGCACCATGCGCTCGGCGGTTTTCTTGCCGATGCCGGGAATGCGGGTCAATGCGGTGACATCGGCGGTTTGGATGAGCCGTGCAAAATCGCTCACCGAGACACCGGAAAGTACCGCCAGGGCGATTTTGGCGCCGATGCCGCTGACTTTCTGCACATCACGGAACAGCCGCCGCTCGGCTTCGCTCAAAAACCCATACAGCGCCACGCTGTCTTCTTTCTGCGCGTAATGGGTATGCAGGCTGACCTCGCGCCCGACTTCCGGCAGGTCATAGAACGTGCTCATCGGCACTTCCAGCTCATAGCCTACGCCATGCACATCCACCACCAGCCATGGCGGCTGTTTGTGAATCAGGATGCCTTTCAATCGACCAATCATGTCTGTCTCCTGCCCCAGGCCTCGCGCACGCCAAGGCCAAGCCGCGCCGCACTGGCGCGCACATGGGCATGGGTGATGGCCACCGCCAGGGCATCGGCGGCATCGGCCTGCAATTTTCCACTCAAGCCCAGCATCACCGCGACCATATGCTGCACCTGCTGTTTGTCAGCGCCGCCCTTGCCAACCACGGCCAGCTTCACTTCCTTGGCGGCGTATTCGGCCACCGGCAGGTCACGCGCCACGCAGGCGGCAATCGCCGCGCCACGCGCCTGTCCCAGCTTGAGTGCACTCATCGCGTTATTGGACAGAAACACCTGCTCGATGGCGACTTCATCGGGGCGGTATTCGGCAATCAGCGCCCACAGGCCATCCAGCAGCAGGCGCAGGCGCCTGGGAAAATCCTCGGCGCCCAGCAATTTGATGGGCTGGTAATGCACGGCCTTCATGCGGCCATCGGCCAGCACGTCAATGATGCCGATGCCGGTACGCTGCGAGCCGGGGTCAATCCCCAAAATGCGCGTGGCAGCGGTCACTGTTCGGGCAGCTCGGCATTGCTGTAAACCGCCTGCACATCGTCCATATCGTTCAGCCAGGCAAGCAGTTTTTGCACCTTTTCGGCTTCTTCGCCGGCCACAGCCACATCGTTATCGGCACGGTAGGTGACTTCAGCAAAACCGGCTTCAAGACCGGCAGCCAGCATCGCAGCCTTCACGCTGCTGAAGTCCTCCGGCGCGGTGATGACATCCAGCGCACCATCGTCATACACCACCACATCCTCGGCACCGGCCTCAATCGCCGCCTCGGTGATGGCATCCTCATCACTGTCCGGCGCATAGCTCAGGATGCCGAGCTTCTTGAACATGAACGCCACCGAGCCTTCGGTGCCCATATTGCCGCCGAACTTGCCAAAGGCATGGCGCACATCGGCCACGGTACGCACGCGGTTATCGGTCAGGCAATCGACAATCACCGCCACACCACCCGGCGCATAGCCCTCGTAACGGATTTCCTCGTATTCCACCCCCTCAAGCTCACCAGTGGCCTTTTTGATGGCGCGCTCAATCACATCCTTGGTCATATTGACCGACAAGCCCTTGTCGATGGCGCTGCGCAGCCGTGGATTGCCCCCGGGGTCACCACCACCGGCACGCGCAGCCACGGAGATTTCGCGGATGATTTTGGTGAAGATTTTGCCGCGTTGGGCATCCACCGCATTTTTGCGGGCTTCAATCGAGGGGCCACGTCCCATAAGCAACCTTGTGTGTGATGGAGGGGGGCGTATTTTACGCGCTACGCATCAACGGGTCGGAAGCGGCAAGCTGCCCGCATGCTCAAACCATTCATCCAGATGCCCTACAACAGCAGTATTCAGCGCGTTGCTACCAGCAATGACGACAAGTGATTCAATCCGTCAGCGCCTTGCGCAAGATGTATTCCAGATCGCGCGCCTGCCCGACTGGAAACAGGTATTGCCCGACTCGCTCAAAGCCCTGGCGCTGGTAAAAGCGTTGTGCCCGGTCGTTCTGGCTCCATACGCCCAGCCAGATGGCTTGCGGACCATTGCGCCACATCCAGTGCTCAGCCTCGGCAAACAGCTGCTGTCCCCAGCCAGCCCCCTGGTGCGTGGCCAGCACATAAAGGCGCTTGAGCTCCATATCACCGGAAAGGACGGACTCATGCGGCAGGTCGCAAGGCCCGGCAAGGGCATAGCCCTGCGCCTGGCCTTGCGCATCTTCAGCGATCCATGCAGCGCAACCGGCTTCATCCAGCGCATCGCGGTATTTCTCCGCGGTGTAGGTGCTGGCAAGAAATTCGGCCAAATCCGCAGCTGCGTACAGATGCGCAAAGGTTTCGCTGAAGGTCGTGCGCGAGAGCGCCGCCAGCACTTCGGCATCGGCACTGCTGGCGCGACGGATTTGCAAACTCATGCACCTGGCTCGCTGCGTACCGCGACATGCACTTCGGCCAGCTGCGCATCATCAATCGGCGAAGGCGCATCGGTCATCAGGCATTGCGCGCTGGTGGTCTTGGGGAAGGCAATCACATCGCGAATCGACTCGGTACCGGCCATCAATGCAGCGATGCGGTCAATGCCAAAGGCGATGCCGCCGTGCGGCGGCGCGCCATATTTGAGCGCATCCAGCAAGAAGCCGAACTTGGCCTGCTGCTCCTTGGCATCAATGCCGAGCAACTCGAACACCGCCGCCTGCATCTGCGGGCGATGGATGCGGATTGAGCCACCACCAATCTCGTTGCCGTTCAGCACCATGTCATAGCCACGGCTGACTGCGGTGGCGGCATGGGCGCGCAGCTCATCGATGCTGTCCACCGCAGGCGCCGTGAACGGGTGATGCAGGGCGACGAAGCGTCCGGCCTCCTCGTCCCATTCAAACATCGGGAAATCGGTCACCCACAGCGGCTTCCAAGCGTCCTCGACCAAGCCAAAATCCTTGCCGGCCTTGAGGCGCACCGCGCCCATGAAATCGCTGACCGTGCTGTACTTGCCCGCACCAAAGAACACGATATCGCCATTGCCTGCCCCTACATGCTTCAGCAAGGCGGCAAAGGCGGCCTCGTCAAAGAATTTCTGGATGGGCGAAGTGATTTCGCCGCTGTCGGCAATCTTGATATAGGCCAGCCCCTTGGCACCGTGCTTGGCCGCATGTGCGCTGTATTCATCAATCTGTTTGCGACTGAGGCTGGCGCCACCGGGAATGCGCAGCGCCGCCACGCGGCCATCGGCCTCATTGGCCGGGCCGGTGAACACCGCAAAACCGCTGTCCTTGACCTGCTCGGCCACGTCAACAAGCTCCAGCGCGATGCGCAGATCGGGCTTGTCCGAGCCGTAACGCCGCATCGCCTCGGCCCAGGTCATGCGCGGGAATGGCTCGTCCAGCTCAACCTGGATGACTTCGCGGAATACATGACGAATCATCTCTTCCACCGTGTCCTGCACATCACGCTCATCCACCCAGGCAAATTCCATGTCCAGCTGGGTAAACTCCAGCTGGCGGTCGGCGCGCAGCGCTTCATCGCGGAAGCAGCGGGCAATCTGGTAATAGCGGTCAAAGCCCGCCATCATCAAAATCTGCTTGAACAGCTGCGGCGACTGCGGCAAGGCGTAGAACTCGCCCGGATGCATGCGCGCGGGCACCAGAAAGTCGCGCGCCCCTTCCGGCGTAGCCTTGGTGAGAATCGGCGTTTCAATATCCTGAAAACCGCGTGCATCAAGCCAGGCGCGCAGCGCACTGACCAGCTTGGTGCGGGTACGCATTTTGCGTTGCATCTCGGGGCTGCGCAGGTCCAGATAGCGGTATTTCAGGCGGATATCCTCGCCAGGATTTTCATGGTGATGGAACGGCAGCGGCTCGGCCTTGTTCAGTACCTCGATTTTCTCGGCCAGAACTTCCACCCGCCCGGTTTTGATTTTGTCATTGACGCTATGGCGCGCACGCACCTTGCCGGTAATCCGCAACGCATCTTCATAGCCAAGCGTGGCCGCCACCGCCAGCGCCTCGGCATTGCCCGGCAGATCCGCTGGCTCGGCCACCACCTGCACGATACCTTCATGGTCACGCAGGTCGATGAACACCACCCCGCCCATGTTACGGGCAACGTCTGCCCAACCGCACAAAGTAATGGTTTGGCCGATGAGAGCCTCATCGACAAGGCCGCAAAAATGGCTACGCATGGTTATCCAAAGGCAATCAAACAGGGGGCGTTAGTGTACGCCAGCCCTGACCTTCCGACACCCTGAAGTGGCCATTCAAGCCCCCCCCTATTGTGACTGCTTGCCGCTGACTGGCTGCTCACCCTGTGCTGACACGGCATCAGCCGAAGGCGCTGCTTGTGCTGGACGCCCCGTGGCAATACGTACACCGCGCGCCTTCATCCAGGCATCGAATTCATCCGCCGTCATACGCCTGCCATTCTGGGTCATATCAAAACGCCAAGGCGTATTGTCATGTGCAGTTTTTGGTTGATAAGCCGCCGGATCATTGGGATTGACAGGGCTGGGAACCGGTACAGCTGCGGCAATGCGACAAGCCTCGATTTTCATCCGCAGCAATACCTGTTCCACAGACAGCGACTGATCATAAGCTTGGGAGAGTACCCCTGTGGGCGCCCCAAGCTCACTGGTGTGTGAGTACAGCTCCTGCGCTACCGATGCCATTGCGCCTGCTGCCTGCGGCAGCGCCTGCGGCACATCGGTACAGCTTGGCGCCGGTGTATTGGCCTTGAGCAAACCTGCAACAAAGATCAGCGGCAGTGCAATCAGAGTATGGTGAGGACGCATGAGGGTCTCCAATAAAGCTCGCCAAGCTTATCAAAAATATTTCTCAAGCTGCAAAAAACAAAGTCGCTCCGCCCAGCAACAAGAAACCCGGCCAAAGCCGGGTTTCTTGGATACGACACTCAAAGTCCGGATCAGTTCTGGACGTTGAGTTCGGTACGACGGTTGACTTCACTGCGGCAAGCCGGCGAGGTCTGCGGGGTGTTTTCCAGCGGACGGCTTTCACCGTAGCCCACCGGGCCTGCCAGACGGCTGGCTTCGATACCGTTGCGAACCATGTAGTCATACACGGCACGCGCACGACGCTCGGACAGCGACTGGTTGTAGGCATCCTTACCGCAGAGGTCGGTGTGACCTGCCACTTCCACATTCATTTGTGGATAACGCTTCAGGATTTCCACGGCTTCGTTCAGGATCGCCACGGCATCCGGACGCAGGGTGGACTTGTCAAAGTCAAAGTTCACGCCCTTGAGGTCGATGCTGACCGGAACGGCACAGCCATCCGGACCCACAGCGGTGCCAGCGGCAGTGCCCGGGCAGCGGTCGTTACAATCGTTGACACCGTCACCATCACTGTCCATATCGGCGCAGCTCGGCGGAGCCGGCGGAGTCGGCGGCGGCGGAGCCACAACCGGGGCAGCCGGTTCCGGCCCCAAGGCAACGGTCAGACCCACCGAAGCAAGCAGATCCACGAACTGGCTTTGCTGCTTGTAAGCCACAGCCTGCTGCAGCGGCATGCCGGAGGGACCTGCCTGCACTTTGTCAAAGTCAACACGGGCACCCACTTCAGTACGCAGGTCAACGCGGCCAAAATCAGCCTGCAAGCCCAAGCCCAAGTTCAATGCAGCATTGTTGTCCTTGTGCTGAGCCGGGTGATTGCCATGAATATCCGGTGCACCATTGGTACCGATGAATTCTTCTTCATGGCGCTGCATGCCAACGCCGACCTTCACATACGGCCACCAGTTACGGTCGGCACCACGGAAGTGATAGCGCGCATCTACCGAGGCGCCATACTGGCTCCACCACAGGTTGGGGTTCGCGGTCTTGGCCGGATTCTGGTAGTTCAGCTCCAAATCGAGCGACCAGTTCGGCGAGAAAAATTTGCCAAAGCCAACCGTACCAAAGATTGCATCATCGGTACCACGATCCTTATCCTGGAAATTGACACCGGTACCGGCAGAAACGTACCAGCGGTCATCGAACTCCTGAGCCATGGCGGAATGCGCCATACCCATGCCACACAGCAATGCGGCGCAGAGGAGTTTCTTGTTCATACTTTGAGCTCCTTAAAGATGCTTGTCTAGCGAGTGAAAGTGTACCGCAACGATGCTTGAACCCGGAGGGAACAATCCAGCGTCTTGACACGCAGCCATCTGACAGCGCGCCGGGTAAGCAAAAGACTACGGGCAACTGTGTGAAAGCTACGTTAACAATAGCATAACAGTCCTGCCCAACAAAGCTCCGGCAGCCACCGGATTCAAACATGCGGAGCAATGTAACAAACCCTCTGCACCACATTAAAGGGACAGTCCGGGGACTCACCAGATCATGAATTCGGCACGGCAGCCGGCATCCACCCAAACGGTATTCTTATCCCAGCCCCAGCTAATCCCTTCGTGACAGGCTGCGCTGGAAAGCTGGCGCACCAGCACGACCTGGCTGACCCCGGAAACGCGGCATTCATGACGCTCGCCGCCGCGGGATTCGCAGCGCAGGCTCTGGCCGTTGTCGTGGTTTTGGGGCTGCTTCTCGCGCAACAACCTGCGCCAGAAGCCCGGTTGGCTGCTGGTACGCACTTCAAACTCGGCGCGGCAGCCACGCGAGACCCAGATGCGATCCGGCTCGAATCCCCAGCTGCGTCCCAGTGTGCAATCGGGTCTGGAGAGCTGGCGCAGCAGGCGCACGCCATTGCGGGTATCGATCGGGCAGTCCACTTGCATGCCGCTGCGGGATTCGCAACGTATCCGCCGCCACAGCATCGCACCCTGTGTATCGGTGTGACTTGGGCGCAATACGCCAAACTCGCCACGACAGCCGCGCGCAACCCAAACGCCGCCTTCGTCCTGCCCCCAGGAGTGGTCACGCACACAGGCGGTGCGCGAGAGCTGGCGCAGCAGCACGGCTTCGCCCGCAAACGGGAAGGCGCATTGCTGCCAGCGTTCGGCGATGGATTCGCAGGTGATTCTGTCAGATGGCAGCGATTCTGCCTGCGCCGCTTGGCTGCCCAGCGCCATCAAAACCAGCCAGCCGGAAAACATGCTTTTCACCATGCGCCCAATTTACCGCGTCAGCGTGAAGCCGTGGAGAAACTGCCCCCGGAACTTACGCGCGGAAAAAATCAAACGCCAGTACATCGGCGATTTTTCCGGTGTTTTGCAGCGCCATCAGTAGCCGGTCGATGCCCAGCGCCACCCCGGCGCAGTCGGGCAGGCCATGTGCCAGCGCCGCCAGCAGATGCGAGTCGATGGGCGGAATCTGCGCATCGCCGCGCTGCTGGCGCAGCCTGACATCGCGGGCAAAACGCTCGCCCTGCTCTGTCGCATCGGCAAGCTCGTGATAGCCATTGGCAAGCTCCAATGGCCCCAGATACAGCTCGAAACGCTCGGCCACCGGATAGCCATCGCCATCATCACGCAGCCGTGCCAGGGCGCATTGGCTGGCCGGGTAATCATGCAGCACGGTGATGGCATCGGCAGCAAATCTTGGCTGGATGCAGTGGGTCATCAGCAAATCCAGCCAGTCATCGCGCGTCAAACCATCCGGGGCAATCAGCACATCGCCCAGCGCCGCCTGCAATTCCCCGGTGCTGGCGGTAAACGCATCCAGCCCCAGGCTGCGCTGGAACAATTCGCGATAGCTGATGATTTCAACGCTCACCGCCTTGCGCCCCACTAGCGCCAGGGCGGCCTGTACCAAGTCGATGGTTTCGACGATGAGCTGATGATGATTCCAGCCCAGCCGATACCATTCCAGCATGGTGAACTCGGGATTGTGGCGGCCACCAGCTTCGCCATCGCGGAACACCCGCCCCAGCTCGTAACAATCGCCTACCCCGGCTGCCAAGAGCCGTTTCAACGGGTATTCCGGCGAGGTGCGCAGCCAACGGGTGGCCGGGCCGCCTTCGGTACGGCCGGAGAAATGCAGCGAAAACGGGGCGATATGCACATCGGTGACGCCTGCTTGCGAGAGCATCGGGGTTTCCACCTCCAACACCTCGCGGGCATGGAAAAACTCGCGAATCAGGCGGTTCAGGCGGGCGCGCAGGCGCAGCGCAGCGAATTCAGCAGAAGGTTGCCAATGACTCATCTTCAGCGTCCGCGCAGGAACCAGCGGTCGATTTCCGCCAGTGTGAAGCGCGCCCAGGTCGGGCGGCCATGGTTGCACTGCGCCGAACGCTCAGTGGCTTCCATATCGCGCAGCAGGGCATTCATTTCCGGCAGGGTCAGGCGGCGGTGAGCGCGCACGCTGCCGTGGCAGGCCATGGTGGACAGCAGCCGGTCGCGGGCTTCGGCCACGCGCAGGCTATGGCCGTGCTCGATAAAGTCCGAAAGCACATCGCGCACCAGCGCCTCGGCATTGCCATTGGCAAGCAAGGCCGGTACCGCGCGCAGCAATACCGACAGCTCGCCACTGCGGCTTATCTCGAACCCCAGCTGTTGCAGCGCCTGACTCTCTTGCTCGACCAACTCTGCCTCGCGCAGTGATACCGCCAAAGTCTGCGGCACCAGCAGCGGTTGCAGGCGCAGCCCCTCGCCATCAAAGGCGGCCTTCAGGCGCTCGTAATTGATGCGCTCATGCGCGGCGTGCATGTCCACCACCACCAGACCCTCGGCGGTTTCGGCCAGGATGTAAATGCCATGCAGTTGCGCAACGGCAAAGCCCAGCGGCGGCATTTCAGCATCGTCCCGGGGCATCTCGGCGGCGCTGGGCAGCTCGCCATGTGATGCACTTTGGCTGCCGCGATACAGCGCCGCATAGGCTGCGGGCGCTTCGGCAACGCCAAGACGCAAGCCCGGCTGCGGACGATGCCAGTCATAGGCAGGCGCGGCTTGCGCGGACGGCTGCGCCGCCGCAAACGGATTGGGCGTCATCGTCGCTTGTGGCGATATTTCGCCCTCGGCCTCCACCCCGGCGCGGGTTTGCGCCAAGGCGTCTTTCAGGGTGCGATAGACAAAATCATGCACCAGGCGGCCATCGCGGAAACGCACCTCATGTTTGGCCGGATGCACATTGACATCCACCCGGCGCGGGTCGATGTCCAGGAACAATACATAGGCCGGATGCCTGCCGTGATACAGCACATCGGCATAGGCCAGCTTGACCGCATGCGCCACGCTGCGGTCGCGCACCGCGCGGCCATTGACGTAGAAGTATTGCTGGTCGGTACCGGCGCGGTTATAGGCAGGCTGGGCAATCCAGCCAGAAATTCTCAGGCCTGCCGCCTCATGCTCGATGGCGATGGCATGGCGCGAGAATTCCTCGCCCAGCGTTTCCAGTACCCTGGCACGGGCGAACTCGGCCACATCACCGCCCCGATAACGCTTCAGTTGCTTGCCGTTATGCGACAGGCGCAATTCCACATCCGGACGCACCAGCGCCAATTGCCGCAGCCATTCTTCGATATGGCCAAGCTCGGTGCGCTCGGTACGCAAAAACTTGCGCCGCGCCGGCACATTGAAAAACAAGTCGCGCACTTCCACCGTGGTGCCCTGCCCTTGTGCAGCCGGGATTGGCGTGCCGACCTTGCCGCCTTCGACTTCCAGCGCATGACCATGTGCACTGTCTGCGCGTTTGGAGGCAATGCGGAAGCGGCTGACCGAGGCGATGGAAGGCAGTGCCTCGCCGCGAAAGCCCAAGGTTGCAACGGCTTCCAGGTCATCCAGGGTGGCGATTTTGCTGGTGGCATGACGCTGTACGGCCAACGCCAGCTCGTCAGCGGCAATGCCGCCGCCATCATCGCGCACGCGAATCAGCCGCACCCCGCCCTCTTCCAGCTCCACATCCACCCGGCTGGCACCGGCATCCAGCGCGTTTTCCACCAGCTCCTTGACCACCGATGCCGGGCGCTCCACCACCTCGCCTGCGGCAATCTGGTTGGCCAGCGTGTCGGGCAGCAAACGGATTACGGCTGTGCTCATGTCAAATCATCTGTCCCAAAGCGTGACCTGGATTGCGATGCTCTTGTTTCTCTACTTGCCGACACCCGAGTCGAACAGCCCGGACGAATATTTTGTATACGCTTTCGCGATTTCTTCCAGCTCGCGGATATCACCAGTGAGTTGTACCCGCCAGCCATTTTCCCCGCAACGCAGGCTAATTACGTCCATTTTTCTCATCTCGAAAGGAGATGAGGCAAGCTTGTCGCTGATAAGCACATGAACCCGGTCGCGCCCTTCAGCAATGCTGCCAATCACTTTTGCGTTTTCAATGCGTCCCTTGTTGGAGCGCATTTCCCCGCTGAGATAGTTGGCAAAAAAAGCCTCATCATCCACCCGGTTCAAATCGCCCAGTGAAAGCGTCTTGAATATCAACGCGGCAGTCAGCTCCCGCTGCTCCCTGGGGGTAGCAGCCAGAATATCCATCAGCAACCGGCGAATTTCTTTCACTGCTGCCGGGTCGAACTCGCTTGCTGCCGAATACCATTTGCGCTGCTCCAGTGCCGAATTCAAGCGCAATGCCACGGTTTCCGGCGAATCGCCTTCACACGACTGCGCCTGTACCGAAAACGGCAGCAACAAGGCCAACCCCAAACCAAGATATTTTTTCATTTGTCCATCTCCAAACCGTTATCGTCAACTGACCCGGTGACGGCCGCCCATGAAAACAGCCGTCTGCCGCGCAGGCTGCCAGTTTCATCTGTCTGTGCGATGCCAAGCGCGCGGCCTTTCATATCACAGACGAGGACTTCTGCGCACGTCGCAAACCCGCCTTCCAGCCTCTGCCCCTGCCCCAGCCTGCGCGCCTGCAAGGCATCCAGCTGCACTTTTGGCCAGGCCACCATGCCCGCTTCAATCGGCAACAGGCAGGCATCCAGTGCTGCCTCGCCGCCCTGCTCGGCCAGTGCCTGCAATTCCGCCAATGTCCACATGCGTGGCTCGCGGAACGGCTCCACCCACAGCCTGCGCAGCTCGGCCACATGCGCGCCGCAGCCAAGCAGCTCGCCCAGGTCGCGCACCAGCGAGCGCACATAGGTGCCGCTGCCGCATTCCACTGCAAGGCGCAGTGTTGCCGGTGTTGCCGCCAGCAGGCTGAAGGCGTGGACATCAACTTGGCGCGCCTCCAGATCGATGATTTCGCCGCGCCGCGCCTTGGCATACAGCGGCTCGCCACCGCGCTTGAGTGCCGAATAAATGGGCGGCACTTGCCGGATGCGGCCGGTGAGCCTGGCAAGCGCGGCCCGGATGTCAGCATCGCTCAGGGCTGGAAGCGGGCGCTCGCGCAATACCTGCCCTTCGGCATCATCGCTATCGGTGGTGATGCCGAGCCTGGCCACGGTTTCATAAGCCTTGCTCGCCCCGAGCAGATGGCCTGCAATTTTGGTCGCCTCGCCAAAGCAAACCGGCAACAGCCCGGTAGCCAGCGGGTCAAGCGCGCCGGTATGCCCGGCCTTTTCGGCACGAAACAGATGCCGCACTTTTTGCAGCACCTGATTGGAGCTGGGGCCGCTGGGCTTGTCCAGCAGCAGGATGCCGTGCAACTTGCGGAAACGGTGGCGGGTACGGGGTTTGGACATGGTGTGCAAAAACAGATGCCGGGCAAGCCCGGCATTCTCGTCAATCGTGTTGTTCGCTATCGCCGGATTGCTCCGGGCGGTGCTGCGCTTCGGGCAGCTCGCGCAGCAGGGCATCAATGCGCTCACCGCGGTCAACCGAGTCGTCGTAATGGAAATGCAGCTCCGGCACATGGCGCAGTTTCATTATCTGCGCCAGTTGATAGCGAATCTCGCGGGCGCTGGCCTGCAAACCGGCGACAGCCTCGGCAGATTTTTCGCTCAGCAAGGCGGTGACAAACACCTTGGCATGTGCTAGGTCACGGGTAACTTCCACATCGGAAACGCTCACCGAAGGCAGGCCAAGCTCGCGCACGGCATTGTGCACCAGGGTGCCCAGGTCACGGCGCATCTGCGCCGCAACCCGGTCGGTGCGATGAAAGGATTTGCGTTGTCCCGCCATCGCTTACAGCGTCCTCTGCACTTCAATGCGCTCGTAGCATTCGATTTGGTCGCCAGCCTTGACATCGTTATAGGCTTTCACGCCGATGCCGCATTCGGTGCCTTCCTTGACCTCATCGACATTCTCCTTGTAGCGGCGCAGGCTCTCCAGCTCGCCCTCGAACACCACCACCGAGTCGCGCAGCACGCGGATGGGGTTGGACTTCTTGACCATGCCCTCGACCACCATGCAGCCGGCCACGGCGCCGAACTTGGAGCTGCGGAACACATCGCGCACTTCGGCAATGCCGATGATTTCCTCGCGAATTTCCACGCCCAAAAGCCCGGAAGCGACCTGCTTCACCTGATCGATGACGTCATAAATGATGGAGAAATAACGCAAGTCAACGCCATTGCCTTCAATCACCTTGCGGGCAGAGGCATCGGCACGGACATTGAAGCCGATGACGGTCGCCTTGGAAGTCGCGGCCAGTTGCGCATCGGATTCGGTGATGCCGCCCACGCCCGCGCCAATCACATGGATGCGGATTTGTTCGTTGGACAGCCCGGTCAGCGCTTCGCGCAGGGCTTCCACCGAGCCTTGCACATCGGCCTTGACCACCAGGTTCAGCACCTGCTGCTCATTGCCCGCGCCCATCTGCGCCATGATGTCTTCCATGCGGTTGCCGGCCTGCTTGACCAGACGCATTTCCCGGCGCTTGGCATCGCGCTGCTGCGCCACGTCCTTGGCAAGGCGCTCATCGGCCACCACCACGAAGTCATCACCGGCATCGGGCACGCCCGACAGACCCAGGAGCTGCACCGGAATCGACGGCCCGGCGCTGGGCACCTGCTGGCCGTTTTCATCAAACAGCGCACGCACGCGGCCATATTGCACGCCGCAGACCAGATAGTCGCCCTTGGCAAGCTGACCTTGCTGCACCAGCACCGTCGCCACCGGGCCACGCCCCTTGTCCAGCGAAGATTCAATCACCACACCGGCGGCGCGGCCTTCGGCCACGGCCTTGAGCTCCAGCACTTCGGCCTGCACCAGGATGGTGTCAAGCAGATCGTCAATGCCCTGCCCGGTCTTGGCGGAGATTTCCACCATTTCCACATCGCCACCGAATTCGACGGCGACCACTTCCGATTCCAGCAGCTCGTTCTTGATGCGCATCGGGTCGGCGGTGGACTTGTCGATTTTGTTGATGGCCACCAGCAGCGGCACCTTGGCCGCACGCGCATGCTGGATGGCTTCGCGGGTCTGCGGCATTACGCCGTCATCGGCGGCCACCACCAGCACCACGATATCGGTGAGTTTGGCGCCACGGGCACGCATCTGGCTGAAGGCGGCGTGGCCGGGGGTATCCAGGAAGCTGACCACGCCCTTGTCGGTTTCAACGTGATACGCACCGATATGCTGGGTAATGCCGCCAGCCTCACCCGATACCACACGGGTGCGGCGAATGTAATCGAGCAGCGAGGTCTTGCCGTGGTCGACATGCCCCATGATGGTGACCACCGGCGGACGCGGACTGGCCTCGCCCTGCTGGTCTTCCAGATGAGCGAGCAGTTCCGATTCGGCATCGTTCTGGTCGGCAGCGACGGCCTTGTGGCCGAGTTCTTCGGTCACCAGCACGGCGGTGTCGTGGTCGATGGTCTGGGTAATGGTCGCCATCACCCCCATCTTGAACAACGCCTTGACCACTTCGCCGCCTTTCAGCGCCAGCTTCTGCGCCAGGTCGCCAACGGTGATGGCCTCGCCAATGGCGACTTCGCGCACGATTTTTTCGGTCGGGCGCTGGAAGCCGTGTTCGCCGCCGCCACTGCGGGCAGGTTCCGGACGACGGCCCTTGCCGGGCTTGCCACGGCCTGCACCGGCACTGCCACGACGGCCGCGCTCGCCCGAGGGCAGGTGCAGCTGGCCGCTGTAGCGGCTGCTGCCATCGTCATCATCATCGCGTCCCATGCTGTGCGAGCCGCGCGACTTGCTGCCCTTGCTGCCGCGCTCATCGCGCGCGGTGTCTGCACGGCGCGGTGCGGCAGGCGCTGCCGGTTTGGCCGGGCGCGCCGCAGGCTTGGAGACAGCCGCCTCGGCCTGCGATTCGGACTTGGCGGCTTCTTCAGCCGCCGCCTGTTCGGCAGCGGCCTTCGCAGCAGCTTCTGCCTCGGCTGCGCGACGCGCTTCTTCTTCCGCAGCGCGGGCAGCGGCTTCAGCTTCTTCGGCACGGCGACGGTCAAGCTCGGCCAGGCGCTGCTGCTCTTCCAGATTGCGCCTGCGCGACTCTTCCAGCTTGCGCAGCACTTCGGCGTGCTCATCATCCACCGGCTTGATTTTCTGGGCACCGGCAGCGGGCTTTTTCAGCACCACTTTCTTGCGCACGGTGACTTCCACGGTCTGCTTGTTCTTGCCGCCGCCGACGGTCAGCTCTTCGGTCTTGCTGCGCTTTAGCGTGATTTTTTTCGGCGCGACAATATCCGCCGCCCCTTCATCGCGGCCATGCGAACGCTTCAGGAATGCCAGCAACTTGCTTTTTTGCTCGGTGGTTACTTCCTGGTCGGCATCCTTGAACGGCATTCCGGCTTCTGCGAGCTGCTCCAGGAACTTGTCAACCGGGGTTTTCACCAGTTCGGCAAGTTTGCGGATAGTGGTTTTCTGCGACATGCGTTTTCCGTATTGCAGGCCATGTCAGCCATGGCCGGTATTCGATTTTAGTGTGACTGCCCCACCGGCATCATTCAAACCAGTGTTTGCGTGCTTCCATGATGAGCGCCGAAGCGCGTGCCTCATCGACATTTTCGATGTCGGTGATTTCATCCACGGCAAGCTCGGCCAAATCCTCGCGGGTACGCACGCCACGGGCGGCCAGTTCATAGGCAACGGCCGTATCCATGCCTTCAAGCGAGAGCAGGTCTTCGGCAGGCTGGTTTTCATCCAGCGCCTCTTCTACCGCCAGGGCGTCATTGATGAGCGCATCGCGGGCGCGGGCGCGCAATTCCTCGACGACCTCCTCATCAAAGCCGTCGATAGCCAGCAGCTCGGCCACCGGCACATAGGCGATTTCTTCCACCGTGCTGAAGCCCTCGCTGACCAGAATCCCGGCCAGCTCATCATCCACTTCCAGTTTTTCCACAAACAGGCTGCGCGCCGCGGCCTGCTCGGCCTCGCTCTTGGCGGCGACCTGCTCGCTGGTCATGACATTGAGTTGCCAGCCGGTCAGGCGGCTGGCCAGGCGCACGTTCTGGCCGCCCTTGCCGATGGCCTTGGCCAGCGATTCTTCGGCCACGGCCAGATCCATCGCGTGCTTGTCTTCATCGACGATGATCGACTGCACTTCGGCCGGCGCCATGGCATTGATGACGAATTGCGCCGGATTATCGCTCCACAGCACAATATCCACGCGCTCGCCGTTCAGCTCGTTGGTCACCGCCTGCACGCGCGAGCCGCGCATGCCGATGCAGGCGCCGATGGGGTCGGTGCGGTTGTCATAGGCCAGCACGGCAATCTTGGCGCGGTCGCCGGGGTCACGGGCGCAAGCCTTGATGTCCACCAGTCCCTGGCCGACTTCCGGCACCTCCAGGCGGAACAGTTCCATCATGAATTCCGGCGCGGCGCGGCTGATGAAGATTTGCGGGCCGCGCGGCTCGCTCTTGACTTCGTACAGATAGCCGCGCACGCGGTCGCCGGTGCGCAGGATGTCACGCGGAATGCCCTTGTCCTTGGGGATAAAGCCTTCTGCCTTGCCGCCCAGATCAACATAGACATTGCCGCGCTCCACGCGCTTGACGGTGCCGGTAATCAACTCGCCTACGCGGTCTTTCCAGGCATCCACCACCTGCTGGCGCTCGGCATCACGCACCCGCTGCATGATGACCTGCTTGGCCGCCTGGGCGGCGATACGGCCAAATTCGGCATTTTCGATTTGCTCTTCGATGTAGTCGCCGACTTCGACGCCTTCGGCTTCTTCCACCGCATCCATCAGGCGGATTTGCCGGTCGGGCGACTCCATCACCACATCATCGGCCACCACTTCCCAGCGGCGGAAGGTTTCATAGCTGCCATCTTTCGGATTGATGGATACGCGCACGGCCACATCCTGGTCGATATAGCGCTTCTTGGCCGCCGAGGCCAATGCCGCTTCAATCGCGGAAAAAATCACTTCACTGGGAACGCCTTTTTCATTGGCGACCGCTTCGGCGACCAGCAACAGGTCTTTGCTCATTGTTCAGACTCCGCATCGGCGGCCTGTTCCGCCTGCTTGGGTGAGGTTGGGGATTTTTGCTTGCTGCCACGGCCTGCTTTGCCAGTGGCATAGCCCAGCGCCGCCCAGTCGGGCACGATGCGGGCCTTGTCGATATTGTCGAAGCTGGCCGCAAACGGCTGGCCGTCGATATCAAAATGCACCAGTTCGCCTTCCACTTTCAGGATGCGTCCGGTCAGGCGGCGACGGCCATCCTGCGGCAGCTTCAGGCCGACCTTGGCGGTTTCGCCCACAAAACGGGCAAACTGCGCCAGCGTGAACAGCGGACGGTCAAGGCCGGGGGAGGAAACTTCCAGCGTGTAATGGCCACTGATGGGGTCTTCCACATCCAGTTGCGCCGAGACTTCGCGGCTGACCTGCTCGCACTCGTCGATACCCACCGAGCGCGGCGACTCGCCTGTAGCTTCGGCCTCGGGCACGTCGATATACAGGCGCAGCACCGCGCCACCGGGCATGTTGAGATACTCAACCCCGAGCAGCTCCAGCCCCAGCGCAGAAACCGTAGGTGCCAGCAATTGGCTGATTTGTTGTGCCTTGTCCATCAAGGAATCCAGAAAAACAAAAAGAAAAGGGCCGCTAGGGCCCCTTCCGGTGAAAACGTGTGTCCGGTGCCGATATGTCAACGACTCCGGCGGCCCGAGCCTGCAATGCCATCTGCCAGGCGGGTGATGCAAGCCACAAGGCTGCATCAGGCGCGGCATCTTAGCGCCAAGCGGCGGCAGTTACAAGCGCCCCCCCCTGATGGCTTGCAATTTTTCGCTGCCAGGACTGCACCCGGCGGCGCAGCTACTTTCTGAGAGCCTGTTCAAAGTCTCTTAGCTGGCAAATGATGAAGCAAAGAAACCAGCCCTGGCTGCCGCGCCCCGCGATGCGCGCTGACCAGAATCGGCGCTTCGGCCTTGCTTTCAGGGGCATGGACGGTTTTGTTCATGCGGACAACACCAGCCTGGGCAACACCACCTGATTTGCAGGTCGCAGCCAGGCACCAATATCGGCAAACCATGCATATTGCCTGATGAAAAAATCACCAGCCCCGGCAATCGCAGGCAGGACAAAGCTTCCAGAAACTTATCCACAAAGTTGTGGGCAATGCCATCCACAATCGCTGTGGAAAAGCGCATCCATACTGGTGATTTTTTCACCAGACAGCTACAGGGCTTGCCCTGCCTAGCTTGGGTGAGTTATCCACAAACTTGCGGACAAGGAAATGCACAGGCGCTGTGGAAAACGCTCAGCGCCCCGTGTCTGGCGGGATGTGAGGCCAGCTGGAAAATGTTCTGCACAGCCTGCGCTTGATTTAGTTAGCTACTATACAATAAGATGGCTAACATGAAATTGGCGCAAAAATATCAGGCATTGATTCACGAGGCGCAGCAGCGTGGCCTGGCCGATGTCGAGGGCATGGAGCTTTGTTTTCAATTGTTGTCCATCGCCAGCGGCATCGATCGTGATTGCGCCGAACGGCTGGCGCCGCATGGCCTGTCCGAAGGCCGCTTTGTGCTGCTGTTTTTGCTCGATGCCGCCAACGACGGTCTGGCGCCGAATGTGCTGGCCGAGCGCGCCGGCATCAGCCGCGCCACCGTCACCGGGCTGCTGGATGGTCTTGAGCGCGAGGCATTGATTGAGCGGCAGGCCGATGTCCATGACCGGCGTGCGCTGCGCATCGTGCTCACACGCAAGGGCAAGCGCCTTGCCAAACAGGTGTTTGCCCAGCACAGCCTGTGGATTGCCAGCCTGTTGTCCGGCCTCTCCGGCGCAGAGCGCAAACAGCTCAGCGCATTGCTTGGCAAACTTGCTCACCATCTGGAGGCCGCCGCATGAAGCACACCGCCTCGCGCAAGGGCGCACGCCGCGCCAGCGACATCCCGGCCGATATTTTGCAGGCGCTCTCACGCGGTGAAATCGCCAGCGCCACCCTGACCGAAGCCCTGGCGCTCGACCAGCGGCTGCTGGCGCGCACGGTATTTCCCGGGCTGCCTGCGCCTGCCCTGCAAGCCATCGACATGGCCTGTCAGCAAGGTATCTTGAAACGCATGAGCGCCATCGGCGCGATATTGCTGGACGAGTTCGGCGCGGAAGGCATCGCCGCATGCGCAGCGCATGGCTCGGATACGGTACGCGGCTGGGCCTGTTTCATGATTGGCGCGCGTCAGGCGCTGGATATTCCGGCACGTCTGGCCGCCATCCGTGCGCTGGCCGACGATGCGCATTTTGCTGTACGCGAATGGGCCTGGATGGCGGTGCGCGCGCAACTGGCCAGCGAGCTTGAAACTGCCATCAGCGCGCTCGTGCCGTGGACACAGGAGCCGTCCGGAAACTTGCGCCGCTTTGCCAGCGAGGCGCTGCGCCCGCGCGGCGTATGGTGCGCGCATATCAGCGCCCTGAAGCAGCAGCCGCAACCGGCCTTGCCGATACTTACGCCCCTGAATGCCGACCCGTCCGGCTATGTGCAGGACTCGGTCGCCAACTGGTTGAACGATGCCGGCAAAGACCAGCCCGAATGGGTGAAAGACCTGTGCCGGGAGTGGCAACAAACCTCAAACAGCGCCGCCACCCGGCGCATCTGCCAACGCGCCCTGCGCAATCTGTAAATGAAGGAAGCCTCATACATTATCTGGTTGAGCTCTATACCCCGAACGCGGCCTGGAAGGCGCTTGATAGTGAGCAGCGGCAGCAGTTTCTGGCCGCCATCGGCAACGCCATGGGCGAGCTGTCCGGCCTTGGCATTGAAGTATTGACGCTGGCCGAGGCAGCGCCCGGCATTGATAAGGCCAGCCCCCATCAATTTGTCGGCATCTGGCGCTTTGCCAGGCTTGAGGCACGCAACGCCCTGCTGGCAGGCATCAAGGCCAGCGGCTGGTACACCTATTTCGAGCACGTCAATGCCGCCTGCGCAAGCGGCGGCTTTGAGCCGCATCTTGCCGCACTTGTCGCAGCTTGAAGCCAGAGGCAGTGGCGCGGCTCTGCATAGCCGCGTCATTGCTCACCACACCAAATCGTCGGGAACCTGATATTTCGGGTCGCTATAGGGGGCGTCTTCGACCGGCGCATCCGGGTCTATTTTGAGGGCGATGGCATCGGCGAATATCGCTTCGGCCTCGGCCAGGGTGGCGGCGCTGACCAGCAGATAGCGGCCATTGTGTTGCACTACGCCCAGCTCGCCGGCGTTCAGCGCCTTGAGCTGCTCGGCACTGACATAGACGCGCTTGATTTTGCCGCCGTACTCGAAATGCCGGGCGATATCGGCATCGGCCAGGTTCAGCACTTTGTCGGCGCTCAGAAGTGCGGCCAGTTTGTTGCGGGCTTCGCGGCGCAGCCGGGCTTGTTCCTGTTTTTCACGCTCGGCCTGCAACTGCTCTTGTTTTTCCTTTTGCGCGCGCATCGCATAGGCGCGCGCCAGATCCATGTCGTCGCTGTTTTTCTGGCTGTGCGCAGGCTTTTTTGGCTTGCCGGGTTTGCCTGCCTTTTGTGCTTTGGTGGCGGTTTTCTTTTCCGGCTTGGGCGCAGCCTTGAAGCCCAGGCCAAGCAATTGGTCGCGTAATGAGGACATGAGACTACTCAATCAATAATGCGGCGGCGGCGGCTCGTCGGCGGCATCGACGCTGACACCGGCACCGCGCGAGGATTTCAACTCTTCCACCACCCGTGCCAGCAGGCGCGCATGGCGGGCGATTTCATGGCGGGCATCGGCCAGGGCATCGCTCAACTGGTTGAGCGCATGTTCCTGAAAGGCGATACGGGTTTCCAGCTCGGCAATACGGTCGGCGTCGTTCATGGCGCTATTTTGACAGAACGGCCGCGGCCAATGCCCCAATAGGCAAGCCCCTGTGCTTCCACCTCGGAAGGCTCATACAGATTGCGGCCATCAAAAATCACCGCATCGGCAAGCGTGGCCTTGAGGCGCGCAAAATCCGGGCTGCGGAATTGTTTCCACTCGGTCACCACCGCCAGGGCATCGGCGCCAGCCAATGCATCTTCGGCGCTTTCGCATAGCTTCAAGTCATCACGCACACCGAAAATCCGCGCGGCCTCCTTGTCCGCCTCCGGGTCATAGGCCTGTACCCGGGCACCAGCCTGCCACAGATCGGCCAGCAGGCGGCGGCTGGAGGCCTCGCGCATATCGTCGGTATCGGGCTTGAATGCCAGACCCCAGACAGCCACGGTTTTCCCTGCCAGCGCCTCGATGCTGCCGTAGTGCCGCTGCATCAGCCGGAACAAATGGCCTTTCTGTGCATCGTTGACCGCTTCCACCGCATCCAGAATGCGGGTTTTCACGCCTTGCTGGGCGGCGATGCGCGCCAACGCCTGCACGTCCTTGGGGAAACACGAGCCGCCATAGCCCGCCCCCGGATAAATGAAATGCCAGCCGATGCGCGGGTCGGAGCCAATCCCCTTGCGCACCATTTCCACATCCGCGCCGACCTGCTCGGCGATATTGGCGATTTCATTCATGAACGAAATCTTGGTGGCCAGCATGGCATTGGCGGCGTACTTGCTGAGCTCGGCCGAGCGCACATCCATCACCACCACACGGTCGTGATTGCGGTTGAACGGCGCATACAGGCGGCGCATGGTGTCGATGGCCTCGCTGCTTTCGGCGCCGATGATGATGCGGTCGGGCTTCATGCAGTCATGGATGGCCGCGCCTTCTTTCAAGAATTCCGGATTCGACACCACCTCAAACGGCAGGCCCACGCCGCGTTTTTCCAGCTCGGCAGCAATGGTGGCACGCACTTGGTCGGCAGTGCCCACCGGCACGGTGGATTTGTTGACTACCAGCGCCGGGCGCTGCATATGCTGGCCAATACTGCGCGCCACCGCCAGCACATACTGCAAGTCGGCGCTGCCGTCTTCATCCGGGGGCGTGCCCACGGCGATGAACAGCACATCAGCCGCATCCACGGCACTGGCCGCATCATGCGTGAATTGCAGGCGACCTGCCGCATGATTGGCACGCACCATGCCTTCCAGTCCCGGCTCGTAAATCGGGATGATGCCCTGGGCAAGCCCGTCAATCTTGGCGCGGTCCACATCCACGCAGGTCACTTGATGGCCGACTTCGGCCAGACAGGTGCCGGTGACAAGGCCCACATAGCCGGTACCGAAAATGGTGATGCGCATCGCTCTGCCCTCTTGCTGAAACGGCCAAAACCACAACTGCCGCATAAGCGGCAGTTGTGGCAGTTCAACCGCGCGGAAAAATCACTTCGGCGCCTTGACGATTTCCACCAGCTCCACCTCGAACACCAAGGTGGCATTCGGCGGGAACGGTGCACCCGGCGGCACCTGTTCGCCATAGCCCAGGTTGCCCGGAATCCACAGCTTGTACTTGCTGCCCACCGGCATCAGCCGCAGGCCTTCGGCCCAGCCGGGAATCACCCGGTCAAGCGGCAGGATGGCCGGCTCGCCGCCGTTCTTGTCGGTGCTGTCAAACACCGTGCCATCAAGCAGCGTGCCGGTGTATTTGACCTTGACTGCATCATTGCCGCCGGGCCTTGCGCCCTTGCCTTCTTCCAGCACCTGATACTGCAAGCCCGATGCGGTGGTCTTGACGCCTTCCTTCTTGCCGTTTTCTTCCAGGAACTTCTGGCCTTCTTCGCTGTTCTTGCGGGCTGCGGCCATCTGCTCGGCCATCATCTTGGCCTGCATTTTTTCCATGAAGCTCGCCATGATTTCCCGACCCTGCTCGTCAGTGACTTTTGCCTTGCCGGCCAGCTCGTCTTTCAGGCCGCGCACCACGGTATCGATATCCAGCTCGTCCTTGATTTCGGCCATTTGCTTGCCAAGGGTCATGCCGACCACATAGCTGGACTGCGCCTTTTCATCTTTCAGGCCAGGGATATTCAGCGTGCTGCCGCTATCTGCGGTTTCGCTCTTTTCTGCGCTCTCGCCCTTGGGCTTGACCGCCTCCTTGTCACAGGCGGCAAGCAGCAGCGCAGAGGCCAGGGCGGCAGGCAGGATAAGGGAAGATGATTTCATGAAAACTCCAGATTCTTGAGAAGCGGCAAGCCGCAGGAAAGGGGAAAACCAGCCGGATAGCCGCTTAATTGAGCACATCCAGCAGTTCGACATCAAACACCAGGGTTTCGTTGGGGCCGATATTCGGCGGCGAGCCGCGCTCGCCATAGGCAAGCTCGGCAGGAATCCAGAAGCGGTATTTGGCGCCCGGCGCCATCAGGCCAACGCCTTCGGTCCAGCCCGGAATCACCCGGTTCAGTGCGAACTCGGCAGGCGTGCCGCGCTGATAGGAGCTATCGAACACCTTGCCATCCAGGAGCCGCCCTTCGTAGTGCACCCGCACTTGCTGGGGCGGCAACGGGCGCGCGCCATTGCCGGGGCGCTCCACCTGATATTGCAGGCCGGAACGGGTGGTGACCACGCCCCTGACCTTGGCGTTTTCCGCCAGAAAAGCCTCGCCCTTCTTGCGGTTTTCTTCGCCTGCCTGCGCTGCACGCTGCTGCTGGCGGGCAATCAGGGCATTGCGGATATTGCTGCGACCTTCATCCGAAAGCAGCGGCTGGCCTTTTTCGGCAGCCACTTTCACACCGCGCACCAGGGCGGCCACATCCAGCTCATCCCCAATGGCCGCCAACGAGCGCGCCACATTGATGCCGAGCAGCTCGCCCACTTTCTGCCGCGATACTTCAGGCGCCTTGTCCAGGGTACCGGCCTGGCGTGCCTGTATCCGCTGCATCAGGGCGGCGGAAGTTTGCTGCGCATCTTCAGGCTTCATCTGCGGGATTTCACCGCCCAGCACGCGCCGCAGCGACTGCTCGAAAGCGGCCATGTCCACATCCGGCAAGGCGGCCTGCAAGCTCGGGTCGGCCCCCACATCCATGCCCACCATATAGCCGACTTTTTCACGTTCATTGGCAAGCGGTGGCTCGGCCACAGCCGCTCCGGCAGCCAGCCCCATCGCAAGCGTTGCCGCACAGATTGCAGATTTCACTATGAGTCTCCAGCAAACAAGTCGGTCATTCTCCCTTTCTACGCCTTGAACGGCAATCACAAAATCCAATCCCGGATATTGTTCTTCAGTTGCGGTTGGGCGGCTTGACGAGTACAGAAGTAGTGTTATAGTTCAATACAACACCAAACGGAGAGCCCGTCATGCCACGCCGCTATCTCTCTCGCATCACCGCCCTCACGCTGCTGATGAGCGCCCTCGCCCTCGCCGCAGCGGGCGTCCTGCACAGCCTGCCCGAGTCATCGCGCAGTGCCACAGCGCCACTCAAGCCTGGCAAATCTGCGACTTTCTTTTCGCTGCTGCCGCCAGGGTTGCTGCCATGAATACGCATCAATGGCAGGACGGGATTCCCATTTACCGGCAACTCAAAGAATTGGTAGTCGCCCGGATTATCGGCGGTGAGCTCAAACCCGGCGATGCCCTGCCCTCGGTGCGCACGGTGGCGGCGGAATATCAGCTCAACCCGATTACCGTCTCGCGCGCTTTCCAGGAGCTGGCCGACGAGGCATTGGTGGAAAAACGTCGCGGCCTTGGCATGTTCGTCATCGAGGGCGCACCGCAAAAACTGCTCGCCAGCGAACGCCGCCGTTTTCTGGATGAGGAATGGCCACAGGTACTGGCACGCATCGAACAACTAGGGCTGGATTTAAACCAGCTCATCGACCCGGCAAAACAATGGGGTAAACCATGAGTCATGTCATTCACGCGCAAGGGCTGCGCAAACACTATCGCGGCAAGGCCGCACTCGATGGCGCTGATTTTGCCATCGGCTCCGGGCGTATCGTCGGCCTGATTGGCCCCAATGGCGCGGGTAAAACCACCGCACTCAAAGCCATCCTGGGGCTGATTCCGTTCCAGGGTGAGCTTTCGGTGCTGGGCAAGGACCCGCGCCGCGAACGCGATGCGCTGATGAACGATGTCTCGTTTATCGCCGATGTTGCCATCCTGCCGCGCTGGCTACGGGTGGGCGATGCCGCCGACTTTTTTGAAGGCATCCATCCGCGCTTTGAGCGTGCCAAGTTCGAGCACTTCATGAAGGGCACGCAGTTGCGGCCGAAGATGCGCGTCAAGGAAATGTCCAAGGGCATGATTGTGCAGCTGCATCTGGCGCTGGTGATGGCCATTGACGCGCGCCTCCTGGTGCTGGACGAGCCAACCCTGGGGCTGGACATCCTCTACCGCAAACAGTTCTACCAGCGCCTTCTGGAAGATTATTTCGACGAGCACAAGACCATCCTCATCACCACCCATCAGGTCGAGGAAATCGAGCACATCCTTTCCGACGTGCTGTTCATCCAGGATGGAAAAATCGTGCTCGATGCCGAAATGGACGCCTTGAGCCAGCGCTATGTGGAGGTGCTGGCCAGCGCCGAACAACTTGAGGCATTGCGCGCACTGGCGCCAATCAGTGAACGCGCCCTGGCGTTTGGCAAAAGCGTGCTGCTGTTTGACGGCGTGGATGCCGCCACGCTGGCGCGCTATGGCGAAACCCGCAACCCCGGCCTTGCCGATTTGTTTGTCGCCCTCATGAAAGGAGCCTACGCATGAATGCCATCACCGCATCCGGCCCGTCCTACGGCTTTGGCCGCAAGCTGCTGTGGCTCATCCGCCGCGAATGGTGGGAGCACCGTGGCAGCTTCTTCACAGGCCCGGTGATGGCCGGGGGGATTTCCCTCATCCTCACCCTGCTGATGCTGATCATCGGGCAGGTGCTGCTCAGCAAAGACAGGACACTAGACGGCAAAATCAACAATCTTGACCTGTCCAAGCTTGACCAGAATACGCTGGCGCAGATGTCGCCCGAGCATTTGCAATCCTATGCCGATGCCATCAATGTCAGCCTGCTGCTTGCTGGCACCTGGCCGCTGGTGATTTTCGGCTTTGCGGTGTTTTTCTACCTGCTCGGCGCCCTGTATGACGAGCGCCGCGACCGCAGCATCCTGCTATGGAAATCACTGCCGCTTTCCGATACCCAGACCGTGCTCAGCAAGCTCGTCACCGCGCTGCTGGTTGCGCCGCTGAGCGCCAGCCTGGTTGCGCTCGTCACCGCGCTCGGCTTTGGCCTGCTAATCAGCCTGTTCATCCTGATCAATGGCGGCAATCCGCTCACCCTGTTCTGGGCGCATGTCTCGCCGCTGCAACTTGCCGGTGGACTGCTTGCCTGGATTCCGATTTACATGCTCTGGGCCTTGCCCACCGTGGGCTGGCTGTTGCTGTGCTCGGCCTGGGCACGCAGCGCCCCGTTCCTGTGGAGCCTGCTGGTGCCCATCCTCAGCGGCATCGCCATCAGCATGTTCTCCACCCTGGGCTATTCCAGCAGCTGGTATTGGCAGCATATTGTCTGGCGACTGATTGCCAGCGCCTGGCCCGGCAGTCATTGGCTCGGCTATATCGGCAACCTTGAAGGCTCACCATCGATATGGCAAGGCCTCCCGCTCTCCGCCATCAACAGCGAACTCTGGTTCGGCTATCCATTACTGACCCGCCCCACCCTGTGGCTGGGCGCCGTGGCCGGTATCGCCATGATTCTCATCGCCATCCGCCTGCGCCGCTGGCGCAGCGAGGCCTGAACACTCGCAGCCCTGGAGGAACCCCGCATGAGCCCCGTAAAGATTCTGCTCCCCGCCGTGCTTGGCCTGTCACTGCTGGCCGGCTGCAACAAACAGCCACCGGCCACCGATACAGCCGCACAGGCCGGCACGCCAACCCAGCCGGAAACCATGCTCGGCAGAATGGTGGCGGACAAAACCGCGCAAATGCGCCAATCCCTGCCCAACAGCTCGCTGATGATTGGCGGCGGCCACGGCATTCGCTTCAATATCAAGGCGCTGGACAATGTCGATGTCCTCGATGCCGAAAGCCCCATCCAGAGCCTGCCCTTGCTGGAAATCACCGCCCAGGGTGAGGTGCTTATCAACCAGCAGCGCATCGCGCTCTCGCCCGAGCAGCAGGCACTGACCGCGCGCTATCACCGTCATGCCCAGCAGATTGCCGATGCCGGACTGGATATCGCCATCGCCGGCGCCGACCTTGGCGGCTCGGCATTGATGCAGGTTGCCAGCGGCTTTTTGAATGGCAAAAGCCAGGCGCAGATAGAAGCTGAAATCACCGCGCAGGCGGAAAAGATCAAAACCCGGGCGCGCGGGCTATGCCAGCAAATCAACGGGCTGATGGACATCCAGAACCAGATTGCGCGAACCCTGCCGCAGTTTGAACCTTATGCGCTGATTGAACCCGGCGTGATTGACAAATGCCTGCAAGACGCTGAGGCCAGCATCACTGATGACGGGCAGGCTGTTGCCCCCTGATTTTTAAAAGTATCAGGCTGAGCCTGCCCCGCAGGCTCGGCCATTTACTGTCCCCGGCGCGAGCCGCTTACCCTGCCGAAGCCGCTATATCGCCATTGTCCGCACGCGCCTTCCTTTGCGGTGATTCAGGCTGTCATTGCACTTTCAGCGCCGGGATATGCGCCCGGCAGCGCACCCACTTTCTTTCAAAAAGAAAGTGGGCAAAGAAACTGCCCTGGCTACCGCGCCCCGCTGCGCGGGGTTCCCTGCGTTCCTCGCGACCAATGGCGGCAGGGCAAACTCGCATCGCTACGCGCTGCTCAAACATACCCTGCCTTCTCCCATTGGTCGCTGTGGTACTCGGCGCGTCCGAACAGGGCAAAAATCAAAAGCCATAACCACACCCCGTCCCGGCATCACGGTAATGACTACGGGGTCGAAACTGCCAGGACGAACCAAGTGCCCATAAAGTCGCCAAGGTCTTGCCGGAAGCCCCGGGAAAATGACGCCTGACAAATGGCAGACCAATGCTGATTTCTCAGCCACTTGCACCGCAGGCCGGGCATTCCGGGTCGGGGCGCAGCCGGGTTTGCCAAAAACGCATGGCAAGTGCGTCCAGTTGCAACAAGCGTCCCGTCAGCGGCTCGCCGATTTCCAGAACCAATTTGATGGCTTCGGTGGCCTGAATCAGGCCGATAATGCCGGGCAATACCCCCAGCACCCCGGCCTCGGCGCAGTTGGGCGCATCCGTGGGTGCCTCGGGAAACAGGCAGCGATAGCAGGGCGCAATACCCGGCTTGCGACCGGCATCAAACACGCTCACCTGGCCGGCAAAGCGCTGCACTGCGCCATACACCAGCGGCTTGGCAAGCTTGATGCAGGCATCATTCAACACATGACGGGTAGGGAAATTATCGGCGCCATCGAGCACCACATCGGCATCGGCAATCAGGTGTTCCGCATTGCCTGCATCCACACGGGCATTGACCGCTTCCACATGAATTTTCGGATTGAGCGCGGTAAGCCGTTCAAGTGCAGAATCCACCTTGGGCTGCCCAAGGGCCGCATCCACATGCAGGATT
Organism: Lysobacteraceae bacterium NML95-0200; assembly: GCA_002798255.1. Lineage (GTDB taxonomy): Bacteria > Pseudomonadota > Gammaproteobacteria > Xanthomonadales > Xanthomonadaceae > Solilutibacter. The sequence goes on from NWQQ01000032.1 coordinate 28,139, forward strand.
TGCCGTTGCAGATTGCTGCGCTCGACCACATCCGCATCCACCAGCCGCAAATGGCCAATACCGGCAGCAGCCAGATAAAACGCCGCCGGTGAGCCAAGCCCGCCCGCCCCGACCACGGTGATGCGCGCATTTTGCAGACGTTTTTGTCCTGCAATGCCGACCTGCGGCAGGCGGAACTGGCGCGAATAACGCGCCAGAAAATCCTCATCAAGCGCCGAGCGGGTCATCGGCAGACCGGCTGCCTGCCAGGCTTCAGTGCCCCCCTCGACACTGGCGATATGGGCAAAGCCCTGCGCCTGCAAATGCTGCACCAGTTGCAGCGAGCGCAGGCCGCGCTGGCAAATCAGCAGGATTTCCTGCTGCACGGGCAGTAATGCCGGATTTTCCAGCAGCATATCCTGCGACAGCGCCTCTGCGCCCTCGGCCATACCGCTGGCCTGCTCGGCCTCACTGCGAATATCCACAAGCCGCGCACCGGCTTGCCGACGCTGATGCGCCGCATCGGCTGATAGGCGTTTGACCTCCATCAGCGACGCTTGACGTGCCGGATCAGGCGGCGTTTCTTGGCAATCTGCCGCTCGGTCAGCTCGTTTTTCTTGTCCTTGTAAGGGTTATCCCCTTCCTTGAACACGAAGCGCACCGGCGTGCCGATGAGTTTGAAGCGACGGCGAAAGAAGTTTTCCAGATAGCGCTTGTAGCTATCGGCCAGCGTGGACAGGCGATTGCCGTGCACGATAAAGGTCGGCGGATTGCTGCCGCCGGGATGGGCAAAGCGCATCTTCGCCACATGCCCGCGCACTGTCGGCGGCGGGTTGCTCTGGTAGGCCATTTCCATCGCCCGTGTGACTTCGCTGGTGCCAAACTCGCGCATCGCCGAGGCATGGGCGCGATGCACGGCGCGGAACAGCTCGCGCAGGCCGGAGCCATGCAGGGCAGAAATACGCACTGCCTCGGCCCAGTTGACAAAGGCCAGCTTGCGCGAGAGCAGGTCTTCGGCCTGCTGGCGCTGGTAATCGGAGAGGCCATCCCATTTGTTGATGGCGACCACCAGGGCGCGGCCAGCCTCCAAAATGGCGCTGAGCACGGTGGCATCTTGGTCGGTGACGCCTTCGGTGGCATCGAGCATCAATACCGCCACCTGGCATTGCTCGATCGCCTGCAGGGTTTTGACGGCGGAGAATTTTTCCACTGCCTCATCGACCCGCGATTTGCGCCTGAGGCCTGCGGTATCAATCAGCCGGTATTTGCGACCATCACGCTCCAAGTCCACGGCGATGGAGTCGCGCGTGGTGCCGGGCACGTCCGAGGCAATCATCCGCTCCTCGCCCAGAATGCGGTTCACCAGCGTGGATTTGCCCACATTCGGGCGGCCGATGAAGGCGATACGGATGCGCTCGGGGTCTTCATCCAGCACTTCGCCCTGGCCGGCTTCAGGCAGGCGCGGATAGATTTCATCGAGCAGATCATCAATGCCCGAGCGGTGCGAGGCTGCCGTCGGGATAATCGCGTCAAAACCGTAATGGGCAAACTCCGACAAGGCTTGACGGGTGTCGATGCCATCAACTTTGTTGACCACCAGCAGCATTGGTCGGCCGGACTTGCGCAGCCAGCGCAGGATTTCATCATCCAGCGCCGACGGGCCTTCGCGGCCATCAACCACGAACAAAATCAGGTCGGCTTCTTCCGCCCCGGCGCGCGCCTGCTTGGCCGTGGCACCGGCAAGACCGGTTTCATCGCCAGCAATACCGCCGGTATCGACCAGCACGAACGGCCGACTCTCGCGCAGGCGGCAGACGCCGTAATGACGGTCACGGGTCACCCCCGGCTGATCGTGCACCAGCGCATCACGGCTGCGGGTAAAAGCATTGAACAGCGTGGACTTGCCGACATTGGGCCGTCCCACCAGCGCAACGGTCGGCAACATCGGTTACGGCTCCAGACGGTAAGCGGTCAGCGTGCCTTCGCTGTCCTGCACCAGCAGCATGCCATCGTCCACCACCGGCTGGGCGGTAATCGCCTTGCGCGATGCGCGACTGCGGGCAGCAAGCTGGCCATCATCCATGCGCAGCCAGTGCAGATAGCCGTCATAGTCGCCAACCACCACATAATCGCCCTGCACCGCAGGCGCGCTCAGCTTGCGGCGGGCAAACGCATCCTGTTGCCACATTGCCGCGCCATTGCTGCGGTCCAGCGCCCATACCACGTCCCTGGCATCAGTCACTGCCAGACGATAGGCACCCAGCCCGACACCGCCAGTACCGCCGTTTTCCTGCATCCACAAAACGCGCCCGGTCGGCGCTTCAATCGCCAGGGTGCGCGGCTTGAAGCTGGAGACATACAGCAGGGTGTCGTCGATGACCGGCTGGCCATCAACATCGTTCATGCGCTCAAGCTCGCTGCGGCCTTCGGGCTGCGCCACGGTGACATCCCACAGCTCGGCGCCTTCATTGACCGACAGCGCCACCAGCTTGCCATTGTCATTGCCGACAAACAGATAGCCCGGCCCCAGGGTAAGCCCGGCATTGCCGCGCACGGTCAGTGCCGGCATGTCCGCCTGCCAGCGCCAGCGTTCTGCGCCACTGGCCGCATCAAAGGCGGTCACCCGGCCATCATTGCTGCGCACCATCACCACACCGCCCTGAATCGCCGGGGCAGCGATGACTTCGTTGTTCACTTTGCTGCGCCAACGCTCACTGCCGTTCATTGCATCCAGCGCAACGACTTCACCATCCAGGCTGCCAACCACCACCAGGCCATCGCCGACACCGGGGCCGCCACTCCAGCGCGATTTTTTCTCGCCACTCCAGCTCCACAGGGTCTGGCCGTTGTTGAGGTCCAGGGCGCGCACCGCCATCCCCGCCGCCGCCGCATAGACCCGGCCATCGTCGACCACCGGGCGCTGCCGCGCACCGCTGGCATCCCCGCCCTTGCCAAGACTCACCGACCAGATTTTTTGCGGGTTGACGCTTGCAGTGAAGTCCACCAGCTCGGCAGGCTTTTCTGCCTTTTTTTCCTTGCTGCTGAACCACCCTTTCATGGTGCTGCAACCGGCGAGCGCAACGGCGCAGACGGCGATGGCACTGACACGGGTCAAGCTGGAGCTAAGTTGCATGAGTATTCCTTGAGAGCGTTTAACTGGAAGGCTTGTGCAGGGAATCAACCAGCCGTGGCGGCAGTCCGGGCTTCGGCGCTGGCAGCCGCTGCGGCATCCGCACCGGCATGCGCCAGTTTGATTTCCACAAGTTGACGCGCAGGTGAACCTTCTTCCAGGGTACGCAGGGCTTTCTGGTAAGCCTCGCGGGCGGCTCCGGCCTGGCCCAGGGCAAGCTGGGCATCACCGATGATTTCCAGCGCATCGGCATCTTCGGCCTTGCCCAGCAGTTTCAGGGCTTCCTCATGCTTGCCGGTATCCACCAGCAGGCGCGCGATACGGCGTTCAACCACGCGACTGAGAGCCGGGTCTTTGCTTTCAAGCCCGCGCAAAGTCGCAATTGCCTCGTCCAGCTTTCCGGCATCCACCTGCACCTTGGCAAGTTCAAGCCCGGCCAGCACCTGATAAACCGTCCCCCGGGGCAGCTCGGCATAGTTTTTGGCAACGGCATCCATATCCCCGCCCAGCTTTTGCTGGAAGCTGTCATAGGCCATGGCCTCCGCCGCCTGGTCGGCGCTGCGCTTGTCCTGCCACCAGTGCCAGCCCCAGACCAGGGCCAGGCCGACGGCCACGCCGCCAATCAGGCCAGCGGCATTGCGTTGCAGCCACGCGCGGACGCGCTCACCCTGCTCGTGTTCGTTCAAAAGTTCATCCATAGGGAATCCGCTTGCAAGAGTCAAAGCCCCGGGCATGGGGGCGGGAAATCAAAATCGGGGGAAATTTTGCCAAAGGCTTATTCACCTTCGGCAAAACTGCCGTCAGAGGATACCGCAAAGCGGGCGACGTTCGAGCGCAGCCAGGGGCTGATATCCACCGGCTGACCGGCACGCAGCACACGCACCTGCGAGGCATTGCCCAGCACCACACGCCCCAGCTCGCTGCTGCTGAACTGGCGGCTGTCACCGGCCTTCATCAGCCCTTTTTCCAGCAGCTCGCCCCCGGCATCATGGAACTGCACCCAGCTCTCCCCATCAAACTCAAAGCTCAGCAACGCCGTGGGCGCGGCTACGGGTTTGGACAGCGGCGTCATCGAGGCCGTGACCGGGTTGCGCATATTGCCGCTGTTTGCGCTTTCCAGCCGCAACTGCTGCGCGGCAAGCAGCTCGCTTTCGGGCACTGGCGAACGGTTCAGTGCCATCCAGGTGGGAATCACCAGACCCAAGGTCATCACCACATATACGGTTTTCATGCCAAGCTGGTTGATGAAGCGTTCCCAGGAGGAAACATGACTGCGGCTGACCAGCTGCACCGGCTCGGCCGGGGTCAGCAGCTCGGCCTCCGCCAGCACGGCCTCCACGTCCAGCCCCAGCAATCTGGCATAGCTGCGCAACTGGCCGCGCACGAACACCGGCGCGCCCAGCGATGCCCAGTTGCCCGCTTCCAGCGCGCGCAATACCCGCACCGGCATATGCAGACGGGCACTGACATCCTCCAGCGACATGCCTGCTCGCAGCCGCGCCTGTTGCAACGTCTGGCCCTGGGCGATATGGCTGTCCGGATTGGCATGACTCATCGGTTCAATTCCCGGTAGAGGGGTTGGAGGGAAAGTCGCGCTGCAAACGCTCGCGGTAACGTGCCGCAGCACGAGTATCGCCCATTCTGAGCTCGATTTGTTCGGCACTTTGCAAAAGTGTGGCAGTCACCGGCTGCAGCGCCAGGCGGCGTTCAATAAAGGCGCGCGCCTCCAGCAACTGCCCTTGCGCCAGCGCATGCGTAGCGAGTGTCTCCAGCGCCAGCCGGTTTTCTGCATCCAGCTGCAGCGACTGGCGCAGATAAGTGACCGCACGCCCGGCATTGCCCGCACGCAGGGCGCAGGCACCAGCATTGGCGAGCGTGTCGGCGCGGCTTTGCGCATCGCCCAGCCGTTCAATGGCATAGTCCAGATAGCGCAGCGATTCCTCAAAACGCTGCTGGCCGCACAGCCAGGCGCCGTAATTATTGGCCTCGGCAGCGCCGCCGCCCGATACCTGCATCGCCTTGAACAGCCAGTCGCCAGACTCGGCCTCGCGGCCACGCCGTGCGGCAATCGCGCCCATCAGGGTATGCGCATCGGCAGAAGCAGGGTCGGCCTTGAGCGCCTCGCGGCTGAGTCGCTCGGCGGCTTCAAAATCATTGCCCTGCAAGGCGGAGGTCGCGCGCACCACCCAGTCATGCGCCGACATGCGCGCCTTGTCCTGCTGGCTGTCGCGCGCCACCACCGGCCTTCTGGCCTGTTCCACCTTGCCCTTGCCGATGACATCCTGACGGATGAAAGTGAGCTTGCTGCATCCGCCCAGCAGCGGCAACAACAGCAGAAATCCGGCAAGGCGTCGGTCAAGCCGCATGGCGCCCCTCGGCAGCGGCAAGCCGCTTGGCATGTTCGGCCTGACGGCGAGTGCGATCGAGCACCTGGCCTTTGAGCTGACCGCAGGCGGCATCGATATCATCACCACGGGTACGGCGCAGCGGCGCCACCAGCCCGGCATTGTTCAGCACCTTCTGGAAGGCACGGATTTCCACCTCGCCTGAACGCTGATAGCGGGCACCGGGGAACGGATTGAACGGAATCAGATTGACCTTGGCGGCATCCTTCATCTGCACCCGGCGGTCGAAATCGCGCATCAGCTTCGCCAGCGCGCGGGCATGTTCGGGCTGGTCGTTGACCCCGCGCATCAGGGTGTATTCAAAGGTGACCGATTCGCCCTTCTTGCGCAGCGCATAGCGCACGCAGGCATCCATCAGCGTGGCGATATCGTATTTGCGGTTCAGCGGCACCAGCTGGTTGCGCAGCTCGTCAAACGGCGCATGCAGCGATACCGCCAGCGATACATCGCTCTCGGCGGCCAGCCGGTCAATCATCGGCACCATGCCAGCAGTGGACAGGGTGACGCGCTTGTTGGCAAGCCCATAGCCCAAGTCATCGCGCATCACGCTCATCGCGCGCACCACGTTGTCGAAATTCATCAGCGGCTCGCCCATGCCCATCATCACCACATTGGTGAGGCGGCGCTGCTGGTGCGGCACATTGCCAAGATGTTTGCCCGCCACCCAGACCTGGCCGATGATTTCGGCGGTGGACAGATTGCGGTTGAAGCCCTGGGTAGCGGTCGAGCAGAAGCTGCAATTAAGCCCGCAGCCGACCTGCGAGGACACGCACAGGGTGCCGCGCCCCTTGTCGGGGATGTAAACGGTTTCGATGGCATTGCCGCCATCCATGCCCAGCAGCCATTTATGGGTGCCGTCTTCCGAACCCTTGTCGAACAAGGTGTTCGGCACCACGATTTCGGCAGCGTCTTCGAGCTTGGCGCGCAGCGCCTTGCCCAGGTCGGTCATCTCCTCGAACGAGGTGACATGGCGGTGATGAATCCACTTCATCACCTGCTGGGCGCGGAAACGCTTTTCATCCAGCGTTTCCACAAAAAACTTTTCAAGCCCGGCCCTATCCAGGTCGAGCAGGTTTTGCTTGCCCGAGCCCGCAGCCGCCAGCGGCACCTTGACGGCGCCTTGTGCTTGTTGCGGCTGTGGGTTCTGGCTCATCGCACGCTCTCTTGGCTTAGCCGCGCGCGTGCACTTCGGTGGCCGGGAAAAAGTAAGCGATTTCAATCGCGGCATTCTCCAGCGAGTCCGAGCCGTGCACGGCATTGGCGTCGATGGACTCGGCAAAATCGGCGCGGATGGTGCCTGCTGCCGCTTCCTTGGGATTGGTCGCGCCCATCAGCTCGCGGTTCTTCAACACTGCGCCTTCGCCTTCGAGCACCTGAATCATCACCGGGCCGGACACCATGAAATCCACCAGCGCGCCAAAGAACGGACGCTCACGGTGCACGGCATAAAAGCCTTCGGCCTCGGCACGCGAGAGCTGGGTGAACTTGGCCGCGGCAATCTTCAGGCCGTTCTTTTCAAAGCGGCTATAGATTTCGCCAATCACATTCTTGGCAACGGCATCGGGTTTGATGATGGACAGGGTGCGCTCAAGCGCCATGGGATTCTCCGGTTTTCTGGATGCGGGCAAGCCCCGCAGGGGGACAAGGCTGCGCACCCCGGCAAGGCCAGCGCCCTGCAAGATGACAGCCAAAATTCGGGCAAACATTCTAGCCGAATTTCGGCCAAGGCGTTTACAGCCTGTTCAAAGACCCGGCGCGCGCGCCAACTCTGGGCTTACAGCGCCTGCAATAACGCCCGGATGAGGCCCGGTACTTGCTGCATGGCGGCATCGACATTGGCCAGCACTTCTTCCATGGTGATGACTTCATCCGGGTCTGGCCCGGCGCCGGCCGCCCAGTTGGCCACAATCCCGAGGCTTGCGTATTCCAGCCCCAGCTCGCGCGCAAGTCCGGCTTCGGGCATGCCGGTCATGCCGACCAGGTCACAGCCGTCACGGCGCATCCGGGTAATTTCCGCACGGGTTTCCAGCCGCGGCCCCTGGGTGGCGCCATAGCAGCCTGTTTCGACCAGCTCGACCCCAGCAGCCGCCCCGGCCGCCAGCAAGGCACGACGCAGCCCGGCGCTGTAAGGCTCACCAAAATCCACATGCAGCACTTCGCTGCCCGGCTCCTCACACAGGGTGGAAACCCGCCCCCAGGTGTAGTCGATGATTTGGTCGGCCAATACCAGCGCACGCGGACCGCAGCGCTCGGTAATGCCGCCCACGGTATTGAGCGCCAACACCCGGCTGGCGCCCAGCGCCTTCAGCGCGGCCAGATTGGCGCGGTAATTGATTTTGTGCGGCGGAATGGAATGCCCTTCGCCGTGACGAGCCAAAAACGCCACCCGTTTGCCCTCCCATTGGCCGATGCGCACCGGCCCGGAGGGCTCGCCATAGGCGGTTTGCGGCTGGTGGGTTTCGACATTTTCAAGTGCGGCCAGACGGTACACGCCGGTACCGCCAATCAGTGCCAAATCAACGGCTGCCAGATTCATGGTTTGCTCAATCCTTCAGGGCATAAATGGCCGGCAGGTTGCGGCCTTGTTCGTGATAGTCCATACCGTAGCCAAACACATAGCGGTCGGGGACTTCCAGGCCGGCATAATCGGCGCAGATGCCCGGCACGCAGCGATCATGGCGTTTCACCGCCAGCACTGCGATGCGCACCTCGGCCGCGCCCTGCGCCGCGCACCAGTGCTTGACCTCCAAGAGCGTCTGGCCTTCGTCGAGAATGTCATCCACCAACAACACACGCCGTCCGGCCAGCGATACCTCCGGCTGGCGCAGCCAGTGCAATTCCTTGCCGCGAGTATCGCCGCGGTAACGGGTGGCATGCAGATAGTCCAGCTGCAAATCCAGCCCGCGCTCGCCCAATGCCAGCGCCAGCGCTGCCGCAAACGGCAGTGCGCCATTCATCACGGTCAGAAACAGCGGCGGCTGCACATCGCGCTGATAATCGGCGTGAATCCTGCCGGCCATCTGCTGGATGATGTGTTGAATTTCGGGGTGCGAATACAGCACTTGGGCGCTTTGCAACGCAGCTTTCAGGTCGGCACTCATGCCAGACTCCCATTGTCATAGGCGCCGGATTGACCGGCTGTGGGGGGGATGACACCCAGCGCATCATCAAGGCGCTGCTGGGCGCTGTGGTAGCGGCTATCGGCAAGCAACTGGCTCCAGCCCATCGGCCCACGCCCCATCAGCCCGACCAGCGCCAGGGTATTGAACTCGCGGCCCTCCACCGCAGCCAGGCCTTCGGGCACCAGCGCCGGGTCGCAAACCAGTACCGCATCGCAGCCAGCATCCAGATGCGCATCAATACGCGCCTTGACGCCCCCTGCGGAAAAGCCTGCAGCCATGCCGATGTCATCGGAAAACACCGCGCCTGCAAAGCCCATTTGCTGACGCAAAATCTCGCCAATCCAGCGCGGCGAATAACCGGCCGGCTCAGGTGCAACCTGCGGATAGACCACATGCGCCATCATCACCGCATCGGCGCCGGCATCAATCCCCGCTGCAAACGGCAGCAAGTCCAGAGCGCGGATTTCTTCCAGACTGCGGTTGTCGATGGCCTCATCAAAATGCGTGTCTTCCAGCACCGAGCCGTGACCCGGAAAATGCTTGAGCGTGGCGGCCATATCGGCGCTGTGCATGCCTTCGATATAGGCGCGGGTGAACTCGGCAACGATTTCCGGCTCGGCGGCGAATGCGCGGCTGCCAATGGCGCGATTGCCGCGCCCCAGATCCACCACCGGCGCAAAACTCAAGTCCACGCCGCTGGCGCGCACTTCGCTGGCCATCAGCCAGGCATGCTCGCGCGCCAGTGCCAGTGCGCCTTCACGGTCGCGCCGGTACAGGCTGGCAAAGCCTTCCAGCGCGGGCAGCTTGCTGAAGCCTTCCCGGAAGCGCTGCACGCGGCCGCCTTCCTGATCCACGCAAATCAATTGCGGAAAGCGCGCCGCCTCGCGGATGGACTGGCTCAATTCCGCCACCTGGTTGCGGGAGGCGAAATTGCGGGCAAACAAAATCACCCCGGCGCAGGCATCGTGCTGCAACCAGTCGCGCTCACGCGCGGATAGTTCCGTGCCAGCTAGGCCGATGATGAGCATGCAGATTCTCCGTTGGCGTCCTCTGCCGCGCGCTCGGCCTGGCTCCAGACCGAAAACGGGCGGGTGGTGAGGTTGAGATTGTAGTAACGCAGCAAATGGGTGACTTCCCCCCCCACCCATTCGGGCAGGGCGAAGGCTTCGTCTTCGGCGCTCAGTTCCACTTCGGCGACGATAAGCCCGGCGTTATCGCCGAAGAATTCGTCGATTTCCCATTCATGTTGCTGATGGCGCACAAAATGGCGGCGCTTTTTCAGCACCGGCCCCACGCACAAGGCCAGCAACGCCCCGGCATCTGCCACCGGAAGCGGATAGTCGAACTCCTGCCGCGAAGCGCCAATTTGCCGCGACTTGATATTGAGCCGGGCCTCATCGCCTTCCAGGCGGATGCGCACCGAGCTGTGCTGTGCGCCGCTGGCCACGGCCTGGCTGTCATTGAGATAACCCTGCGCCATGTCCAGGGTTTTCCACACCTGCCCGCGCCAGGCATCGGAGACCACCAGAAACTTGCGCTCGATTTCGATACCCATGCGTCAGTCTCGCTCAAATACCGCGATGGATTCGACATGCGCAGTATGCGGGAACATGTCCATCACCCCGGCCTTGCGCAGCGTCCAGCCACGCTCATTGACCAGAAAACCGGCATCGCGCGCCAACGAGCCGGGATGACAGCTGACATACACGATGCGGCGGATGCCATCGAGCGGCAGTTGTTTCAGCACCTCCAGCGCGCCGGCACGCGCCGGATCGAGCAGCAGCTTGTCAAAGCCCTTGCCAAACCACGGCTCATGGCGCAGGTCGGTGGTGAGGTCGGCCATGTAAAAATGGGCATTGCCAAGCTGATTGCGCTCGGCGTTTTCGCGCGCCCGCGCCACCAGCCCGGCATCGCCTTCCACGCCCACCACTTCCGCCGCACAGCGCGCCAGCGGCAGGGTGAAATTGCCCAGCCCGCAGAACAGGTCCAGCACACGCTCGCCAGGCTGTACATCCAGCAATGCCAGCGCATGGGCAATCATTTTTTCATTGAGGCCGCGATTGACCTGGATAAAGTCCAGCGGCCGGAACGCCAGTTCCACATCCCACGCTTCCAGCCGGAACGCCAGCTTGGGCGGCGGCGCATCATCCAACGGATGCACCGAATCAATGCCCTTGGGCTGCAAATAGATGGCAAAGCCATGCTCGGCGGAAAAATCGCGCAGTTTTTGCAAATCGCCCTCGCTCAAGGGCTCCAAGTGGCGAAACACCAGCGCACGCGCCTCATCGCCTGCGATGAACTCGATTTGCGGCATTACCCGGCGCGCCTCCATCGAGTCCACCAGACGCGAGAGCTCGGCAATCTTGAAGCCGATTTCCGGCACCACCGTGTGACACTCTCGCAAATCGGCGACAAAGCGCGGGTCTTGCTCACGGAAGCCCACTAGGGTCTTGTCTTTCTTTTCCACCCGGCGCACCGAAAAGCGCCCCTTGCGGCGATACCCCCAGGCGGCATCGGTCAAGGACGGCAATACCTGTTGCGGACTGACATGGCCGATGCGCTCGAAGTTCTCCAGCAATACCCGCTGCTTGGCATGGATTTGCTTGTCTTCGGCCAGATGTTGCAAGGTGCAGCCGGCGCACACGCCAAAATGCGGGCAGCGCGGCGTCACCCGCTCGGGCGCGGCCTCCAGCACTTCCAGGGTTTTGGCTTCATCAAAGCTGCGCGAGCGCGCGGTTTGCTGCACGCTCACCACTTCGCCCGGCAAGGCGCCACTGACAAACAAGGTCTTGCCTGCATGCGGGCCGTCTTCACGGCGGGCAACGCCACGGCCATCGTGGCTAAGGTCGAGAATGCGGACTTGGAACGGGGTTTGGTCGATACGGGCCACGGTTGCTGGCTATAGGCTGGCAAAGAAGGGGCGGCATTGTCGCATTTCTCTACGCATCAATCAGGCGGCAAGCGGGAGATACTCCACCAAAAAACGGGATATATCGGCCACCTGGCTGGCGTGTTGCACATCAATACCCACAAGGCTGCCATCTTCGGCAAAATCAAGTACCACACCTTGTGCAACTTCTTGTGCTTCCACAGCTTCACGACTTGAGAGGTGGATATAGAGCGAGTCGGTTTCTTTGTCGTAGCTCAGTTTCATGGGGTGAAATTCCTGTCTGGGAAGGCATTGTGGATGGTTAGCCCGTCTTCAAGCGTGACCACACGGAGCCATTTGCCAAGAGAGGGCTCAAAGCCCCAATATCGGATGCGCCCATCGTCCTGCTGCACCTTTTTGACCGGGTTCATAATGACCGCATTGCACATGGCAAGCGTCAAATAGGTGCGCTTGGCCAAGACGTTATCGCGGAAATAGGCTGTCGTACGCAAGGGGCTTCCTTGCTTTACTTTTGCTTCCAGCCTGCGGCGCTTTGATACCACCAACCGGCGCGAGCACGCTCAATCCATTGCCGGGCGAACACCTCACGGATCTGCCCTTCCCATTCCGGGTGCCCATTGGCCACGGCAACTTCGCGGTACAGCGCCTTGCGGTCGCGGTTGTCATCGGCCACGGCGGCATTCATCGCCACCCGGTCTTTGAGCTCCAGTTTGCCGGCATCGCGCACCGTGACCATGCCATCCTGGGTAAAGCCGAGCGCCCCAGAATCAAAGCCAGCGCGCAGCGTGCTGTCAAATCGGCTCTGCATTTGGTTCTGGATGGCGCGAATGGCCGGGGTATTGATGCTGATATCCGGCGCAGACTGTGCATGGGCCGAGCCAATCCCCAACAGCGACCACAGGTCGATGCGGCGCAGCAAGGCCGACAGGCCGCCGCCGGCTTCGGGTTTTTGCGGCGATGTTTCTTGTGACGGCGCGGCCTCTTCGCCAATCACCTTGTCCACGAACTCGCGCGCGGCCTCACGCGCTTCGGCCGCCGGGAAGTACACATTGATGGTGACACATGCGGTCAGCGCCAGGGCTGCCGGAAGTGGAAGCCAGTTTTTGATTGCCATGAAACTCTCCTCTATTCAATGACAGGTTCAATCTCGCCGCTGCCTGCCGCCTTCAAACGCTCCAGCAGGGTCGGCCAGTCCACGCGGCGATTGTGCCCGATGACTTCAAGGCGTGGCAGGCCACTGCCCTTGACGATAGTAAACCCGGACTTGGCTGAATCCGCCGTAGCTGCCTCGTCCAGCCCTGCCATCTGGCAGACTTCGTTTTCCAGCCGGCAGGCAATGCCAATACGCGCATAGCCAAAATCATCGAACAGGCCAATCAGGCGGTTCTGCAGGCTGGTCATGAAAGTGGCATCACCGACACTGGAAATATTCTGTACGGCACGCTGGCTGATGCGCTGGCGCACGCCGGGTTTGCGCTCGGTCACCAAGCGCGCATCAAAACGCACCGGCTGCCAGTCCACCAGACGCAGGCCGTGCAGATGCCCATCCAGCCGCCCGCTGATGCTGCCAAAGCCGAAAACTTCGGTCAGGCGCAGAAGGTCAAGGTCGTTGAAATCAATATCGGCACTCAAGGTGGGCGCGGTGCCAAACGGGCGCTCCATGGACAATTCGGTAATTTGCACCGCGCCTTCAAAAAGGCCGATGGCAAGCCCGCCATCAAAATCAATGCGGTCATTGGCATACACCACGCGCGGGATTTCACCGTTCAATTCGCCACGAAACTCCGGCAAGCCAAGGCTCCTGGACATCTTGCCGATATCAATTTGCTCAAGGTCAAGGCCGAATGCCATCTGCATCGCACCCTCGCGGCCTGCCGGTTGCAGGCGCAAATCATGCAACTGCATGCGGCCATCGAAAATCGGCAGCTCGGCGCTTTGCCGCAAGCCCAGCACGCCCTGGTGGCTGCGAAAATCGAGCTTTGCCGGGTCAAATACCAGCCCCAGCACTTCGGCACGTTGCCAGCCCAGTGTCGAATCGGCATTTTCATCAGCAGAAAGCGCAATATCGCCTGCCAGGCGCTCAAAGCCAAAGCGCTGCTGCGGGTCTTTTATATCCACCGCATCCAGCCGGACATGGAGGCCTTGCAGATGACCTGCCGCCCAGTCCAGCCGGGTCTGCAATGCCCCCTGCATCTGCAAATCGGCAAGCCCCAGCTGCCCCAGCACACCACTCAAATAGCGCACTGGCAAGCCGGAAATATCCCCACTTTGGGCGTGCAACCGGATGCGCTCAAACTCGCCTCCAGCATCCAGCGCAATACTGCCCTCGGCTTCAAGCAGGTGCGCATCTTTCCAAAACAGCTGCGGCAATTGCCAGATGCCCGCCGCATCCTGCCGCATTTGCAGCGCCAGATGTACCGGCTTCTGGGTCAGCGCCAGATAATGCGCGCCATAAAGCAACTCACCGGAAAAATCGGCCTGCACTGCCATTTCCGCAGCGCGCTTGTGGTGATAGTCAAACTGCAGGCGTCCGCCAAGCCCGGCCACCACAAGACTGCCATCAGCACTTTGCAGGCCGATGTTTCCAAGCTGCAAATCCGCTTTGGCCTGCAACGCCGCGCGCCCCATCAGCAGCGCCACCTCGCCATCAATTGCGCCACTTTCCACCTGCACCCCATCCAGCATCGCTGCAAGCCAAGTTTGCAGCCATTTCAGCGGCAGTTGTTGCAAATCAATCCGCGCCAAATCCGGCGTTGCCGCGTGCATGGAAAAACTGGCCTGCTGCCGACCACGGCCAAGCTGCCCCCATGTTTTTTCATCATCCAGATACAACGCCAACTGCAATGGCACATGTTTGCCGGCACGCACCTGCCCGGCACAATGCCAGCCATTGTGGGTCGCCCGCCGCAGTGGGCAGTGCCAGTGCAGATTCTGGAAGTTGTAGCCCAATGCATCGGCATTGAGCTCTTTGATATGCAGCTGCAACTGCCCCTGAGCCGCCCCTTGCGGCCATTCCAGCCGCAATTCCAGTCCCTCTAGCTGCGCCATATCGGTGCTGACTTTTGCTGCTTTCATGCTTAACACCTGCGCACGGGCGGTGGCGGGCAGTGACAAAACAAGCAAAATCAGCAGTAAGATGCGTGCAAGCATTTGGCAAGGATACGAAAAATGCCCGCCAACACGATGAACCCGCACCTGCTGCTGGTCGAGGATGACCCGGTGAGCCAGGCGTTTTTATCCGAAGCTGCCCGCAGCCTGCCTGCCGAGGTGTTATGCGCTGCCACAGCCCGGCAAGCCCTTCAGCTCGGCCACAACCACGCTTTTGATGCCTGGCTGATTGACGCCCACCTGCCCGATGACAGCGGCGCCGGGCTACTTGCACGGCTGCGCAAGGCGCACGGCGATACAACGCCTGCACTGGCACATACCGCATCGCAAGCCCCGGAAAGACTGGCCGGACTCAAGGCCGCCGGGTTCAATGCCGTCGTCGTCAAACCGCTGCCCGCCGATGCCTGGCGCGATGCACTGAAACAATTGTTACGCCTTGAAACCCGGAGCAGCGCAACCGTTGCTGCCGACTGGGACGATGCCAGCGCCTTGCGTGCACTCAATGGCAACCGCCAGGCACTCGAAACCTTGCGCAAGCTGTTCCACCAAGAACTGCCGCAACAATACCGGAAAATCATGACTGCCCTGGATGCCGGCGATAGCGACACGGCCTTGGCCGAGCTGCACCGCATGAAAGCCAGCTGCGCATTTGTGGGAGCCAACGCCCTGCAACAAGCGGTTATCGCCCTGCATGCCGCCCCTGGCAACCCGGCCGCACGCCAGGCCTTTGCACTTGCCGCTGAAAAAATGCTGGCAACAGCATTACCCGAGTAAACAACCCATATCTGGTTCAAAGCGCATGTGAATCGTCACTCAAACCATACTGACCGGCCAGCCGCGCCAGCGCGATATTGTCCTCTACCGACAATTTTTCAAACAAACGCGATTTGTGGGTACTGACAGTCTTGGCACTCAAACTCAGTTTCTTGGCAATCAAGTCCTGCTTGACCCCCTGTACCAGCAACATCGCCACTTCCAGCTCGCGTGGTGAAAGCCTGTCAAAAGGCGAGCCCTCTCCGTCAAGCGATGACAGCGCCATGTTTTGCGCGATATGACTGCCCAGATAGCGGTGTCCCCTGGCGACTTCGCGTACTGCACGCACCAACTCTGCAGCATCGCCGCCTTTGCCCAAATATCCCCTGGCACCGACATCAATAAGTCGCTTGGGCAAAGGTCCATCCTCCAATACCGAAACGATGATGACCTCGCAATCGACACTGCCCTTGCTGAGCCGTTCGGTAATCTCAAGCCCGCTGATGCCCGGCAGGTGCAAGTCGCATAGCACGATATCCGGCTTCAATTGCCGGATCATCGGCAAAGCCTCCTCGCCCGACCCCGCCTCGCCAACCACCTGGATATCCACTTCCTGCTTCAGGATCAAAGCCATGCCCGTGCGTACCAGCACATGGTCGTCAATCAAAAATACCCGGATTGCCATTTCACACTCCCAACTTCCCCTCCAGGGCAAGAGGTTAGGATGACAGCTTCATAATCTCAAGTCAGAAAAGCGAAATCCCCTTGCCGGGGTTCCAATTTCATCACTCAAGCATCACTGCCACAGGGATACCAGGGCAGCAACAACCATTTTTCCATGCGCATCCCCGGAGAAATCTCCGGTTTTACCGGGGTTTCCCAACACGCATATAGCCTATACCGTTCAATCCGCCCAGCGACCGGGCGCCGTGGATTGCGGCAACACTTTCGCGGCCAGTGTCCGGTCGTTGTCCAGAAGGCGTGCAGCATCGCCAAGGATGGCGGCCGCTTCTCGCAGGAACGGGTCGGGCACTTTATCGGCCAGTTTGTCGCGCTCGGCCTCCTTGGCGACATCGCGTTCGCTGCGCTGCAGGCCATCATCCAATCGCTCGTCAGCCAGCGGATCCGGGGCAAGTCCCAGACGTTCGCGCTCGCTCTGGCGGAATTTGCGCTTGGCGTCTTCCTTTTCACGCTCTGCACGGCGCTCGGCGAGGTTCAGGCTGACCGATTTCTTTTCGCGCTGCTGGCGATATTCCTCGGCATCCTGCAACTGCCATTGATACTCCACATCCTGGGCAGCACGCGCTTCATGCAATTGACTTAGCTGCGGCAGCAGCCCAGCAAACTGCCCGTAGGTGATGTGCGTCACTGGTGCAACGGTGGAGAACGGCAGGGCATTGTCATAAGTGCTTTCGCCGAATTCTTCCGGGTCAAGCGTTGCCGGGAACAAGATGTCTGGGGTTACGCCCTGGTTCTGGGTACTGCGCCCGGAAGGCAGGAAGAATTGCGCCACGGTCAGCTTGACATCGCCATAGCGCGCCTTGTCGGCGCGCGCCGGCACGATACGATCCAGGCTGACCATCGCCTGCACGGTACCTTTGCCAAAGCTGGTTTCGCCAATCACGATGCCACGCCCATAGTCCTGAATGGCGCCGGCCACAATTTCCGCAGCCGAGGCCGAGGCACGGTTGACCAGCACCGCCAGCGGGCCATCCCAATCGACACCGGCCTTGCGATCATGACGGGTGTTGATGCGACCTCCGCTTTGCCGCTCCTGCACCACCGGGCCGGTATCGATGAACAGGCCGGTCATGGTCACGGCTTCATCCAGCGAGCCGCCACCGTTGTTGCGCAAGTCCAGCAGCACGCCATCGACTTTTTCCTGGCGGAACTCGGCCAGGATGCGCGCCACATCACTCGAAGCCGAAGTGGCATCTTCATTGCGCGCACGACGGCCAGAGAAGTCCTGATAAAAGGAGCTGAGCTTGATGACACCAATACGCTGTGCTGCCGCGCCCTCTGTTGCCGGCAACTGGATGATTTCACGCTTGGCCTTGGCATCGGCCAGCACCACTTTGTCACGGGTAATCTGGATGCGGTTGGGGGTGCCATCAGGTGCAGCGCCCGCCGGCAGGACATCCAGCCGCACCACGGTGCCTTTGGGGCCTTTGATTTTGGATACCACATCATCCAGGCGCCAGCCGACCACATCTTCCATCGCGCCTTCGCGTCCCTGCCCGACAGCGATGATGCGGTCACCGGCCTTCAGGCGGCGGTCGCGGTCGGCAGGCCCACCGGCAATCACTTCCATGATAGTGACCATCTCATCACGCTTTTGCAGTTGCGCGCCGATGCCCTCCAGCGACAGCGACATCTGCTCGGTGAATCGCTCGGCCGAGCGCGGGTTGAAATAGCTGGTATGCGGGTCTATCGAGCCGGTATAGGCATTGAGCGCCATCTGGAACACGTCTTCGGCTTTCAGATCGTTCAGGCTCTTGCCCTGATTCTGATAGCGCTTGTCCAGCGTCTTGCGGATTTCATCCGGCTTGCGTCCGGCAAGCTCCAGCCGCAGCCAGTCATAGCGCACCGACTGCCGCCATTGCGCTCTGAGGGCGGCTTCGTCCGCCCAGGGGATGTCCTTGCGGTCGTAGTCATAACTGTCATTGCCGGTGAAGTCGAAAATATCCTGCTCCAGCAGGCTGCGGGCGTATTCGGAACGCTCGGCAACGCGCTGCCGGTACAGCTCAAATACCCGGTAAAGCGGGTTGTAGTCGCCACTTTTCACCGCTTTCACCATCAGCGCGGCGCCATCGCCAAAGCCCTGCACATCGGCAGCGGTCAGATACATGCGCAGCGGGTCGAGTGATTCCAGATAGCGTTTCCAGGCTTCTGCACCCAGTTCGCTGTTCAGCGGCCTTGGCCGGTAGGCATAACGGCTGTCGGACAGCAGGCCATGCACCAGGGTCGAAGTATCACGCTGCTCGCCACTGGTCACGAAGGCGGCCGGAAGGGAAGTTGCGCGCTCGGCGCTGGCGCGTGATACAGGGCTGTCGGCCATTGCCAACAGGGAAATCGGGGCGGCCAAGGCCAGTGCCAGCAGGGAATGACGCAGTTTCATCATCAACTCGCTTGTGAAATCGTTGTCCGGCAGTCATCGCCGGAAAATCTTGGACAGCGCAACAGTGCCGCAAGTTGCAAGCTGCGCCAAGCCTGTTGGCGGCAAAGCTTAACCGGACGGCATGGCGGACGGATGAACGGCCGGGGAAAACAGCCGCTTCAAATCACTTTGCTGCAACAAGCGCCACTGGCCTTGCGGCAGCTCGCCCAAATCCAGCCCGCCCACGCGCTCGCGATGCAGCGCCCCGACATGATTGCCAACGGCGGCAAACATGCGCCGCACCTGATGATAGCGGCCTTCGTACAGGGTCAGGCGCGCCTGGCGCGGGCTCAATACGTCTAGCACGGCAGGCAGCAGTGGCCTGGTTTCGCGCTCCAGCAGCAGCGTGCCGCTGGCAAAAACTTCCGCCTCATCGCCACGCAAATCGCGGGCAAGTTCGGCCAGATAGACTTTCGGCAAATGCGATTTGGGCGCAATAATCCGGTGCAGCAGTTGTCCGTCATCGGTAAACAGCAACAGGCCACTGGTATCCCGATCCAGCCTGCCGACCGATGACAGCAGCGGGCTGCGCAGCCGGAAGCGCCTGGGCAGCAAGTCATACACCAGCCGCCCCTGGTCTTTGCTGGAGCAGGTATAGCCGGTGGGTTTGTTGAGCATCAGCAACAGGCCGGGCGCCGGGTCCAGCACCTCGCCATCAATGCGGATGTCATCATGCTGGCAAACATCATCGCCATACAGCCGCTCGCCCTGCGCATCAGTGACGCGGCCATCGGCCAGCAGCCCCAGCACTTCGCGGCGGCTGCCATAGCCCAGATTGGCCAGATAGCGCAGCAGTTTGACCTTGCCGCTCACCGGCGCACCTGACGGCATTCAATCACTTTGTAGCCCTGCGTTGCGGCCACGACCCGCAGGCTGGCAAAACGCTCCATCAGCAAGGCCTCGTAGGGCAAATGCGCATTGGCGACCAGCCAGAAGGCGCCGTGTGCGGCCAACATGTCGGCCGCGGCACGGATAAAGGCCTGACCAATGCCCGGCTGCGCGGCCTTGCCGGTATCGTGGAATGGCGGATTGCTGATAATCCAATCGTATCGGGCTGCGGCAGGCAGCCCCGCCGTCACGTCATGCCAATGAAAGCCCAGCCGGATATCTTGCTGGTAACGGCGCAGATTGCGCTCGGCCAGCGCCAGCGCACGCGCATCGGCCTCGAACACATCCAGGGCGTGCAGGCCGGGATTTTTTTGCAACATGGCATCGGCCAGAAACCCCCAGCCAGCGCCAAGGTCAGCGGCGCGCCCCGTCATGCCTTGCGGCAAGTGCGCGACCAGCAGTGCTGAGCCTGCATCCACGCGGTTCCATGCAAATACGCCGGGACGGCTTGCAAACTGTCCTTGCAGGATTTCACGCGGCGCATCGGCCATGCGCCACTGCTGCAACAGTCCGGCATCCAGCCGTGCATCATCACGCCGCGCCCAGAACACCCGGCAGTGATATTTGCCAAGCTGGCCGTCAAAGCCACCTGCCAGCTTTTTGAAATCGCCTTCGATGGCTTTGGCACCTTCATCATTGGCGACACTCACCAGCACCCAACCACCCGCCATGCAGGCATCGAAAGCCGCAGCCAGCAAGGCGCGGGATTCTTCGCGCTGCCGTGGCGGCAATACCAGCACCTGGGCAAAATCCTGCGCCTGGGGCGCTTCTGGCAGCACCTCAAACCCCGCGCGGCCAAGGGCATCAGCCCAGGGCTTGAAGGGCTGCACGCATAGCGGTTCGAGCGCCCGTAGCGCCTGCAAGGCCGCGCCTTCGCGGGCGCGCAAAAACAGGGTATTGCCTTGGGCAAAGCTTACAAGCCGCTGCTGCCAGGGTAGTAACAGAGCATCGAGTGCCGCGTCTTTTTTCATGGCTGGACTTTCTCAAGGCGGGCATAGAAAAAACCGTCCATATCGTCTTCTCCCGGCAGGCGCTGATGGCCATAGCCGGTATCGCGGCCAAAGCGCGCATCCAGCGGCAGCAGCCGGGCATCAGTCGTGCGTGCCAGAAACACGGCGATTTGCCCGGCGTTTTCGGCAGACAAAATCGAGCAGGTGGCATACAGCAGCACGCCGCCGGGCGCGAGCAACGGCCAGAGTGCGTCCAGCAACTGCGCCTGCAAGGCCACCAGACGCGGGATATCATCCTCACGCCGGTGCAGCAAGATGTCCGGCTGGCGACGCACCACGCCGGTCGCACTGCACGGTGCGTCAATGATGATGGCGGCAAACAGCTCGCCATCCCACCAGCTTGCCGTGGCCGTGGCATCGGCGGCGCGCGTTTCAACCGCCAGCCCGGTGCGCGCAAAGGTTTCCTGCATGCGGCGCACGCGCCGGGCATCCACATCCAGCGCCAGCAGCCGTGCCGCCGGGTAACGCTCGGCCAGATGCGCGGCCTTGCCGCCGGGCGCGGCACAGGCATCCAGCACCCGCGCCTCTGCCTGCAATGGCAAGGCATCCACAAGCCGCTGGGCGCTGCCATCCTGTACCGAGACTTCGCCCCCGGCAAAGCCCGGCAAGGCATCCACCGGCACAGGCTCGGGCAGATGCACGGCATCAGCCAGCCCATCCAGCAGACGGTGCTCGATGCCCGCCATTTGCAGTTTTTCGGCATAGGCGTGGCGGCTGGTTTTTTGCCGGTTGATACGCAGCCACATCGGCGGCGGCATGGCGCTGGCGGCAAATATCGCTTCGGCCTGTTGCGGCCAGTCCTTGCGCACGCGCTCTGCCAGCCAGCGCGGCCAGGCCGCATCCGCACGCCTTGCCGGCAATGGCTCGCGCAGGGCGCGGCGCAGGATGGCGTTCACAAGGCCGGCCTGATGGGCGTATTTCAAACGCCGCGCCGCATCCACCGTCGCAGCCACTGCCGCATGTGCAGGCAACTTCATCACATCCAACTGTGCAAAACCGATATACAAAAGTACGCGCAACAGGCCATCGCGCTTGCCGGGCGGGCGCGTCATCCAGCCATTCAGGGCATCGGCATAACGGCCATGCTCGCGCAATACCGCCAGCACTGCGGCCTCCACCAGCGCGCGGTCACGCGGGTCGGCAAGCTGTAGCAGCTGGCTGGCGAATTCGGCTTTCAGCGAGCGCCCCTGATGCAGCACCGCATCCAGAATGCGGGCGGCTGCGGCGCGGCTTGCAGCACCGTTATCAGGTTCAACTGGCATGTTGAGCCTTGCGGGCATTCAACCAGTCGGCTGCGGTAATCGGCCTGCCGCCTTCGCGTTGCAGTCGCAGGATGCGCAATGCACCCTCGCCGGTTGCCACGTCGATGCCATCGCGTGCGGCACGGATGATGCTGCCAGGCGCATGGCCGCCATCGCTTGCCACGGCCTGCGCTTCATGGATACGGGTACGCTCGCCCTCCAGCAGCGCCTCGGCTACCGGCCAGGGATGGAAGGCACGCACCTTGCGTGCCAGTTGCACAGCAGGCTGTTGCCAGTCCAGCCGCGCCTCGGCCTTGTCCAGCTTGTGTGCATAAGTAATGCCTTCCTCGCCCTGCACACTGGCGCTGGGCAGCAAGCCCACCCGCAGCAATCCCAGGCCATCACGCAGCACCTGGGCACCCAGCACTGCCAGCCGGTCGTGCAGGCTGCCGCCGGTATCGGTATCGCTGATGGCGGTGTCCAGTTGCAGCATGACAGGCCCGGTATCCAGACCTTTTTGCATGCGCATCAGGCAGACGCCGGTTTGGCTGTCGCCGGCTTCAATCGCCCGCTGGATGGGCGCGGCGCCGCGCCAGCGCGGCAACAGTGATGCGTGCACATTCCAGCAACCATGCACCGGAATATCCAGTACCGCCTGCGGCAGAATCAGGCCATAGGCCACCACCACCATCAAGTCCGGCGCCAGCTCGCGCAGCAGCGCCTGGGCTTCCGGGCTGCGCAGGGTTTCCGGCTGATGCACCGGCACATTGGCCACCAGTGCAGCCTGTTTGACTGGCGACATCTGCACCCCGCGCCCGCGCCCTGCCGGGCGGTCGGGCTGGGTGAAAACCGCCAAGACTTCGGCCTTTTCACGCGCGGCATGAAAGCAGGGGACGGCAAATTCGGGCGTGCCCGCAAAAACGATTTTCATGCGCGGCTCAGGCGGCCTTCTTCAGCTTGGCAAGCTTTTTCTTCACCATCTCGCGCTTCAGCGGTGAGAGGTAATCGACAAACAGCTTGCCTTCCAGATGGTCCATTTCGTGCTGGATGCATACCGCCAGCAAACCATCGGCATCCATCTCGAAGGGCTGACCATCGCGCCCCAGTGCACGCACGCGAATCTGGTTGGCGCGGGTGACATCGGCAAAGATGCCCGGCACCGACAGGCAACCCTCCTGATACACCTGCTCGCCATCGCGGGCGATGATTTCCGGGTTGATGAATACCAGCGGCGCATCATGCGCCTCGCTGACATCAATCACCATAAAGCGTTGATGCACGTCCACCTGGCTTGCGGCAAGGCCGATGCCAGGCGCCGCATACATGGTTTCAAACATGTCATCGAGCAGGGTCTGGAATTTTTCGCCGACCACTTCGGCGGCCTCTACCGGCAGCGCACGGGTGCGCAAACGGGGGTCAGGGAACTCTAGAATGGGAAGCAAAGCCATATTTCAAACCTCGCGCCACCTCGGCGGGCGGCACTCAAAAGTCATCGGGATTGAACACAATTCTAACGTGATACTTGTGAAATGCCGCCAAATATGGTCTAAATGCGCTTCAACTGGGGAAACTCTGGATACATCCAATGGCCGTCAAGCTCACCGATGCCGCACGCAAATTGCGTACCGCCTTTATCACTGCGGCGCTTACCACTGTTGCAGGTCTTGCCTTTGCGCAGGAATTTCGCGCAAGCCACCCGGACACCTATGTCGTCCAGAAGGGTGACACCCTCTGGGATATTGCCGGGCGTTTTTTGCAAAAGCCCTGGTTGTGGCCGGAAATCTGGCAGGCCAACCCGCAGGTCAAGAATCCGCACCTGATTTATCCGGGCGATGTGCTCAGCCTTGCCTATCTCAACCGGGGGCAAGTGCAGGCCGAAGGCCCGCGCACTGAGGCACCGATTACCGGCGTACCACTGGATCAGGTTGAAGCCTTCCTCAAGGACATGCGTATCTATGAGCAAATCGACGATTTGCCGTATGTGGTCGGCCTGGAAGAAGACCGCCCCCTGGGCACCCAGGGTCAGTCGGTTTATGTCCGCGGCCTGGGCGCCAGCGCACAGCCCGGCCAACGCTATGCGGTAATGCGCCCGGTACAGCTCTATACCATGGGCATGCGCCGTGGCAATAATGGCGCATTGACCAATCGTGACCGGCTTGACCACAGCGGTCGCCGCACCGACTATCCGGCCGATGACCGCACCTGGAGCGAATTCATGCTCGCCCGCGGCGGCATGGAAAAGCTCGGCTATGAAATGCGCCGCGTCAATGCCGGAGTCATCACCCTGGGCGAAGTCGGCGGCATCGAAGCGGCCACGCTGAAGCTGGACGACCAGAATTACGAAGTCCGCGTAGGCGACAAGCTGGTGCCGGTCGAATCGATTCCGTATGACCTGCAGTTCTTCCCGCATCCGCCGAAGAACCAGTTCCCCTATCGCAAAGCGCAAGTTTTGGCCGTGGCTGACCGCAATACCATCGCCGGCAGCCGCGATGTGGTGGCACTCTCGGTGGGCGCGCGCGATGGCGTGGACAACGGCACGGTATTCTCGATGTGGCGCGTCGGCAGCAATGTGGTGGATCGCGTGCAAGTCCCGCACCGCGACAGCGAGCTGCTCGGCAATGGCAGCAAGGTACGCCTGCCTGACGAGTTTGCAGGCCATGTGATGGTGTTCCGCACCTTTGACAAAATCAGTTATGGCCTGGTGATGGACAGCGTCAAACCAACCCACGCGGGCTACGAACTCAAGCACCCGGACGCGCCATACTGATTTTGCGGAAATTTCCGACACGCTTGCAGGACGGCGCCCCAGGGCGCCGTTTCTGTTTGTGCGGCAAGCTGACCGCATGTCCAGCGATAACACCACCGCCCTGCTGCGGCTGATTTTTGCCCAAGGCGCCAGCGCACCCCGGCGGCGTCTGCTACAGCACTTTGGTGGCGATGCGGGCAAAGCACTGCATGCCGGTAGCCATGCCTGGCAAGAAGCCGGCTTGAGCGCCGCACAAATCGCCCGGCTGCGCAGTCCGGACAAAACAACCCAGGTATTGCTTGAGCGCAGCCTGAGCTGGCTTGAAGCGCCAGACCATCATCTCATCATCTTTGGCGATCACGACTATCCGCCACTACTGGCGCAGGCGCCCGACCCGCCACTGGCCTTGTTTGTTGCAGGTGAGCCGGGTCATTTATGGCAGCCACAAATCGCCATCGTCGGCAGCCGTCATGCCAGTGCCGGTGGCCGCGACAATGCCCATGCCTTTGCCCGGCAACTGGCCTTGCAGGGCTTTGCCATCACCAGTGGCCTGGCCGCAGGCATTGACCGCGCAGCACACGAGGGCGCGCTGTCCTGCGACGGGGGCCTGACCTTGGCCGTATTGGGCTGCGGCATCGATACCGCTTACCCGCGCAGTCATCGCGCACTGATGCAGACCATCTCCGAACGCGGTGCGGTTATCAGCGAATACCCGCCCGGCACGCCGCCGCTACAGCACAATTTCCCGGCACGCAACCGCATCGTGGCCGCACTTTCGGCAGGTACCCTGGTGGTGGAGGCGGCCGAACGCTCGGGCGCGCTGATTACCGCACGCCTGGCTGCCGAAGCCGGACGCGAAGTATTCGCCCTGCCCGGCTCGATTCACAACCCGATGGCGCGCGGCTGCCACCATTTGCTGCGCAATGGCGCGACCCTGGCCACCTGCCCGGAACACATCACCCGCACAGTTCTGCCGGTGTTGCAGCATCTGGGACAAGTCCTGCAAACCCGGCTGGCTGACGAAAGGGAGACCAACCCAACGCCCGGCACCGGATTGTCCGCCCAGCAGCAAAGTATCCTGCAGGCGATTGGCCATGATCCGGTAACCCTGGACACGCTGGTTGAACGCAGCGCACAACCGGTTACCGAGCTTGCTCCGGTTTTGCTGACGCTGGAGCTGGAAGGCCATATCCGGGTGGAACATGGCCGCTATACCTGTAACTATCGAGGCTGAAGACCCAAATCAGCCGAGCAACACCGGCAGTGGCCGGGTACGGTCAAGCCCCAGTCCATACCGCAGGCTCTGGGCAATGCGCCGGGCATGCTGATACAGCACATCGGCCTTGGCCTCGCCCAGTTCCTGTTGTGCAGTCTGCTGCCAGAGCGCCAGCCAATGACCAAAGTGCGCATCAATAATCGGCCATGCGCGATGAACCGCCATCGGGTTGCCGCGATATTCGCGCGTCCCCAATGCCACTGACGACCAGAACCGCACCAGCATTGCCTTGTGTGCCGGCCAGTCATGCACGGCATCGTTGAAGATTGGGCCAATCACCGCATCGGCCTGCACGCGGTCATAAAACACATCGACCAAACGCACGATGTCATCGCGCACCAGACCTGCGGGGTTGTCACGCTCACGCATGCTCATCTGTCCTCTGGGCTTTCAACAGGGAAACGGCAAAGCCGCCAATCAGCAATACCGCCGCAATCAGGATGACCCACAGCAGCAATGGTTTATTGTCGCGTGGCACAGTCAGGGCATTGCTATCGGCAATCTCGCCCTCACCGCTGACTTCAGCCATCGCAGGCCGCCACTGGGCGCCATAATTGCCGCGCATCTGTGCCAGCAAGTCCGCAACCGGCGCATCCTGACGTCTCTGCGTGGCACTGCCTGCCAGCAAGCGATACGGCGGCTGGCCGGTTGCGATAAATATCAGCACTTCCGGACGCCAGCCCAATTGCAACTGGGGGGCATCCGGCAGCGGGCTGTCGGCTGTCAGCCGCCAATAACGCTGTCGCAGCGGCGCAAACTGCTGCGCTGCCGAGCGCGCATCCGCCCCCAACTGATACTGCACCCAGGGGCCGGCGCGATGCTGCCAGGGCTGCTGCGGGTCGTCACGGCTCTCCAGGCGCAGGCGTGCCACCGCCTTGCCCGGCAGGATGACATCCGCCCGGTCAAATGGCTGGCGACCTTGCACCTCGAACTCAAAGCTGAGCCGGTCCTGGCTTGCCTTGCCCTGATAGCTTTGCCATGCCCGTTCCGGCTCGACAGGCGCTGCCGGCAACTCGGCCAGTACCGCCTGCAAAGGCGCCTTTGCGCCCTGCAAAGTCAGCCGCAGATAGCGCGCCTGCCCTTCCAGGGCAATCCGGGTTTGCAGCATCTGCTCGCCATTTTGCCGAAGCTGCAATAACGCAGCCCGCTCATGCAGCGTCCACCAGTTTTTGAGGTCGTCACTGCCTTCCACCCGCATGCTGGCGCTGAACTGTGCTTCCGGGGCGAACTGCAATAGCAAGGCATCAGGCTTGAGCGACAATGGACTCATATCCACCAGCCAGCTATCGCCATCTGCGCCAATGGTCTTGATTTCGCGGGTCTTGATGCTCAGCACCTGGCCGTTTTCATCGCGCTCACTAATCATGTCCAGGGTGGCCGCAGGCGCTTTGGGCAGTGCAAACCAGCGCAGTGGCTGCTGTCCTGGCGCTTGCGCTGTCGGTGCATCGGCGGCAAACAGCATCGCCGGGACTGCCCGGCCTTCGGCATCGACCACCTCCACATCGCCCAGCCCGATGTCCTGGGCATGGCGATATACCGCCTCACCCAGCTCAATGCGATAGGCCTTGGCCTCACCATCATGGCTTGTAATCGGCCATTGTCGCAGCCAGCCGGCCGCACCGGTCAGCAGCAGTAGCCATGGCAGCAGCCAAAGTATTTTGTTGCGTTTCATGCGGTAGCCTCCTTGGGTTCGCGGGGAGGCGCGGGCGCGAAATATCCCACCACCGTACACAGCAGGCCATAGGCGATAAACGAGCCGATACCGAGCAGGTTACCCAGATGCTGGCGGTCAACCAACAGCAATTTGAGCAACACAAGCCCCATCAACAGGGCGCCCATCAGCCATAGGCCGCGATGGCCGCGGCGCGAGCCAGCCACCCAGGCCGCCATGCCCATCACGCTCCAGAGCACGGTCAGGCTGGTTTGCGCCAACGAGAAGCGGAACATCTGCATGCCCCATGGCAAGCCCCCCCAGTGATAGGTACTGCGCAAGACCATCTGGCTCACCCAAAGCAATGCCAGTGCGGCCAACAGTCCCCAACGATACTGTCCCAGCGCCTTGCTCCATGCAGTACGCCGTTGCCAATCCAGCAACAGTGCCAGTATCAGCAATTGCATCAGCTCCAGCGGATTGAATATCGGCAACCACGGCAGCGGTGCGACATCGCCGGGTTTCCACAGGCTGCCAAAGACCATGACCGCAAGCCACAACCCGTACCCCCAGGCCAACCACGGTAGCGCAGGCGCAAAGCGTTCACCCAAAGGCATCTGCATAAATTTCGGCCGCCGCAAGTTAAGCCATAGCGCCGCAGCCCATGGCAGGCTGACCAACGCCAGCCACCAGCTTGAACCCAGCCAGATCGGTTTGCCAAAACTATCTGCCAGCACCGACAAGGCCAGCGGCCAGATCAGCCACCAGATACCTTGCGTCCACAGCGCAAGCACCCCGGCATGGCTGCGCAGGCAAACCAGACTGCGCCAGCCCAGTGCCGCAAATATCGCCCAGGCGCCAAGCGCAAAGGCATCCCCCCATATTCCCCCCGGGGACTCCAGCCATGCCCAAAGCAGGCCAACGCCCATTGCCAACAGGCTGGTCAAGGCCAGCATCAACATCCTCCCGCCTGTCTTGCGCAATGCTTCAGCAGCCAGCCAACCGGTCACGGCAGCCAGCATCAGTATCCATTCCGGCCATTGATACGAAGGCGCAAAGCGGAAGATTTCGTCCAGCCAAAGCCCAACCCAGCACAGCAGTCCCCAAACATACATTGCACTCGCAAGCCGCTGCCTGCGATGCCGCCACAGCAACCAGGTACTGGCAAAGCCCATCAAGGCCAGCAGCAAGGCACTGATTGCCAAACCATTCAATACCGGCACAAGTACAGGCAGCCCTTGTTCGGCAACCTCGGCAACGAACCATGCACGCTCATAGCGCGCACGTGCGATTAGATGTGCAAAACCTGCCACAAGCTGCAATCCAATCCCTGACCATAGCGGCAATGCACGCTGATGCCGCAGGCCAAACCAGACCAGTAACGCACCTTCTACCGCCAACAAGGCTCCCGTCACCCTGGCCGAGAACGCCAGCGGAATTGCCAGAGTGACAAAACCCGTTGCCAGCAATACGTAAATATCGAACAGCGCCCGGTAACGCTCGCGTCCACGCAGCCAGGCACCCAACAACACATACACCGCAGCCACGGCGATAGCCACAAAGGCCAGCGGCATACGTTCACCGGACATCAGCCCCGCCTGCAATACAAACGCGATTAGCGGCGTGGCAAACAACAGGGCGGCATTGATGAGCTCGCCACGCCCCGGCACCTGCTTGCGCGCATGAAACAGCGGCATCAGCAGGTACAGCACAAAAAACAGCGCCAGGAACGACTGCGCACTGCCATAAAACTGCGGTTTATAGGCCAGTACCCCCCAAATCACGCCGATTCCCCAGGTAAACACGAACCCTAGCAACATCAATATCCGCCACGGCTTCAGCCAGACCACGCCGAAAATCGCCAAATTGAGGAGGGCGTAATAAGTAAACAGCGCCACATGGTTGCCACTGCCGGAAGAAAGCCAGAGCGGCGCGCAGAAGCCTGCCAGCGTTGCCAGAATCGCCAGCGTGCGCGAGTCCTGCAAAACCGCCAAAACCCCGGCGGCGGCAATCAGCGCCACACTGAATGCAAGCGCCATACCCAGCGGCAACACCGCATACATCTTGCTGGCAGCAAAAATGGTCAGCAGCAGGGCGCCAATCGCTCCTCCTTGCAAAGCCAGCGCAAACTGCGGCCTGCGAACACGCTGCAACCAACCAAACACCACAGCAGCGCTCGCCGCTGCGGCTACCCCGGCAAGACGCAGTTCGATGGACAATTGCACCCAACCCTGCTGGCCGGCATAGCGCAGCAAAGCCACCACCCCGGCCAGCATCACCAGCATGCCAACCTTGACCGGCAGATTGCCACGGGTAAACCAGCGTTTGATACCGCCCAGGATTTTTTCCATCACGCCCGGAACCGCTACGGCAGCCTGGGGGGCAGGCCGCAACGGCGGCGGTGTGGGTATCGGTGTCGCTGCCGGTGCAGGCGGCGCAACATCAGAAAGCGGCGGCGGTACCGCCTGCCTGGCTGTGACTGCTTCACGGGCAAAAACCGCAGGCGGCGCATCATCTGTTTCGGCTATCGCATCCACCCAGACATTAGCCGGTATCGGCGCGCCTTCAGCCTGCGGCAGCGGTTCTGTCACAGCCTCTGGTGATAGCTGGCCCGGCGGCCAATGCGCCTGAAGCTCGGCAAGCTGCTGCTCCACATCACTCAACCTGCGCCTTAAGCCACTGACCCAGACCAGTGTGAAGATCAACAGCACCGGCACACTGAATATAGCCAGCACCAGGAAAATCAGCCATGCCTCCATCACTCACCCCTGATTTATTTACAGCCGCACACTAGCGCGCCACATGGGGCGCAGACAAGAGAAAGCCCCGCAATGCGGGGCTCAGACCGCTGACAAACCCTGGCCTTGGCCTGGGTTTGTTGTTTTCATAGACAGATGCTGAAAGCGCCCACGCCTGCGCAGCAGCAGCTTGAGATGGTGACGCTTGAGATGCTGGTGCCCCAAGACCACCTGTTGCGCAAGATCGACGCAACGG
>NWQQ01000027.1 GCA_002798255.1 Lysobacteraceae bacterium NML95-0200
CAGATGCGCCACATGGTCACGGATGAAGGAGAAATCCACCGTTGCGTCGATCTTGCGCAACAGGTGGTCTTGGGGCACCAGCATCTCAAGCGTCACCATCTCAAGCTGCTGCTGCGCAGGCGTGGGCTCTTTCAGCATCTGTCTATGAAAACAACAAACCCAGGCCAAGGCCAGGGTTTGTCAGCAGTCTGCGCCGGGACTTGCCCGGCGTTTTTGTTGGCATCACGGCAGCGGCTTATTTCACGCCGTGCATCAGCTTGTTGATCACCGGCGAGAGCAGGAAGAACACGACTGCGCAGCCCAGCCCCAGCCAGAACAGCTGGTTGAAGGTGCTGCCGTAGTGCGCCAGTGCGCTGGCACGGTCGGCCACCTCACCGGCGCCACCGGAAGCGATTGCCGCGATGCGTCCGGCCACGAAGTTGGCCATCGCAATCGACAGGAACCAGCCGCCCATGGCCAGCCCGGTTTCCTGCGGGCGTGCCAGTTTGGTGACCATCGCCAAGCCAATCGGCGACAGGCACAGCTCACCCATGGTGTGAATCAGATAAGTCAGGGTCAGCCAGATCCAGGAAATGTTCTGGTTGGCATCGGCAGTGTTGTTGATGGCAAACACCAGAATGTAGAAGCCCAATGCCGCGCCCAGGAGGCCGATGGCGAACTTGCGCGGAATCGACGGGTTCCAGTCAGCCTTGTCGAGCTTGACCCAGAGCGAGGCAAACAGCGGCGCCAGCAGGATGATGAACACCGGGTTGACCGACTGGAAGATTTCAAAGGTGGGTTGCCAGCCAAACAGCGTGGTTTCCGGCATCTTTACATGGTCTTGCGCCAGAAAGTTGAGCGAGGAGCCGGCCTGCTCGAACAGCGACCAGAACAGGATGTTGGCAAAGAACAGAATCAGCATGGCGATATAGCGATGCAGCTGCGCCTTCTCGCCGCTCTTGACGCCACTCCAGATGAAATAAAGCGCCAGTGCCGCCATCATCACGCCCAGCACCACGGCCAGCACTTCACTCTGGCTCAGCAGGAAATACACCGGCACCACCAGCAGGGCTGCGGCAATAGCGATTTGCAGCACCGGCCCCCAGCCTTCCTTGCCCTTGGGCGCAGTGCCGACATGCCCCAGCCAGCCCTTCAGTGCCTGGAAAATCATCAGCCCCAGCAGCATGCCCATGCCGGCGCTGAAGAAGCCCCAGCGATAGCCGTATTTCTGCCCGATCCAGGTGGCGCAGATAATCGGCGCAATCAGCGCACCGGCATTGATGCCCATGTAGAAGATGGTGAAGCCCGAGTCGCGGCGGGCATCGCCCGGGGCGTAGAGCTTGCCGACCATCGAGGAAATATTCGGCTTGAACAGGCCATTACCGACCACCAATACCGCCAGGCCGATAATGAAGGTGGTGAGGTCAGGCGCCATCAGCATGAAGCTGCCGATTGCCATCAACACCCCGCCCAGCATGATCGAGCGCTGGTAGCCAAGAATGCGGTCGGCCACATAGCCACCGGCGATGCCGGTCATGTACACCAGCGAGGTGAAGCCGCCATAGGTCAGGCTGGCCTGCTCGCGCGCCTCGGCGCCGGAGAGATGGGCAAAGAACTGTGCGGCAATGTGCACGGCCAGCATGGCGCGCATGCCGTAGTACATGAAGCGCTCCCAGAACTCAGTGCCAAACAGGTTCCAAAGCGCCCGGGGGTGGCCAAGAAATTCTCCGGCCGGTGGTGGCTGGAAAGCAGGTTGATTCGCACTCATGCGTGATTCCCGTAGCTGTTGAATGAATGCCACCCAAACGGACGGCGACCCACGAGGATTACGGAGCATCCGCTTGCCGTCAATCAAAAAAGATGCTGCGGCGCAGCATGAGTGTGTTGTTTTGTGAAGTTAAGCGCGCTTTTCCGTTCGTGGTTGGGCCTCATGCAGTGCGCTGTCAACAGCTTTATGTCGCATGCGTTGATCTTGGGTTATCCATGTCCAATGGCAGGGGGTATTGGGCTTGGGACTGGATAAAATTTCCCATTCGCCAGCCGTTGAATGCCAGCCATCATGATACGCAAATCCCGTTTCGCCGTTACCGCCGCACTGCTGTTGGCGACCTTGTTGAGTGCCTGTGGCAAGTCCGAGCCTGCCGGGCGGCAAGGCCGGGGGCAGCCGCAGGCAGTGCCGGTGGTGATTGACAGCGTGCAGCCGGCTACGGTTTCGGAAAGCCTGGCGGCGGTGGGCACGGTCAGTGCGCGCGAGTCAGTGACCTTGACGGCCAAAGTCAGTGAAACCGTCGAGCGGGTGCATTTTGAAAGTGGTCAGCAGGTGGCGCGCGGTGCGGCGCTGGTCACGCTTTCCGGGCAGCAGCAGCGGGCGGCCTTGCAGGCGGCCGAGGCCAATGCCGAGGAGGCCGAGCGGCTGTATCAACGCAACCGGCAGCTGGTCGAGCAGCAATTGATTGCCCGCGCCAGTTTCGATGCGCAAGAAGCCAGTCGCAGTGCGACACGGGCGCAGGTGGCGCAAATCCGCGCGCAACTGGCCGACCGGGTGATTCGCGCACCGTTTTCCGGGGTGCTGGGGCTTCGTCAGGTCAGTCCCGGTGCACTGGTCACGCCGGGCACGGTGATTACCACGCTGGACGACATCAGCCGTGTGTATGTGGACTTCCCGCTGCCTGAGTCGCAGCTGGCATTGCTGGGGGTTGGGCAGCGCCTGATTGGCACTACTGCGGCCTGGCCGGGGCGCAGTTTCGAGGGCGTGGTCACGACCATCAATACCCGCATTGATCCGGATAGTCGCGCGATCATGGTGCGCGCCGACTTTGCCAATCCCGACCGCGCCTTGCGCCCGGGCATGTTGTTCAATGTGCAATTGCAGCAGGCTGAAAGAAAGGCGCTGATGGTGCCAGAGATTGCCCTGACGCAAGTGGGGCGCGAGAGCTTTGTGTGGAAGGTGGATGCCGAAGACAAGGTGCAGCAAAGCGCAGTGGTGACCGGCTATCGTGAGGCGGGCAAGGTGGAAATCGTGCAGGGTCTGGAGGCGGGCGAGCGCATCGTGGTCGAAGGCGTAGGCAAGCTGCGCGCCGGACAGCGCGTGGTGCAGGCCGGGGCAGCGGCTGAAAAATCCGGCGCAGCAAAACCATGAAGCTTTCCGATATCTCCATCCAGCGGCCCGTATTTGCCACGGTGATGAGCCTGTTGCTCATCGTGCTTGGCATCATGTCGTTCCAGCGTCTGACGGTGCGCGAGCTGCCGGCCATCGACCCGCCGGTGGTTTCGGTGGATGTCAGCTATCCGGGCGCGTCAGCGGCGGTGGTGGAAACCCGCATCACCCAGTTGCTGGAAAGCGCGCTGGCCGGGATTGAGGGCATCAATACCATCGAGTCGAGCAGTCGCAACGGGCGCGCCTCGGTGACCATCGAGTTCAACCTCAACCGCGATATCGAAGCCGCTGCCAATGATGTGCGCGATGCTATCAGCCGGGTTGTGGGGCGCTTGCCACAGGAGGCCGATGCGCCACGGGTGGCGAAGGTGGAATCCGATGCCGATGTAATTCTTTGGTTGAACATGCGCTCCACACAGATGGACACGCTGGCGCTGACCGACTATGCCAACCGCTATATCGTTGACCGGCTCTCGGCGCTCGATGGCGTGGCGCAAGTGCAGGTGGGTGGCGGGCAGAACTATGCCATGCGCATCTGGCTGGATCGTGACGCATTGGCCGCACGCGGTCTGGCACCAGCCGACGTGGAGGCGGCGTTGCGTGCGGAGAATGTGGAGCTGCCTGCCGGGACGCTGGAATCGGCGCAGCGTGATTTCACCCTGCGCATGCAGCGCGATTACACCAGTGCCGAAGCGTTTGCCCGCCTGCCCATCAAGCGCGGCGCAGATGGCTATGTGGTGCGACTGGATGATGTTGCCGATGTAGAACTGACCGCGGCTGAGCGCCGTTCCTATCTGCGCAGCAATTTCCAGCCCAATGTCGGCCTTGGCATCGTGCGCACCTCCACCGCCAATGCGCTGGAAGTGGCGCGCGCGGCGCGCGCCGAGGCCGAGAAGATTCAGGACAGCCTGCCCGAAGGCACGGAAATCTTCGTCGCCTATGACAGCACCATCTTCATCGATGCCTCCATCAAGCGTGTGTACTGGACGTTGGTCGAGGCTGCCATTTTGGTGGTGGCGGTCATCTGGCTGTTCCTTGGCAGCCTGCGCGCGGCGATCATCCCGGCGGTAACCGTGCCGGTGTGTCTGGTCAGCGCCTTCATCGCCCTGTATGCGTTTGGCTATTCCATCAACCTTCTGACGCTGCTGGCGCTGGTGCTGTGCATTGGCCTGGTGGTGGACGATGCCATCGTGGTGCTGGAAAACATCCAGCGCCGTACCGATTTGGGTGAGCCCGCCCTGTTGGCCGCCAAGCGTGGCACCCGGCAGGTGGCATTTGCGGTGATTGCCACCACCGCCGTGCTGGTGGCGGTGTTCCTGCCGGTGGGCTTCATGGAAGGCAATACTGGCCGCCTGTTCCGCGAATTGTCGATTGCACTGGCAGGGGCGGTGGCGATTTCCGCCTTCGTGGCGTTGACGCTCACGCCGATGATGTGTGCGCAAATGGTGCGTGCCCACGGCAAGCAGAGCGGCTTCAATGCCTGGATGAACCGTCAGCTCGCGCGCTTGGGCGATGCTTACGGGCGCAGCATCACGCGCATGCTGGCGCTGAAAACAAGCCGGATTGGCCTGCTGGTCGGGCTGGTGATGCTGGGCTGCCTGGCACTGGCGGCGCTGCTGTATCCGCGGGTGCCCAGCGAGCTTGCCCCCAGCGAAGACCGTGGCCGCTTTTTTGTCAGCATCAATGCGCCTGAAGGCGCCGGCTTTGACTACACCGTCTCGCAAGTGCAGCAAGTGGAAGAAGTGCTGCGCCCACTGATTGGCGAGGACAAGCCCATCGTGCGCGCCAATTCGCGTGCGCCCGGCTGGGGCGGCGGTGAAGACATGCACACCGGCAATGTCATCGTCTTCATGCAGGATTGGGACAAGCGCGAAGTCAGCACCGAAGAAGTCGTCAATCAGGTGCGCCGCGAGCTTGGCAAGCTGCCCGGCGTGCAGGCGCGCGCCTCTGCCCCTGGCGGTTTGGTGGGCGGGCGCAGCGGTGGCCGCTTCAGCTTGGTGCTGGGCGGGCCAAACTACGAAGAACTGGTGCAATGGCGCGACCGGATGATGGCGCGCATGGATGAGTACCCCGGCCTTCTGGCACCGGATTCGGACTACAAGGAAACCCGCCCGCAAATGCGGGTATTGATTGATCGTGCGCGTGCTGCTGACCTGGGCGTGTCGGTCACCGAGATTGGCCGTACCCTGGAAACCCTGATGGGCAGCCGCCGCGTGACCACTTTTGTCGATGATGGTCGTGAGTACGACGTCATCATGCAGGGCGAGCGCGACAAGCGCATGACCCCGGCCGACCTTGGCCAGACTCAGGTGCGCGGACGCGGCGGCAGCCTGGTGCCGCTGTCGAATCTGGTGACACTCGAAGAACTGGCCGAGCCGGGGCGCTTCAACCGCTTCAACCGCCTGCGTGCCATCACCGTGACCGCAGACCTGGCACCGGGCACCAGCATGGGCGAGGCGATTGCCTGGGCACAGCAGACTGCCCGCGAAGAACTGCCCGGCCACGCACAGATTGACTGGAAGGGCGAAACCCGCGAATACCTGCGCAGCGGCAGCGCCGTGTTGCTCACTTTCGCCATGGCACTGATGATTGTCTATCTGGTGCTCTCGGCGCAGTTCGAGAGCTTCATCCACCCCTTGGTCATCATGTTCACTGTGCCGCTGGCCGTGCTGGGGGCGCTGATTGGCCTGTGGGTGACTGGCAGCAGCTTCAACCTGTTTTCGCAAATCGGCATCGTCATGCTGGTCGGGCTGGCAGCCAAGAATGGCATCCTGATTGTCGAGTTTGCCAACCAGTTGCGCGATGAAGGCCGCAGTGTGACAGCGGCCATTGCCGAGGCCAGCGCGGTGCGCCTGCGCCCGATTCTGATGACTTCCACCGCCACCGTGGTCGGTGCCCTGCCACTGGTGATTTCCGGTGGCCCCGGCTCGGCCAGCCGCGCGGCCATTGGTATCGTCATCATCTTCGGCGTGTCCTTCGCCACCTTGCTGACCCTGTTCGTGGTGCCGGCCTTGTACGCCCTGCTGGCACCCTTTACCCGCTCTCCGGATGCCCTGAGGCACGAACTGGAAGCACTGGAAGCCGGCACCCCGCATGTGCAGGGGCATTAGGGCAGCTGACTACAGACAGTCTCAATGAGACTGGAATACCCGGATAGTGCAAATGAAGGCATGACCATGTACGAATTGAATAACATGCAGCGCCGATATTTCGGCCTTGACCCCATTGAGCCACATTGGCACAGAATGATTCTGGGTGCAGATGCCCATCGTCCGGAGAGCATCCTGTATTTCGACGGAGACACCATCAAGCGCCAGATTATTTCCAGCAACAAGGAGTACAGGGAATATCACTACAACGAGCCAACCCGCAACCGGGAAGTGCTTTTGCCAAAGACCTCACGAGGCAAGGAACAACGACTCAATGCTGCCAATTTTGAAAGGCGGACACCCCTGGGGGTTTATCTGCTGGCCTCCGAATACGGGAGTCTCACGGTAGGTAGTTTTACTTCGCAGACATCCTTCTATCAGCGGCTATGGGAGCAGCCTGTGCAAAAAGGCCAGTCTCCAGCCGACTTGATTGATGAATTCATTCGCAACTCCCCGGAAGACCATTTCGAAGAAATTGAAGCCTTCAAGCAACAGAGGCGGAGAAACCTTAAATTCAAAAAGGGGGATTATTTCCGCTTCAAGCTGAATCGCACAGAGTTCGGTTTCGGCAGGGTGCTACTTGATATTGGCAAGCTCCAAAAATCAGGCGCTCTTCCGGCTGAGCATAAATTGTTTGCCCTGATGGGCAAGCCAGTGCTGGTGCAATTGTTTGTTTTTGCATCTGAAGACAAGGCCGTATCCATCGAAACACTGGAAAAACAGCCTGTACTGCCCTCTTCAGTGATGATGGACAATGCGCTCGTCTACGGTGAGTACGAAATTTTCGCCCAGCAAGCCATCACTGATGAAGCCTATGACTTTCCCATGTCGTTTTATAGCCCCTCGCTTTATGGTGGCGACCATGAGAGCTGTATCCTGCAATGGGGACTGATTCATCTTGAAATGAGTGCGGATGTTTTTAATGGTCGCGCCTCTGCAGCACTGCAAACAACAATCGCGCAACATGAGCTCAAACACAACACCATCGGCTTCTCACCGGCCTATGACAATTTCCATGTCCTGAATGCACTGAAGGGCATGGAAATTGCACCTGATGACCGGGCATGGAAAAAGGATTTGCGCAATCCGAAGTGGCAGCAGGCCCGGGATGAAATCATGAGCATCTTCGGACTTGATTCGGCCTGGAGCTATGTTGAAAAAACTGGGGCTGATGCTGCCCGGTGAACTCTGATAGCCAGACTCGCATACGGCACATGCGCAACGGAGCACGGGCAGCAAACCCCGTCTTTCTTGTCTTTCAGTGAGAGCGATAGGGCGCTACTTGTAGCAAGCCCAAAGTGCTGCCGCTCATGGAGACTGAAGCGGTACGGCACGCCGGGGAAGGCAAACTGGCAAAAATCCGTCACAATCAGCGCTTCGCTCGTCACCGGGGAACGGTTTTGGAAGATTTCATCAAAGATTTCAATTCGCTGGTCTGGAGCCGGCCGCTGATTTGGCTGTGTCTTGGCGCGGGGCTGTACTTCTCGCTGCGCACCCGCTTCGTGCAGCTGCGGCAGTTGAAGGAAATGGTGCGGTTGTTGCTGAGCGACAAGCGTTCGGAAGCGGGCGTGTCCTCATTCCAGGCATTGGCGGTTTCGCTGTCCGGGCGGGTGGGCATGGGCAATATCGCCGGGGTGGCCACCGCCATCGGTTTTGGCGGGCCGGGGGCGGTGTTCTGGATGTGGATCGTGGCCTTTCTGGGCGCGTCCACGGCCTATGTGGAATCCACGCTGGCGCAAATCTACAAGGAAAAGGACGAAGACGGCCGTTACCGCGGCGGGCCTGCGTATTACATCGAAAAGGCCATGGGGCAGAAGTGGTATGCATGGCTGTTTGCCATCGTCACCATCATCGCCACTGGCTTCCTGCTGCCGGGGGTGCAGGCCAATGGCATCGCCAAGGGGATGGCAGAAGCCTTTGACTTCAAACCGGAGCTGGTTGCTACCGTAGTGGTAGTGCTGCTTGGCTTCATCATCTTTGGTGGCGTCAAGCGTATCGCCCGGGTGGCCGAAGTGGTGGTACCGTTCATGGCGCTGGCCTATGTGCTGGTGGCGATGGTGATTATGCTGCTCAATGCCGAGCTGCTGCCACAGATGTGGCTGATGATTCTCAAGAGCGCCTTTGGCCTTGATGCGGCGTTTGGCGCGGTGGTCGGGCTGGCGGTGGAATGGGGCGTCAAGCGCGGCATCTATTCCAACGAGGCCGGGCAAGGCACGGGGCCGCATGCGGCGGCGGCGGCGGAAGTCTCGCATCCGGCCAAGCAGGGGCTGGTACAGGCATTTTCGGTGTATGTCGATACCCTGCTGCTGTGCACAGCGACGGCTTTCATGATTCTTTCCACCGGCATGTACAACGTGCTGCGCCCGGACAAGGCCGGGATGATTGTTGAATATCTGCCCGGTATTGACCATGAAGGCCCGGCCTTTGCCCAGCGTGCGGTGGAAGTCATCCTGCCCGGTTACGGTGCCGGCTTTGTGGCGCTGGCGCTGTTCTTCTTTGCCTTTACCACACTGATGGCCTATTACTACATGGCCGAAACCAATGTCGCCTATCTCAACCGCAGGCTGCATGCGCCATGGCTGACTTTTGTACTGCGTCTGCTGCTGTTGGCCGCGGTGACCTTTGGCGCGGTGCGCAGCGCCGAGATGGCCTGGACGCTGGGCGATATCGGCGTGGGGCTGATGGCATGGCTCAATATCATCGCCATCTTGATTTTGCAAAAACCGGCACTGGCCTGTCTGTACGATTACGAGATGCAGAAAAAGGCGGGTATCGAAGAGCCGCAGTTCGACCCGGATGCATTGGGCATCAAAAACGCGAACTTCTGGCGTGAACGCAAGGCATCCCGCCATGCAGATTGAAAAACCCAGCCCCTGGCAGCGCGCCGGGCAGGCCACGGGCGATAGTGTCGCGCCACGCCGCGAACTGCGCCTGTATGGCGTGAATGCCGTGCGGGCGATGTTTGCCCGCCGTCCCCAAGCCCTGCGCAAGCTGTATCTGTCGCATGGCCGCGCTGGCGCTTTTGCCGACCTGATGAGGTGGTGCGCGGCCAATCGCATCGGTTACCGCATTGTGGACGAGGACGACCTGCGCCGCCTTGCTGCCAGCAGCCATCACGAAGGCGTGGTGGCCGATGTCACCCGCGAGCCATCGCAGCCGCTGCCGGAATGGCTGGCCGCTCTGCCCGAAGGCCCGTGCTGCGCCATCTGGCTGGACGGCGTGGGCAATCCGCATAACCTGGGCGCGATTTTGCGCAATGCCGCGCATTTTGGCGTCAGTGCCGTACTGTTGCCCCGGTACAGCCCATTGCAGCTTTCCGGCGCGGCCGCGCGTGTGGCCGAAGGCGGTGCCGAAGCCGTGAGCTGGGTGCAGATGAGTGATGCGGCCATCGCCATGCAGGCACTGCGTGCAGCGGGCTTTACCCTGGCCGCCACTTTGGTTGCGGGCGGCGATGATGTGTTTGCCACGGCTTTGCCCGAGCGACTGGTTTACGTGCTGGGCGCAGAGCAAACCGGCATGAATCGCACACTGGCGGAGAATTGCGACTTGCGGCTGTCGATTCCCGGCAGCGGCAAGGTGGAAAGCCTGAATGTCGCCAGTGCCACGGCGGTATTGCTGGCGGCCTGGGCGCGGCGCTAACTCTCAGCTTTCGCTGTTGTCTGCCGTGTCCTGTCCCGGTGGTAGCGGTACCGGGGCGTCGGCTTTTTGTGCCAGATGCAGGGCGGCTTTGCCCATCATGTGTGCGCTGACCGGGGCGGTGAGGAACAGGAATACGGCAATCAGCAGCTCACGCGGATGGAAGCCATCGCCGTAAACGCTGTGGTAGAGCATCGAGGCGAGCAGGATGCAGCCTACTCCCAGGGTGCTGGCTTTGGTCGGGCCATGGATGCGCTGGAAGAAACTGCGCAATTTGACCAGCGAAAAGCCGCCAAGAAAGGTGAAAAACACGCCCACGGCAAGCAGGGCGATGAGCAGGATGTCGATGAGGATTTTCATTCCACGATGTCCCGACGGATGACGTATTTGGTCAGCACCAGGGTGCCGAAGAAGCCGAGCATGGCGATGATCAGCGCCGCCTCGAAATAGATTTCGCTCTTGATATACATGCCCAGCAGCATCAGCTGGGCGATGGCGCTGACATACAGGGTGTCGAGCGCCAGGATGCGGTCGGGTGCGGTGGGGCCGCGCAGCAGGCGCCACAGCGAAAGCAGCATCGCCACCCCGACGATATGCATGCTGGCCAGGATGATGGCATCAATCATGGGAACACCTTCTTTATCGGCGCTTCGTAGCGGGTCTTGATTTCAGCAATCAGCGCCTCGGGGTCGTCCACGTTGAGGCAGTGAATCAGCAGGTATTTGCGGTCTTCCGACAGCTCGGTGCTGAGCGTGCCGGGGGTCAGGGTGATGATGCTCGCCAGCGCCGAGATGCCGTGGATATTGGTCAGCTCCAGCGGCACCCAGACAAACCGCGATTGCAGCTGGTCGTTTGGCCCCAGCACCTGGCGGGCGACGGTGATATTGGCCTTGACGATGTCCCAGAGCAGCATCAGCACGACTTTCGGCAGGTGGCGCAGCTCGCCCAGCCGCGCAAATTCGCGCTCCAGCCGTTCGGAAACCCAGGGCAGCAGGATGGCCAGCAGCAGTGCCATCAGCACATTGGCCACGTCCACCACATCCACCAGCAGCAGCCAGAACGCAAATACCGTGATGCTTTGCGGAATCGAGGGCAAAAAACGTCTTCTCATCGCATCGGCTCCCGCAGCAGTGGCAGGGTATCGCGCACCGCCTGCAAATAATCCGCAGGTTGCAGGATTTGCGCGGTGGTGGCCTGGGCGTAATCCAGCAGTGGCTGTGCGAGCAAGGTCATGGCCAGGATATAGCCGAGCAAAATCACCACGGCCACAGTTTCCTGGCGGTGCAGCGGGGGAGGCGCATAGTTTTCCGGATTGGGTTCGATACGCCAGAACAGCTGCGTGCCCATCCGGGCGATACCGATGATGGCGAGCAGGCTGCTGGCGAGAATCACCGCCCAGGTGACCCAGCGTGCATCTGCTGGCACAGCCATCAACAGTGCCAGTTTGCCGATGAAGCCCGACAGCGGCGGCAGGCCGGAAATGGCCATGGCCGCAATCAAGAACAGGATGCTCATCACGGTCTTGTTGGCAATCGGCGCGATTTTGCGCAGCAGCTCGCCGGTATCGCCGCGCAGGCGCAGGATCAAATCGGCCAGCAAAAACAGGGAGGCGGCGGCAAAGGTGCTGTGCGGCAGATAGTACAGGCCGGCGCTGAGTGTGCCGGGGGTATCGAGCGCAAAGGCCACAAACAAGGTACCTGCCGAGAGCAGTACCAGATAGGCAATCGCCGCACGCAGACGTGCCGCACCCAGCACGCCCAGCGCGGCCAGCACGATGGTGATGAGTCCGGCCAGCCACAACCACTGCCGGGCGAAACCGGCCAGTTCACCGGCGTGCTCGCCAAACATCAGCGTGCCGGTGCGCAGCGCGGCATACAGCCCCAGCTTGGTCATGATGGCAAACAGTGCGGCCACTGCCGCCGGGGCACGCGAATAGCTGTCCGGCAGCCACATATACAGGGGCAGCAGCGCCGCCTTGGCGCAGAACACCAGCAGCAGCAGGCCGCCGCCGGTGCGCAGCAAGGTGGCCTGGGTGGGGGTGGCAGCGGCGATGCGCGCGGCCATCTCGGTCATGTTCAGCGTGCCGAGCACCGCGTACAGCACGGCCAGGGCAATCAGGAACAGGGTTGATGCGGCGATATTGAACACCACATAGTGCATCCCGGCGCGCAGACGCGGGCCGCGGGCGCCGGAGAGCATCAGGCCGTAGGAGGCAATCAGCAGCACTTCAAAAAACACGAACAGGTTGAACAAGTCCCCGGTCAGGAAGGCGCCGTTCAAACCGGCCAGCTGAATCTGGAACAGGGTGTGGAAGTGCAGCGCACGCCGATCCCAGCCTGCGCAGGCATACAGTAGAACCGGAGTCGCCAGCAGGTTGACGGTCATCACCATCAGTGCGGCCAGACGGTCGAGTACCAGCACGATACCGATTTGCCCCGGCCAGTCGGCCAGCAGATAGACATCGATGTCGCCTTGCAAGGCGCGCCGCAGCAGGGCAACGCTGGCCAGGGTGAGCAGTGCCATGCCCATCCAGGCGACCACACGCAGGATGCGCACTTCGTGCTTGCGCTCCAGCAATAGCAGCGCAGCGCCAGTCAGAATCGGGATCAGAATCGGCGCAATCAGCAGATGTTGCGACAGGCCTTGCAGCAGGGTTTGCATCATTTGAAATGCTCCGGCCGGTCGCAGTCTTCCACGCCATCGACGTGGTCGCTGTGCAGGTCGTGGTGCTCGCGCATCGCCACCACCACGGTGACCGCGGTCATGGCGAAGGCAATCACGATGGCGGTCAACACCAAGGCCTGCGGCAGCGGGTCGGCACTGTTGGCCAGCGTGCTTTCAATGCCATCGCGCAGTACCGGCGGTGCACCGGGGCGCAGGCGGCCAGAGGCGAATATCAGCAGATTGGTCGCATAAGAGAGCAGGGTCAGCCCCAGAATCACGTCAAACGTGCGCGCCCGCAAAATCAGATAAGCGCCGCTGCCGGTCAGTACACCGATGGCGCTCGCCATTGCCCATTCCATCAATTATCCCTCGCCGCTTGACGTTGTTTGACCGTGCCCATGGTGGAAAGCATCAGCAAGGCGCTACAGAACACCACCAGATAAACGCCGGTATCAAATACCAGTGCGCTGGCCAGCGAGAGCTTGCCAATCACCGGCAGTTGCAGGTCGATATGGCCGCTGGTCAGGAGCGGATAGCCAAACAGCAGCGAGCCCAGCCCACCGGCGGTGGCGATAATCCAACCAAAGGCGATGCCGCGCAGATAGTCAAAGCCGAAAGTCGCTTCCACCGTGCGTGCGCCCTGCAAAACGTACTTCACCAGCACCGGCACGGCGATGGCCAAGCCCGCAATAAAGCCGCCGCCAGGCGCATTGTGGCCGCGCAGGAACAAAAACAC
This sequence comes from Lysobacteraceae bacterium NML95-0200, assembly GCA_002798255.1. Taxonomy (GTDB): domain Bacteria; phylum Pseudomonadota; class Gammaproteobacteria; order Xanthomonadales; family Xanthomonadaceae; genus Solilutibacter. The sequence continues at coordinate 13,322 of NWQQ01000027.1, forward strand.
CGAAACGGTCAGCGTCAGCGGGAACAACAGCTGGGTCAGGTCGGCCGGAATCGGGTATTTGGCTGGCGGCCCGGGGATGATTTCATCCGGGGTCAGACGTGTCCATTTCAGCAGGGCATGCACCACCAGCGCGGCAACGCCGAACACGACGATTTCGCCATAGGTATCAAAGCCGCGGAAATCCACCAGAATCACGTTGACCACATTGCGGCCATGCCCCTCGGGCAGCGCACGCGCCAGGAATTCATTGGAAATGGACTGCTCGGGCTGGGTCATCATCGCCAGCGCCAGTGCGGTGGCGGCGATACCGACAACCACGGCAACAATGATGTCGCGCCATTTGCGAACCAGACTAGGGGTAGGTGGCGACTGCTTGGGCAGATAGTTCAGCGCCATCATCATCAGCGCGATGGTCACCATTTCCACCATCAACTGGGTGAGGGCAAGGTCGGGCGCGGACAGGTACACGAAAATCAGGCTGACCATCAGCCCGACCACGCCGATGATGATCAGTGCCGTCAAACGCTTGCTGTGGATTGCCACCGTGCCCAGCGTGCCGCCGACCAGCAGCGCCCACAGCAGCCAGCCCAGCGGCGGCATGGCCTGCACGTCATGGACATTGGCAAGATAACTGCCCGGTGCCATGAGGAATGGCAGCATGCCCACCGCCATTGCGGCGAGCAGCAGCCACAGCAGACTGCGCCGCAGGCCGCCGTTGGCCACACGCTCGGTAAAACCATTGGCGAGCATGAACAGCACTTCGATATTGCGATGAAACAGATTGCGACCAATGGTTTTTTGCACCACTGCGTGCAGGTCGAGCATCCGCCGCAGGCCGAAATACAGCAGGCAGCCAAATACCATGCCGCCAAAGCTCATCATCAGCGGCAGGTTGAAGCCATGCCAAAGCGCCAGGCTGTATTCGGGCGTGCTCTCACCCAGCACGCCATGCACGGCCATTTCCAGCACCGGTGCTACGGTCAGTGCCGGGGCAATGCCCACTGCCAGACACAGCAGCACCAGGATGATGACCGGTGCACGCATGAACAGCGGTGGCTCGTGCACTTCGCGGTTGACCTTGCGCGGCCCCTCGCCAAAAAAAGTGTCATGCACAAAACGCAGGCTGTAGGCCACCCCGAAAGTACCGGCCAGAAATGCCGCAATCACGGTGATCAGGCGCGGCGTGTCGTTGCCGATTTCCAGCACTTCGGCAAAGAACATTTCCTTGGAAAGAAAGCCGTTCAAGAGCGGAATCCCGGCCATCGCCAGACTGGCGATGATGGCCAGCGTACTGGTGATGGGCATCAGCCGCATCAGCCCGCCCAGGCGGCGCATGTCGCGGGTGCCGGTTTCGTGGTCGATGATGCCGGCGGCCATGAACAGGCTGGCCTTGAAGGTGGCATGGTTGATGACGTGGAACAGCGCCGCCACCACCGCCAGCGGCGATGACAGCCCGAGTAGCAACACAATCAGGCCCAGATGGGAGATGGTGGAATAGGCCAGCAGTCCTTTCAGGTCATGCTGGAAAATCGCACTCCAGGCGCCGAATACCAGCGTGGCCGCGCCCGCCATGCTGACCAGAAGGAAGAACAGGTCAGTACCGGAGAGCACCGGATGCAGGCGCAGCAGCAGGAACACCCCGGCCTTGACCATGGTGGCCGAATGCAAATACGCCGAGACCGGCGTGGGCGCAGCCATCGCCTGCGGCAGCCAGAAATGGAACGGGAACTGCGCGCTCTTGGTGAACACGCCCAGCAGCACCAAGGCCAGAATCGCCGGATACCAGGGGCTGGCACGCACCACATCGCCCGCCGCCAGCACGGCATCGAGCTGGTAACTGCCAACCACCTGCCCCAGCAATATCATCCCGCCCAGTAGCGCCAGCCCCCCCATGCCGGTAATCGCCAGCGCCATGCGCGCGCCCTGCCTTGCATCCTGACGCTTGGACCAGAAACCAATCAGCAGGAACGAGCTGATGGAAGTCAGCTCCCAGAACACCGCCATCAACAGGATATTGCCGGCCAGCACCAGCCCCAGCATCGCGCCCATGAACAGCATCAGATAACTGAAAAACCGCGGGGCACTGTCCTTGGGACTGAGGTAATAGGCCGCATACAGCACCACCAGCGCGCCGATGCCCAGCACCAGAAGCGCAAACAGCCAGGCAAGCCCATCCAGCCGCAAAGTGAAATCCAGCCCAAGGCTCGGTATCCACGCATGGCTCAGCAGCGGAATGCTGCCCTCATGCACCGCCGGGGTTTGCATGCCCAGAAGCGCCAGTCCCAGTAACGGGGCCATGCCTGCAATCCATGCCACCTGTTTTCGGGACAGGCCGGAAATCAGTACCAACAGCGCGGCAGCAAATGGAAGCAGCAGGGTCAGGCCAAGCATGAAGCCTCGGAAGTATTTGACTTGGAAAGGAAATCCGCCAAGGCGGCGCAACATTCTAGCGGATGGTTGTCAAGTCCGCGTACAGGATTACGCTGCAACAGGTTGCAGAGGGCATCTGCTGGGGGTGGCAAATAGTCACGATTTGAGCTGCCCTGCATTGGCAGCTATCACGTGAGAGGCGATTACAGGTCTTGCTGGTAGCGCACGTAAGGCACCGTGCCTTCGTCCTCGCCCTTGCCGGGGGAGGCAAATGGGCTGCGGCCACGAGAGACGACATTCTCGGCGCCGACGCTGAGCTGTCCACTCCAGGGCGTGCGCCAAGTAAGTCCGACACCAAAGCCCTCCCATTTGCCCGGCTGGCCGGGGATATCCACTACACGACCAAATACATTGGCACGAAAGTTGCCGATGCCTGCACCGAGAGAAAGACCCAGGCTGTTCCAGTGGCCGGAAGTCTGCGGGAGCTCTGATGCGGTCATCAGGCGTGCCTTGGCCGTAGTGCCGGCAATGGAAACCACGCCGTTGCGTCCCAGGTTGTATTCGGCAAACAGGGCAAAGTCGGTTTGCTCACTGCGGGCGTACCGGCTTTGGGCCAGCCAGCCGGGAAGATGATTCTGGCTGCGGCCAACGGCCACACCTACGCGGCCATTACGGTTGCCAAAACTGGCGCTGGCCGGGCCAATGGCACCCAGCGCACAGCTGGCAGAGAGCCTGTCCATGCGGTTGGGAATCCCGCCCGGACCATCGCACAGCAATGCCAGTGATTGGCCGGAAGAAAGCCCGAAAGCTGACTCCAGTGTATTGCTGCCAAAGCGCCAGCGGGCATTGCTGGCAGGCCGGCCTGCCGGCTCCAGTGCAATGGCGCCCTCAACTTTGCCACTCTTGCTGTTGACGATGGGCAGCACAGTCAAATCGCCCTGCCGCACTTGCGCAGCAGCGCTCGCTACTGTCAGAACAGCAGCAAGACTTGTCAGCAGCAGTGGCAGGCGACGTTTGCTCATGCACTATGGACTTCGTTGGTGACGAAAAGTTCCCACTCCCAAGCAGGAGTTACAACATACCGGATTTATGTTTGTTTAACAATCAATTCCGGGTCGAAACAGCAGGACAGGCGGGTGACGGGCAGGTGAGGGTTCAGCTGCGGCCGTCCAGCCCCACGGCAGGCGCTTTGGCACTACTGCAGTCTGGAGGGTGCGTGGCTGGTCGCGGCAGGTGCAGTGAACAGCGCGTCCACATCATTGAGACTGAAGTAATAGCGCTCGGCGCAGAACTCGCAGCGGACTTCAGCCTGGCCATTACGTCCGGCGGCAACGGCCGCCTCGGCTTCTTCGCGCCCCAGACTGCGCAGCATCTCCTCGACCCGTTCACGCGAGCAGGAGCAGCCAAAGTCGAGTGTGCGCTGACCCAGAAGCTGCAGGCTCTCCTGATGAAACAGCCGGTGCAGCAGGGTGGCCGCATCCGTGGCTTGCAACTCTTGTGCGCCGAGGGTGGCGAACAATTGTTGAGCGCGCTCCCAGCCATCCACATCGGCAGCGGTCTCACCCGGCAGCTTCTGCAGCAACAGGCCACTGGCGTGCTGTGCATCGGCAGCCAGCAGCAGGCGGGTGGGGAGCTGCTCGGAGCGCTGGAAATAATGCTCGAAGGCTTCGGCCAGTGTCGGCCTTTCCAGTGGCACCAAGCCTTGATAGCGCATCGGCTCACCGCTGGGGCTTGGGTTCTCGATGGTGATGGCAATGAGCGCGCCTTCACCTGCAAGGCGCAAGTCTTGGGCAATGGCCTCAAGCTGTGCGGGCTTGGCGTCTTCGGCACTGCGAATCAGCCCGCGCAAGGTGCCTTGTGCCGTGCATTCGGCAAACAGGCTGCGTAAATCACCGGGGGCGCGCAGTTGTACCGAAAGCCTGCCGTCGATTTTGATATGCGCGGTCAAAAGTGCAGTGGCGGCAATGGCCTGCCCCAGTAGCTCAAGGGTTTTGCCGTTTGCATCGTTCTTGCCGGCAATACTCTGCCAGGCGCTGTCCAGGCGCACATGCGCGCCGCGCACACCCGCTTCGGGCAGCAGAAAAACGGTCATCGGGTTCTGGAGGCTGTTATTCATCGGAGTATTGAGCCGGCAGCGGCATAATGAGTCATGGTCAAGCTTTATGGGGGCATGGTGGGCAAACTGCAAGCGGGCAAAAAACGCCTCTGGCTGCGGCGCATGCTATGGCTGCCGGTGTTTGCACTGGCCTTTCCGGTTGTGCAGGTGCTGGCGTTGCGGGTAATTGAGCCGCCGTTTTCCAGTTTCATGCTGATTCGTCAGATGGATGCCTGGCGTGCAGGTGATTGGCGCTTTCGTTTTGCCTATGACTGGCGCAATTTGCAGGATATTTCGCCGCACCTGCCCGTGGCGGTGATTGCCGCCGAAGATCAATTGTTTGCCGAGCACAGGGGCTTTGACAGGGGCGCGATTGAAAAAGCCATGCAAACCAATCAGCAAGGCAAGCGTATCCGTGGCGGCAGCACTATCAGCCAGCAGACGGCCAAAAACTTATTTTTATGGCGCGGTAGTGGCTGGAGTCGCTGGCTGCGCAAGGCGCTGGAGACCTATTACACCTTCTGGATGGAGCTTTTCTGGCCGAAAACGCGCATTCTGGAGATGTATGTCAATGTCGCCGAGTTCGGTGATGGCGTGTATGGCGCACAGGCAGCGGCACGAGCTTATTACCGTAAAGAGGCCATGGCGCTACAGTCTGCCGAGGCGGCGCGCATGGCGGCGGTACTGCCCAATCCCAGGCGCTACAGTATTGCCAACCCCGGCTCTTACGTGCAGCGGCGTAGCCGCGCCATCCAGCGACAGATGGGCAATATCGGTGGCAAGGCTTATTTGGAAAAGTTGCAATGACTGAATGTTTGACCGTCGTGGTAGCGGCTTTCAATGAAGCAGAATCTCTGCCGCTGCTGCATGCCAGGCTGCGGCCAGTGCTGGATGGCTTGGGTATCAAGACCCGGGTGTTGTACGTCGATGATGGCAGCAGCGATGACACCTGGGCGGTGATGCAGCGGCTGGCCACAGAAGATGCGCAAGTGGCGCTGCTGCGCTTGTCGCGCAATTTCGGCAAGGAAGTCGCGCTGACCGCCGGGCTTGACCAGGTGCACGAGGGGGCGGCGATGATTCTGGATGCCGATGCCCAGGACCCGCCGGAGCTGATTCCGCAGTTTGTCGGCAAATGGCGTGAAGGCTTTGACAATGTTTATGGCAGGCGCGAGGCGCGCGCCGGAGAAACCATCGCCAAGCGCGCCAGTGCGTCCATGTTTTACCGGGTGATGGCACGGCTCTCGCCTACGCCGATTCCCGAGGATACCGGCGATTTTCGCCTGCTTTCACCACGTGCATTGGCCGCACTCCGCCAGCTGCGCGAGCGCCATCGCTTCATGAAAGGCCTGTTTGGCTGGGTGGGCTTCAATAGCGTGGAAATCCGCTATCAGCGCGAAGCCCGCGTGGCGGGCAGGAGCAAATTCAATTTCTGGCGGCTATGGAATTTCGCGCTGGAAGGCATCACCAGTTTTTCCACCATCCCACTGCGGGTGGCCACTTATCTGGGGCTGATGACGGCTGTGCTGGCGATGGGTTACGGCCTGTTCGTGGTCGGCAAGGCGCTGTTGTATGGCGACCCGGTAGCCGGCTGGCCAACGATGATGGCGGTGATTTTGTTCCTGGGCGGCGTGCAACTGACGGCGCTGGGCACGATAGGCGAGTATCTTGGCCGCATGTATCTGGAAGTCAAGCAGCGTCCGCTGTATCTGCTGGCGGATTGGCAACCGGCAGCCGAACCGGCGTATGCTGAAGACCTGTCCCCAGCCGAGGAGCCGTTATGCGCCAGATGAAACAACTGCTCGAAGCCAAGGCAAACAAGGACGTAGCCTGGATAGCCCCGGATGCGCCTGTCATTGATGCCTTGAGGATGATGGCTGAAAAACATATCGGCGCTGTGCTGGTGATGGATGCAGGCAAGCTGGTCGGGATTTTTTCCGAGCGCGATTACGCCCGCAAAGTAGTGCTGCTGGGGCGCGCCTCGGCCAATACCCCGGTCAGCGACATCATGAGCCGCCAGGTGCTGTGCGGGCGGCTGAGCGACAGCGTGGCACACTCCATGCAGCTGATGACCGAAAGACGCATCCGCCACCTGCCCATCGTCGAGCACAAGGCGGTGGTAGGTCTGGTGTCGATTGGCGACCTGGTCAAGGCGGTCATCGAAGACCAGCAGCAAGAGTTGCGCCATTTGCAGGACTATATCTACGGTTGATTTGCGGGACTTTCTGCGTTGCCAACATATCCGATGATGGGCAGGTGAAGTGGGCGCTTGTTGACTGGCTCCGTCACCGGCTGCGGAGGTGCGTAATCCAGTTTTGGAACAATTTGCAAAGCGCGGGCTTGGCAATACGGCAGCAAGCGGCTAGTTTTGCCTTTCCATCGGGAGTCCAAGTATGCATAAAACCGCACTTGCCGCAGCCTGCGCAGCATTGTTGCTGTCGGCCTGCGCCAGCACTTCATCCAGCAAGCCTGCCGCCTCTGCAACGGAAGGCAGCAAAAAAGTCGCCGCGCTCACTGCGGATGCCTATCCCAGTACCTACCGGCCAATTCCTTCGGCGCCAGTATTGCTTGCCGGCGCCACTGTGCTTGATGGCCTTGGCAAACGCCTTGAAAATGCCGATGTATTGATGGCCGAGGGCAAGATTGTCGCCGTCGGCAATGGCATCAGTGCGCCGGAAAATGTCATCCGCGTGGATGCCCGCGGCAAGTGGGTCACGCCCGGCATCATTGATGTGCACTCGCATCTGGGCGTGTATCCAAGCCCGGCGGCATCTGCGCACAGCGATGGCAATGAAATGACCGCGCCGGTCACGGCCCAGGTCTGGGCTGAGCATTCCATCTGGCCGCAAGACCCGGGCTTTGCCACCGCGCTGGCCGGTGGCGTGACCAGCCTGCAAATCCTGCCCGGCTCGGCCAACCTGATTGGCGGTCGGGGCGTGACCTTGAAGAATGTCTATAGCACCAGCTATCAGGGCATGAAGTTCCCCGGCGCGCCATGGGGTCTGAAAATGGCCTGCGGCGAAAACCCCAAGCGGGTGTATGGCAACAAGGGCGGACCTTCGACGCGGATGGGCAATATCGCCGGGTTCCGTGCGGCCTTCATTGAGGCGGCCGAATATCTGAAAAAACAGGAAGCAGGCAAGGACAGCGGCAAGCGTGACTTGAAGCAGGAAACCCTGGCCGCCACCCTCAATGGCGACATCCTGGTGCATAACCACTGCTATCGCGCCGATGAAATGGCCATCATGCTCGATTTGGCAAAAGAGTTCGGTTTCCGTATCAGCGCCTTCCATCACGGCGTCGAGGCCTACAAGCTGGCTGACCGGCTGGCGGCCGAAGGCGTTTGTGCGGCGCTCTGGGCCGACTGGTGGGGCTTCAAGATGGAATCTTTCGACGGTATCCAGGAAAATCTGCTGCTGGTTGACCGCGCACCGGGCGGCTGCGCCATCGTGCATAGCGACTCGGGCGAAGGTATCCAGCGCCTCAACCAGGAGGCCGCCAAAATCATCGCCAATGGCCGCCGCATCGGCATCGACATCACGCCCGAGCACGCTATCCGCTGGTTGACCAGCAATGCCGCAAAATCCATGGGCATCGACCACCTGACCGGCTCGCTGGAGCCGGGCAAGATGGCCGATGTGGTGCTGTGGAACGGCAATCCGTTCTCCAGCTATGCACTGGCCGAACAGGTGTATATCGACGGCGCCAGGCTGTATGACCGCGCCGATGTACGCCTGCAACCCCAATCCGACTTCCTGCTGGGGCAGGAGCTGATGCAAGGAGACGCCCGATGAACCGCCACCCCGTCAAGACCGCCCTCGCCGCCGCCTTGTTGTCCACGCTGTCCCTTGCCGCCAGCGCGCAGAACCTGCTTATCCGCAATGCCACCGTGCATACCGCCAGTACACAAGGCACGCTTGCCAATACCGATGTGCTGGTGCGCAATGGCCGCATCAGCGCCGTGGGGCAGAACCTCTCTGCGCAAGGCGTGGAAGTGATTGACGCGGCAGGCCGTCCGCTGACCCCGGCGTTTTTTGCCGGCATCACCGATATCGGCGTTGAAGAAGTCAGCGGCGAGTCGCATACCGTGGACAGTCATGTGTCCTTCGGGCAAAACGCCAAAGACTTGCATATCCGCCCGGAATTCGATGTCACCCTGGCGTATAACCCCGAGTCGGTGCTGATTCCGGTTGCCCGCGTGGAAGGCTTTGGCTGGAGCATGGTGGCGGCCTCCCCCACCAGCGGCGGCTCGTTCATTGGCGGTCAGGGCGGCGCCTTCCGTTTTGATGGCAGTCTTGACCCGCTTGGCAAGCGTGTGCTGTTCATGCGCCTGGGCGCTGATGGCGCGCAACTCAGTGGCGGCTCGCGCGCCGCACAATGGATGTTGCTCGACCAGATGCAGGACGAAACCCGTGGCCGCATCGCACAGGACTCGCATTTCGCCCTGCTCACCCCCGCCGGTCGCGCCACCATGTCGCGCTATTTCGATGGCGAGCGCATCGTCATCAGCGTGCATCGCGCCGCCGACATCCGCCGTACCCTGCGCTGGGCACAAAGCCGCAATCTCAATATCGCCTTGCTGGGCGCCAGCGAAGGCTGGAAGGTCGCCGCAGAAATCGCTGCCGCCGGTGTGCCGGTGTTCATCGATGCACTGGCCAACCTGCCGGCGGATTTCGACCAAATCGGCGCGACCTTGGAAAACGCCGCAAAAATGCGTCAGGCCGGAGTCAAAGTGGCCTTCTCGCAGGGCAATGATGCCTCGCATTCGGCACGCAAGCAGCGCCAGCTGGCGGGCAATGCCGTGGCTCATGGTTTGCCCTGGGAGGACGCACTGGCAGGGCTGACCCGCATCCCGGCCGAAGCCTTTGGCCTGGGCAATGAAGTTGGCCGCATCGCCCCCGGCCTGCGCGCCGATCTGGTGCTGTGGAGTGGCGACCCGCTGGATGTGGCGCATACCGCCACGCAGGTGTGGATGGATGGCCGCGCCACCGGCATGAAGTCACGCCAGACCGAACTGCGTGACCGCTATCTGCACCGCAACAGCAGCCCGCTGCCACCGGCGTATTCCAAGTGAATTTTCATCTCGCGCCCCGGCTTGCGGGGCGTCTGTTGACAGCCTGACGACCGCCACAAGGCCATACTTGACTTCAACAAACCGCATAGGAGCCACAATATGCGCACCCGTTATTTCATCTCCCTGCCCGAGCCGGAAAAAGCCCGTGGCCATGAAGCCTGGAGCTTCAAGTCACATGGCGCCGAAGGCTTTGCCGAAGAACTGCAAAACGCACTGCACAGCACCCGCCTGTTCCAGAGCTGGCTGGCCGTGCAGGACGACCCGGACGCGATTGACCCGGCACTGGCCGATACCGACCCGGAAGCCCAGGTCATCGGCAAGATGGACGATTTGCATATCGACCTTGAGATATTGACCCGCCTGTCCGGTGATGTGCTCAAACACCGCCTGCGCCTGCTGGCGGGCAGCCACTGGCAACTACGCGACGTGCGCGCGGGGTGAGTCATTAGGCTTCCCAGATTGCAACAAACCCCGTCCAGCAGCGGGCGGGGTTTGTCATATTCGCGACTGCTATCAGGCAGGGTGCGTCAAGCCAGAAAACTATTTCACCTCACTCCAGTGACCACGGCCATCGCGGCGTATGCGAACCTGTTTCTTCACCGTGGGGCAGCAGTTGGCATCGCGCGGGCCGTGCTCCAGGGTTTCCACGGTGATGCTGTCGCGGCTGTGGCGCAGCACCCGGGAAAAGCGGGCGGGCAGATAGAACGTGACCATGGGTGAAGACTCCTGCACGTCCACCATATAGGTATCGCCCATGCCGATTTTCACAGTCAGGATATTGTCGTTGCCGGTTCCTGGACCTTCGCCACAGCCGATATCGCCCTGCCAGATGACGGCGTACAGCGCCTCGAAGCGGTTGTCCATGTCGGTATAGGGCACCAGCGGCACGATGTTCTGCGGATTTACCTGTGCATCACAGGCGATGGCGCTGGCATAGGCAATGGCCGCGCGCGCCACTTTTTGCCGGATTTCTGCCGCAGCGGGCTGCTGGGCATGGGCAAGCAGTGGCAAAGACAAGAGACCAAACAGCATCAGGGAACGCATTTTCATGGAACCTCCAGTGTTTTTTAGGGTGAGGTGCTTCGGGTTTGCTTCCAATGTCCTGGCAGGCAGGCGCTTGGTGAGTTAGATGGTCGACTGGTGGGTAGGTCACAAGTATTTCATGGCTTGCTAACAAATGACACTTTGGTAAGATTAACAGATGTTAAGTAAGATTGAGGTTGGGGTATGAGTGATGAAAAAGATAACCCTTTGATGCATGGGGCATGGGGTACGGCAATTTTTTCATTTTTTGCCACTTGGATAGCAGCTGTTGTTGTCTTTAATTTTTTTGGTTTGGTGTTTGGCTGGATTCCGGCTTTGCTGGTGGCAGTGGTTTTATACTTTACGGCGCCATTTCTTTACGCATTTATCTGGGCAGCTTTTATTGCAATTGGGGTTCTTCTCTTGGTTATTGGAGGAATTTTATATTTTATAGGCCTCTGAGTGATTCGAGTCAAAGATCCTGGTGAGCCATGGAACGCTGCGTAAAGCTGATAGTGGCCAATATGTTGTTGTGGCCTGAATGGTGTGATGTTGGTTGGAATCTGGCTTGGGTCTTATTTAAATGTGTAGGGGGGATGAATGAAGGGCTTCATGCCAAATTCATGATTTTTCTATTTTAAAAATAGGTCGTGATGAAATTTAAGTTGCTTAAGCTGTTTTCATTGGTTTGCTGGGAGGTTGAGACATGAGACTTATTGTCTTTTTGTTGGTTGTTTGGTTGTCTTGTTTTGTGGGATTTGTGGAGATAGGGGGTCGTTTCTCTGAAGCGCCCATGGTATATGATAGATGTATAAATGGATTTGCCTACTTGGATGTGGCATCAAAAGAACAATATTGTTCATGTAAGACGGATGTGTTGATTTCCAAACGTTATGAGTACATGTGGGATAAGTACGTGTGGGGGAGTCTTCCGAGTTTTTTGGGTGGAAAAGAAAAATCCTTCAAGGTATCGGATTTGCCTGGATTTCATCAGTGCGTCGCGATTGAGCAGCGTGCAGTGAAGGAAAAAATTGGAAGCCATTTAGAGAGTGATATGCGGGAGCAGGTTGTCAAATGGCTTCCTCGGCAAACACGTCAAAACTTGCGCGGCATCATTTTGCGGCGTTATGAAATTAATGCTGATGGGGGTGATGGTATGCGTCCATATGTGGCTGATGTTTATTTTACTGTTTCCGATGGTGGTTTTGGTTTAATTAAGCATACTGAGTATCAAGGAAAGTTTTACTATTATCGGGATGGCAAGCCCGCCGGTTCGGAATGGGCGTCAACGGGTTCGCATATAAATGCGGATGGCTTGTTTGAAGGTGTCAAGAGAGTCATGGATTTGTTTGGTGAAAACTGAATTTATGGCGTATTGACAAGAAATTCAGCGGGTTCATATTTTGTGCTGCATACAGCATTCGGCTCTTTGCTGTATTCGGTGCGATAGCAACAAGGCCGCCCTAAAGGCGGCCTTGTTGTGTGTGAAGCACGTTTGCGCTTACTTCAACGCCTTGAAGCGCAGGCGTTTGGGGGCGGCGTCATCACCCATGCGGCGTTTCTTGTCTTCCTCGTATTCGCGGTAATTGCCCTGGAAGAATTCCACATGGCTGTCGCCTTCGAAGGCGAGGATATGGGTGGCGATACGGTCGAGGAACCAGCGGTCGTGGCTGATGACAAAGGTATTGCCGGGGAATTCCAGGAGGGCATCTTCCAGCGCGCGCAGGGTTTCGATGTCAAGGTCGTTGGACGGCTCGTCCAAGAGCAGCACATTGCCGCCCTGCAGCAGGGTCTTGGCCATGTGCAGGCGGCCGCGTTCGCCGCCGGAGAGGGTGCCGACCAGTTTCTGCTGGTCCTGACCCTTGAAGTTGAAGCGGCCAATGTAAGCACGCGACTGGATTTCCACGCCGTTGATATTGAGGATATCGAGGCCGCCGGAGATTTCCTGGAACACGTTGTGGTTGCCTTCGAGCTTGTCGCGGCTCTGGTCCACATAGGAAAGCTTCACCGTCGGGCCGATGATGATTTCGCCGGAATCGGGTTTTTCCTGGCCGGTAATCATCTTGAACAGCGTGGATTTGCCCGCGCCGTTGGGGCCGATGATGCCGACGATGGCGCCGGGCGGGACAATCATCGACAGATTGTCGATAAGCAGGCGGTCGCCGAACTTCTTGCTGACGTTCTTGAATTCGATGACCGAGTTGCCCAGGCGCTCACCCGGCGGGATGAAGATTTCGTTGGTTTCGTTGCGCTTCTGGTATTCCTGCGATTGCAGTTCCTCCAGCCGCGCCAGACGTGCCTTGCCCTTGCTGCGGCCGCCCTTGGCATTCTGCCGCGACCATTCCAGTTCTTTCTGGATGGCTTTCTGGCGTGCCTTTTCCTGATTTTCTTCCTGCTTCAGGCGCTCGTCCTTCTGCACCAGCCATTCGGTGTAATTGCCCTTCCACGGAATGCCACGGCCGCGGTCGAGTTCCAGAATCCACTCGGCGGCATTGTCGAGGAAGTAGCGGTCGTGGGTGACCGCCACCACGGTGCCGGGATAGCGTTGCAGGAACTGCTCCAGCCATTCCACCGATTCGGCATCCAGGTGGTTGGTGGGTTCGTCCAGCAGCAGCATGTCCGGCTTTTGCAACAGCAGCCGGCACAGCGCCACGCGGCGCTTTTCGCCACCGGAGAGGTTACCGACCTTGGCATCCCAGGGCGGCAGGCGCAGCGCATCGGCGGCGACTTCCAGCTGCTGCTCCAGGGTGTGGGCATCGCCCGAGGCGAGGATGGCCTCAAGTCGCTCCTGTTCCTTGGCAAGCGCATCAAAGTCTGCGCCTTCTTCGGCATAGGCGGCGTACACCGCCTCCAGCGCGGCCTGGGCTTGCAGCACTTCGCCCACGCCTTCTTCCACCGCCTGACGCACGGTGTGTTCCGGGTCGAGCTGCGGTTCCTGTGGCAGATAGCCGACCTTGATGCCGGGTTGCGGGCGGGCTTCGCCTTCAAAATCGGTATCCACACCGGCCATGATTTTCAGCACAGTGGATTTGCCCGCGCCGTTCAGGCCGAGCAGGCCGATTTTCGCGCCGGGAAAGAAGGACAGCGAGATGTCCTTGATGATTTGCCGCTTGGGCGGCACCACCTTGGACACCCGGTTCATGGTGTAGATGTATTGCGAGGACATGGATGACCTGTAAAGCGTGAAGCCCCCGGCGGGGGGCGAGGCGGGCATTATAGGCGAGCGTTACCGGACTTACCCGGTGCGCAAGGCTTCGGTAATGGGCATGCGCGCGGCGCGCAGTGCCGGTAGCAGGCCGCCGACAAGGCCGATGCCGAGCGCCCAGTGCAGGCCGGTGAGCAGCAGGCCGGGCGTAACCTGGAACTGGAATACCACCTGGCTGAAGTTGCGCCCCAGTGTGTTGACGCTATAGCCATTGAACAGCAGCCAGGCGATGCAGCCGCCCAGCAGGCCGCCGAGGAGCGCCAGCAGCAGGGTTTCCAGCATCACCGCAGCCACCACCGGGAAGGGGGGAAAGCCGATGGCGCGCAGCGTGCCGATTTCCTGGCGGCGACCGGCCACCACGGCGTACATCGAATTCAGCGCGCCGAACACCGCGCCCACCGCCATAATCGCGCCGATGATGCGGCCGAGTACATCCAGCAGGGTTTTGAGCTGTTCGGATTGCTTGCCGTAGTGGTGCAGCGTGGTTTCGGCATCGAGTTTCAGGCGCGGGTCGGCGGCCAGTGCCTGACGCAAGGGCTCGAGCATTTCCGGGTGCACAAGGCGCAGCATCACCGCCTGCCAGATGCCGTAGCGGTTCAGCTCGCCCATGGCATCGGCATCGGCCCAGAGTTCCGATTCGTGGGCATCATCGCTGGCGAAATGCCCGACCACCGTCCAGGACTGCCCGGCGATGCGCAGGGTATCGCCGATGGCGCTATGCGCGAATTGCCGCGCCGCGCCCTGGCCGACTACCAATTCCTGCTTGCCGGGGGTGAAGCTGCGCCCGGCGATGATGCGTAGCTGCGGGCGGATTTCCCAGCCTGCGGCGCTGATACCGCGCATCTGCACATTGGCATCGCCGCTGCCATCGCGGCTGGGCAGGGCGATGACCTGGGTGATTTCCGGCGACACCATGGGCCGCCCCTGGGCGTTGCGGGCGATGCCCGGCAGCAGGGCGGCCAGCTGCGCCTGTTCGCGGGTGATGACCGAGTTGATTTCGGTCTGCGAGCCGCCGCGCAGCAAAATCACCGTGCTATCGCTGCCGGTGCGTTTGAGCGTGCTGGCAAAGCCCGTGCCCATCGCCAGCATCGCGGTCAAGACGCCGGTAACGCCGGCGATGCCGATGACAATCACCAGCGCCGCGCCCCAGCGTTGTGGCAGCCCGGCAAGCCCCATGCGCAGCACGGCCAGCGCCAGTTGTCCGCTGCGGCCAAGCCCCAGCCACAAGGCGATGAGCACCGGCAGTAGCAGCAGCGCCTGCCAGGGCAGAGTCATCCACAGGCCAGCCAGCAATCCGGTCAGCAGCCAGAAACCCAGGGTGAGGCTCATCTTTTTAAGGCGGTTCATGTCAGCGTCCGGCCAAAGCATCAACGATATGGATACGCATGCCGCGCAGCGCCGGTAGCAGCCCGACCGCGAGCGCCATCAGCAGCATCAGGCCAAGGCCGGTCAGCCAGGTGTGTGGCTGGAGTTGCCCCATCTGCACCATGCCCTGGCTGGCGCGGCTGATGGCCTCGATGGAAAAATTGGCAAGGCCAAGCCCGAGCAGGCCGCCAAGGCCGATGAGCAGCAGCGCCTCGGCCAGCAGCATCCACAGGATGGCGCTGCGGGTAAAGCCCAGGGTTTTCATCACCGCAAGCTCCGGAGTGCGCTCGCGCACCGACTGGCTGATGGTATTGCCGGTGAGAATTACCAGGGTGAAGAACACCGCCGCCATGATGGCGCTGACGATCAGGCCGACATCGGCGAATTGCTTGACGAATTCCTGGTTGAAGGCCTGCTCGGTCTGGGTTTTGGTTTCGTGCGCGGAATTGGCGCTGAGCTGGTCGATGGCGCGCGCCACCTGGGCGGCATCGGCGCCGGAGGCCAGCTCCACCACATAGATGCCGACCTGGCCGTTGACGTACTGGTTGGCCTCATCGAAATACTCCCAGTGCAGCCAGAGCTGGTTTTCCTCGTTGCGGCGCTTCTCGTCGTTGATGCTGAAAATGCCCGCAAGTTTCAGCGGCCAGGCATTGCTGCCGTCTTTTTGCGGAAAGATGGTGGCTTGCAGCGGAATCACATCGCCTACTTTCCAGCCATGACGTTCGGCCAGGGCGCGCCCCACCAGCGCGCCATCGCGGCTGGCAAGCCAGTTCTCGCGCTCGGCGGCGGGTAGCTGGAACTCCGGGTAGAGGTCGAGAAAATTGCGCTTGACCGAGAAGCTCGGGAAGAACCGGCGATTGTCCTGATACACGCCGCCGAACCAGGTGGAATGGCTGAGCTTGCCCACCCCCGGCACTTGCGCGATGCGCGATTCCAGCGCCAGCGGCAGGAACTGGGTCATGGAAATCCTGGACAGTACTACCAGACGTTTGGCACCGGCGACGCTATTGCCTGCGGAATTGAAGGCGATGCGTACCGAATCGAGCAGGCCAAACAGCAGGAAGGCGGTGGCGATGGAAAGCAGCGTCAGCCAGGTGCGCAGGCGGCTGCGAAACAGCGAGGCCCAGATGAGTGGCAGGTATTTCATCGCAGCTCCGTCAGCTCAGTTGACCAGCACGCCCTTGTCCAGATGAATCACGCGCCGGGCGTATTCGGCGGCCTTCGGGTCATGGGTGACCATGATGATGGTCTTGCCATGCTCGCGGTTGAGCATCTGCAAAAGATTCAGCACATCCTCGGCAGACTGGCGGTCGAGGTCGCCGGTGGGCTCGTCGCAAATCAGGAACATCGGGTCGGAAACGATGGCGCGGGCAATGGCCACGCGCTGCTGCTGGCCGCCGGAAAGCTCATTCGGCCGATGCCGGGCGCGCTCGGCCAGCCCGACCAGTTGCAGGGCAATATCGGCATTGCGCTGACGCTGGCTGGCCGAAAGCCGGGTCAGGAGCAGCGGCAGCTCCACATTCTTTTGTGCGCTGAGCGTGGGCATCAGGTTGTAGAACTGGAACACGAAGCCGACATGCTCACTGCGCCAGCGCGCCAGCTCGGCTTCACGCATGGTTTCGATGCGCTGGCCGTGGATTTCGATGCTGCCGTGGCTGGGCGTATCCAGTCCGCCAATCAGGTTCAGCAAGGTGCTCTTGCCCGAGCCTGATGGCCCCATCAGCGCCACGAAATCGCCTTCGGCAATGTCGAGGCTGATGTCATGCAATACTTCGACCGTTTCCGCACCGCGATGGTAGGACTTGGCCAGGTTGCGGATGGAGACCAGTGTGCTCATGACAGCTCCTTGAGATTAGCGGGACAGGTTCAGCGGGGGGATTGGATTTTCATGCCGTCTTCCAGCCCAGCCGGGGCATTGAGTACCACCGTATCTCCGGCGGCGAGCCCCTGGCTGACGTGGATATGGCCGGCTCCGGAGGTAGCCGCGGTTTGCACCGGCACCTTGTGGACGCGCTGCTCGCCATCCACGCGGAAAACATAGGCGGCCTCGCCGTCCTTGCGTAGCGCCGACTCCGGCAGTAGCACGCCTTCACGGCGCGGGCTATCGGGCGTGGCGGGCTTTTCCAGAAAGCTCACCTTCACCCCCATGTCCGGCACGATGCGCGTATCGCGCACATTCAGGCGGATGCGTACCTTGACCGTGGCCTTGCTGCGGTCGGCGGTGGGGATGATGGCGATGACCTCTGCCGGGATGCGCCAGTCCGGATAGGCATTGAGAATGGCCTCCACCGGCATGCCCGGCGCCACCCGGCCGATATGCGCCTCGTTGACATCGACTTCCACTTCCAGCGAATCCATATCGACGATGGTGCCGATGCCGGTGCGGGTAAAGCCGCCGCCTGCGGCCATTGGCGAGACGATTTCGCCCGGCTGCGCGGCCTTGGCAATCACCACCCCGGCAAACGGCGCGCGCACCACGGTATTGTCCAGCCCCTGGTTGGCGATGGCCAGTTGCCGCTGGCTGACCTCGTTTTGCCGCCGCTGGCTGGCAAGCTGTGCCCGCAGGGTGTCGCGCTGGGTCTGCGCAGCCTCGTATTGCGCCCTGGAAGCCAGTTGCTGCCCGGCCAGCTCGCGGTAACGGCTGGCATTGGCCTCGGCCTCGCGCAATTGCGTTTCCAGCCCGGCCAGCTGGCTCTGGCTGGCGGCCAGTTGCGCGCGCGCCAGCGCCTGATGCTGCGCGGCATCCACCGGGTCAAGCCGCGCCAGCACCTGACCTTCGCTGACTTGCTGGCCTTCTTCAATCAGCACTTCCAGCACCCGCCCCGGCACCTTGGCCGAAACGGTCGCCATGCGCCGCGCCACCACATAGCCGGAGGCATCCAGCACGGAGGCACTGCTGCTACTGGCCGGGTTATCCAGCGGCTGGGCGATGGCGGTTTCTACCGCAATCGCGGCTGTCTGCGCGCGGTACCAGAAAAAGCCGGCCACGGCAGCCGCCGCCAATACTAGCAGTGCCACACCCCAGAGCCAGCGCCGGGACGGTGGCGGCGCGCTCTGGCGCTCGATACGCAATTGCTTGAGAAGTTCAGCGGAGTGGCTCATGGCGATAGAGGCAGGTGGTTGGGTGGAAGGTTAATGGACAGGCACCGGAGGGCATAGTGACACTCGTCATGCCGCGCGCAGGGCATCCATCAGTTTGCCGTAGCTCAAGCGGCGGATGGGCAGCAGTGCCGCCAGCAATCCCAATAGCAGGGTATAGCCCAGTACCGCCAGACCCACCTGCCAGCCCAGATGCAATTGCGCAAAAATCATATGGTTGCCGGAGGACGTGCCAAACTCGCGGCCATTGAGCGCCAGATACAGCAGCCCCCATACCGCAAGGCTGGTGAAGGCGGCCATCAGCAATACCTCGGCGAGGCTGGCCAGCGCGATGCTGGCATTGGCAAAGCCCAGTGCGCGCAGGGTGCCAGCCTCACGGCGGCGGCGCTCCAGCGCCGTGCCCAGGGCATTGCCGATGGCAAGCGCCGCGCCTGCCCCCAGCAGCAGGGAAACCCCCCAGGCCACCCGTGTCATGATGCGTCCCAGCCAGCCACTTTGGCGCTGGTAATAATCGCTTTGCCGGTGCGCTTTCAGCCCGGCCAGTCGCGGCTCGGCCTGTATTGCGGCATTGAGGGCATCCAGATCACCGGGCTGTTTCAGCTTCAGGAGTGCCACGGAATAACCCGATGGCGCCTGGAATGCGGCCTGCATGGCCGACAAGTCTGCCCAGATTTCAGAGTCCCACAGGTTGCCGCCATGATTGATTTGCCCTTTCTGGCGCCAACTGCGCCCGCGGATGGGCAAACGGTCGCTGCTGGCAAGTTTGGGGAACTGTTGCCGCGCCAGATAACCGGCCAGAAACTCACGCCGGCCTTCTTTGGGGATATCGCCCTGTATGGCTGCGCCGCCCAGCAATTGCCAGCCGGTGGCATCTATCCCGCGGACCTGTATGCTGAATTTCTCGCCATCGGCTTTTTCCAGCTTGATTGTGCGTATCAACTGGGCACTGGCAAGCGGTTTGCCGCCGGCATCCCGTGCGGTTTGTGGCAGCACCGAAAGCAGGTTGAACTGTGCCGGGGTGATGTTGCTGCTGCCTTCGCCAAGGCCGGTATCTCCGCTGACAAGGGCAATATCGTCATGGCCGGTGCCCTGGCCTATGCGCTCAAGTCCGGCCGGGATGGACAGCAATACCATCAAGGTAGCGGCGGCCAGGATGAAGCCTGCTACCAACAGCAGGGCATCGCGCGGCCGGGCAATATGGATGCCTGCAAAGAGCTTCAGCAATGCCAGGGTCTGTTTCATCGGGCGTCCTCACATGCCATCGCGTTCACGCGGGTGGCTACGGTGCAGCGCATAAACCGGGAAAATGGCCGAGACTATCCCCAGTGCGATAACGCCAATGCCCAGCCACAACCAGCTACTTGCCGGGATGGCAATCAGGCCGATATAGGTTTGTACCTGCGGTGCCAGCCAATACAGCAGGCCAAGGCTGGCGATTGCGCCGATGAGCGCGCCTGAGAGCAGAATCAGTACAAGCTCGATGGTGAACCCGGCCAGCAACGTATCAAAGCGGAAGCCCAGCCCCTTCAGCGTGGCGGTGCTGCTGCGCCGCTCGGCGGCGACATGGGCAAAAGTGCTGATGAACACCAGCAAGGTGCAGGCGGTGATAGCGCCGGTGACCAGCCACAGCAGGCTGCGGATATTGCCAAAACGCGCCAGCGTGTTTTCGGCATTGGCCGAAGTCGATGCCGTGACCGGGACGGCTTCACTGGCAAGCAAAGCCTCGATGCGATTGGCAATGGCAGGCAGCTCGGCAGGGTTGTGTGCGGTGACATTTATCAGTTGCGCCCTGTTCTGCTCTGGCTCGGGCAGAAAGCGGTTGAAATAGTCATAGTTGCCAAAGGCCACCAGGCCGGAAAAACCGCTATCGTCGTCTTTGCGTGTGGCAAGTTTTCCGGCGATGTAAACCGGGATGACGGCTTTGGAAAAGAAGCTCTCATAGGGTTCCAGGTGCGTGCCGGTTTGCCAGTTGCATCTGTCGGCAATGGCCTCGCCTATGAATATGTTTTTTTCATCCTGCATCAGGATGCCGATTTGTCCGGCATCAATGCCGTTGACCGGGGACGGGGTATCAGGGCTGAAATTCCAGGCATTGACAGTGACAAACGTTTTTTCCTTGCAGCCCAAGGGAAAGATATTCATGTGGCTGACCGATTTCACTCCGGACAGCGTCCTGATTTTCTCGGCATAGGACAAAGGCATGCGCTGGCTGGTGTTCTCCGGCATGACCGTGATGCTGTCAAACTGGCGTGCAGTACCGGCAGAAAAGCGGGCGGCAAAAGCCGACAGCAGTAGCCATGCCAGCGTGGCAATGGCCAGTGATGCCAACAGATAAAGTGCGCGGAATGACAGCTCGCCAAGGCGCATCCTGGCGAGCTGGCGGGCAGCGGTCAGCATTCGCGTTCAGCCCTGGAAGTCGAGAGCCAATGAAACGGTTTGTGCATTCAATGCATTGCCGGCTTCGGCCAGCAATGCCTGGATAGCCTTGCATTTCTCATCGGCATCACATTCTTCCGGGATGGATTTGTCGGAGATGAAAACGGCAAGCCCTTGCCCGGCTGGCATGTCAGGCATGGGGGCATCTGCAATCTCGTTCCAGGTGTTGCGGAAAACCTCCAGTGACAATGCCGTATCGCCCGCTTCCGGCCAGGTGCCTGGCACGGATGGATTGTTTTCATCCAGCACCGCCACGCGCTTGCCATCCGGGGCAAATAGCCATACCGCAGGGAAGTGCAATTCACTGCCCAGGGACTGGTTCTGGCTGCTGGCGCTTTTGCCAAGCTGGGTGAAAAACGTCCGCAATGGGGCGGTGGGCAAGTCCTCCTGCTCACTGGCCTGTATTTGTGCCGTAGCAGAAGGCTGAGGGGAATTTTCCGCTTCAGAGCCTTGGCCGTTGCAGGCCAGTAGACCCAGGCTGATAAAGAACAGTAAAGCGGTTTTGGTGGTCATGTTCATGGGGGTGTCCTTGCAGTCGGGTTGGGTCGATTTATTTGGGCGCTACATGCAAGGTGATGCCGGGCACGGTCAATGCGCCGGTTTGCAATGCATCAAACCGCTGTTTGACTTGGGTGCAGGTGTCGTTGCTTTCACAGCCGGTTTTGAAGGTAGAGATGAATACGGCTACTTCCTTGCCTTGCTCGAATGTCGGAAAAGGCTGCTGGCTGAGTGCTGCCCAGGATTCCTGGAGCAGCGAAATCGGCATGGCATTGCTGGCGGCCGCAGGCAAGGCTTGCGGCAAGGGACTGGCCTCGGTCAGTTGTGCTACCAGCTTGCCGTCCTTGTTGAATAGCCAGACGGCGGGAAACTGCATTCTTGACTCAAACTGGTAGCCGGATTTTTGTGATTTTTCCACCACCATGCCGATGAATTTGCCCAGCGCAGGGTCCTGGCTGTTATCCGCCTCGGGACTTGCGGCGCTTTCCGTCTGGCAGGCAGTCAGTGCCAGTAAAAGCAGGGGCAGGATGAAGGGGATTTTGGTTTTCATGGCGCTGTCCTGTGCTGTGGGTTTCAAAGGCGTGAAAGCAAGCACGCCGGGATTTCTCCCGGCGCGCAAAGCGGATTAGCAGGCAATAACGATGTAAACCCCATTGATGCGGGCTGCGACAGAACCCTGTGGCACCGGCGTGATATCTGGTTGTGCCATGGACGCGGGGGCGAGGCTCATGGCGCTGGCGAGCAACAAACCACTTACAGCACTTTTCATGTGAAAGCTTCTTTGGGGGTGAAGTGGGGGTAGTCCCTGCAACATTCATTTCATGAATCAATACTTAATGTTACAGGAGTGCTTCTTTTATCAAACTTGTTTTCAGGGTGTCAAGCCGGGCGCGCAGGAGTCTTGGGGCTGAATGCGGGGCGGCGGTGGCAGTTTTGCGCTTTCCAATGCGCCGGATGGCTTAGAATCGCGGTTTTCCCTGCCCCGGAGTGTGCCATGTTCTCCCGCCAAGTCCGCATTGAAAACTTCGACCCTGAACTTGCCCGCGCGATGGCTGCCGAGGTGCGGCGGCAGGAAGACCATGTGGAGCTGATTGCCTCGGAGAACTATTGCAGCCCGGCAGTGATGGAGGCGCAAGGCAGCCAGCTCACCAATAAATATGCCGAAGGCTATCCGGGCAAGCGTTATTACGGCGGCTGCGAGTTTGTCGATGTCGCCGAGCAGCTCGCCATTGACCGGCTGAAGCAGCTCTACGACTGCGATTACGCCAATGTGCAGCCGCATTCGGGCAGCCAGGCCAATCAGGCGGTGTATTTCGCACTGCTGCAACCGGGCGACACCATCCTCGGCATGAGTCTGGCGCATGGCGGGCATCTGACCCACGGCGCCAAGGTCAATGCTTCGGGCAAGCTGTTCAACGCCGTGCAATACGGGGTCAATGATGATGGCCTGATTGATTACGCCGAGGTTGAGCGTCTGGCGCTGGAGCACAAGCCGAAGATGCTGGTGGCCGGTTTCTCGGCCTATTCGCAGGTGGTGGACTGGAAGCGCATGCGCGAAATCGCCGACAAGGTCGGCGCCTATCTGTTTGTGGACATGGCGCATGTGGCTGGCCTTGTGGCCGCAGGCGTGTATCCCAGCCCGCTGCCGCATGCGCATGTGGTGACCTCCACCACCCACAAGACCCTGCGCGGGCCGCGCGGCGGCATCATTCTTGCCAAGGGCGCGGATGAAGACCTGACCAAAAAGCTGCAATCGATCGTGTTCCCCGGCATCCAGGGCGGCCCGTTGATGCACGTCATCGCTGCCAAGGCGGTGGCCTTCAAGGAGGCGCTCTCGCCCGAATTCAAAGCCTATCAGCAGCAAGTGGTCAAGAATGCCAAGGCGATGGCCGAGGTCATCATCCGCCGTGGCTACAAGATTGTCTCCGGCGGCACCGAAAACCATCTGATGCTGGTGGACATGATTGGCAAGGAAGTCAGCGGCAAGGAGGCCGAGGAAGCCCTGGGTCGCGCCCATATCACCGTCAACAAGAACTCGGTGCCGAACGACCCGCGCAAGCCGTTTGTCACCTCCGGCCTGCGCATCGGCACGCCTGCGGTCACCACCCGTGGCTACCAGGAAGCCGACTGCGCCGAACTTGCCGAGTGGATTTGCGATGTGCTCGATGCCCCCGCCGACGAGGCCGTGATTGCCGCCGTGCGCGCCAAGGTGGAAGCGCAGTGCGCGCGCTTCCCGGTGTATGGCTGATCGCTGAAAGTCGCCCTCATGCACTGCCCGTATTGCCAGCATAGTGATACCCGCGTGGTGGATTCGCGGGTCAGCGAAGACGGCGCGACCATCCGCCGCCGCCGCGAGTGCGAAGCCTGCGGCGAGCGTTTTTCCACGCTGGAAACCATCGAGCTGAAACTGCCGACCATCGTCAAATCCGATGGCCGGCGGCAGCCCTTTGACGGACTGAAGCTGCGGCAGAGCTTTGACCGCGCCCTGCAAAAACGCCCGGTATCCGAATCGCAGGTGGAGGCGGCCGTGCGCGCGGTGGTGCATCAGGTGCGCATGACTGCCGAACGCGAACTGTCCACCCGCCGTGTCGGCGAGTTTGTGCTGGCCGAGCTGCGCAAGCTCGACCAGGTGGCCTTTGTGCGCTTTGCCTCGGTGTATCGCTCGTTTGAGGATGTCGAAGACTTCCGACAGGAGCTTGACCGTCTGGTGCGCGACCCGGTGGTATCCGGCGCGCAACAGGCGCTGCCGATTACAGAGCCTGAAAAAACGCGGCGCAAATGAGCGCGGGCTTCAGTACTTTCGACCAGGCCGCCATGCAACGCGCACTGGCATTGGCCGAGCGTGGCGCTTACAGCACCCGCCCCAATCCGATGGTCGGCTGCGTGCTGGCGCAGGGCGAGGTCATCGTGGGCGAAGGCTGGCACCAGCGCAAGGGCGAGCCGCATGCCGAAATCTTCGCCCTGCAAAATGCGGGCGAAGCCGCGCGCGGCGCCACTGCCTATGTGACGCTGGAGCCCTGCGCGCATACCGGCAGCACCGGGCCGTGCGCCGATGCGCTGATTGCCGCAGGCGTGCACCGCGTGGTGGCGGCGATGCGCGACCCGTTTCCGCAAGTCAACGGAGCCGGTTTCGACAGGCTGCGCCATGCCGGTATCGCCGTGCAGTCCGGGCTGATGGAGACTGAGGCGCGCTGGCTCAATCGCGGTTTTCTCTCGGCTATCGAGCGTGGTCGCCCGTGGCTGCGGGTCAAGATGGGCACGAGCCTGGATGGCCGCACGGCGCTTGCCAATGGCCAGTCGCAATGGATTACCGGCGCGGCCGCGCGCGCCGATGTGCAGCGTTACCGCGCCCGCAGTAGCGCCATTCTGACCGGCAGCGGCACGGCGCTGGCCGATAATCCGCGCCTGACCGTGCGGCTGGACGAGGAGTGCGACTTCATCGCGCCGCTGCGCGTGGTGCTCGATAGCCGCTTGCAAACGCCAGCGGGCTCGCACCTTCTGGATGGCAGCGCGCCGACCCTTTTCCTGCACCGGGCGGGTATCACCCCGGATGCGCGTTTTGCCCGCGTTGAGTGTGCTGCTGTTGCGCGTGATGAGGCCGGGCTGTCACTGCCGCAGGTGATGCAAGCCCTTGCCGCGCGCGGCGTGCAGGAAATACAGGTGGAAGCCGGTGCGCAATTGGCAGGGGCGCTGCTGCGCGCCGGGCTGGTCGATGAGTTACTGCTGTATTTGGCGCCCAGTGTGCTGGGGGACGAGGGGTGCGGTTTGTTTGCCGGGCTGGGGCTTGAAACCTTGGCCGACGCACCACGCTTTGCCTTTCACGATGTCACACGCCTGGGCGATGACCTGCGCTTGACACTTCTCCTAACGAGGTAAACCCATGTTCACCGGCCTGATACAAGGCGTTGGCCGCCTGCAAAAAACCGAAAACCTGCAAGGCGATGTGCGTCTGCATATTGATGTCGGCTCGCTGCCATTTGCCGATGTTGCGCTTGGCGAGAGCATCGCCGTCAACGGCGTATGCCTGACCGTTGTGGCTTTCGATGCGGCCAGCTTTGCCGCTGATGTCTCCACCGAGACGCTGGCGCTCACCACGCTGGGCGGGCTGGCCGCAGGCGCAGCGGTCAATCTGGAGCGCGCCCTGCTGCCGACCGACCGCCTGGGCGGGCATCTGGTCAGCGGCCATGTCGATGGCGTGGGAAAGGTGCTGGCGATTTGGCCCGATGCCCGCGCCGCGCGCTGGCGTTTCTCGCTGCCGCAAACGCTTGCCCGTTACGTCGCCAAAAAAGGCTCGATTTGCGTCGATGGCGTCAGCCTCACCGTCAACGAAGCAGGCGAAGATTTTTTTGAAGTCGCCCTGATTCCGCATACCGTCGCGCATACCGCCTTTGCCGAAAAAACCATCGGCGATGCGGTGAATCTGGAAATCGACCTGATGGCGCGTTATGTGGAGCGCCTGCTGGCAAGCCAGAACGGCTGATTACGGCGTATGGCCTGATTCGGCCAGCGACAGTGTGGCTTCCATGATGGGTTTGGCCCAGTCGGGCGTTTTGCGCAGCGCCTGTGGCGTGTCGGGATGAACGATGCGCCCAGCGTCAAGCCATAGCAGCAAACGCGGGTCAGGGCTGGGCTGGCCGATGACCGCCTCGGCGCTGTTGTCATAGACATGCAACTGGCGCAAATGCGGCAGCAGTGTAATCAGGTTGGTAAGCGAGTGATGCCAGCGTTCGCGGATTTTCTCCTCCGGGATATCGTGGCCGCCATGGCGTACCCGCTGGCGTACACGGGCGATATGGCGCTCGACCGAGTCCAGCCCGCAGAACCACATCACCACATCATGGCTGCCCGTGGCCTGCCGCAGTCTGGCCGCAATGGTGTTGCCGCCCAGCGTGGTTTCAAAAGCGTAATGGCGATGATGGGCAATGGCCGCATCCAGCATTCGTACACCTTCGTGCCAGGCCGCCGCATTGGCGGCATCCAGCGGCATGCCCGTGGCAGCGGCAAGCTCACGGGCAAATGTGTCGGGGTTGAACCAGTCAAGACCGCACTGCCGCAATGCCGCGCCGCCAAGGCTGCTCTTGCCTGCGCCATTGACACCGGCCAGAACCAGCAGGCGAGGGCGGGGCATGGGCTTAATAGTCCTTGCCGGTGAAAACCTTGCCGTGCAGCTGCAACGGCTGCGCGAAAAGCGCGTCAATTTTTTCTCCGGTATCCGGGGCGTTCAGGCAGGCCAGGCGCTGGTCAAACTCATGGCGCAGCCTTTCCAGTGCGTGCTGGTCGCGCTCGGCCTTGCTGCGCAGCGCAGCAAGCATCGCCTGATACTCGGCCACCGACAAAATCACCGCCTCGGGCTGCGCGTGATTGGTCACCAGCACCCGGCCATCGCGGGCCACATTCCGCATCACTCCGCGCCAGCCCAGCTTTTTCACATCGGAAGCCGGCGTGCGCGGCAGGCTGTCAACATCGGCAAGTGCAGCGGTGTTCATGGCAAGCCTCCCAGGGGAATAGGTATCCATTATGCCCAAATGGGGAAATTTACCCTGAATGGGGATTTGTCGGCACTCACCATGTTGCGTCATGGCTTCGCCATTGCCCTGCCGTGTCCGGGGCTTCATCATGTATGGCTGTTGGTTTGCCAATGCCCAAGACAAGGGGGCTGAAATGACTGTCGGAAAGAAAGTATTCGTCGTGCTGCTATTGCTGTTGATGGCGCCGGGTGCGTGGGCGCAGCGCGCGGTGGATGCGGCCCAGTTCAGCGTATCCGGGGTGAAGCTCGGCATGGAGTGGGAGCAGGCGCAGCGTGTGGCCAGCAGTTTCATGCAGGTGCCGCCCAGTGCCGTCAAACCGTTTACGCTCAATAATCAAATTACCGGCAGGCGGCAGCCAATGGGGTTTGAAATCAGTGCGCCCAATGGCTCATTGCGGGTCAGGTTTGCGGCGGAGCCGGATTTGAATGGCGCTATCCGGGTCAGCGCGGTGGAATATGAAATCCCCTGGTCACAGGAAAATGCCGAGCGCCTGCGTCAGGCTGCGCTGGAAAAATACGGCTCGCCCTCCAGCGCGCTTGAAAGCGTGAATCTGCAATGGTGCGCCCATCCGAATGAAAACCCTGGGTTGGGTTGCGCCAATATGGGGCATCAAGGTCAGGCCGAGCAGGCCGTGCTGGAAGCCGTCGGCAATAAATTGTCCCTGCAAGACAGGGGCGCGCATATCCGCATGCAGCGCTATCTGGACAGCAAACGCAGCACCACACCCCGCTTTTGAGAGTAATCCATGTCTTTTGCCTCCATCCCCGAATTGCTTGAAGAAATCCGTGCCGGGCGGATGGTGGTCATCGTCGATGACGAGGACCGCGAGAACGAGGGTGACCTCATTATGGCCGCAGAGCTGGTCAAGCCTTCGGACATCAATTTCATGGTCACGCATGCGCGCGGGCTGGTATGCCTGTCGCTGACCCGCGAGCGTTGCCGGCAGTTGGGCTTGCCGCCGATGGTGCGCGACAACACTTCGCCGCATCACACCAATTTCACGGTTTCCATCGAGGCCGCCGAAGGCGTGACTACCGGCATCAGTGCCTATGACCGTGCGCATACCATCCGCACGGCGGTGCGCCCGGATGCCAGTGCGCATGACCTGTCGCAGCCGGGGCATATCTTTCCGCTGATGGCGCAGCCCGGCGGGGTGCTGAACCGCGCCGGACATACCGAAGCGGCCAGCGACTTGTCCCTGCTGGCCGGGCTGGAGCCTGCCGGGGTGCTGGTGGAGATTCTGAATGCCGATGGCAGCATGGCGCGCCGCCCGCAGCTGGAAGTTTTTGCCCGCGAGCATGGCCTGAAAATGGGCTCGATTGAGGCGCTGATTCGCTACCGGCTGGAAACCGAACACACCATCGAGCGCATCGACAGCCGTGAAATCGACACCCCGCATGGCCGCTTCATGCTGCACAGCTACCGTGACCGCATCAGCCACGGTCTGCATTTTGCCCTGCAAAAAGGCGAGGCTAATGCCGCCGTGCCGACGCTGGCGCGCATCCAGATGCAGAACGTGCTGGCCGATGCGCTGCAATGGCAGCGCGAAGACTTTGGCCCGCTGACCGGCCAGACGCTGGCGGCCATCGACAAGGCCGGGCAAGGCGTGCTGCTGCTGCTGGCCGACAACGCCAGCCCGGAGACACTGCTGGCGCGGCTGCGCAATGAGGCCGCTGCCACGCCCGCCGCGCCGGTGGCCGAGTGGCGGCGCAATGGCGCGGGCAGCCAGATTCTGGCGGATCTTGGTTACGGCAAGCTGCGGGTGATCGGCACGCCGCGCAAGCAGGTGGGTCTGGGCGGCTTCGGGCTGGAAGTGGTGGAATATCTTTCGCTTGCGGAGCATTGAAGATGCGGCTGCTGGCACTGGAAACCTGTACCGAGGCCTGCTCGGTGGCGCTGGTCAATGAGGGTCTTGTGCACGCGCGTTACGAGCTGGCGCCGCGCCGTCATGCCGAGCTGGTGCTGCCCTGGATAGAGGCGCTGCTGGCAGAAAACGGCCTTGCACGCAGCGACCTGGGCGCGATTGCCGTGGGGCGCGGCCCCGGCGCGTTTACTGGCGTGCGGCTGGGCATTTCGCTGGCACAGGGGCTGGCGCTGGCGCTTGAGCGGCCATTGATTGGTATTTCCACGCTGGCGGCATTGGCGATGCGCGCGGGCGCGGATGAAGGCGCGCGCGTGCTGGCCGCGATAGATGCGCGCATGGGCGAAGTGTACTGGTGCAGTTATCAGATACGCGATGGCGAGCCGGTGGCGCTTGGCGGTGAGCAGGTTGGCACGCCACAGAGCGTCAGGATTGAAGGCGAGGGCTGGCATGGCGTGGGTAGCGGCTTTGCCGCAGAAAAAAGCGCCTTGCCGAGGTTCCTGTATGAGCAGCTTGCCGCTGTCGATGCACTGGCCTTGCCGCATGCGGCGGATATTGCCCGGCTTGCCGTTCGCGCCCATGCCCGTGGTCAGGCGCTACCGCCCGAGCAGGTGGAGCCGGCTTACTTGCGCAACAATGTGGCGCTGACGATTAAGGAGCAGCAGGCGTTGCGCGCCGCCAAGGCGGATTCTGGGGGCTGATTATTCGTCCGTGAACTGCCCGCCGGGACGGAAATTCCAGGTGCGCACCACGTTCAGCACATCTACCGGCTCATCGGTCCTGGGTAGTGGCGGATAAGGCTCGGCGAGGCGGGCGATGCGCAGCGCCGCCTGGTCGATGAGGTCGATGCCGCTGGAGCGCACGATGGAGGCCGACTCCACCGAGCCATCGCGGCGGATGCCGATGCTGACCACCACCTGCCCGTACAGGTTGCGGCTGCGCGCGGCTTCCGGGTAGTTCAGGTTGCCGATGCGCTCCACCCGATCGACCCAGCGGCGCAGATATTCGGCATAGACATATTCCTTGGTGCTGGCAGAGACAAACTTGCGCTTGGGGCGCTGCGCATAACGCTCGGAGTTGAGGTGGATTTCTGCGGCCAGCCGCGCCATCGCCAGATCATGATTGATTTTGCGCTGCCCCTGCGGCGAGGGGGCAGCCGGGTTTTCCGGGGTATCACGGGCTTCGGGCAGGCGGCGGGTGTCATCGCCGCCGCTGACCACGCGCGCCTCCGGTGGCGGCGAGACTTGCGGGCTTTCGGCGCGCATCGGCTGCGGGGCAATGCCGGACTCGGGCAGTGGCAGCTCGCCGCTTTGCGGGTCGGTGGGACGCGCGGATTTGTCATGCTCGCCGCCGCCCTGGTTGCTGACCTGAGCCAGGAATTCGGCTTCTTTCGGGGTGAGCGGAGTGCGGGTTTCCGAAAGCATCACATCCAGCATTGGCGTCAGCGGCGCCGAATCGCTGGCTGCCCAACCCACGCCCAGAATCAGCAGTGCATGCAGCAAGGCCGAAAGCGTCAGGGTGGCACCCAGACGGTCGTGTTCACCGGGTTTGCGGGCTTTGCGTTCAGTCATTCGCCTTGGCCTGCCAAGCGTTTTTCGATGGCATCAAACAGCCGTCCCACGATATTGATGCCGAACTGTTTTTCCAACTCGCGCACGCCGGTGGGACTGGTGACGTTCAGCTCGGTCATCCACTCGCCAATCACATCCAGACCGACGAACAACATGCCACGGCGCTTCATCTCCGGCCCCACGCGCGCGGCGATTTGTCTCTCGCGCGGGGTGAGCGCGCGGCCTTCGCCGCGACCCCCGGCAGCCAGATTGCCGCGAAACTCATCGCCTTGCGGAATGCGTGCCAATGCGTATTCCACCGGCTCGCCATCAATCAGCAGCACGCGCTTGTCGCCATCGACAATCTCCGGCAGATAACGCTGTGCCATGGCCAGATGCTGGCCGCCCTGGGTCAGAGTTTCCAGGATGACATTGAGATTGGGGTCTTGGGCGCTGGCGCGGAAAATCGAGCGCCCGCCCATGCCGTCCAGCGGTTTCAGCACGGCGTCCTGGTGCGCATGCACGAACGCCTTGAGTGCCGCGGCATCGCGGCTCACCAGAGTGGGCGGGCAGCAGTCCGGGAACAGCAGTGCCGCCAGCTTTTCATTGAAATCACGCAGCCCGCGCGGGTCGTTGACCACCAGCGCCCCCTGCTGGCGGGCAAAGTCCAGCAGCTGGGTATCGTGCAGGTAATTGGCATCCACCGGCGGGTCGGTTCGCATCAGCACCGCCTGCCCGGCAGCAAAGCGCAGCTCATACGGCTCGCCCAGACTGAACCAGTCGCGGGCATCATCACGCACTTGCAGTGCGGCAGCACGCGCCAGCAGCACGCCATCGCGCAGGTACAGCCCGCCGGGCAGCACATAATGCAGGCGGTGACCACGGCGGCCAGCCTCCAGCAACATGGCGAAGCTGGTGTCCTTGGCGGGGTTGATGGACGCAATCGGATCCATCACCACCACGACGTCGTACTGCATGGGTCGAAATTCCTGCTTATGGTCGTGCTGTGGATGGTAGAGCCTTCAGGCGCGTATTTCGATTGTTTTGCGCGCTGGCTTGTGCCGATAGCCACTGATTTGGGTGTTGCAATCGCTTTTTGCTTGACAGTCTGCCACAGTAATTGAAAGATGGATTTTTTAGAAACTGCAAGGTTCCAGTCAATTCTGGGGACGATGTCTATGCAAGCAACAAACAACGGGAGCAATGGCCTCAAGGTGATGGTGATTGACGACTCCAAGACGATTCGTCGTACCGCCGAGACATTGCTCAAGCGGGAAGGCTACGAGGTGGTGACTGCCAACGACGGTTTTGAGGCGTTGGCGCTGATTGCCGACCAGCATCCGCACATCATTTTCGTGGACATCATGATGCCGCGCCTGGACGGCTACCAGACCTGCGCGCTGATCAAGAACAATCAGGCGTTCAAGTCCACGCCAGTCATCATGCTCTCTTCCAAGGACGGGCTGTTTGACAAGGCGCGGGGGCGGATTGTGGGCTCGGAGGAATATCTCACCAAGCCCTTTACCCGCGAAGAATTGCTGGATGCCATTCGCACTTATGTGAACGTTTGAGGGCAAGACTGATGTGTCGTGCCTGAATTCACGCAGGGGAAGAGCCAATGAATGCCGTGTCGATGACACCCTTTGAGCGGTTGCAAGATTATGAACGCCGGAGCCTGACGCATGTGGCGGGTAACCCGTTGCAGGCAGGCGAGGGGGCGCAGTGGCGTGGCCTGGCCTATCGCATCGGCCAGCGGCGGCTGGTCTCGGATCATACCCATGTGGTCGAGATTCTTGGCGTGCCTTCGGTGACGCCGGTGCCCGGCGCGCAGCCGTGGCTGCTGGGGCTTGCCAATGTGCGCGGCAACCTGCTGGCCGTGGTGGATCTCAAGCACTTTCTGGAAGGTCAGCGCAGTGTCCAGCATGAGCGGCAGCGGATGCTGGTCATCCGCCAGCCTGGTGGCGATGTCGGCGTGCTGGTGGATGAGCTGTATGGTCAGCGCGGCTTTGACGCCGAACAGCAGACAGAGGCCGGTGATCTGGCGGAAGGCCGTTATGCCACGTTGGTTGAGCAGGTCTATTGTCAGCAGGATGAACGCTGGGCAGTATTCAATCTGGAGCGTTTGGCGCGCATTCCGGAGTTTCGTCAGGCTGCGGCCTGATTCTTAACACCTGCCTGGTGGCCGGTTTGCTGTCAGCCAGGCGCAGTATTGATTCAATCTAAATCGAGGTCTTGAAAATGAGCGCAGCCAGCGGTTCGACGAATGGCAAAGCCCGTGAAGGCGGCAGCAATTTCTGGTTGATTTTGCTGACCGTTTCCATTTTGGTGTTCGCGGCCAATACCGTGGCCTCAGTCTGGCGGGCAACCCGGCTGGGGGGGGCAACAGCGGCTGTGGCTGAGTTACAGGTGCTCTCGCAGCAGCTGGCAAGCCAGGCGCTGGCGGCCACCGGGGGAGATGCTGAAGTATTCAGTGACTTCAAGGCAACGCATGGCAAGATTGAGGAAAACCTGAATCTGGTGAGCAATGACTACGGCAAGGATCTTTCCGTGGCGGCGCCCATCAGCCAAATCAGGAAGACCTGGGCGCCGCTGGCGCAAAGTGCCCAGCAGATTATCGACAGCGAGCCGGTGGTCACCAGCCTGGGCAGTAATGCCGAGCGTTTCAATGCTGCCGTGCCACAGATTCAGGCGCATCTGGATGAAATGGTGCGTGCCATGTCCAGCGCCGGGGTGCCTTCCAGCCAGCAGTACATCGCCATGCGCCAGTCGATTCTGGTGTCTTCGATGGCGCGCCGGATTGCGGAAATCCGCGCCGGTGGCAGTGCTGCGCCGCTGGCAGGACAGGGACTGCGCCAGGACGTGCTGATATTCGAGCAAGTAATGGCCGGGCTTGCCGATGGCGCAGAAAATGCGCAAGGCGCCCAGCGCCTGACTGTGGGCAGAGCCGTACAGGCATTGAATCAGGCCAGAGAGATTTGGGGGGGCATGAGCAAGGATCTGGCGGCTGTCCAGAGTGGCCTGGAGCGCCTGTTCCAGGCGCAGGCGGCATCCAGCAAGATTGCAGGCAATTCCGAGCAAATGCTGAAGGATTCACGTCAATTGTTCAGTGCATTTACGGCGTCCGGTTCGCTCAAGGACACCAGCCTGGTTGGCAATATCTGGATTTCCATCATTTCCGGTGTGCTCACCCTGCTGGCGATTGGTGGCCTGCTGCGCAGCCTGTACCGCGCCCAGGCGGCGCGTCGTGTCTCGGCAGAAGAGCTGACCACCCGCAACCAGGAAGCGATTATGCGCTTGCTGGACGAAATGGGCTCGCTCGCAGAGGGTGACCTGACCGTGAAGGCCACCGTTACCGAAGACATGACTGGTGCGATTGCCGACTCCATCAACTTCGCTATCGAGCAACTGCGCACACTGGTGGGCACCATCAACGACACCTCGGTGCGGGTGGCATCTTCGGCACAGGAAACCCAGGCCACCGCCATGCATCTGGCCGATGCGGCCGAGCATCAGGCGACGGAAATCACCTCGGCGACCGACCGCATCAACCAGATTGCCGACAGCATTAACCAGGTATCGCGCAATTCTGCACAGTCGGCGGAAGTGGCGCAGCGTTCGGTGGAAATCGCCACCAATGGTGCGGACGTGGTACGCCAGACCATTCGCGGCATGGACAATATCCGCGACCAGATTCAGGAAACTTCCAAGCGAATCAAGCGTCTGGGCGAGTCTTCGCAAGAAATCGGCGCCATCGTGGAACTGATTAACGACATTTCCGAGCAGACCAATATCCTGGCGCTGAATGCGTCGATTCAGGCCGCTTCTGCCGGTGAAGCAGGCCGCGGCTTTGCCGTGGTGGCCGACGAAGTGCAGCGCCTTGCAGAACGCACCTCCGGTGCGACCAAGCGAATTGAAGGCCTGGTGTCCACCATTCAGGCAGATACCAACGAAGCGGTCAGCTCGATGGAAGAAACCACCAGCGAAGTGGTGCAGGGCGCACGTCTGGCCGAAGACGCAGGTACGGCGCTGGGCGAAATCGAGCGCGTATCGAATGACCTGGCGCAATTGATTCAGGACATTTCCAGGTCGGCGGCGCAGCAGTCGAATGCAGCATCCGATATTACCGGCACCATGAACACCATCCAGGCGATTACCCAGCAGACCACGCAAGGCGCAGGTCAAACCGCACAGTCGATTGGCAACCTGGCACAGCTGGCGGCCGACCTGCGCCGCTCGGTCGCTGACTTCAAGCTGCCGGCCTGATAGCAAAACAAGGAATTACACCTGAAATGAGCCGTACTTCCTTCGCCAAGATTACCGGGGGGCAGCCATGAACATGCTGCGCGAAGCGATTGACCATGCCACATTGGGTTGGATTAAGCCCGAGCTTGACTCCAGCCTGTTGCAGGTGCGGCAGGAAGTGGAAGCCTATGTTGAAGACGGCGCCGATCCGGAGCGGATGCGCAAGGCTGCAACCTTGCTGCACCAGGTACAGGGCAGCCTGCGCATGATTGAGCTGTATGCCCCGGCCATGGTGTCCGGGGAAATGCAGCAGCTGGCAGTAGCCATCGAGCAAGGCCAGGTGACAGCGACCAATGAGGCTTGCGCCGCGCTGATGCGTGGGGCGCTACAGCTACCGGACTATCTGGAACGTTTGCAGGGCGGGCACCGGGATATTCCCGTGGTACTGATGCCGCTGGTCAATGAATTGCGTGAAGTGCGCGGGCTCAAGCCGGTCAGTGAAGGTGTGTTCTTCAGCCCGGATTTGGCGTTGCCCGCCACGGCCATCCCCGATGCGCGCGAGGAGGCGGCCGATCCGCCAAGCACGGTGCAGTTGCAGCGGCTTGGCAAGGCGCTGGCAGCGTGGGGCGACGGACAGGCGGATTTTGCCGCCATGCACCAGGCGTTGCGCGCCCTGTCAGAAGAACCGGGCTCAGCAGAAGCACGCCGCCTGTTCTGGGTCGCCAGCCATGTGGCTGAAGCCGCAGCCGATGGTGCGCTGGAGGCCGATAGCGCATTGCGTACTGTGTTTGCCAGTGTGGAGCGCGAAGCGCGCAGCCTGTTTGGCAATAGCGATGAAGCCCGCCCGCTGCCGGTTTCCTCACTTGTCGAGCCGACCCGGCAGCTGCTGTATCAGGTTGCCAATAGCAAGGCCGAGCATCCGGCGCTTGCGCTGCTTCGCAACAGCTTCAGCCTGGATGCGCAGGCGCATGTGAGCGATAGCGAATATGCCAGCGCCAGGGGCAGCGTGACCGGCATCAACCGCGCATTGCTGGATACGGTTTCTGCGGCACTCAAAGAAGATGTGCTGCGTGTCAAGGACGCGCTGGATCTGTTCCTGCGCATGGGGCGCAAGGATGCGGAGGCGCTGGCGCCGCAGGCCGATGCCCTGGGACGGATTGCCGACACCCTGGGCATGCTGGATTTGGGGGTGGCGCGGCAAATCGTTATCACACAGCGTGATACCGTGGCCGACCTTGCCGCAGGGCGTATCCCGATGGACGAGAATGTCCTGCTGGATGTGGCCGGAGCACTGCTGTATGTCGATGCTTCCCTGGATGACCTGCACGAGCAAGTGACCAGGGGGAGTGGCCGTACGGAGGAGAACCAGGACATGCTGGCCGCTTCCGAGCTGCGGCAGCTGATGGAGGCCTTGAGCCGTGAGGCCATTGCCAATTTCGACAATGCCCGCCAGGCGTTTGTGGCGTTTGTGGAAACCGGCTGGGATCACGCCCAGCTGCTGGATGTACCGGCGCTGCTGGAACAAGTGGTCGGGGCGCTGAAGATACTGGAGCTGCCTGAGGCGGCTGAATATCTGGCCGCCATTGGCCGCTATACCCAGGTGGAGCTGCTCACGCGCAAGCGCATCCCCGGCAACCAGCAGCTCGACACGCTGGCCGATGCACTTTCCAGTATCGAGTATTACCTTGAAGCCCTGCGTGACCAGCGCGGCGGGCGCGAAAACATCCTGGCGATTACTCGCAGCAGCCTGGAGGCACTGCATTACTGGCCGCTGCCGCCGGAAGAACTTGCCACAGATTTTGCACCGTTTGCCAACAGCCATGAGGACAGTTACGAGGACTGGCTGAGCGAGGCCAGCAAGCCGCAGGTCATGGATACCGAACCTGCTGCTGCGCAAGCGCAGCCTGAAGTCGAGACTGCCGGGCAAGTCTCGGTCGCGCAGTTCCTGGGTGAAGCACCGCAGGCCGAATCACTAACGCTGGCCGCCGCGTCTGCCGCAAGTGATGAGCTGCCTGCGGGCGTGCTGCCTGTTGAAGCCGGTGGCTTTGACCTTGGCAGCGATGAAATCGATGATGAAATCCGGGAAATCTTCCTGGAAGAAGTCGAAGAAGAAATCCGTAATCTGGATGAGCTGCTGCCGCAGTGGCGGCAGGCTCCCGATGACCTGGAACAGGCGCGCTCCATCCGGCGCGTATTCCATACCCTGAAGGGCAGTGGCCGCCTGGTCGGCGCGCGTTTGCTGGGCGAGTTCAGCTGGAAAGTGGAGAACATGCTGAACCGGGTGCTGGATGGCTCGCGTCCGGCCACGCCCGCCGTGCTGGCGCTGGTCACGCATGCCCATGAGGCGTTGCCTGCCCTGCTTGCTGCCCTGACCGGAACGCCGATTGCGCGGGATTTGGCAGGTATCGAGGCCGCCGCCGACCGCCTGGCGGCAGGTGAAGAAGTCCATTATCAGCCTGCCCTTGTAGCCGCGCAGCCGCCAATACAGGTGGCCGGGCAAGCGCCTGCCGAGACTGCTGCCGACGAGGACAGCGTGGCGGTGGAAGTCGATGCGGTATTGCTGGAAATTCTGGATGCCGAAGTCGCCGGTCACCTCAAGACCATCGACACCTGGCTGGCAGACCCGCAGGCGGCAGAGCATATGCCATCCAGCGAGTTGCTGCGCGCGGTGCACACCATGAACGGCGCTTTTGCGATGGCGGAAGTGCCGGAAATCACCCGTGCGACCGGGCCGACCGAGAGCTGGCTGAAGCGTTCGCTGGCTGCCGGTGCTGTGGCTGGCGTTCAGGGCGTGGCGCTATTGGCCGAGCTGGCCAAGCAGATTCGCAGCACCGTCACCGGCCTGAGCGGGCAGACACAGCGTGTGCCACTGCAAGACGCTTTGGCGGCACAGGCAGAAAGCCTGCGTGATGCCTTGCCAGAGGCCGTACTGCCTGATGTGCATGAGCAGGCGCATGAAGCGCAGCGGTTGGAAGCCGAACGCCTCGAAGCCGAACGCCTCGAAGCCGAACGCCTCGAAGCCGAACGCCTCGAAGCCGAACGCCTCGAAGCCGAACGCCTCGAAGCCGAACGCCTCGAAGCCGAACGCCTCGAAGCCGAACGCCTCGAAGCCGAACGCCTCGAAGCCGAACGCCTCGAAGCCGAACGCCTCGAAGCCGAACGCCTCGAAGCCGAACGCCTCGAAGCCGAACGCCTCGAAGCCGAACGCCTCGAAGCCGAACGCCTCGAAGCCGAACGCCTCGAAGCCGAACGCCTCGAAGCCGAACGCCTCGAAGCAGAACGCCTCGAAGCAGAACGCCTCGAAGCAGAACGCCTCGAAGCAGAACGCCTCGAAGCAGAACGCCTCGAAGCAGAACGCCTCGAAGCAGAACGTATCGAAGCAGAACGTATCGAAGC
>NWQQ01000002.1 GCA_002798255.1 Lysobacteraceae bacterium NML95-0200
TGTACTGGCTGAGCGGCTACAGCGCACGAATCCTTCACAGAACGCCTTCAACACGACCAAGCTGCATCGCATGCTTCTGACCTTCAAAGGGCTCCCAGCATGCCATTGAAAAACCCCGTGCCAAAAACACGGGGTTTGTCAGCGGTCTGAAGCCTTCCGCTCAGGAAGGCTTCTTTTTGGGAGGTTCAAACAAGTGCCATCGGCTCAATCTCCGCGTGCGCCGGGTACATGCTCGCGGGCAAACGGGTTCAGGCGCTTGAATACCGAGGGGTCTTTCGGCCAGCCGCCGGAAAGCCAGGGGTGCTGCGGGTCGTTCATCACCAGCACTTGCTTGGCATCGTCCGCCAGCGTCTGGTTGCCAAGGCGGGTATAGGTTTCGGCGAGGATGGCCACCGCATCGTTTTGGTATTCGCTTTGCGGGTAGGTTTCCAGGATGTAGCGGGCGCGGGCACTGGCTGCCACCCAGGCGCCACGGCGCAGGTAGTACACGGCGACATTCAGCTCATGGCGGGCAAACTGGTTGCGCAAGAACACCATGCGCTGGCGGGCATCATCGGCATAGCGACTGTTGGCAAAGCGCGTGGTGACAATGCCGAAATCATCATAGGCCTGCATGGGCGCTGCCAGGTCGCGACTGGCCATGTCCAGACTGAATACCCGCTGCATGAACACCGTATTGCGCGCCTGGTTGGCAAGGCCGCGCAGGTAGTACATGTACGGCACATGGCGGTGGGTGGGATAGGTGCGCAGGAAGCGGTCGATGGTGGAGACCGCATCATCATTCTTGCCGCTCTTGTACTGGGCATAGGCGCTTTCCATCAGCGCTTGCTCGGCATGCGGGCCGTAAGGATACTGGGCAATCAGGCGTCGGAAGGTTTCTTCGGCGGTGCCGTAATTGCCGCTGACCATCGAGGCATGCGCCTTGTCGTACAAGGTTTCGACCGGAAGCCCCTCGTTGTTTTCGGCCTTCTTGTCTTTGAAGCGGGCGCAGCCGGAAAGCGAAAACAGCACCGCCAGCGATACGAGGCCGGCGCGAATCAGGGGGCGGGAAGCATCAATGCGAAGTGACATGGTATGCAGGATGTCGAAACGGAAGCGGTGATAATAGCCTAGCCGGAGCGCTTGCCGCCCATCCAGAATGAATGCAAGGGCAATAAACTGCCCAAGACACGATGATGACTGACACCCAATCCGCTGATTTTCGCCAAATCCAAGTCCCTGCCAGCGCTGCCGGTCGCCGCTTTGATGCGGTACTGGCCGAGCTGTTCCCGGAATTTTCACGCTCACGCCTGGCCGACTGGGTGAAGTCCGGCGATGTGCTGCTGGATGGCAAAACCGCACGCCCCCGTGATTTGTTGCATGGGGGAGAAACCATCCGCCTGCATGCGCAGCTGGGCGTGGAAACCGAGGCCAAGCCACAGGATATTCCTCTGGATGTGCTGTACCAGGATGAGCATCTATTCATCATCAACAAGCCCGCGGGGCTTGTAGTGCATCCGGGTGCGGGCAACCCCGATGGCACCCTGGTCAACGCCCTGCTGTACCGTGACCCGGCGCTGGCCGTATTGAACCGCGCCGGTATCGTGCACCGGCTGGACAAGGACACCTCCGGGGTAATGGTGGTGGCGCGCAGCCTGCCCGCGCAAACCCGTCTGGTGGAAATGCTCGCCGCCCGCCAAGTGCATCGCCAATATATCGCCGTGGTACTGGGCTCGATGGTGGCCGGCGGCACGGCAGACTTCCCCATTGACCGTCATCCGCGCGACCGTTTGAAGATGTGCGTGCGCGAAGATGGCCGCGAGGCCATCACCCATTACCGGCTGCGCGAGCGCTTCCGGGCGCATACTGCGCTGGAATGCCGGCTGGAAACCGGTCGCACCCACCAGATTCGCGTGCATATGCAGCAAATCAAGCACCCCATCATCGGCGACCCGCTGTATGGCAGCGCCTTGAAGCTGCCCAAGGCCGCCAGTGACGAACTGGTTACGCAACTGCGCGGTTTCAAGCGCCAGGCGCTGCATGCCGAAGTGCTGGAGTTCGCCCATCCCATCAGCGGCGAACCGCTGCGCGCCGAGGCGCCGATCCCCGATGACATGCGCGCCCTGCTGCGCGCCCTGCGCGAAGACACCCGCGCCTGGAACGAGGCACAGTACTGATGCAGCCGTGGATAGAGGCCAACTGGCCTGCGCCGCCCGGTGTCGTGGCCATTACCACCACGCGCAGCGGCGCCGGTGTATCGCAGGCTCCGTTTGCTACCTTCAATATGGGCAGCCGCAGTGGTGATGCTGCTGCAGCGGTCATGGCAAACCGCCGGCAACTGCAAGAAATGCTCGGT
Source organism: Lysobacteraceae bacterium NML95-0200 (assembly GCA_002798255.1). Taxonomy (GTDB): domain Bacteria; phylum Pseudomonadota; class Gammaproteobacteria; order Xanthomonadales; family Xanthomonadaceae; genus Solilutibacter. The sequence goes on from NWQQ01000002.1 coordinate 2,336, forward strand.
CTGCCCGGCGCACCCCACTGGCTGCATCAAGTGCATGGCGTGCAAGTGACCCGGATTGACACGGCTGCAAGCGATGAACCGCAGGCCGATGCGGCGGTGACTGCCGTGCCCGGGCAAGTGCTGGCCATTCTCACCGCCGACTGCCTGCCCGTGGTATTGGCGGCCCGTGACGGCAGCGAGATTGCGGCCGCCCACGCCGGCTGGCGCGGTTTGGCCGCAGGTGTTCTGGAAGGTACCCTCGCCACGATGCAAACCGCTCCCCAACATCTGCGCGCCTGGCTGGGGCCTGCGGCCAGTGCCCGGCATTACGAAATCGGTGCGGAAGTGCGCGAGGCCTTTATCGGCCACGATGCCGCCGCCGCGGCCTGTTTTGCCGCCACCCGCCCAGGTCACTGGAAAGTGGATTTGTACGCCTTGGCACGCCAACGCCTGATTGCCTCCGGCATGAGTGCCGATGCGATTTACGGCGGCGAACATTGCACCATTGAGGAGCACCGCACGTTCTACTCCTACCGCCGCGATGGTCATACCGGGCGCATGGCCACCCTGGTGTGGATGCATTGAATATCGCGCCTGCCTGATGCCATCTCAAACGAAGCGCTGCAGCAAATGCAGCCAAGAAAATCGCCACCCACTTGAGCTGAAGATCGGCTGATTCACTGCCCAGCCTGGCTATCGCCTAATCAACGCTCATCACCACATGGCTTTTGCGGCGGCGTTTGGGCTGCAACAAGGTGCCCGTGCAGTGCGGCGCACCACAATGGCAAGCCCAGAGTTTTTTCAATGCCGGTGTATGGCGCTCCTGCAGGACAATCCCATAGTTGAAGGACAGCTCCTCGCCCGGCGCGATGTCACGCAGTGCATGGATACGGATTTTGTCCCGGTCACGTCGGCCTTGCTCGTCCTCGTACAAAATCGCCTCGCAATTGGGCGAACAGCTATGATTTATCCAGCGCGCGATATTGCCATCGAAGTTGGCGTCAATCACATATTCATCGTTCAGCGTGAACAGGAAGGTATGACCGCTCCCCTCCAGTTCACCATAGTCGGCATCCACCTCTGCATGGCTGCGTAACCGTCCCTTGTAACGCACAATGTACTCGCCTTTGGCAATCGCAGCCGTGGCAAACACACCATTGCCGTGAATGGCCGACTGCCTGCGTTCAATCCGGTCTTTGGCACTTTTCGGCATACGCCCACCGCAACAAGAAAACTTCATTTTGCCCGGCCTGCTGCCAAGCTTCGACCACCATCATCACACAGTTTTGTCGTAAGCTGGCACAAAAATCGTGGCTGTTTTCACATCCACACCACTGTCCTGCCTGCATGATGGATGCCGATGAATCAAAAGCACGTCTCCCGCGCCCCCCGCCCCCTGCCCACCTTGCTGGTGCTGGCAGCGGCGGCCGGTTTTGGTGGCTTTGCCGCCACCGCGATGCGTGATGCCCTGACCCAGCCCGGTCATGCAGAGCCTGTGCCTGCCCTGCCGGTCAGCCAGTTGCCGCAAACCGCAGGTGGCGGGCATGTCCCCAGCCTGGCACCGATGCTGGAGCGCGTCATGCCCGCAGTGGTCAGCGTACATACCAAACAGCGCGTGCGTGTCAGCCCGTTTGGCAATGACCCGGTATTCCGGCGCATGTTCCCCGAGCTCACCCAGGAGCGCATCAACGAATCCTTGGGCTCGGGGGTGATTGTCGATGCGGCCAGGGGCTATGTGCTGACCAATCACCATGTGATTGAAAATGCCGATGATGTATCAGTGACGCTCGCCGATGGACGCACCCTGAAAGCCGAATTTCTCGGCTCCGACCCGGATACCGATATCGCGCTGATGCGTATTCCGGCCGAGCGCCTGAGCGCCATCGCCATGACCGACAGCAGCACACTGCGTGTGGGTGATTTCGCCGTGGCTATTGGCAATCCGTTTGGGGTCGGCCAGACCGTGACCTCCGGCATCATCTCGGCAGTGGGTCGCAGCAACCTGCCCGGCGCGGGCTTCCAGAATTTCATCCAGACCGATGCCAGCATCAACCCCGGCAATTCCGGCGGCGCGCTGGTGGATTTGCAGGGACGGCTCATCGGCATCAATACCGCCAGCTTCAACCCGCACGGCTCGATGGCTGGCAATATTGGCCTGAGCTTTGCCATCCCCACCAATCTTGCCCGCAGCATCATGCAGCAGTTGCTGGAAAACGGCGGACAGGTGCGACGCGGCACGCTCGGTATTGAAACCCGTGACCTGGATGCGCGCAGCGCACAGGCCGCTGGCCTTGCCTCCGGTCAGGGCGCACTCATCACCCGGGTTTATCCGGATTCTTCTGCGGCAGCGGCAGGCTTGCGGGCAGGCGATGTGATTGTCGCCACCAACGGCCAGCGCATCGACAGCGCCGAAGCTTTCCGCAATTTCCAGGGGCTGCAGGCCGCCAATGCCCGCATAAGCCTGGATATCCGCCGCGATGGCAAGCCTTTGCAGCTGAGCGCGCAGCTCAGGGAGCAGGCACGCGATGGCGCCAGCCTTGATGCGCGACTTGCCGGCGTGACCTTTGCCGAACTGCCCGAATCGCTGCGCCGCCAGGGTGCCAGCGGTGTACTGGTCAGCGATGTGGCCCATGGCAGCCGTGCCGCACAAAGCGGGCTACGCGGGGGCGATGTCATCCTTGCTGCTTCCAGCGGCGAGTTCAACGACCTGGCAAGTTTCCGTGCCAGTTTCCACAACCCGCCCCAACGCTTGCTGCTGCGCCTGTGGCGCAACGGTCAGCGCGGGCAAATTCTGATTCAATAACCCAACCTCCCAAGGAGCAAACCATGAGCGTAAAAGAAAACCTCTCCGAAGCCGGCAGCCACCTGAAGCAAGCCGCCGTTCACACCGGCGACTCCATCAAGAGCGCCGCCGCTGCCGCAGGTGAAGAGCTGCGTGCCGGCACGGCCTATGTCAAGGCAGAGCTCAGCGATACTGCCATGGCGGGCAAGCATGCCGCCGAAGACCTTGGCGTTGCCGCCAAAGAGCAAATGGACGTGCTGATGGAAAAGAGCCGCGACATGATTGACAGTGCCGCCGACCTGATTCGCGAACGTCCCTTGACCGCCTTCGGCATCGCCTTCGCCGCCGGCTGGGCAATTGCCAAGCTGGCTGGCCTGGGCAGTAACAACGAGAAGTAACCCCATGCAAGCGCAAGGCCAAACGCCAGACGGTGCGCCGGAAAAAACCGAGCCCGCACTGGACATTCTGGAAGCCTTCCGCCGCGTCGGCGAAGGCAGCAAAGCCAGCCTCGCTTCCACGTTTGCCAGCGTACGCGCCCTGCGTGCGCTGGTGCTGGCCGATATCGCCCTGGCGCGCAGCGCCCTGGGTCGCAGCGTAGCCTTCACTGCCATAGCGGTGGTGTTCGGCGCTGTTGGCGGGCTGTTATTGATGGCCGCGCTGGTCGCAGCACTGGTGACCTACCTCAAACTGTCCTGGTGGCTTTCGCTGCTGCTGGTCGGCCTGTTTTGCCTGGCCGCCACGGCTTTTTCTGCCTGGCGTGCGCTGGCTTATTTTGAACATACGCAAATGCATGCCACCCGCAGGCAATTGGCCAAGATGGGTCTGGGTACGGATGAAGGCAAAAATACCCCGTCCGCCGCCGATGATGGCCATAACTGACGGAGTATCCGATGGGTTTCCAACAATTGATTGAAAAAGTCACCGCAGCCGAGCAAACACTGGAAGCCCACGGGCGCAGCGTGGGCGCCAATCTGCGCCAGACCCGCAGCGCCTGGCATGCGGCCTGGACACCGGGGCGCGTACTGGTAGCCGGGCTGGCCTCGGGTTTTCTGGTCGGTCACGGCAGGCTGATAAGCAAACTCGGCGGTAGCAATGTCCTGCAACTGGGCGTGGGTTTTGCCAATCTGATTACCGGCGGCATGAAGGCCGCAAGTGCACAGTTTTCACACATGCAGGCCGCTGCCAGCCAGGGCATGCAAGTTGCCGCCGATGTACCTGCCATGGCCAGCAATGACCGTACTGAAAACGAAACCCTGCGCCAACATCACGAAAAACTGCGCCGCGACGGGCTGGTATGAAGCAAGGCGCAACACCCGCCTTCAACGTCCAGGCCATCACCCTGGACCTGGACGATACGCTCTGGCCGTTCGCTCCCATTGGTGAGCGCATCGAGCAGGTACTGCACCACTGGTTTTTGCAACACGCCCCCAAAGCGGCCCAACAATTTCCGGTTACCGCCATGCGCCGCCTGCGCGAGCGCGTCATTGAACGCTTCCCGCAAAAATCCCACGACGCAAGCTGGCTGCGCCACAAGGGCATTGAAATTGCACTGACTGAAAGTGGCCATGACCCGGCGCTGGCCGATGCCGCATATGCCGCATTTTTTGCCGAACGCAACCGCGTGGACTTCTACCCCGATGCCCATGCCGCGCTCCAGCGCATCGCCCGCCGTGTGCCGGTCTGCGCGCTGACCAATGGCAATGCCGACCTGACCGCCATCGGCATAACCCGATATTTCCATAGCCAGGTCACCGCCCGCGAATTTGGCAAGGCCAAGCCCGACCCGGCGATTTTCCTGCATGCCTGTCAAACGCTCGGCACTCCACCTGCAAACACCCTGCATATCGGTGATGATATTGAAGCCGATATCACTGGCGCACGTCATGCGGGTCTGAAAACCTGCTGGCTGCACCGCGAAGATGCCCGTGCCCGGCACCCTGCCTGGCCGCGCCGGGATTTCATTCCCGATCTTGTATTTTCCAATCTTGCCCAACTGGCCGACTGGCTGGAGGCAGCCACCCCATCTTGAGAAACACGATGAACAGCCAACCCGGACTGACCCGCCAGGGCGACAACCCGAAAACCTTTTACTGCGTGCGCAGCGATGAGTTCGATGTCTGGCGCAAACTGCAATTGCCCGCCATCGGCCAATGGCTGGATGCACAGAAATATACTGCTGCCTCCGGCACGGTAGCCCTACTGCCCGGCGAGCGTGGCGTGGAATCGGCCGTGCTCGGCATGGAAAACCGGCTTGACCCGTTTGCCTATGCGCATGCCCCATTCGCCCTGCCACCGGGCGACTGGCAAACCGGCAGCGAGCTGGATAGTGAAGCACGCAATGCCCTGTTGCTGGGCTGGGGACTGGGCAGCTATCGCTTCGACCGCTACAAAAAACCGTTGCGCGAACCTGCCCGGCTGATGCTGGACGACAATGCCGATGCGCGCACGCTGGACATGCTCGCCGCCTGCCTGCGCACCCGCGACATGATTAACACCCCGACCGAGCATATGGGGCCGGACGAGATGGAAGCCATCGTCCGCGAAATCACCACGACTCACGCTGCCGAATTGGAAGTTATCAGCGGCGACGAGCTTCTGGCGCAGAACTATCCGGCCATCCATGCCGTCGGCCGCGCCTCGCACCGCGCCCCGCGCCTTTTGCATCTGGAATGGGGCGACAGCGCATACCCGCGCCTGGCACTGGTCGGCAAGGGCGTGTGCTTTGATACCGGCGGCCTGAATCTCAAAGCCAGCGCCGGCATGCGCAATATGAAAAAGGACATGGGCGGTGCCGCACATGCCATCGCCCTGGCCGAACTCATCATCAAGCGCCGCCTGCCGGTGCGGCTATCGCTGTATGTGGCCGCCGTGGAAAACGCCGTCGGCCCCAATGCACTGCGCCCGGGCGAAGTCATCGCCACCCGCAAGGGGCTGAGCGTAGAAATCGACAATACCGATGCCGAAGGCCGCCTGGTGCTATGCGATGCCCTCACCCGCGCCGCCGAGGACAAGCCCGCACTGATACTGGACTTCGCCACCCTCACCGGCGCGGCGCGCATTGCCCTAGGGCCGGATTTGCCGGTGCTTTACGCCAATGACGATTGCCTTGCCGAAGACTGGCTGCAAGCCGGACGGGACTGCTTTGACCCGCTGTGGCGCATGCCACTGTGGCAGCCGTACATGCGCTATCTGAAAAGCGGCATCGCCGACCTCGCCAACGCCAGCAATTCGCCCATGGCCGGCAGCGTCACCGCCGCACTGTACCTGCAACGCTTCGTCCCCGACGACCTGCCCTGGGCGCATCTGGACGTGTATTCCTGGAACGATACCGACCGCCCCGGCCGCCCGGCAGGCGGCGAAGCCCAAGGCCTGCGCGCCTGTTTTATCATGCTGGAAAAACGCTTTGGCTAAAAACTGGTTCAAAAGCGCCGAAACCCAAGCATATCGACAGCCGGGTTCAAGCCCGGCTGAGGCTACTGCTTCATATCGTTGCACAACTGCCGATATAACCCATCCAGTCCGGCCACATGCTGTTGTAGCACTGCCATGCTGGCTTCATTGCGTAAAACATCATCCGCTATCGCCAAACGCTGCTCACGGCTGGCTTGGGCATCAATCATGCGATTGGCCAGCGAACTGTCAATCCCATCGCGGTTTATCAAGCGCTGCAATTGGGTCTGCCGGGTGACATCCACCACAAGAATACGTGCAAGCCAGGGGTAGGCTTTACGCCCCCCTCCTTCTGTCAACAAGGGAATGGCGGCAATGACGTAATCGGAAGCCGCCGCCATGCAGCGCTGCTGAATCTCGGCACGGATACGCGGATGCAAGATGGCTTCCAGCGCCTGCCGCTCGCCGGTACTGGCAAAAACCCGCTGACGCAACCGCGGGCGGTCAAGCCGCCCCTGCGCATCCAAAACCCCGCGACCAAAATACCGGACAATTTCGGCAAGTGCCGGCTCCCCCGGCTCGACCAGGTCACGGGCAACCCGGTCAGCATCAATTACCTCAATGCCAAGCGCTACAAACGCTGCCTCCACTGTACTTTTGCCCGAGGCAATACCCCCAGTCAGACCAACGGCAAAAACCGCGTCAGCTTGCGCGGCCATGGTGACTTAGCCTGCCAAACCGCTAAGGCGCAGGTATGTGCCAATGATTTGCTCGCCCCACATGAACACAATCCAGCCTGCAATCGCCAGATATGGGCCAAACGGTAGCGGTGTGGCCTTGTCTCGGCCTTTTGCCGCCAGCCAGATGGAGCCCACAATCGCTCCCACCAGCGAGGAAATCAAAACAGTCGGCAAAATTGCCTTGAAGCCACACCAGGCACCAATGGCGGCCAGTAGCTTGAAGTCGCCATACCCCATGCCTTCCTTGCCCGTCAGCTGCTTGAAAAGCCACCACACGATCCACAGGCTGAGATAACCCAGCACGGCACCGGCAATTGCAGCTTTCGGAGCGATGTAAAGATTTTCATGCGCCGCTATCAGGCCTAGCCACAACAGCGGCAAAGTCAGTGTATCCGGCAATAGTTTGGTTCGGAAATCGATGCCCGAAGCAGCCAGCAAAAACCAGGTAAACAACAAAGCACCAAATCCTTGCCAGCCAAAGCCGAACTGCCAGACACAGGCCAGCGACAGCAGCATGGTGATGAGCTCCACCAGCGGGTATTGCACCGAAACGGAGGTCTTGCAGTGACGGCATTTACCCCCCTGAATCAGCCAACTGAAAAGCGGAATATTTTCAAACCAGCGCAGCCGGGTTTTACAGCTCGGGCAATGCGAAGGCTCTACTGCCACACCCGGGGGCGGCGGATCATATATTTCCGGCTGCTCCAGAATTTCGCGCGCATCGCGCTTCCATTGCCATTCCATACGGCGCGGCAAACGCAGAATCACTACATTCAAGAAGCTGCCAACGGCCAGCCCCAATGCTGCTGCCGCCGGATAGCCCAGCATCGGGTTTTGATCCAAAAATGCCATGCGCCTTAACCAACCACCGAGGCCAATTTGAAGATCGGCAAATACATGCCAATCACCATGCTGCCAACCAGGCCACCAATAATCACCATCACGAACGGTTCAATCAGACTGGCCAAAGCATCTACGGCATTGTTGACTTCCTGCTCATAGAATTCGGCCACCTTGAACAGCATGGTGTCAAGCGCACCGGCCTCCTCACCAATGGCCGTCATCTGCACCACCATATGCGGAAACAGGTTGGTTTGCTTCATTGCAAAATTGACCTGATGACCAACCGCCACATCATCGCGGATACGCTCCACTGCTTCGGCATAGACTGTGCTGCCAGTTGCCCCGGAAACCGTACCCAATGCCTCTACCAATGGCACACCGGCTGCAAACGTCACTGCCAAAGTGCGTGAAAAACGCGCGACAGCCGAGTCATTCATGATTTTACCGATTACCGGCAACTTGAGCAGCAGCCGATCAAGTGCGTGCTGCAATTTCAGCGAGCGCTTGAACACAAACATGAAACCAACGCCTGCGCCTATCGTCAACAGTAATATCAACCACCACCATGCAACCAGGAAGTGGCTGGCACTGACAATCATCTGGGTAAAGGCTGGCAATTCCGCACCAAAGCCTTTGAATACTTCCTCAAATTGTGGTACCACATAAATCAGCAATACGGCACTGACAATAATAGCTACTGCTATCACCATGATTGGATAGAACAGGGCTTTCTTGATCTTGCCTTTAAGTGCTTCAAGGTTTTCCTGGTAATTGGCAATGGTATCCAGCACCGTTTCCAGCACACCGGCAGCTTCACCGGCATGCACCAGGTTGCGATACAGCTCGTCAAATTGCACCGGATATTTGCTCATTGCCTCGTAAATGGACGAGCCGCCCGCGATATCGGCACGCAAGTTGTTGAGCATATCCGCCATACGCGGATTCTTCTGACCACTGCCGATAATTTCCAATGCCTGCACAATCGGCACACCAGACTTCATCATGGTGGCAATCTGGCGACTGAATACCGAGATTTCTCTTGGTGTTATTTTGCTTCCAGTCTTTCCAAACAGCGGTTTGGGCTTGAGCTTGACCGAATCTACGGTAATGCCTTGACGGCGCAACTCGGCGCGCACCAGCGCCTCGCTCTTGCCTTGCTGCTCGCCCTTCATGGTGGTGCCACGCTTGTCCTTGCCTTTCCATATAAAGACAGGCATAGGCTCCTGCTTTATGGGACGAGTGGTATTGGAAACTGCAGTACGGGTAGCCGACATGATGATTAATCCTTGGTGACACGGTTGATTTCGGTCAAGCTGGTAACGCCTTGCTTGACCTTGAGCAAGGCGGACTGCCGCAAATCACGCACTCCGGATCGCTGCGCAGCTTCTGCAATCTGCATGGCATTTCCCCCTTCCAGCACAATAGCCTGAATCTCTTCGGTCATGGGCATGACCTGGTAAATCCCGGTACGTCCTTTATACCCGTTTGAGCATTCACTGCAACCCACAGCCTCATAGACCTTGAACCCTTCGGCCAGATCTTTTTCGGTAAAACCTTCTGCCAGCAAGGCGTTCTCCGGCACATGCGCTTCTTTCTTGCACGCCGGACACAGGCGGCGGGCAAGACGCTGGGCAATCACCAACGTCACCGAACTTGTGATGTTATACGGAGCAATTCCCATGTTCATCAAGCGGGAAATGGTCTGCGGCCCGTCATTGGTATGCAGGGTTGAAAGCACCATGTGACCGGTTTGAGCTGCTTTGACAGCGATTTCAGCCGTTTCCAGGTCACGGATTTCACCCACCATGATGATGTCCGGATCCTGACGCAAAAAGCTGCGCAGGGCAGCAGCGAAGGTCATGCCGGTTTTGTTGTTTTGTTGCACCTGATTCACACCCGGCAGGCGGATTTCCACCGGATCTTCCACGGTGGAAATGTTGCGGCTGTCATCATTCAGGATGCCAAGCGCGGTATACAGCGACACGGTCTTGCCCGAGCCTGTGGGGCCTGTGACCAGCACCATGCCATAAGGCTTATGAATGGCATCCATGAACAACTGCTGTTGATCCGGCTCGTAGCCCAGCTTTTCGATACCCATCTTGGCCGCGCCACCATCAAGCAGACGCAATACGATTTTTTCACCAAACAATGTGGGCAATGTACTGACACGGAAGTCCATCTGCTTGGTTTTGGACAGGTTAAGCTTGATGCGGCCATCCTGCGGGATGCGCTTTTCGGCAATATCCAGCTGCGACATCACCTTCAGGCGTGCCGCAATACGCGAGTGCAGTTTGTGTGAAATTTTGCTGACCGTGCGCAATACCCCATCGATACGGTAACGCACCCGGTAAGTATCTTCGTAAGGCTCGAAGTGGATATCCGAAGCGCCACGACGAATGGCATCCACCAGCGACTTATTGACAAACTTGACAATCGGCGTGTCATCGTCGCCCTTCGCATCAATGCCCTTCTCACCCCCGGCATCAGCATTTATGTCATCGGCAACTTCCAGTTGCCCAAATTCTTCATCACCATCAAGCAGGGCATCCATATCACTGGCAGCGGCAGCCTGCCAGATTTCATAGGTGCGCAAGAGTTGTGCCGGATCAACCATCACCGGCTCAATGTTCAACCCAACCTGGAATTTGATTTCATTGAGTCCAGCCTGATCTACCGGGTCACTAATCGCCACAAACAAGCGATTGCCCCGCTTCATCAAGGGCAAGATTTTGTGTTTCTGAATCAGTTCTTCCGAAACCAGCTTCAATACTTCAGGTGCCCCTGCCATCGCCCCCAAATCAAGCAGGGGCATGCCAAACTCCATCGCATTGGCTGCAGCAATCTGGGCGGTACTTGCCAGGCGATTATTCAGCAGGAAAGCAGCAATGGGCTTACGGGCGCTGGCCGCATCATCCTGCGCCTTACGGGCGACTTCGGCAGTCAGTACACCATCCATTACCAGGCGGCGAGTAATGCCGGTAATGCCAATCAAGTTTTGCTGCGGTGCTGCATTCATTGGCGCAAACTCCGATATCAAGGGCAAAGGTCAACGCCTGTGCCGGGAATTTCGTTGGATTATACCGGGCAAAGCATCTGCCCCAGCGCTTGGGGATGACAAATCCCGTGGAAACTTCCCCTGCAAAAACGGGCTGCCCGAAGGCAGCCCGTTGCGAGTGCTCAATGCCAGCGCAGCTTACTTGGCAAGGCGCTTGGCGATGGCCGCACCGAGGTCGCCCGGCGACTTCACCGTGGTGACACCGGCCTTTTCCATCGCGGCGAACTTGCCTTCGGCCGTGCCCGAGCCGCCGGAGGCAATCGCACCGGCATGGCCCATGCGCTTGCCCTTCGGCGCCGAGGCACCGGCGATGAAGCCCACCACCGGCTTGGTGACGTGCTTGGCGATGTATTCGGCGGCTTCTTCTTCGGCGCTGCCACCGATTTCACCGACCATGATGATGCCTTCGGTCTGCGGGTCTTCCTGGAACAGCTTCAGCGCATCGATGAAGTTGGTGCCGTTAATCGGGTCACCGCCGATGCCGATACAGGTGGACTGGCCAAGACCGGCGTCGGTGGTCTGCTTCACGGCCTCATAGGTCAGCGTACCGGAACGGCTGACGATACCGACCTTGCCCGGCATGTGGATGTGACCGGGCATGATGCCAATCTTGCATTCGCCCGGGGTGATGACGCCGGGGCAGTTGGGACCAATCAGGCGAGCTTCGGGATAGCCCTTCAGCACGTTCTTGACGCGCATCATGTCCAGCACCGGAATGCCCTCGGTGATGCAGACGATGACCTTGATGCCGGCGGCTGCGGCTTCAAGGATGGCATCGGCGGCGAACGGCGGCGGCACGTAGATGACCGAGGCATCCGCGCCGGTCTTGGCAACAGCCTGTGCCACGGTGTCGAATACCGGCAGGCCGAGGTGTTCGCTGCCGCCCTTGCCGGGGGTCACGCCGCCCACCACCTGGGTGCCGTAATCGAGCATTTGCTGGGCGTGGAAGGTGCCTTGCGAGCCGGTAAAGCCCTGCACGATGACCTTGGTGTTTTTATTAATCAAAACTGCCATGAGTAAAATCCTTGCGGTAATCAGGCGGCGTTCTTGACGGCTTCCACCGCCTTCTTCGCGCCATCGTTGATGTCGTCAGCCGGAATGATGGCAAGGCCGGAGTTCTTCAGAAGCTCCTTGCCCGCCTCGACGTTGGTGCCTTCAAGGCGCACGATGACCGGCACCTTGACGCCGACTTCCTTCACGGCGGCGATGATGCCTTCGGCAATCATGTCACAGCGGACAATGCCGCCGAAGATGTTGACGAAAATCGCCTTCACCTTGTCGCTGGAAAGAATCAGCTTGAAAGCCTCGGTGACTTTTTCCTTGTTGGCACCGCCGCCGACATCCAGGAAGTTGGCCGGCTCGCCGCCATTCAACTTGATGACGTCCATGGTGGCCATGGCAAGACCTGCACCGTTCACCATGCAGCCAATATTGCCGTCCATGGTGACGTAATTGAGGTCGTACTTGGAAGCCAGCACTTCGGTTTCGTCCTCCTGGCGCACATCGCGCATGGCGACCAGTTCCGGGTGACGGAAGTTGGCGTTGTCGTCAGAATTGATCTTGCCGTCCAGTACCGCCAGATCGCCGTTGTCGAGAATCGCCAGCGGGTTCAGCTCCACCAAGGCCAGATCCTTGTCATTGAACAATTTGTACAGGCCCAGCATGATTTTCGACAACTGGCCGACCTGTTTGGCAGAAAGTCCCAGCGCAAAGCCAAGATCGCGGCACTGGTAACCTTGCAGGCCTTCGACATAGTTGACATGCAGGGTCTTGATGGCCTCGGGCTTTTCCGCGGCAACCTGCTCAATATCCATGCCGCCTTCGGCCGAGGCGATGAAGGTCACGCTCTGGGTGGCACGGTCAACCAGCACCGACAGATACAGTTCCTTGTCGATATTGGTGGCCTGGGTCACCAGCACGCTGTCTACCGGCAACTCAACGCCAGCAGTCTGGTAGGTGGCCATCTTCGTGCCCAGCATGGCTTTGGCGTAGTCACGCACTTCGTCCAGGGTCTTGGCCAGCTTGACGCCACCGGCCTTGCCACGACCACCGGCATGGATCTGGGCCTTCACTACCCAGAAATCGCCACCAATGGCTTTGGCGGCGGCAACCGCTTCGTCAGGAGAATGGGCAACCTGCCCGGCGGGAACAGCGATGCCGTAGTCGGCAAACAGCGCTTTGGCCTGATATTCGTGAAAGTTCATTGAGTCACCAAAAAAGTGGAAAGGCAGCCCCCGGCTGCAAAAACGCCGGAGTGCACCGCCTATTGTCGCGCAAAGCAGGTGCCGGGAGCAAAGCGGTTCACATCGGCCTTTGCCAGGCATCTGGCAAAAACACGGCTTATTCCTATAATCCACGGTGCACTCCAGAGACAGTCAGATGGTCGCTTCTCGCCACTTCAAAACCGTTCACGACCATAGCCTGCGCGCGGAAATCCGCCTGTATGCCCTTTACCGCACGCTCGAAGCTGTGGCGCTGATAGCGATGAGCCTGGGATTTGACGATACCGGCAAGCATCTTGCCCTGGCCGCCAATCTTGCTTACCTGCTGGTCGCTTTTCTGTTTGTCGCCCTGGCTTATACCCGCATTCCTGTCAACCGGCAGATTGTGCTGGGTACCCTGCTTGATCTGGTTTTCATCAGCTTTCTGACCTGGCTTTCGCCACAAGTCATTGAACTCATCACCCCGATGTGGATGCTGAATGTCGCCGCTGCCGCTTTGCTGGTATCGCTAACATTCGGGCTTTCCATGGCGGTCGTCTCCGGTCTCATGCTAGTTTTTCTGGCACCGGATGACTGGAACTATCACATAGTTTACGGGCTGATTTATATCACCATTGCCCTGCTTGCCAGCCGCCTTGGCAGGTATATCTCTCACTCCGACGAAGTCACAGAACAGCAAAGCATCGAAATCGCCGAGCTTTCCCGGATGAACTCGCTGATTCTTGAACGCCTGCCAGTCGGCGTTCTGGTCATCAACGAAAAAGGACGTATCCGCACCTCCAATCAGGTTGCCAAACGATTGCTGCGCCTGGATCCGCTATCGACTGACGAAGAAGTGCTTGACCTGCGTTCCCCCCCCTCTCTCGCAGGCTTCAGCAGTGGCGCTCTGGACTCCCCCAGGATCAGGAGCTCTTGAGCTTTCGCCATGACGATGCCAAGGTTGAGCCACAGTTTTTCCGGCTAGCCCCCCAAAGTGACGAGGTATTGATTTTCCTCAACGATACCTCGCAGGCTGCACGCCGTGCCGAAACCATGACACTGGCTACTTTGGGCCGCTTTTCGGCAAGCCTTGCACATGAGATTCGCAACCCGCTTTCGGCCATCAACTATGCCGCGCAGCTTTTGGAAGAATCCAGTCGCCTGGATCTGATGGACAGAAAAATGCTGGACATCATCCAGCAACAAGTCCGCCGCACCAACGGCATCATCAATAGCGTACTGGGACTTGCCAAACGCGAGCCGGCCCAGCCGCAGCAATTTGATCTTTGCCAGATGCTTCACCACTTTGCCACAGAGTATCGCGCCGGGTTCCCGCTGGACAATGACACGCTAACCCTGGACATCCCCGGAGAGGGCATCCTGGTCAACGCCGATGCCAACCATATCTATCAAATCCTGATGGTACTTATCAGCAACGCCCGCTATTACGGCCGGATGCCCGACCAGCCTGCACACATGACACTGCGGGTACTCCCCCAGGGCAATACCTGCATCATTGAAGTCATCGACCGTGGCCCCGGCATCAGTGAAAATGCCTCGCGCAACCTGTTCAAGCCATTCCACACCACATCTTCGCACGGTACCGGCCTTGGGCTTTATATCGCCCGTGAACTGGCGCAGTCCAATAATGGCGACCTCAAATACCTGCGCCGCAGTAGTGGCACATGTTTCCAGCTATCCATACCAATCGTGCAAAGCGATAACCATAAGAAAGCAACGCACTAGTTGCGTGCAATAACGCTGCATCGGCAAACAATTCCGGTATCACCATATCGGCCGCTAAAATTGTCCTTTTCCTACCAGGAGCCCAGTTGTGCAAACCCCAACCGCCTTGGTCATCGACGATGAACGCGATATTCGTGAACTGCTTGTCGTTACCCTGACCCGGATGGGGCTACGGGTTGAGACAGCCTCAACCGTCATTTCCGCCAAGCAATTACTGGCAAGCCAGGAGTTCGACTTTTGCCTGACCGACATGCGCCTGCCTGATGGCAGCGGCATGGAAATCCTGTCATATATCAGCAAGAACCACCCCATGACCCCGGCGGCAATGATTACCGCTTTCGGCAATATGGAGGCAGCCGTGGAAGCCCTGAAGGCCGGCGCGTTTGACTTTGTTGCCAAACCCGTGGATTTGGGCGTACTGCGTGATTTGGTGCGCAATGCCCTGAAGCTGCGTGCAGAGCGATGTTCTGGCGCAAATGGAGCCAGCACTGCAACTGAGCCCGAATCTCCGCGTACAGCCCGCCCGCCTGCGCCCGCCCGGCAAGCTTGCCCGCGATTGCGCGGCCAGTCCCCAGCCATGGAGCAGCTGCGCCAGACCATCGCCAAAGTCGCGCGGTCACAGGCGCCGGTATATATCTGGGGCGAGTCCGGTACCGGCAAGGAACTCACAGCGCGCAGCATCCATGAGGAAAGCCCGCGCGCCTCGGGGCCATTCATCCCGGTCAACTGCGGCGCCATTCCGGCCGAACTGATGGAAAGCGAATTCTTCGGCCATAAAAAAGGCAGCTTCACTGGCGCCCACGCCGACAAGGACGGCCTGTTCCAGGCCGCCCATGGCGGCACCTTGTTCCTGGATGAAGTCGCCGAGCTGCCACTGCCGATGCAGGTCAAATTACTGCGCGCCATCCAGGAAAAAACCGTGCGCCCGGTCGGCGCAGCGGCTGAAATCAAAGTCGATGTGCGCATTCTTTCCGCCACCCACAAAGACCTGGCACGGCTGGTGGAAGAAGGCAAGTTCCGCCATGACCTGTATTACCGCATCAATGTGATTGAGCTACGCGTACCGCCGCTGCGCGAGCGCCGCAGTGACCTGCCGCTGCTTGCCGAAGGCATCCTCAAGCGCCTGGGTGAAGCACACGGCGTCACGCCTCCGGCACTGGATGCCAGCGCGATGGCGGCGCTTAACCAATATCCGTTCCCCGGCAATATCCGTGAGCTGGAAAACCTGCTGGAGCGCGCCATGACCATGTCCGATGGTGACCGCATCCTGGCCGATGACCTGCATCTGCCCAGCAATGCACCCACCGAGCCACTGGAAGCCCCGACCCCGGGCTTTGCGCTCCCGCCATCACCACCGCCCCATCAAGCGGCCTACGCTCCGGCCACACCCGCGCCGGAAACCCTCGACAGCACACTGGCTCTGCCCGAAGCAGTAGAACAAATGGAGCGCGCCACCATTGAGCAGGCATTGCTGGCTAACCGCTACAACAAAACCAAAACCGCTGCCCAACTAGGTATTACCTTCCGCGCCTTGCGATACAAGTTGAAGAAACTGGGTATCGATTGAGACGGGCATCTCACATACAACAACGGGGCTTTAAAGCCCCGTGTTCCATTGCGCAAATTTTGGCTATGCCGAAAATTACAGCCTTGAAGCAATCGCCTCGGCAAAGCTGCTGGTAGTGCCTTCGCCGCCCAGATCAGGGGTCAGGTTGTCACGAGCTTCGAGCGTGGCGATGATGGCGCGGCGCAGGCGTTCGCCCTGCTCGGGCATGGCCAGGTGGTCAAGCATCTGCGCTGCACCCAGCAGCAGGGCGCAGGGGTTGGCGATGCCCTTGCCGGCGATATCCGGGGCAGAGCCGTGTACGGCTTCGAAAATCGCGGCCTTTTCACCGATATTGGCGCCCGGCGCCAGCCCCAGGCCGCCGACCAAGCCAGCGCAGAGGTCGGAGAGGATGTCGCCAAACAGGTTGGTGGTGACAATCACGTCGAACTGCTCGGGGCGCATCACCAGCTGCATGCAGGTGTTGTCCACGATCATTTCATTGCATTCGATGCCGGGGTATTGCTGGGCGACTTCACGCCCGGTTTTCAGGAACAGTCCGCTGGTGGATTTCAGGATATTGGCCTTGTGCACCAGGGTGACTTTTTTGCGTCCGGTCTTTTTGGCCAGTTCAAAGGCATAACGCACGATGCGCTCGGCGCCCTTGCGGGTCACCTTGGAGACACTGATGGCGCTCTGGCCATCGTCGGAAACGCTCTGGCCTTCGCCGATATACAGGCCTTCGGTGTTTTCGCGGATGGTGATGAGGTCAACACCGCTGGCAAAGCGTGATTTGGTATTGGGGAAGCTCTTGGCCGGGCGCACATTGGCGTACAGGTCGAACTTCTTGCGCAGGGTGACGTTGATGGAGGTAAAACCCTCGCCGACCGGAGTGGTCAGCGGCGACTTCAGTGCCACGCCGTTCTTGGCAATGGAATCAAGCGTGGCCTGGGGCAGCAGCTCGCCGTGCTTTTCCAGCGCCATGAGGCCAGCATCGGCTTCTTCGTACTTCAAGCCAAGATTCATCTTGTCAAGAACGCGCAAGGTGGCGTCCATGATTTCCGGGCCGATGCCATCGCCACGGATCACGGTAATGGTTTGGGTCATGTCAGTTCCTGCAGTTGGAGCCGGGCAATACAGCCTGCCCGGCGGTGATTGTTCAGCCGGTCATTATGCCAGAGCTGCATAGTCCAACGGCGGCAAGCTCAACCCTTATTGCCTGCCAGCAGCGGCTCGAACTTGCCTTCGCGATGCAAGGCCATCATGTCGTCATAGCCGCCCACATGCACATCGCCGACGAAAATCTGCGGCACGCTGGTGCGCTTGGCCAGGGTCACCATCTTTTCGCGCTCGGCCGGGTCAAGGTCGATGCGGATTTCCTTCCACTCAAGGTTCTTGCTTTTCAAAAAATTCTTGGCCGCCACGCAATACGGGCAAACCAGGGTGCTGTAAATGGTGATTTCAGGCTGGGGCATGGGTCACTCCGGGTAATGGGTGCGCACAGATTACGGAGCCTGCGATTAACCTGCAATTCACGCCTGCCATCGCCGCAACAGGCATGCTTGCTGCATGATTTCAAAACGCCGTTTTTTCCGCCCCGCCCTGCTGTCTGCCGCCTGCGTGCTATCCCTCTCTGCAATGACCTTGCCTGCGCAGGAGTCGCGCCTGCCGGACATGGGCTCATCTGCCGGGCGGATTCTCTCCCCCGCCAAACAAAACGAATACGGCGCGATGATGCTGGCGCAACTGCGCCACTATGGCTATACGCTGGATGACCCGCTGCTCAACCAGTGGTTGCAGGGCGTGGGGCAACGACTTGCCGCCGCCAGCGACCGCCCGGAGCAATCATTCACCTTCTTCTTGCTCAAGGAACGGCAAATCAATGCCTTCGCTACCCTGGGCGGCTATATCGGCACCAATGCCGGACTGATTCTGGCTGCCGAGCGTGAGGACGAGATGGCTGCGGTACTCAGCCACGAAATCGCCCACGTCACCCAAACCCATGTACTGCGCGCCGTGGAGCGCGCCCAGCGCGACCAAATCCCCATCCTGCTGGGGATGCTGGCCGCCATCGTGGTCGCGCAGCAATCGGGCAGTAGTTCCGCAGGCGATGCCACCATGGCCGCAGTGATGGGCGCACAGGGCTTGATGATTCAGCGCCAGATTGACTACACCCGCAGCAATGAGTCCGAAGCCGACCGGCTCGGCATCCGCACCCTGGCGCGCAGCGGCTATGACCCGGAAGCGATGGCTGCATTTTTTGAGCGCATGCAGGCTGGCAGCCGTGCCAATCAGGGTAGCGAGGAAAGCCGCCTGCCCGACTACCTGCGCACCCACCCGGTGACCACCACCCGCATTGCCGAAGCCAAAACCCGCGCCGAGCGGCTACCTGCGCCCTCCCACCTGCATACCCCCCACCATCACAGCGGCAACCCGCTGCTACCTGGCGGCATCAAGCTGGACATCACGCAGTCCACCGGTGCCAGCGGCGATTTTGTCTGGGCGCGCGAGCGGCTGCGGGTATTGAGTGCGGCCAGCCCGCGCGAGGCCATCGGCGAATACCAGCGCATGGCACGCGCCAAACCGCTGGATGAGGCCGCCCGCTACGGGCTGGCACTGGCGCAAACCCGAGCGAACCAGGCCACCAGCGCACGTGAAAACCTGGCAAAACTGGAGCTCATCCAGCCGGACAACCGCTGGATACAGCTGGCACTGGCAGAGGCCGAAGCGCATAGCGGCCAGCTGACAGCCAGTGACCAGCGATTTGAGCGGCTACGCCTGCGCTACCCCAATGACCCGGCGGTGGCCATCAGCGCAGCAACGGTGCTGCTTGAGCGCGGCAATAACGAGGCAGCACGCCGCGCACTCGCCATTTTGCGCCCACTGCTGGGCAGCAGTGCCCACACCCCCGAGTTCCAACGCATTTTCGCCCGCGCCAATGAAATGGCCGGCGACTGGGTACGAGCAGGCGAAGCCCATGCCGAAGCCGAATATCTGGGCGGCAACCCAGAACGCGCCCTGCTGCAACTCAATACCCTGCTGCGCCGCCCAGACTTGGACTATTACGCCCGTGCCCGCATCGATGCCCGCATCATCGCCATCACCCCGGTGGTGGAAGAACTGCGCCGCCTCGGGATGACTGACAAAACACTGGAGCGATAACAACATATCATCCCATATCACCCCCACAGATACCCCCACACTGTGGGGATTGGGTGAGCCCCTTTGGAACACCCAGAAACGAAAAAACCCACATTTAGTGGGATTTTTGCGAGCTTCCAAGGCCTATGGAGTCTTCTTGAGACATCTATATGGTGCCGAAGAGAGGAATCGAACCTCCGACCTACTGATTACGAATCAGTTGCTCTACCGACTGAGCTACTTCGGCGCGGGGCGCAATTATAGGTGCTTAGTTACCGGCATGGCAATTGGGGAAGCTTACGCAAAGGCGGCAGCGCGCGCAGCTCATCCAGCGCACGACTCAAGGCATCTGCGTCGGGATACCGTGGCTGCTGCTCGGCCACATGGCTCTGCCAGGAGTCTGGGCTCCAGGGAGCGGGCAAATGCGTTGAAACGGCAAAGGGCTGTGCCTTCATGATGATTTCCTTGGGGCACGGACAGCCAGCACCGCCCAAAGCCCCAGCCCCAGATACCAAAGCAAAGTCCAACCCGGCATCCCAAGCCCCAGGAAAGTCCAGTCAATCATGCTGCAATCGCCACTGGCAGTCAGCACTTTCTGGATGGCGCCCAACCAGCCCTGCTGCGCCACGCGAAACTCAAGTCCGGCACCACAGGTGGGAATTTCCGGCGGAAAGAGCTGTACCCACAAATGCCGTCCGGCCACCACGGCACCGGCCAGCGCGGCAAGACTGGCAAGCCCGGCATACACGCGCCGCCCAGCCTTGGCCTTCGGCGCATGCAGCCCGCCCACCAGAAACACCCCGCCCAGTGCAGCAAAAGCAATGCGCTGCAAGATGCAGAACTCGCATGGCATCAAGCCTTCCACAAACTGCACATACAGGGCATAAGCCAGCAGACCGGCACATGCCAGAAAGCCTGCCAAATAACGGCTACGGAATGACCAGCGCAAGGGATTCATCGCAAAACTCGCAAAGCCAATACAAGGCGGGGCAACATAGCAGATACAGGCTGAAGATGGGCAGGCCGAAAATCACATGAGCCCCCCCTCAAAACCGGAGCCGCGCAAGGCGGCTCCGGGAAGGGGGTTGCGTGATGGTGATTTACCAAATCCGCACGCGGTCTTCGGGTTTGATATAGAGCTTGTCGCCGGGTTTCACGTCAAAGGCGTCATACCAAGCGTCGATATTGCGCAGTGGTGCAAAGGCGCGGATTTGTCCCGGCGAGTGCGGGCCATTGACCAGTTGCTGGCGCAGCGCATCATCGCGCCACAGGGTACGCCAGACCTGTGCCCAGCCCAGGAACAGTCGCTGCTCGCCAGTAAAACCGTCCAGTACCGGCGCGGGCTTGCCATCCAGCGAACGGCGATAGGCTTCCAGGGCGATGGTGAGGCCGCCCAGGTCACCGATGTTCTCGCCCATCGACACTTTGCCGTTGATATGCATGCCCGGCAGTTGCGGGAAGGCATAGCTTTCGTACTGGGCGCCGAGCTTGGCCGCTTCAGCTTCGAACTTGGCGGCATCCTCGGCCGTCCACCAGTCGCGCAGCATCCCGGCGCCATCGGACTTGCGCCCTTGGTCATCAAAGCCGTGGATGATTTCATGGCCAATCACGCCGCCAATGGCACCGTAATTGACTGCCATATCCGCCTGCGGGTCAAAGAACGGCGGTTGCAGGATGGCAGCGGGAAAGACGATTTCGTTCTTCACCGAGTTGTAATAGGCATTCACCGTTTGCGGGGTCATGCCCCATTCCAGTTTATCCACCGGCTTGCCCAAGCGGTTGCGGTAGTAATCCCACTGGAAGGCATTGCTGCGCAGCGCATTGCCGATGACATCGCCATTGCGGATTTCAAGGTCGCTGTAGTCGCGCCATTTTTCCGGGTAGCCGATTTTCAGACCGAAATTGGCCAGTTTGGCGGCGGCCTCACGTTTGGTGTCTTCTCCCATCCATTCCAGTTGGGCAAGGCGCGCGCCCATCGCCGCTTTCACATTGGCAACCAATGCGTCCATCTTGGCTTTGGCATCGGCGGTGAAATACAGCTGCACATAATCGCGGCCAATGGCCTCGCCCATGGTGCGTTCGGCCAGCGATACACCACGCTTCCAGCGCGCCTGCTGCTGCGGCTGACCGGACATGAACTTGCTGCGAAACTCGAAGTGGGCATCGACAAACTGGCTGGAAAGCAGCGGTGCTGCCGAGTCGATGGTTCGGAAAGCCGCCCAAGCTTTCAGGGTATCCAGCGCGGCCTGATGGTAGATTTCTGCAAGTTTCGGCACCGCGGTGTTCTGCCGCACCACGACGACTGGCGCCTGCTCAAGCTGGGCGGCCTTGAAGTAATCCGCCCACGGAAAACCCGGTGCAAAAGCCGCGAACCGGGACATTTCCACCGGGTTATAGGTCTTGTCGCGGTTACGGCTTTCAGCACGGCTCCAGTGCGCCTCGGCGATACGGGTTTCCAGCGCCATGATGTGTTCAGCCTGCTTGTCGGCATCCTTCCAGCCGATCAGCCCCAGCATCTGCGCAAGATATTGCTGATAACGCGCGCGCTGCGGCGCAAAGCGTGCCTCCAGATACATCTGCCTGTCGCCAAGGCCAAGTCCGGACTGGCTCAGGTACAGGGTGTAGCGTTCGGGGTCGCGCTGGTCATCGGAAACGCCCACGGCAAAGAAGCTGCCACCAAAATGCGTATTGGCACGCCCCATCCATTCGGCCATCTGGCGCTTGTCGGCAATTTGCGCGATTTCATCCAGTGACGGCTTCAGCGGCGCCAGCCCCTGGGCTTCCACCGCCGCCTCATCCATGAATCCCCGGTAGATGGCAGCGATTTTGGCCGCATCGCCATCCGTTGCCGGATTGCCCTGCGGGTAGGCTTCCACCAGTTTGCGTACCCGCGCCTCGGAGAGGTCACGCAGGATATGGAAAACCCCGTAATTGGAGCGGTCGGCAGGGATCGCAGTGTTCTTTGCCCAGTTGCCGCTGGCATATTCAAAAAAGTCTTCGCCCGGTTTGACAGCGCGATTCATGCCATCGACATCAAACCCCCAAGTACCAAAACGCTGGGCCGCAATCGGGGCATTGCCACTGTCAGTGCCAGAACCCTCGGCTTGGGCAAACCGTGCCTGCTGCCAGCAGGCTTCATCCAGACAGTGCGCATGGGCAGAGGCGGGGGCAGCAAAACCAAGCGCAAGCGCGATGGCGCTGCTCACAAGTGCGGGCTTCAACATGAAAACTCCTGAAGGCTTATGAAAAATTCAACACGGCAAGACAGGTTTACCGCCTGTCCTTGATTGACGGAAATTTTAACGCTGCCGAGGGATATGCCCAAAACACAGACAGCCCGGCGCCTTGCGCAGTGCAATCTTGCCTTCTCAACGCAAGGCTTTCAGCCGGTAAATCGCTTCCAGCGCTTGTTTGGGGGTCAGCTCGTCCGGGTCGAGGGCGGCCAGTGCTTCTTCGGCTGCGCTGCGGGTCGGGGCAAACAGGCCGATTTGCTGCGGTTGTGCCGGTGTTGCGGCGGGCAAGGGCTTGGCGGGTTCGGCCTGCCTACCCTGCTCTAGCTCGGCAAGCCGTGTGCGGGCGGCGCTGACCACGGTTTTGGGCAGCCCTGCCAGCGAGGCCACTTGCAAGCCGAAGCTGCGATTGGCAGGCCCGTCTTTCACCGCGTGCATGAACACCAGACGATCCTCATGCTCGACCGCATCCAGATGCACATTGCGGATGCCGCTGCCGGGCTTCGCCAGGGCGGTCAGCTCAAAGTAATGGGTGGCAAACAGGGTCAGGCTGCGGTTGTCATCGGCCAGGTGGCGGGCGCAGGCATCGGCCAGCGCCAGGCCGTCATAAGTCGAGGTGCCGCGGCCGATTTCGTCCATCAGCACCAGTGACTGCGATGTGGCATGGTGCAGGATATAGCTGGTTTCGCTCATTTCCACCATGAAGGTGGACTGCCCTTTGGCAAGGTCATCGCCTGCGCCGATGCGGGTCAGAATGCGGTCAATCGGGCCGATGCGGGCGCTTTGCGCGGGCACAAAGCTGCCGATATGCGCCAGCAGCACAATCAGCGCGTTCTGCCGCATATAGGTGGATTTACCGCCCATATTCGGGCCGGTGATGATGAGCATCCGGCAGTTTTCATCCAGATGCAGGTCGTTGGGGGTGAACGGCTCGTTGCGTACCGCTTCCACCACCGGGTGCCGCCCGCCACGAATCTCCAGCCCCGGCTGCTCGACAAGCGCCGGGCATGACCAGTCCAGCGCCTCGGCACGCTCGGCAAAGGCACACAGCACGTCCAGCTCGGCCAGCGCCTCGGCGCATTGCCGCAGCGGCGCAATATCGCGGTTCAAGGTGTCCAGAATTTCCTCGTACAGCAGTTTTTCGCGCGTCAGCGCGCGCTCGCGGGCAGAGAGCACCTTGTCCTCGAAACTTTTCAGCTCCTCGGTGATGTAACGCTCGGCATTGGCCAGCGTCTGTCGCCGGGTGTAATGCACCGGCGCCTTGTCGGCATGCACCTTGCCCATTTCGATGTAATAGCCATGCACGCGGTTGTAGCCGACCTTCAGCGTGGCAACGCCGGTGGCCTCGCGCTCGCGCGCTTCCAGCTCAACCAGGAACTGGTCGGCATGGGTGGAAAGCCTGCGCAATTCATCCAGTTCGGCATCGAAGCCCTCGGCAATCACCCCGCCATCGCGTGCCAGAAGCGGCGGCTGAGCGACCACGGCGCGCTGCAGAAAATCTGCCACAGCCTCATGCTCGCCCATGCCTGCGGCAAGCTCGGCCAGGCGCGGCGAATCCAGCCCCTCAAAATCGGCGCGCAGTGCAGGCAGGCTTGCCAGCGCATCGCGCAGGGTGGAGAGGTCACGCGGGCGGGCGCTGCGCAAGGCCACGCGGGTGAGGATGCGCTCGATATCGCCAAAGCCGCGAAAAGTCGTGCGCAGATCTTCCGCCACTCGCGCATCCAGCAGGGTTTGCACTGCCTGCAATCGTGCATTGATGATGTTTTGCGAGCGCAATGGCCGGTGCAGCCAGCGCCGCAACAGCCGCCCGCCCATCGGCGTGATGGTGGAGTCGAGCACGCCCAGCAAGGTGTTGCGGGTATCGCCATCGATACGGGTATCGAGCTCCAGATGGCGACGGGTTGCGGCATTCATGGCAATCGCGCCATCGCCTGACTCCAGGCTAATCGCGGTCAGATGCGGCAGGCGCTGCTTCTGGGTTTCTTCCACATAGCCCAGCAGCGCCCCGGCTGCGGCCACCGGTAATGGCAGCGCATCGATACCGAAAGCCGACAAATCATGCAGGCCGAAAAACGCCAGCAGCTTGCGCCGCGCCGCATCGGCATCGAACAGCCACGGTGCACGGCGGCGCAGCCCGCTGCGGCTCAACAGCGCCTCCGGCCAGCCTTCCTCATCGGCAATCAGAAGCTCTACCGGCTCCAGCCGCGCAAGCTCGGCTTCCAGCATGTCGTCATTGCCCAGCTGCGCCACATGAAAGCGGCCACCGGCAAGGTCGGCCCAGGCCAGGCCATAGCCCTCCTTTCCGCGTGCCACCGCCATCAGCAAAGTATCGCGGCGGTCTTGCAGCAGTGCCTCGTCAGTCACCGTGCCGGGGGTGACAATCCGCACCACCTTGCGCTCCACCAGCCCCTTGGAAGTAGCCGGGTCGCCGATTTGTTCGCAAATCGCCACCGACTCGCCCAGCGCCACCAAGCGCGCCAGATAACTTTCATAGGCATGATGCGGCACCCCGGCCATCGGAATCGGCTGCCCGGCGCTCATGCCGCGCTGGGTCAGGGTCAGATCCAAAAGCCGCGCCGCCTTGCGGGCATCGTCATAGAACAGCTCGTAAAAATCCCCCATGCGGAAGAACAGCAGCACATCCGGGTGCTCAGCCTTGGCAGCAAAAAACTGGCGCATCAGGGGGGTGTGCTGGTCGAGATTGGTCATCCGGGTGACAATGCGGGGGAAACAAGCCGCCTAGTTTGCCCGATGAACACCCCCACTGACAGCCAGCTTGAACAACTTGCCCGCCAAACCGGCGCGGCACTGCGCCGCCAGCACCTGATGCTGGTCACTGCCGAAAGCTGTACCGGCGGCTGGATTGCCAAAACCCTCACCGGCATCAGCGGCGCATCCGAATGGTTCGACTGCGGCATGGTCACCTACAGTTATGAGGCCAAACAGGCACTGCTCGGCGTGCGCCCGGAAACCCTGGAAAAATACGGCGCGGTCAGCCGCGAATGCGTGGCGGAGATGGTCGCCGGCGCCCTGGTGCATTCCGGCGGCAGCATCGCCGTGGCGGTTACCGGCATCGCAGGCCCGGGCGGCGGCGCCCCGGACAAGCCGGTTGGCAGCGTCTGGATTGGCTGGAAACGCCGCGGTGACTACGCCCGCACCCGGCTATTCCAGTTCGACGGCGACCGCGATGCCGTGCGCCGCCAGACCGTCGCCCAGGCATTGCAGGGCATTTGGGAGATGCTGGAATAACCCATTGCCGCCCTAGCTGTTGTTTCTCAACAGCCGGCCAATTCCGGTACCTGGATGTTTGCAGCCATGCCAGCCCACCTTCTGCCGGTGAACCATAATGGATGGCGCAGCAGGTCTGCCATCAACGCCAATAGCGGTGGCTGACCGGGTAGCGGCGCGCATCACCAAAGGCACGGCGGCTGAGCCGGGGGCCAATCGCGGCTTGCTGGCGTTTCCATTCACTGATGCGCACCAACCGCGCCACGCGCTCAACCACTTCTTTGGAAAAGCCCGCAGCGATGATGTCCTCGCAGCTCTCTTGACCTTCAATCAGGCGCCGCAAAATGCCATCGAGTACGTCATAAGGCGGCAGTGAATCCTGGTCTTTCTGGTTCTCGCGCAGCTCGGCACTGGGCGGGCGGGCAATCACTGCGGGGGGAATGACCCCGTCACTGCCTGCGGGCAGACCGCCGACGGTATTCCGCCAGCGCGCCAGCGCAAACACCTCGGTCTTGTACAAATCCTTGAGCGGCGCATAGCCGCCATTCATATCACCATAAATGGTGGCATAGCCGACTGCGTATTCGCTCTTGTTGCCGGTAGTCAGCAGCAGACCACCCAACTTGTTGGCCAGCGCCATCATCAGCGTGCCGCGCACCCGCGATTGCAGGTTTTCTTCGGTCACATCCGCTGCCTTGCCGGCAAAGGCTTCGGCCAGCGTATCCAGATAGGCCTTAAACGGCTTTTCAATCGGCAATGCCAAAAGCTTCACCCCCAGCGCGCGGCATTGTTCTTCAGCCAGGTCATTGGAAAGCCCGGCGGTATAGCGCGAAGGCATGCGTACCGCAGTGACGTTCTCTGCCCCCAGCGCCTCTGCAGCCAGCGCCAGTACCACTGCAGAATCCAACCCGCCGGAAAGCCCAAGCCAGGCGGTTTTGAAGCCATTTTTGCCGCAATAATCACGAATACCGCGCACGATGCCACGCCAGACCAGCGCATCGCGCGACTCATCGCCATCATCCATCCATTGCATCGGCAGGAAGCTGCGGTCATCGACCGCATAGTCCACCACCAGCCACTGGTCGGTGAAAGCCGCCGCAGCCGGATGCACCGTGCCATCGCCATCGGCAACCAGCGATGCGCCGTCAAACAACAGGGCATCCTGACCGCCCACGGCATTGACATAGGCAATGCCCACACCGGCGCTGCGGCTGCGCACCGACAACAGCGCATCGCGTTCGGCATGTTTTTCGTGTGCAAAGGGTGAAGCCGCTGCCACCAGCAGCAATTGCGCCCCGGCATTTACCGTGCGCTCAACAAGCCCGGCATTGCCCAGCTCCTCGCCCATCAACACCCCGGCGCGGATGCCATTGATTTCAAAAACGCTATCGCCCGCCTCCGGGTCGAGGCTGAAATAACGGCACTCATCCAGCCCGGCATCGCGCCCCAACACACGTTTGCGACAGGTTTTTTGTACCTGACCATCAGCCAGCACACTGATGCTGTGATAAACCCGGCCATTGACGGCCTCGGGCCAGCCCAGCAACGCGGTAATGCCCTGGCACCGGGTCGCCAGCGATTGCAGTGCCGCAGCACAATCACGCAAAAACGCCGGGCGCAGCAACAGGTCTTGGGGCACAGCCCCCGATAGTGCCAGCGCCGGGAACACCACCACATCCGCGCCGTATTCATCGCGCGCCTCAGCCAGCATCGCGGCGATGCGCTCGCGGTTGCCCTCGATATCACCAATGGGGAAATCAAACTGCGCCAGCGCAATGCGCAGGCTGGGGGAATGTTCACTCATATCAGTGCCCGGCTAGAAACTGCCCACATGATGGCAGAATCTGCGCCATGCCGCCGCACAGGGCAGCACTGCCACCGCTGGCACTCCAATAACGCTCATACAGCCCAGCGCAAGGCTGGGCGGATGAAAGGGAAAACCCCGCCAAAGCGGGGTTTTGCAGGCGCAAGTCAGGCAATCGCGGCATCCCGAAAGGCGCGCAACACGGCATTCATGCGAGTTTGCCAGCCTGCCCCCTGGGCGCGATACCACGCCAGTACATCGGCATCCACGCGCAACGCGATTTGCTCCTTGCAGTCTGCCTTGGGCGGCCGGCCCACCCGGGCGCTTGCCTTGGCCTTCTTCCACTGCGCATCAGTCAAGGGCGCGGCATCTGCATCTGCACGGGCAGCAGCAGTGATGGCGCGATCTTCTTCCACACTGGGCACAATCGTGCCGGGTTTAAGCTTCGGCATAGCGGTTTACCTCCTTACGGTTAGCCTTGCGCAGGCTGATGATGCGGCGCACTTCGCCCCGGTCAACAAACGTCACGTGGTACAGCCGCAGGTCGATATAGGCAATCGCGCACTGGCGCGGCTCGCCGTAGTCCTTGCGCTCATCGAACCACAGCAGCGCCGTATCCCATTCCAGCAATGCAGCTTCTTTCAAAGAGATGCCATGCTTGTCCTGGTTCAGCGCATCTTTAGCCGGATCGAAGTCGATTTTCACGCAATTAATGTATATGCAAAAACATTAATGGTCAATCTCCAGCAAGCGCGGGCTTTCGCTTCGCAGCAAGCGGATGCTTGCTCTGCCCCCCATTGAGATAATCGCTCACTGTCCTGGCTTTATCCTTCTGCACGCAATGGATGCAGCCAAAGACCGGAGGTTGGATGACTTGCGAGCAGGGCAGTCCGCACCGCCCCCTGTATTTCAGCTAGCGCCAAGCAAGAAGCAATCAAGTATTACGGTTGCTGATTGCAGCTGGTCGAGCCGACATTGCATACCGTATTGCGCAACAAATCGGCATTACCGCGCTGGCGCGGCACAAAGGTCAGGGTATTGCCATTGTCATAGTCGGCCTTGGTAGGTTTGCCACCGCTAGCACAAGAAACATTGGGCGGCTCCAATACCGAGCCCTCATCACCACTGGCAAGATAGGCCACCGAGGTGCTCATATACGACTTGGCCTCGGCCTGACAAGCATTATTGGCACTACGCTGGGTGTAATTACGATACTGCGGCAAAGCGATGGCAGCCAGCAGGGCGATAATCACCACCACAATCATCAACTCAATCAGGGTAAAACCATCTTGCTTTTTCATGCCAATGTTCCGCTTGTAGTGAAAAACTCCAGATAAAACAAACCCCGCTTAAGCGGGGTTTGTTCCGACAATCAGGACAAAACCTGACATGTTCACCTGTGATTA
The DNA here is from genome assembly GCA_002798255.1 of Lysobacteraceae bacterium NML95-0200. Classification (GTDB taxonomy): domain Bacteria; phylum Pseudomonadota; class Gammaproteobacteria; order Xanthomonadales; family Xanthomonadaceae; genus Solilutibacter. Next base: position 31,424 of record NWQQ01000002.1, read on the forward strand.
CTGCAGAGCGCAGGTGCCCGAACCGGCATCACAAACGGTATCTTGCTTGATGGAAGCATTACCACGGGTCTGTGCCACAAAGGTATAGCTGTGACCTACGGTGGAATAATCGGCAATCGCCGGGGTCACAGAGGTGCTGCTATCACATGCAACCGGAACAAAAGCAGCCGGGACACGGTTGTCAGCCATCTCAGCCACAGCGGTGCCCATATAGGCTTTAGCTTCAGCCAAACAAGCACCATTGGCGCTACGCTGGGTGTAGTTACGGTACTGCGGCAGCGCGATGGCGGCCAGAATGGCGATAATCGCGACCACGATCATCAGTTCGATCAGGGTAAAACCTTGTTGCTTGTTCATGATGAACTCCTTAGGGTTAGTGAGTGGTTGGGTACTTCGCCGTACCGGTCCCCCGGTCGGTTGCGGCGTGTTTCGCCTGCACTGGGATTAATGCAGACACCGTGCCAGGCAGCCGGCATTTCAGGGAAACCCATAACCCATTGAAAAATATATAAAAATAAACAAAAGCCTGCTGCAACCACCCCTAAAAACCGTGACGCACATCGCAAATTGACGTGCCAGATTGCCATGAACCCGAAAAAAGTGACGCAATGCGTCAGTTTTCAGGTGCGTGCAGGGGGCTTCCCTCCGATTGTGATGGCGTTTGCAGCCACAGCACTGCCCGGCTTGCCGCCAACTCGCCGTCCAGCATGGGGCGCCCAAACGTGAAACAACACGCCCCGGAAAACCGGGGCGTGCCAGTCATCAGGGCAAAAGGCAAGGCGCGGCGCGAGCCTGGCCTCAGCCGCCGCTTTGCAGCGGAATCAGGCGGATTTCCACCCGGCGGTTCTGCGCCCTGCCCTGCTCGGTGCTGTTGTCGGCGACCGGATATTGATAGTTGTAGCCGCGCATTTCCACACGCGCGGGCAGCACGCCCTGCCCCATCAAATACTGGCCTACGGCATGTGCGCGGCGGTCGGAGACGGTCTGGTTGGCCGCCAGTGAGCCGATATTGTCGGTATGGCCGGCCACTTCCACGATGGTCTGGTTGTATTCGGCCACGGTGCGGGCGATGTTGTTCAGCGCTGGATAAAACTGCGGTTTGATGTCGGTCTTGTTGAAGTCGAAGGTCACCCCATCGGGCAGGTTCAGTTTGATGACATCGCCATCGCGCTGCACTTCCACGCCGGTTCCGGCAGTTTGCCGACGCAGTTCGGCTTCTTGGCGATCTTGATAGGCGCCGATACCGGCACCGGCAAGGCCACCAATACCCGCACCAATCATCGCGTGCTGGCGGCGTTCAGTGGCATCACTGCCACTCAAAAGCCCTGCCACCGCGCCAATGCCTGCACCGATGAGCGCGCCACGGCGGGTACGGTTAGGATCATCCGGGGCACTGGTCTGTCCGGTATAGCTGGCGCACCCTGCCAACAGGCTGGCGGCCATGGCGGCGGCGGTCATCTTCAGGCTCAAATTCATCGCTATCACTCCGTGTAGCTGCTGGGAATGATTGCACCCTATCCGATTGCATGTAGCCGTCAGATGAACAGGCCAGCTTCCCGGCTCACACATTCAGCCGAAGTTTTCAGAGCCTGTTCAAGGCATCACCCCACCATGACCGGCTGGCCGTTTTTGAGGTACACCCGTGGCAGGCGCGCGCTCATATGGGTCAATAGTTCATAGCCGATGGTGCCGGCAAGTTCGGCGACTTCTTCGATGCGGATGCGCGCGCCCTGCTGCTCACCAATCAGCATGACTTCCTGTCCTGTTGCAACCGGCTGCGCGCCGGTATCCACCATGAATTGATCCATGCAGATGCGCCCGGCAATCGCCCGGCGGCGGCCATCAATCAGAACTGCACCGCGGGATGAAAGCTGGCGTGACCAGCCATCGCCATAGCCCAGGGGAATGGTGGCGATATGGGTGGCTCCGGGGCTGCGCCAGGTCGCGCCATAGCCCACCGGGGTATCGGCCTTGACCGGCTTGCTATGTGCCACGACGGATTTCAGCGCCAGCACCGGCTGCAAGGGAAGCTGCGCGCGGCATTCTTGGCCGGGCAAAACGCCATAGCTCATGATGCCGGGACGCACCATGTCCAGCCAGGTTGCGGGAAAGTTCATCACCCCGCCGGAATTGGCCAGGTGCCGAACCGGCATGGCGGCGCCGATGCGCTGGAAATACTCACAGGCGCTTAAGAAACGCTCCAGCTGGGTGGCGGTCATCGCTGAATCAGGCTCGTCGGCACAGGCCAGATGCGAAAAAATCCCCTGGACATGGCAGCAGGGCGAGGCCAGCGCCGCTTCAATCAGCGGCGCGGCTTTTTCTGCCGGAACCCCGATGCGCGCCATGCCGGTATCGATTTTCAGATGGACAAGCGCCTTTTTGCCCAAGCTTTCGGCCACCGCCAGCGCCTCGGCAAGTCCGGCACTGGAGGGCACGGCGATTTCAAGGCCAGCCTGGATGCAGGCGGCAAGCTGTGCCCTGGGCACAGCACCCAGCACCAGAATCGGAGCGCTGATGCCCGCCTGGCGCAGCGCCAACGCTTCTTCGGGGATGGCCACACCCAGCTGATGGGCACCTGCTTGCAGCGCCTGCCGTGCCATTGGCACAAGGCCGTGTCCATAGGCATTGGCCTTGACGATGGCCATCAGCGGCACGCCGGTATGCTGGCGGATATGGCGCAGGTTTTCGGCATAGGCATCGAGATTGATTTCAATGCGGCTGGGGCGCAGGGTCTGGGGGTCGATGCTCATGCGCTACTCGAAACTGCCAAAGGTATCGTGTGCCAGATTGTCAAAACGGGTGTATTCGCCAAAGAACTTCAGCTTGATAGAGCCGGTCGGGCCGGAACGCTGTTTGCCGATGATGATTTCCGCCAGCCCCTTGTCCGGCGAGTTTTCCTTGTTGTAGTACTCATCGCGGTAGATGAATACGATGATATCGGCATCCTGCTCGATGGCGCCGGATTCGCGCAGGTCGGCCATGACCGGGCGCTTGTCGGTACGGGTTTCCAGCGAGCGGTTGAGCTGCGAGAGCGCAATCACCGGCACGTTCAGCTCTTTTGCCAGGGCTTTCAGGCTGCGTGAGATTTCCGAAATTTCGGTGGCGCGGTTTTCACTATTGCCCGGCACCGCCATGAGTTGCAGATAGTCGATGACAATCAGCCCCAGGTCATGCTCGCGCTTCAAGCGGCGCGCCTTGGAGCGCAGCACTTCCGGTGATAGCCCCGGGGTGTCGTCGATGAATATTTTGGTGCCTTGCAACATGCTGACCGCGCTGCCTACCCGCGTCCAGTCTTCATCCTCCAACTGCCCGGTGCGCAGGCGCGTGGCATTGACCCGGCCATTGGAGGAAATCAGGCGCAAGGCCAGTTGCGCGGCGGACATTTCCATGGAGAACACCGCCACGGCTTTCTTTGAGCGAATCGCCGCGTACTCGGCAATATTGAGCGCAAAAGTGGTTTTACCCATGGCCGGACGCGCGGCAAGGATAATCAGGTCGGTTGGTTGCAGACCTGCCGTCATCTGGTCAAATTCGGTATAGCCGGTGGCAAGCCCGGTGACGCTGCCGCCATTTTCAAAGCGCTCCTGCAATACCTGATAGGCACTTTGCAGCGCCTGCTTGACCTGCACAAAATCAGCACGTCCGCGGCTGCCGGCTTCAGCGATGGCGAACACATCCTGCTCGGCCTTGGAAAGAATCTCGGCGCTTTCCCGGCCATTGGGCTGGAAGGCATCGTTGACGATGCCGGTACCCACATCAATCAACTGCCGCAGTACCGCCTTGTCGCGCACAATCTCGGCATAGGCGCGGATATTGGCTGCCGATGGCGTGGTATTGGCCAGCTCCACCAGATAGGCGCCACCGGCCACTTGCTCGGCCTTGCCATTGGATTCGAACCACTCCAGCAAGGTCACCACGTCACAGGGCTTGTCCCGGCTGGAAAGCTCGGTCATGGCGCGATAAATCAGCTGGTGATCGCGGCGATAAAAGTCCTGCTCGGTGAGGATGTCACCCACGCGGTCAATCGCGTTTTTGTCCAGCATCAGGCCGCCCAGCACCGCCTGCTCGGCTTCAATCGACTGCGGCGGCACGCGCAATTGCTGCACGCGACTATCGGTACGGTTTTCAAAACGCTGCGCGAACTCGGGGCTGCGATTGTTCATCCACAGATATCCACATCAAAACGCCAAAGGCGTAATGCTAGAGGGGCGCTGGCTGCACTGCCAGCACAAAAGCAAACGGGCACCCCGAAGGATGCCCGTCGCAGATTGGCCGGTGGGCAGAATCAAGCCTGTTCGGCTTCCACCACCACCTTGACCGGGGTTTCCACTTCGGCGGCAAAGTGCACCATCACTTCGTATTCGCCGGTGTTGCGCAGCGGGCCTTCGCCCAGCACCACTTCGCTCTTGTTGAGCGGCAGGCCAGCGGCGGTAAAGGCTTCGGCGATATCGCGCGGCGTGACCGAGCCGTACAGCTTGCCTTCGTTGGAAGCATTGGCACGGATGGTGACGCTCTGGCCTTCAAACTTGGCGCGGCGGCTTTCGGCTTCATCGTGCAGGGCTTGCGCCTTGGCTTCGTATTCGGCGCGGCGGGCTTCAAATTCAGCCAGGTTGGCGGCGGTGGCCGGCACGGCCTTGCCTTGCGGCACCAGATAGTTGCGGCCAAAGCCGGGCTTGACCTCGACGGTATCGCCGAGCTTGCCAAGGTTCTGCACTTTTTGCAGCAGGATGAGTTTCATGAGTTATCTCCGTATTCGTTAGCGGGCTGACCCGCAACGGTGGCTGTCCGAATGGACGGATGGGGACGGCGGGCCGCTTGACCCGCCGCCTGTCACGATCAAACGTCGTGGTTGTCGGTGTACGGCAGCAGCGCCAGATAACGGGCACGCTTGACTGCGGTCGCCAGCTGACGCTGATAGCGCGACTTGGTGCCGGTGATGCGGCTCGGCACGATCTTGCCGGTTTCGGTCAGGTACTGGCGCAGGGTGGCCAGATCCTTGTAATCGATTTCGGTCACGCCTTCGGCGGTGAACTTGCAGAACTTGCGGCGACGGAAGAACTTGGACATGGTCGTGCTCCTTAGACTGCTTCTTCAGCTTCGTTGTTATCGCCGCTTTCTTCGTCAGAAGCGGTATCGGCTTCGCCTTCTTCATCGTCACGGCGACGACGCTCGCCACGCTCGGCCTTGTCACCCTTCTCATCCTTGTTCTTCATGATGAGCGACTGTTCGGTGATGGCTTCATCGCGCTTGATGATCAGATGGCGCAGGATGGCATCGTTGAAGCGGAAGGCATCAACCAGCTCGTCCAGCGCCTTCTGGTCGCACTCGATGTTGAACATCGCGTAGTGTGCCTTGACCAGATTGTCGATGGAGTAGGCCAGCATGCGGCGACCCCAGTCTTCGACGCGGTGGATTTTGCCGCCGGCAGCTTCGATGGCAGCGGTGTAGCGCTCGAGCATGCCCGGCACTTGTTCGCTCTGATCCGGGTGGACCAGGAACACGACTTCGTAATGACGCATGGTGTTTTCCTTGTGGATATCGGCAGCGCGGGATTGCCCTGCCTGACAGCCCCCGGCAATCAAGCCGTGGAGCAAGACTCCCTGCGCAGGACGCAGGAAGCCGCGCATTATGCCGTCATTACCACCAAGAGGCAAGAAGCCCCCTGCCTACCCGTGCGCGGCTTAATCCCAGCCTTTGTCCGGGTCGGTGGTGAAGCTCTCGCCGCAGCCGCATTCGCCTTTGACGTTGGGGTTGCGAAATACGAACTGCTCGTTCAGCCCCTGCTTCAGGAAGTCGATTTCGGTGCCGTCCACCAGTGGCAGGCTGTCAGCATCCACCAGCACGCGCACGCCGTCCTGCTCAAACACATGGTCGTCATCGCGGGTATCGCCCGCCATGTCGATGACATAGCCCCAACCGGAGCAGCCGGTGCGCTTCACGCCAAAGCGCAGCCCCTGTTTGCCGGGGTCTTGTGCCAGATAGTGTTGAACGCGGGCAAGGGCGGCGGGGGCAAGGGTCACGGCCATCAGTTGAGTCTCCGGGGGATTTCACGCTTGTAAATAAAGGCGGCAGGTGCTTTTTCAAGCGCCGGGCGGCGCCAGCATATAGGTGGCAAAACTGCCCAGCCAATGTGAGCCCATGTAGTGCATGTCATCGAAGGCAGCAAGTCCAGCCTCACGGTGCCTGCGGGCGGCGCCCTGCAAGGCCGGAATGCGCGCATCATCCTGCGGCAGGCTGCGGATGATGCCTTCGAGCATCCAGGCGCGGCTCAAATTCAGTCCATCCAGATGCGCCAGCTTGCCATCGCTCTTGTCGGTGACAACGCCCGGCTGTAGCCAGTCGGCACGGCCATCGCGCGGAATCTGTGGCATGAAGCCGTCCAGCCAGCGGACGAATTCATCCTGCGGCAATACACGGCGCATCAAGTCGGCCTCGGCAAGACAAGGAGAAAGAAAATCGCTGCCGGAAGGCTCATAGGCCAACGGGCAGTCGCGGTCGCGCTGATAAAAGCGGCGGCTGGTGGTGTCGATCAAGTCCTGCATGGCCTTGTCACCGCGCACCACCGCCCAATCTCGAATCAAGCCAAAGGCGAAGGCAGTTTGGGCATGCTCTCCCACCCGCACCGGAAAAGTGAGATTGGGCAGCCATTGGCGGATGCGTCCGGCAGCCTCTTGCTCCACCGGTACGATCGCCTGTGCCCAGCGTTTGCCATCCGGGTCATTCCATTGATGCAGCTGCGCGGATAATTGCAGCAACCAGGCAATGCCATAAGGGCGCTCGAAGCTCTTGTCGCCGCGCTGGAAATACGCCGCTTCGGCAGCCAGGTTTTCCACGGTGAGATTCTCGCCCAGCTTGCGGCGCGCCTCATCCGCAAACGGTGCATCCGGGTTCAGCTGCAACAGCCGTACCAGGAGCCAGTGCCCATGTACCGCCGAATGCCAGTCGTAGCAGCCATAAAAGGCCGGATACAACTGCCGTGGCGTGCCACTGTCGGCCTCGCTGCGCAGCACATGGGCGATTTTATTGGGGTATTCCTTTTGGATGCAGTCCAGTGCCAGCCGCGCCAAGCCATCGGCCTTTTCGATGGTTTGTGCCGTCCCGGTTACAGGCGAGGCCAGAGCCAGGGCAAGGCCAAGCGGCAGAAAAAGTTGGCGGAACATGCGCATCTCCAGAACCAGAACAAGGGCTGTGCTTGTATCATCATCGCCCCTTGTTTTGATTGCAGCAACCACATGACTCACGCTTCCGTCGCCAACGCTCTTGCCGGACATTTCCCGGAGGGCGGTCTTGTCACCGTCAAAGGCTGGGTGCGCACCGTGCGCGGCTCGGGGAATCTTGCCTTTGTCAATGTCAGTGACGGCTCGGGCTTTGCGCCAATTCAAGTGGTGGCCACCGATGCGCTTGGCAATTTCGATGAGGTCAAGCGGCTGACGCCGGGCTGCTCGGTGATTGCCACCGGCAAGCTGGTGAAATCACAGGGCAAGGGTCAGAGCTTCGAGATTCAGGCCGAAAGCGTGGAAGTCATCGGCTGGGTGGAAGACCCGCTGACCTATCCCATCCAGCCCAAGCCGATGAGTCCGGAATTCCTGCGCGAAGTGGCGCATCTGCGCCCGCGCACCAATCTGTTTGGCGCAGTCACGCGCATCCGTCATTGTTTGGCGATGGCGGTGCACCGCTTCTTTCACGAGCGCGGCTTCTACTGGATTTCCACGCCGATCATCACCACCAGCGATGCCGAAGGCGCCGGGCAGATGTTCCGCGTCTCCACGCTGGATCTGGCCAACCTGCCCTACGGCAAGGATGGCAAGGTGGATTTCTCCCGCGATTTCTTTGGCAAGGAAACCTTCCTGACCGTTTCCGGCCAGCTCAATGTCGAGGCCTATGCGCTGTCGATGAGCAAGGTCTATACCTTTGGCCCGACCTTCCGCGCCGAGCAAAGCCATACCACGCGGCATCTGGCCGAGTTCTGGATGATCGAGCCGGAAATCGCCTTTGCCGACCTCAACGACGATGCCAACCTCGCCGAAGACTTTTTGAAGTACCTGTTCCGCGCGGTGCTGGACGAACGTGCCGACGACATGGCATTCATCGCCGAGCGCGTGCAGAAAGACGCCATCACCCGGCTGGAGGCATTCATCAATTCGCCGTTCGAGCGCATCGACTACAGCGAGGCCATCACCCTGTTGCAGAAATCCGGCAAGAAGTTCGAGTTCCCGGTGGAATGGGGGCTGGACTTGCAGACCGAGCACGAGCGCTGGCTGACCGAAGAGCACGTCGGCCGTCCAGTGGTGGTGATGAATTACCCCGAAGCCATCAAGGCCTTCTACATGCGCCTGAATGATGATGGCAAAACCGTGGCGGCGATGGATGTGCTCGCCCCCGGCATTGGCGAAATCATCGGCGGCAGCCAGCGCGAGGAGCGACTGGACATGCTCGATGCGCGCATGCAGCAGTTCGGCCTCGACCCCGAACACTACGCCTGGTACCGCGACTTCCGCCGCTACGGCAGCGTGCCCAGCGCAGGCTTTGGCCTCGGCTTCGAGCGTCTGGTGGTGTATGTCTGCGGCCTTGCCAATATCCGCGATGCCATCGCCTACCCGCGCGCACCGGGCAATGCGGAGTTTTGATGATGAATACGCTTGCCCATGACGACGATATCGCCCATAGCGAATGGTGGCTGGCGACATTGGGCGACACCCTGATTTGGGCACGGCTCAGCATTCGTGAAGCCGGTACTGCCGAAGTGCTGGATGCCGATGGCGCCAGCCTGCCCTATGACAGCCCGGATACTGCCCGCGCTGCGCTGATGGATGCGGAATTTGTCGCCCTCGACGGTCTGGATGAAGACGATGCCCTGGCGCGCGGCTTCTCACTGAATGAAATACAGCCACCCAAAGGCGATGACACGCAGCTTCGTGCACAAATGGTAGTGAAATTGGGACATCGCGCCTAAGCGCCTGTTCAGGTCTCTGATAGACGCGCTTTGCGCGTCTATCAGGCGACATCTTGCAAGGTGCTGCCCGAATCAGTCCGCCTGCGGGCGCATATAGGGGAACAGCAGCACATCGCGGATGGAATCCGAGCCGGTCAACAGCATCACCAAACGGTCGATGCCAATACCCAGCCCGCCGGTGGGTGGCAGGCCCACTTCCAGCGCGCGGATATAGTCGGCATCAAAGTGCATCGCCTCGTCATCACCGGACTCTTTGGCGGCCACTTGCGCCTGGAAGCGCGCGGCCTGATCTTCGGCATCGTTGAGCTCGGAAAATCCGTTGGCGATTTCCTTGCCGCCGATGAACAGCTCGAAGCGGTCGGTGATGCCGGGCTCGGTATCGGACTCGCGTGCCAGCGGCGAGACTTCCACCGAGTAATGGGTGATGAAAGTCGGCTGGGTTAAACCGCCCTCCACGGTTTTTTCAAAGATTTCCAGCAGCAGTTTGCCCCAGCCATAACCGGGCTTGACCGGAATTTTCAAGCGCGCGCAATGCGCCGCCAGCGCCTCACGGTCACGACAGTCGGCCTCGGAAATTTCCGGGTTCAATTCGCGCACGGCCTCGTCCATGCGCCAGCGGCGGAAGGGCTGCCCAAGGTCAATGGCATTGCCATCCCACACCACCTGCGTCTGGCCGATGGCCTCTTGTGCCGCATGGCGAATCAGCGCCTCGGTCAAGTCCATGATTTCGTTGTAGCTGACATAGGCCTCATACAACTCCAGCATGGTGAATTCGGGGTTGTGGCGGGTGGACACGCCTTCATTGCGGAAATTGCGGTTGATTTCATACACCCGGTCAAAGCCGCCCACCACCAAGCGCTTCAGATACAGCTCCGGCGCCACCCGCAGGAACAAATCCAGGTCCAGCGCATTGTGATGGGTGACGAAGGGGCGCGCCGTGGCACCACCGGCGATGTAATGCATCATCGGCGTTTCCACTTCCAGAAACTTGCGCGCATCCAGCCAGCGACGGATGCTGGAAATGATGCGCGAGCGCGCCATGAACACTTCACGCGCTTCCGGGTTGACAATCAAATCCACATAACGCTGCCGGTAGCGTTGCTCAACATCGGCCAGACCATGCCATTTATCCGGCAACGGGCGCAGCGACTTGGTCAAAAGCCGCAGGGCATCCACCTTGACCGACAGCTCGCCGGTCTTGGTGCGCATCAGCGTGCCTTCGGCGGCGATGATGTCGCCCACATCCCAGCCCTTGAACGCCTGATATACCTCGCCGAGCGCGCCGGATTGCAGGAACAGCTGAATATCGCCACTGCCATCGCGCACACCGGCAAACGCCGCCTTGCCCATGATGCGCTTGGCGAGCATCCGCCCGGCGATTTTCACCCGCCGCCCGGTAGCCTCCAGCGCCTCACTGGTCCAGCAGTCTTTGTCGGCATATTCGGCCTGCAAGTCACCGGCCTCATCACTGCGGCGGAAATCATTGGGGAAGGCAATGCCGCTTTCACGTATCGCCGCCAGCTTGCTGCGGCGCTCGGCAATCAGGCTATTTTCGTCTTGCTGGACGGGGGTGTCGTTCATGGTTGTTTCTGTTTCTCTTGCATCATTGAAAACAAACCATCAGGCGCTCATCACACCTGATGGCGAATGCGGAAAATGCCGCGTACTACAGCACGAAATTACCAATAATACGAGGCATCCCGTGGATACGGGCGCTGGCTGAAGCCATCCCAGTCTTTGTCGTGCAAATGCAAATGACGCTGCCGCTGCCAATCCACGCGCATCCGCTTTGCACCTTTTATCCGCCGGTACCAAGCAGGCGCACTCAAGTAACCACCTTTGCCATCCACATGCGCGAACGCGACATCTCTCCGGTACGCCGCCGTACCCTGCGCGTGCTCGGAGGCAACGATTTCATCCAGCGCAAGCCAAAGGCTGTCCCGTTTTTTATAACGATAAGTTCTTGCCAATTTGAATCTCCTGAAGTGGGTCACTACCCACCCCAGAAGATTCCTTCTGTAACGCACAACATGGGAAAGCCCTCAGCTTTCAGGCCATATCGGCGCGCTTGGCGCCGGCATCCAGACCCGACTTCAAACTGGCTTCAACAAATTCGTCCAGGTCGCCATCGAGCACTTTCTGCGTATCGCTGCGTTCAACGCCGGTACGCAAGTCCTTGATACGCGACTGATCCAGCACGTAGTTGCGAATCTGGTTGCCCCAGCCAATATCGGATTTGCCCGCTTCTACCGCATCGCGCTCGGCATTGCGTTTTTGCATTTCCAGCTCGTAGAGTTTGGCGGCCAGCATTTTCATCGCGGTATCGCGGTTCTGGTGCTGGCTGCGGCCATTCTGGCAAGCCACCACGATGCCGGTCGGCACATGGGTGATACGCACCGCCGATTCGGTCTTGTTGACGTGCTGACCACCGGCGCCACTGGAACGATAGACATCGGTTTTGAGGTCGGCCGGATTGATTTCGATATCGATATTGTCATCGACTTCCGGCGAGACGAACACGCTGGTAAAGCTGGTATGCCGGCGGTTGTCGGAATCGAACGGCGATTTGCGCACCAAGCGGTGGACGCCGGTTTCGGTCTTCAGCCAGCCATAGGCATATTCGCCCTCCACCCGGAAGGTGGCGGACTTGATGCCTGCCACATCGCCGCCCGAGGCTTCCATCAGCTCGACCTTCCAGCCGCGCGATTCGGCCCAGCGCAGATACATGCGCAGCAGCATTTCCGCCCAGTCCTGTGCCTCGGTGCCGCCAGCACCGGCCTGGATATCGACAAAGGCGTTGGTGTTGTCCATCTTGCCGGAGAACATGCGCTGAAATTCCAGCGCGGCCACGTCTTTTTCAAAACGATCAACATCGGCCACCACGGCAAGCGCAGTGTCCTCATCGTCTTCCATTTCAGCCAGTTCAAGCAGTTCGGTCGCGCCGTTCAGGCCGTCGGTCAGATTGCGGATGCCGTTGACGTTCTTGTCCAGCGATGCGCGCTCGCGCCCCAGTGCCTGGGCTTGTTCGGGATTATTCCAGATGTCCGGGTTTTCCAGCTCCCGCTCGACTTCTTCAAGACGCTCACGTTTGGCGTCGTAGTCAAAGAAACCCCCGGAGCGCATCCAGCCGGCCAATCAGGTCGGCGATGCGTGCTCGGATCGGATTGAGTTCGATCATGGCAATTCAAGATGAAAAGAAGGCCGCGTATTCTAAAAGCCTGCACCCGGGCTTTCCATAGCACCCCCGCCCGCGCATCACAGGCGGGGATGATGGCTGCACTTAGTGACCATGCCCGTCATGGCCGTGCTGATGATGCCCATGCCCGGATTTGGGGCAGTGGCAGACGCCGGTGGGGCCGTATTGCTCACCAAAACGCAGGCCTTCGCGGTGGCGTTGCCAGTAGAAGGTCGGCGCAGGCGCCTGACGGTGGCCGATTTCGGCCATGTCCGCCTCCACATCGAACAGGCGGCCATTGACCATCACATAGCGGGTATCGGCGGTGGCGCGGATATCATCAAGCGGATTGCGGTTCAACACCACCAAGTCCGCTTTCTTGCCCACTTCCAGTGAACCGAGCTGTTTGCCAAAGCCGATCGAAGCCACGCCGTCGATGGTAAAGGCACGCAGCGCCTCCCAGTTGCTGAAGCCGCCCTGCACCAGGCTCCAGGTTTCCCAGTGCGGCGAGAGCCCCTGCAATTGGCCGTGGCCGCCGACCTGGATTTTTACCCCGGCATCGCGCAGACGCTTGGCCGCCTTGGCGACTTCGACATGGTAGTAATCCCAATCCGGTGCGGTTTCGCGGCGAATGCTGCGCGCATCCAGGGTTTCGCGCGGGAAGAAGCGTGAGAGCTTGCCGTCCTCCCAGACGTTGTCGCGTGCATACCAGTAGTACTCGCCGGACAAGCCGCCATAGCTGACCACCAGGGTCGGCGTGTTGCGTACATCGGTGCGCCGCCACAGCTCCAGCACATCACGGTACAGCGGCGCCACCGGCAGATTGTGCTCGATGGTGGTGACGCCATCAAGAATCATCGGCAGATTGTGGTTGAGCGTGGAGCCGCCCTCCTCCACCACCAGCATGCCCAGCTCGCGCGCGGCCTGATTGATTTGCTGGTGCTGCTCACGGCTCGGCTGGTTATAGCTCTTGACGCTGAACGCGCCATGCGCCTTCATGCGGCGCAGATGCGAGCGGGCATCGTCGAGCGAATTGACCTCGGCCTTGAAGTCGCCATCGGCGCCGTACAGGATGGTGCCGGTGGAGAAAATCCGCGGCCCGACCAAAGCCCCTGCTTTCACCAATTCCGCTTGCGAAAACACCAGCTCGGTGGTCGCGGATGGGTCATGGGTGGTGGTGATGCCAAACGCCAGATTGGCGTAGTAAGCCCAGTTCTGCTGCGGCACCACGCCGCCACCAAAATGCGCCACATGGGCATGCACATCGGCATAGCCGGGCACGATGGTCTTGCCGCTGGCATCAATCACCCGCGCGCCAGCCGGGATATCGACATTGGCGCCGACGGCGCGGATGGTATCGCCTTCCACCAGCACGGTGCCGCGCTCAATCACTTCCTGCTGACGCTCGGCATCGCGCATGGTGATGATGCGGGCATGGGTGAAAGCCACCACTTCGCGCGGGGTATCCACCGGCGCTTGCAGGCCGAGCCGGATGCCGCGTGCCGTTTCCGGCCTGGCCGCCTGTGCTGGCGCGCCGGGCAGGAAGCTGAACACATCCTTCAAATCGCGGCTGAAGTATTCATCGCCCACCATCCAGTGCAGCGAGCCAGAATCTGCCGACCAGTGCAGATAGGAGCCGACATCGCGGCTGACCTGCGCCACCGGGATAGCCTTGCTCTGGCGCGAGAGCGCAATACTGCCGCCGGTCTGCGGCAGCGGCGCGACATAGGCATTGAACAGCTCGGTAAAGGCCACCCACTTGCCATCCGGGCTGATGGACACCAAGTCCGGATACTTCAAATCCAGCACTTCACGCGGATCTTCGCCGTTTATGCCCACCGACATCAGCTTTTTGGACATTCCCCCGCCAGTGAAATAAAACACCCGGCTGCCATCGGCGGAAAACTGCGGGTTTTCACCGGTTTTGGCAATGCGTCGCGGCGTGCCGGCATCGCCATCGAGCACATAAATGCCGACTTCATTGGCCCAGCGCGAGCCGGTCGTGCCGCTGCCGCCGGTGCGGCTGAACACGATGCGGCGACCATCGGGCGAATAACGCGGCCCGTAATAAAAGCCCGGCTCGGGATTCAATACCCGCTCCTTGCCCGAGGCCAGGTCGCGCTCAATCAGCATCGACAGATCGGCATCATTCCAGGTGGTGTACAGCAGCTTGCGGCCATCGGGGCTGAAACTGGGCTGATACTCGAACACATTTTGGTTATGGGTAAGCCGCGTTGGCGTGCCATTGGGCAGGCTGCGGGTATACAGATGCCCCAGCGCATGAAACACCACTTGCTGCCCGCCCGGTGCGGTGGCGACATCACGAATCATCTTCGGCGCGAACTGCCCGGCATCGAGTGTTTGCTCAAACCGCAGCGGCTCGGCCAGACGCTGCTCGACCTCGGCAGTGAAGGGAATCTGCCGCGCCGTGCCGCTGGCCGCATCCACCCGCCACAGCTTGCCCTGTGCCCACACCACCAGCGCCGAGCCATCGGGCAGCCAGTTGAAATTGGCATACGGGCCAAATATCGCCCAAGCCTCCTGCATATCGTGCGAGAGCCCATCCCATAGCGGCCGCGTATCGCCCGAAGCCAGGTCGAGCAGGTGCAGCACCGACTTCTCGCGCACCCGCTTCACAAACGCCAGCTGTTTGCCATCGGGCGAGGGCTGCGGCCTGACCGCGCCCCCGGCGCTGTTGATGAGCGTGCTGATTTCGCCGCTGTGCCGGTCAAGGCGCTTGATGGCATAAATGGTGGCATGCGGGTTCTTGTTGTACTGAAAGTACGGCCCGGGCGTGATGTCCTCGGAGAAATACACATAACGGCCATCGGGCGATACCGCAGGCTCGCCCAAATCCTGCTGGTCGTTTTTCTTCTTGGTCAACTGCAAGCCCTCATGGCCGCCGCTGACGTGATACATCCACAGCTCGCCCGCGCCCAGCGAACGCTCGGCAGTGAAATGCTTGCGGCCAATCAGATACTGCCCATCCGGCGTCCACACCGGGTTGTTCAGAAGCCGAAACTTCTCCTGGGTGACCTGCACCGGGTTGCGGCCATCCACGCCGATGCGCCACAGATTGTTGCCACCATCGCGGTCGGAAGTGAACGCCAATTGCCGGCCATCGGGCGAAAACCGCGGCTGCACGTCCCAGGCCGCGCCAGAAGTCAGCCGCCGCGCCCGCCCACCGTCAATCGGCAGCAGATAAATATCACCCAGCATCGAAAACGCAATCTGCTGTCCATCCGGGCTGACATCCACATCCAGCCAGGTGCCTTCGTCCGTTTCGAACTTCGCCAGCGTGCTGCGCCCCTGCGGCGCGTTGACATCCCAATACGCGGCTTTCTTTTCCGCTGAGGCGGGCGCGGCCAACAAGGCCAGAGACAAGGCAAAAAACAAGGCAAGACGACGCATGGGCAGGCTCCGGCAAGAAAGCTGTTCATGATAGCGCCCAAGCGCCGAATCATGGGTTCCAAATAAGACTTTTCCTACATAACCCCAGGCAAGATTTGGATACTCTGTCACGGTTTTATTCACTGCTAACAGTCAAAGGATTCAAGCAAACATGAACCGTGCCTTCAAAATCATCTGGAGTGTTGCACAAGGCCAATGGGTCGTTGTCTCTGAGCTCACCAAGCATCCTGGTGGTAGCCGCCATCAATCAGCCAGCAGCGGCACATTGCAACTGAGCAAGCTCGGGGTGGCGCTTGCCCTTGCCTGCGGGCTTGGAGTCAGCGCTCAGGCACAAAGCTATGAGGTGGCCAAGTGCGAGCATCTCAATAATGGCAAGCTATTCCGTGCCATCCTGCCGGGCTCGGTAATCAACCTTGATGATGGCTATATCAGCACCCACGCCAAAGAAATTGAAATCAAGGATCACGCTTCAATCACCATCCAGGATTGCCGCGTTCGTACTGCAGGGAATAACTTTATCGCCCCAAACTACACTCGCGCACATACGCTGGATATCGATGTGAGCTTCCCGCGCTTTGCCACGCAAAACAAGCGCGGACGTGCTGGCACGTTCAATTTTCGCAATCTTAAAATCAATAACCCGGACAGTGCTGCGCGCAATAATTTTGAATTCAATAATGCAGAGATTATGGCGTTCGTCGGCCCTTCCGGCACTACGCCGAGTACCGCACATCTGAGAGGCGTCTGGGTCAATGACTTTTTCTCCATCAAGCACAGCAGCCAAATCCGCAATGGTGACGAAGTATTTGTTCATGCCGCCGATGCCGGCAAACCCGTCACCGAAATCGTTGGCCCCATTTATCTTGGTGGTGGCGATAGCAAGCTGACCGTAAACGGTGGTCGTGTGCATGAGGTGCGCGGCAATGGTAATGACTACACTGCCGATGAGCTGAACAATAACAGCTTTAACAATACCTTTACCTTCAATGGTGGGATTGTATTAAAGGCTTTCGGTAACAACGCGCACTACTCCAACATTGATGGCCCAACCGTATATCGGGATGCCAATGGCGTCTATACCCGCAAGGGAGCAGCCGCAGGTAATGACCGTTTTATCGTCAATGGCGGCAAGCATGGAGAGTTTTATGGCCAATACGGCGATGACTATTTTGAAATCAATGGCAAGGATGTCACGATCAGTAAAATCTTCGGTGGCGCAGGCCAAGATTATGTACTTTTCAACAATGCCGACTTCCGAAAAGAAAATTTCGAGAGAGTAGAAGGGGGCGACGCCTCCACCACCGACCTTGCTGCCAAGGACTGGGATACTCTGGAAATCCGTGGCAATTCCAGCGTTCTTCTGTACTCACCTCTGACAAGCAGGGCTGGAAATTCGCTGGCAATCGATGGCTTTGAGGAAATCCGCTTTACCGAAGGTGCAACCTGGGAGCTGGACGGTACCACATCCCTCTTGTCAGCTGACAAATTCATTATTGGCAATGGCTCCAGGGTGAAAATCCGTGGCACGGAATCGGCCACCTCAGCAGAGAATGCTGTTTATACAAGAGCAATTGGTGAATATTCGCAACTGAATAACGAAGGCGATATTGACCTTGTCAATGACATTGCCGGTGACGTCATGGCATTTGGCAACACCCATTATCACGGAGCGGGCAATGCCCGGCTTCGCCTTGACACGGTTCTGGGCGGGGATGATTCCAAAACTGACCGACTGTTCTTTTTCCATAACTTCAGCTCCGGAATCATCAAGGTTACCGGCACCACCACAGTAGATATCAAGCCGATGGCGGGCAGCAATGGCGCCGCTACCAAGGAAGGCATTGCCCTGGTCGTCTTCAAGGCCCAGCTTGGCTCCACAACAGATTATCAAGTCGCCAATAATGCCTTTGTACTGGCCAAACCCATCACCACCGAAAATGGCCTGTGGCAATACACCTTGCAGCAGCGCGGCGGCAGCGCCCCCACGCAATGCTCCCACGTGGGCATGCCCAGTGATATTTGCCAAACCCAATGGGACTTTATCCTGACCTCGCAACAGCCTGCTCCAACCCCGGCACCGACCGTAGCTCCAACCCCGGCACCGACCGTAGCTCCAACCCCGGCACCGACCGTAGCTCCGACCCCGGCACCGACCGTAGCTCCGACCCCGGCACCGACCGTAGCTCCGACCCCGGCACCGACCGTAGCTCCGACCCCGGCACCGACTGTTGCCCCGACCCCGGCACCGACTGTGGCTCCCACCCCGGCACCGACCGTGGCGCCCCCCCCGGCACCGACTGTGGCTCCGCCCATCAACCCGGGCAACCATCTGCTTTCGCCACGGGTCAGCACCTATGCGGTCGGCCTGATGGCTGGCGAGCAATTGGCCATGGATGCCCTCGGCTCGCTGCGTGACCGCACCCTGCGCATGGGCAATGCGCCGCACACAGCAGCCCCCAACAAGGCAGAACAAAACGCATCGTCAAATCTTGCCAGCAGCTTGGATGGCCGGGCTTGGGCACGTATGCGTTATGAGCGCCTGGATCTTGGCAATGGGCAATTTGGCCTGAATCAGAACCGCTTCCTGTTCCAGGGCGGCGCTCTGGTTCACGAGGCTACCCTGAGCAGCGGCACGGAAGTGCAAACCGGCCTGATGGCGACCTTTGCCAGCAGCCGTGGCGATGCCAAGGATTACCATCGCCCGCAGGCCACCGGCGTGCTGCCGCTGTCCTCTTATGTGGGCGAAGTGGATGCACAGTTTGCTGGCGTGGGCGCTTATCACACCCAGCATTTCCGCAGCGATCTCTGGCTTTCGTTCAGCGCCCAGCTCGGCCATCTACGCAACAAGTACCGCGATATTGAAAATGTCGAAGCGCGCCATAGCGGCCATAACTTCGCCATTTCTGCC
This sequence comes from Lysobacteraceae bacterium NML95-0200, assembly GCA_002798255.1. GTDB lineage: Bacteria > Pseudomonadota > Gammaproteobacteria > Xanthomonadales > Xanthomonadaceae > Solilutibacter. The sequence continues at coordinate 49,871 of NWQQ01000002.1, forward strand.
GAAGTGGGCAAGCCCATTGCACTTGGCAGCAACTGGATACTGGAGCCGCAGGCACAACTGATTACCTCGCATACCCGGATGAAGGGCTTTAATGACGGCCTGGTGCATGTGGATGGCCGCAGCCACCAGCTCTATCGTGGCCGTATTGGCGTGCGTCTTGCCAATGTGCCGTCTGCAAGCGGTGCCAGCTTCCACGCAATTGCCAATATCTGGCATGACAACAACAGCAGCTTCCACAATGTGATGCATGGCCGCGGCGATACCATTGCCTTCCGTGCATTGGGCGCTGGCAGTTGGGCAGAACTGGGCGCGGGCGCCAATGTCCGCATTGGCAACAACTCCGACCTGTTCTTTGATGTGCGCGGCCAGCACGGCATTGACAGCGGCAAGCGCAACAGCGTCGCCGCACAAGTCGGCTGGCGCGGTAGCTGGTAAGCTGCCTAGTGTCAAAGCAATGCCCAGCTTTATGCTGGGCATTGCTTTCAGACTGCTGACAAACCCTGGCCTTGGCCTGGGTTTGTTGTTTTCATAGACAGATGCTGAAAGCGCCCACGCCTGCGCAGCAGCAGCTTGAGATGGTGACGCTTGAGATGCTGGTGCCCCAAGACCACCTGTTGCGCAAGATCGACGCAACGG
>NWQQ01000013.1 GCA_002798255.1 Lysobacteraceae bacterium NML95-0200
CCACGCCCGCTTCACCTTCAAGTTCTGAGCCTGTTCACGGCATGCGGGTTGAGGCACTCACCCCAACCCGCACACACGCTTGAAGCACGAAGCCACACACCCCCGGGAGGAAAATCCCGGGGGTGTTCTTGTATTGAGTCTGATGTAGGGCTTAAAACGCATAAAATGCGCACTGATTTCGATATTCAGACGATTCACATGTCTTCTTACCGCACCCGAATCCTGACTGGTATCAAGCCCTCGGGGATGCCGCATCTTGGCAATTACGCCGGAGCGATTCGTCCTGCACTTGCCAGTGCCCAGGCAGCAGATGCTGAAAATTTCTACTTTCTTGCCGACCTGCATAGCCTGATTAATACCCATGACCCGGCGCGCGTGCACCGCTCCACGCTGGAAATTGCCGCCACCTGGCTGGCCTGCGGGCTGGATGTGGAGAAAAACTGGTTCTACCGGCAGAGCGACATACCGGAGATTACCGAGCTCACCTGGCTTCTGACCTGCATGGCAGGCAAGGGGCAGCTCAATCGCGCCCATGCCTACAAGGCAGCGGTGGACAAGAACCGCGCTGAAGGCGAGGACGATGATGCAGGAGTGAGCGCCGGGCTTTTCATGTACCCGGTGCTGATGGCGGCGGACATCCTCATCTTTGCTGCCAACAAGGTGCCGGTGGGGCGCGACCAAATCCAGCATATCGAGATGGCGCGCGACTTCGGCCAGCGTTTCAACCATGTATATGGGGCGGATTACTTCGCGCTGCCCGAGGCGGTGATTGACGAGAATGTCGCCACCTTGCCGGGGCTGGATGGCCGCAAGATGTCCAAGAGCTACGACAACACCATCCCGCTGTTCTGTCGCCCTGCCGAGCTTGAAAAGCGCATCATGTCCATCCTGACCGACTCGCGCGCGCCGGGTGAGCCGAAAGACATCGAAGGTTCGGCACTGTTCCAGTTGTATCAGGCTTTCGCCACGGCTGAAGAAACCACTGCCATGCGTCAGGCATTTGCCGAAGGCATTGGCTGGGGCGATGCCAAAAAGCGGCTGTATCAGCGTATGGAGGCGGAAATCGCGCCCTTGCGCGAGCGATATGACGCACTGATTGCCCGCCCGGATGCGATTGAAAGCATCCTGCAGGACAATGCCCATCGTCTGCGCGAGCGTTATGCCAAACCGCTGCTGGAGAAGTTGCGCGATGCCGTGGGCTTGCGCAACTTGAGTGCGGTGCCGGTTTCTGCGGCTGAAAATACGCGGGAAAAAACCGCCGTCCCCATGTTCAAGCAATACCGCGAGCAGGACGGCAAGTTCTATTTCAAGCTAACCCTGGGCGATGTATTGCTGCTGCAAAGCCGTGGCTTTGATTCTCCCAAAGAGGCCGGGCAGTGTGTGGCGGCACTTAAAGCAGGCAACACGCAGGGCTTGGGGCAGGACTTTGTGCTGGCCGATGGGCAAACACCGCAGGCGCTGGCTGATGCGCTGGCGTATTTTGCTCAAGAGCCGTCGTAATGGCTGCGAAGCGCCGTGTCATGTGACGCGGCATCAGGAGGCTGGAGAAGCCAGCAAGAAGCAAGCTGCCAGCGTAGTCGTAGAATCTTCCAGAGGCTTTTGAGCAGACCCTGCGACTACGCGCAGGGTGACGGGTCTAAAAATCAATCGTCATTCTGCGCAAGCGTAAGCGCCGTCGCAGAATCTTCTGGGGTTTCCGATGTGTGTTCAATGCCGGGACTGCGCCCGGCGGCGCACCTCCTTTCTTTGCTGGCAAAGAAAGGAGGCAAAGAAACCAGCCCTGGCTACCGCGCCTTGCTACGCAAGGTGCCCTGCGTTCCTCGCGTCAAATGGCGGCAGGGCAAACTCGCTGCGCTCAAACATGCCCTGCCTTGTTTCCATTGGCCGCTGCGGTACTCGGCGCGTCCGAACAGGGCGGAAAGTCAAAAGCAATGGCAACAGCAAAATCAGCCGTCATTCTGCGCAAGCGCAGCGTAGTCGCAGAATCTTCCAGAGGCTTTTGAATAGACCCTGCGACTACGCGCAGGGTGACAGGTTGTGGGTGTGGCTTGCGCAAGGCGACAGGGGTTTGTCGAAGCTGAAAAAACGACCTGTCATTCTGCGCAAGCGTAGCGCAGCCGCAGAATCTCTTGGAACTTCCACCAAAGAGACCTAAGCGACTACGCGCAGGGTGACAGGCTTGCGATTGCGTGTAGGGGCAGGGCTTGCTTAATTCGGCAGCGCCAAATCGTCCAGCAGGGCTTTCAGGAAGCGTGCAGCCTCACCGCCGGTGGCGGCGCGGTGGTCAAAGGTCAGCGAAATCGGCAGGCGGCGGTGCACTTCGATGCCCCCCATCACGGCGACCACATCATGCGAGAGTTTGCCGGCGCCGATGATGGCCACGCACGGCGGTACGACCACCGGGGTGGCGTAGCGGCCTGCGAACATGCCGAAATTGCTGAGGCTGATGGTATAGCCGGTCAGCTCGCTGGCCGGGATGCTGCGTTCTTCCACCTGTGCGCGCAGGCGCTGGATGGCGGCGCGCACGCCCTGGGCATCGAGCATGTCGGCATTGCGCAGGGCCGGGACAAACAGGCCGTCTTCGGTGTCCACGGCGATGCCGATATCCACATGCGGGTGCAGGGTGCGGCTGAGTTTTTCGCCATCGAACCAGGCATTGAGTGCAGGCACGGCGCGGCAGGCGGCGACGATGGCGCGGATCAGGCGGGCGGTGATGTCCTGTTTGCCAATCCAGGCGTGCAGGTCGGCATCGTCCACCAGGGTGGTGGGCACGACATGGGCATGGGCATCGGCCATGACCCGCGCCATATTGCGGCGCACGCCCTTGAGCTGTTCCGGTTGGCCGGTCACGGCCACGCCCGGCGGTTGGGTGCGCATCGGTTTGCCGCTTTGCGAGAGGGTGCTGCGCTGCGCGGCTATTGGGGCGGCTGTGGCAACGGCCGGTGCTGCCGCAGCAGGCGCTGTAGCTTGCAGCAAGGCCGGATTGGCGGCGGCAGCTTTGACATCCTGCATGGTGACCGTGCCGTCCACGCCGGTGGGGCGTACGCGGCTCAAATCCACGCCCAGCTTGCGGGCGGTAGCGCGCACTGCCGGGACGGCCTTCACGCCGCCGGAGGCCACGGCCGCTTCGGTGATGACGGCATCACCCACCTGCATGGCGCCGACTACGGTGCCTGCATCGGCCTTTTCGGGTTTTGCCGCAGGCTCGGGCGTTGCCGCAGGCGGCGGCGCGCTGCCGCCGTGATGGTGGCCGGTGTCCTGGCCTTCGGCGCGTTGCGGCATGGACATGTCCATTTCAAATTCGGCCAGCCAGTGGCCGGTGACGATAACATCACCGGCTGCGCCTGCCAGTCGCAGCACCTTGCCGCTGACCGGCGAGGGCACATCGACGACCGCCTTGGCGGTTTCCATGGAGACCAGGTTGTCGTCCAGGCGGATGATGTCGCCCTCCTTGACATGCCATTCGACGATGGTGGCATCGGGCAGGCCTTCGCCCAGGTCGGGCAGGTTGAAGATTTTTTTGCTCATGATGTTTTCCGAAAGAGGGGATTTCAGCGATATGCCATGCTGCGTTTGGCGGCCTCGACGATTTTGTCCACGCTGACCAGGAACTTCATTTCCAGCCGGAACAGCGGGATATGGGTGTCATAGCCGGTGACGCGCTCCACTGGCGCGAGCAGGTCAAACAGGCATTCTTCGGCCACCCGTGCGGCGATTTCCGCGCCAAAACCGGCGGTTTTGGCGGCCTCGTGAACAATCACGCAGCGACCGGTTTTGGCGACCGACTCGGCGATGGTGTCAAAGTCCAGCGGCGTCAGCGTGGCCACATCAATCACTTCGGCGCTGATGCCCTCGGCGGCGAGTTTTTCTGCCGCTTCCAGGGTTTCCTTCACCTGCGCACCCCAGGTGACCAGGGTGATATCGCTGCCATCGCGCAGCACGAAGCACACATCCAGTGGCAGCGCCTCGCCATCGTCCGGCACATGCTCCTTGTACTGGCGATAGATGCGCTTGGGCTCCATGTAAATCACCGGGTCCGGGTCGCGGATAGCGGCCAGCAGCAGGCCATAGGCGCGCTGCGGGCTGGAGGGCATCACCACGCGCAGGCCGGGGACATTGGTGAAGATGGACTCGTTGGCCTCGCTGTGATGCTCCGGGGCGCGGATACCGCCGCCCCAGGGCACGCGCAGCACCATCGGGCAGCTCAGGCGGCCACGGGTACGGTAGCGCATGCGCGCGGCGTGGCAGACGATGAAGTCCACCATCGGATAAACAAAGCCGTCGAACTGCGCCTCGGCGACCGGCTTCATCCCCTGCGAGGCCATGCCGACGGTGAGCCCGGCGATGGTGGTTTCATCCAGCGGCGTGTCCAAAACGCGCTCGGCACCAAAGGTCTGCTGCAAGCCGGCGGTGGCGCGGAACACGCCGCCATTGACGCCCACGTCTTCACCCAGCACCACCACTGAAGGGTCGTTGCGCATTTCATGCGCCAGCGCCTGGGTGATGGCCTCAATCAGGGTAATCGGCGTTGCGGTGCTCATGCGTGTTGCTCCCGGGCAATGGCGGCAGTGCGCTGGCGTTGCAGGTCCAGCGGCATATCGGCGTAGAGATGGTCGAACATCGCCTCTACCGGCTGTACCGGGGTTTGCAGATAGGCGTTGATTTCCGCATCCACGCGCGCTGCGCATTCCTCAAGCCAGGCTTTCTCCTGTGCCTCATCCCAAAGGCCAAGCCCGGTGAGATAGTTGCGCAGGCGGATAAACGGCTCGCGCCCCCAGGCATCGTTGACTTCGGCCTCGTCGCGGTAGCGGCGGGCATCATCGGCGGTGGTGTGGTCGTGCAGGCGATAGGTGAGGAACTCAATTACGCTGGCGCCCTTGCCGCTGCGGGCGCGCTCGTTAGCGCGGCGCATGGCTTCGAGTACGGCAATCAGGTCATTGCCATCGACTTGCAGGCAGTAAAGCCCACCGGCAATGCCTTTTTGTGCCAGGGTTTCAGCGCCGGTCTGCGCCTTGCGCGGCACCGAAATCGCCCAGCCGTTGTTGATGACGCACAAAATCAGCGGCAGTTGATAGGCACCGCCGGAATTGACTGCGGCATAGAAATCGGTTTTGGACGAGCCGCCATCGCCGCAGCAGGCCACCGCGACCCGGTCTTCGCCACGCAGCTTGAAAGCCAGCGCCGCCCCTGCGGCCATCAGCATTTGCGTGGAAATCGGCACGCACCAGGGGTAGTCATGGCGCGGCACTTCAAAATCGTTGCCGCGCTCGTCACCACCCCAGTACAGCAATACCTCACGCGGCTTCACCCCGCGCATGAACTGCGCACCGTATTCGCGATAGCTGGGGGCGAACACGTCTTCTGCCCGCATCGAAGCGCCGATACCCACATGGGTGGCCTCATGCCCCAGGCTGGCAGCATAAGTGCCGAGCTTGCCGGTGCGCTGCAAGGCGATGGCCTTGCCGTCGAAAGTGCGCACAAACAGCATTTGCTTGAAAAGTGATACCAGCTTGGTGGGGTCTTTGACCGCTTCGGGCAGCGGAGCGACCAGCTCGCCATCCGGGGAGAGATATTGCAGATGTTCGATTTGGAACTGTGCCGTGATTGTCATTGACGCATCCATGTTGAGAAGCGCCGGAGATGATAACCATTGCCATGTAAAGTTCCGTTGCGCAGTGCCGCATGCAGGCCGGGTTTTCGCGCAAAGACAAAAGCTGAATGGGGGATGTCCGCTATTCAGGTTTCAGGGGCGAAACCTGAATGCATTTTCAAATCAATAACTTGATGAAAAGCTCATGAATGGCGTGCAAAATTTGTTCAACTTGCGTTAATGTCGGTTCCGGCCTTGCGCCAAATATCTCCTGAAACCCAACTTGAGGATGGATTTCCGTATGAACCTCAAAAGCAACAAATTGCGTGACGCGGTACTTCTTGCCCTGCTGACTACCGGCGGCTTTGCTGGTGCGGCGATGGCGCAGGAGCAGCCGCAACAAGATGCCAAGACCCTTGACACCATCCAGGTGACCGGCACCCGCATTCAAAGCCAGACCATGACAGCGTCCAGCCCGGTTTCGGAAATCGAGCAGGAAGCCTTTGCGCAGACCGGCGCGACCCGCGCTGAAGACCTGGTTAACCAGTATCCGCAGATGTCGCTCAGCTTTGACTCGTTCGACAATAACGGCGCAACGGGTTATCCCACGGTCGATTTGCGCTCACTGGGCGCAGGTCGCACCCTAACCCTGGTGAACAGCCAGCGCCTGCCTCCAGGCACCAATGAAGACCGCGATATTTCCATCGTGCCCGCGGCGCTGATCAAGCGTGTGGACCTGCTTTCCGGTGGCGCTTCGGCCGTGTATGGCTCCGATGCCATCGCCGGTGTGGTGAACTTCATCCTCGACACCGATTTTGAGGGGGTGAGCCTCGGCGCCGGGATGTCGGCTTACCGGCACAGGAATGACAACAGCTATATCCAGGGGCTGATGGACAAGCGTGGCTTTGAGTATCCCAAGGGCGATTCGGGTTTTGACGGCTTCTCGCGCAATATCGACGTGGCGCTGGGTGGCAAGTTCGGCGATGGCCGCGGTCATGCCATGGCCTGGCTGTCCTGGCGCAAGAACGAGGCGCTGTTCCAGGGTGAACGTGACTATTCTTCCTGTGCGCTGAATGCAGCGGGCAAGGGCTGCGGCGGCTCGGCAACGGCGGCCAATCCCAACTTCTTTATCTATGATGGCGCCGATACGCTGGCTGGTGCAGGTTATGCCGCGCATTACGATGCAACCGCCAAGAAATGGACTGCGGGTATTGGCGAGTTTTACAACTATGCGCCAATCAATTACTACCAGCGTCCGGATACCCGCTACAACTTTGGCGCGGCGGTGCGCTATGAGGTGAATGATTACTTCCGCCCGTATGCCGAGCTGATGTATATCAACCGCAAGAGCAGCATCCAGGTGGCCGAGTCCGGTACTTTCTTCGGTCAGGCGCTGACTCTGGATTGCAGCAACCCGCTGCTCAACACCATGTGTAGCGACCTTGCCCTGGATGCTACGGCTCCGGTGGAAATTTATGTCGGCAAGCGCAATGTGGAAGGCGGCCCGCGTAACTTTGCCCACAGCACCAGCTCCTGGCGCATCGTCGGCGGGGTGGAAGGCGATATCAATGAAGACTGGAGCTATAACGCTGCCTATGTGTTTGGCCGTACCGAAAACACCGAGACCGCGCGTGGCGACTTCCTGAGCGACCGGGTGGAAGCAGCACTGCTGGGCTGTCCGGCTGGCTCCTTCACCGGCTGCATTCCGTATAACGTCTGGCAGCCGGGCATGGTGACGGTAGACGCCGCCAAGGCACTGGAAGGCGTCGGCATGTCGCGCACCAGCACCTCGATGGCCGTGCTGAACGGCTATGTCAGCGGCAACCTTGGCTTTGGCTTTGCCAGTGCCCAGCATGACCCGGTCAAGCTGGTGGTCGGCTATGAATGGCGCAAGGAAAGCTATGACTATGCCGCCGACAGCAATATGGCCGCAGGCAACTTCACCGGCTCCGGTGGTCCCAGCCTGCCGCTTTCCGGCGACATCACCGTGCGCGAGCTGTTCATGGAATCGGCGATTCCGCTGGTGGCCAGTGAAGACGGCTTCCTGAAGAACCTGTCGCTGGACTTGGGTTATCGCATGTCCGATTACAGCCATGCCAAGCGCCGCGCCGATACCTGGAAAATCGGTGCCAATGCCGACTTCGGCATGTTCCGCCTGCGTGGCGGCTATAACAAGGCGATCCGTGCACCCAGTGTTGGCGAGCTGTATGCCAGCAACCGCATTGCCCTGTTCAATGGCGAAGACCCCTGCTCCGGCAGCAATCCGGCTCTGTCGCAGGCGCAGTGTGCGCTGATGGGCGTGACGGCTGCGCAGTACGGCAATATTAGTGCCAGCCCGGCCGGCCAGTACAACCAGTTCATTGGTGGCAATCTCAACCTCAGCCCGGAACAGGCCAAGACCTGGACCTTTGGTGTGGCCGCCACGCCGCTGGAAAACCTGGACATCAGCCTGGACGTGTATGACATCAAGATGGAAGATCGCATCGGCACGGTGGGTGCGCAAACCATCCTCAACCTGTGTGCACAAACAGGCAACCCGGAGCTGTGCGGCTTAATCAAGCGCAGCGCCAATGGCGATTTGTGGCTGGGCTCCAGCCCGGAAACTTCCGGCTATGTCAACAACATGAGCGGCAACTTCGGTAAGTCGCACCATCGTGGCCTGGACTTCACCGTCGCCTATGGCTGGAATGTGCTGGGTGGCCGCCTGTCCACCAGCTTTACCGGCACCCGGGTGCTGAAGGCCGAATATGACAACCTGCCGCTGATGGTCAACACCAAGTATGACTGTGCGGGCAAGGTCAATGCCTCCTGCCAGATGCCGAAATGGCGGCATATCGCCAATATCGGCTTCTCGCTGGATCGCTACCGGGTCGGCCTGCGCTGGCGGCATATCGGCGCGATGGACTATGTCGATGCTGTCACCGGCGCCAAGCTGGACACCGATACCCTGGTGGTCGGCAATGGTCACAAGCTGTCCTCGGCCAATTATCTTGACCTGTCCGGCACTGTCTCGCTGGGTTCGGTGGACTGGACGGTGGGCGTGAACAACATCGCCGACAAGGCACCGCCGATGGTGGGGAATACCCTCTCCAACAACGGTAATGCCCCCGGTGGTTATGATCAGGCTGGCCGTTACTTCTTTACCGGCATCAGCATGAAGTTCTGATTGCGGCACTAATGGCAATCATGGAAACGGCGGGCAAGTCCCGCCGTTTTCATTGCCACTGCGGTCGCAATGGCCGGAGTGGATGGCTGTGACACAGGCGCGGGCTTACAATCTTGCGCATGAGCCAACAAAACAACGAACGCGAGCTGGAAGGCGGGATTCATGTGGACTTGTCCGGGCGCATGACCTATGGCGGCTATCTGGATCTGGACACGTTGCTCTCGGCGCAACAGCCGCTGTCAAACCCGCCGCATCATGACGAGATGCTGTTCATCATCCAGCATCAGACTTCCGAGCTGTGGATGAAGCTCCTGATTCATGAATTGACTGCTGCCATTGAGCATCTGCGCCACGACCGGGTGTGGCAGTTTGGCAAGGTGGCAGCGCGCTGCAAGCGGGTGCTGGAGCAATTGATCTCGCAGTGGTCGGTGCTGGAGACATTGACCCCTGCCGAATACATGCAGTTCCGCGATGTGCTGGGCCCTTCCAGTGGCTTCCAGTCGCTGCAATACCGGCAAATCGAATTTTTGCTGGGCAACAAGAATGCGGCGATGGTGAAGGTGTTTGCGCATGATGAGGGCGCGCATGTACGGCTTTCCGAGGTGCTGAACGCTCCCAGCCTGTATGACGAGTTCCTGCGCTATCTGGCGCGCTGGGGACATGCGGTGCCGCAGTCGCTGCTGGGGCGGGATGTGGCAAAAGCCCATGTATTTGATGCCGAGCTTTTGCCGGTGTTTGCCAATATCTATCAGGATACCGACCGTTTCTGGCGCGAATATGCGCTATGCGAGGACTTGGTAGATCTGGAAACCCAGTTCCAGATCTGGCGCTTTAGGCATATGCGCACGGTGATGCGCGTTATCGGCTTCAAGCCCGGCACCGGCGGCTCATCGGGGGTGGATTTCTTGAAGCGCGCGCTGGATTTGACATTTTTCCCGGAACTTTTTGAAGTGCGTACCGGCATTGGCCTTGTCGATGCTCGCCCGCAATGAAAATACCCACGCCCTTGCCGCTATCGCCGGAACTACAGTGGCTCAGCACCGGGCTTGCGGTACTGGTTCTGCTGTGGGCGGTCGTGCGCCTGCCCTGGTACAAGGTGCAGGGTGATAGCGAGGCGCAGCGGATTTTCGCCATTTTCATCGCGGTGATGATTTTGATGCGCGGCCTGGGCACGCAGGCGGTGCTGGGGGTGAATCTGCACTTTTTGGGGGCCTCCATCGCTACCTTGATGTTTGGCGCGCGTTTTGCACTGCTGGCACTGGCCTGCGTCAGCGCCGCCTGGGCGGTGCTGGGGCGGGTCTGGCTGGGCTGGGGGGCGGATTTTCTCGTCAACGATGCCCTGCCGGTTGCGGTCACGGTCGGCATGGGGCTTTTGGTGCGGAAGCTGCCCGCCCATATTTTGATTTATGTACTGGGCAATGGCTTTTTTGCCGCCATCATGGCGATGTCGGTGTCGATATTCGCCAAAGCCCTTGGCACGCATCTGCTGGGCGGCAATGCCATGCCCTATCTTGCCGCCGCGATTCCGCTGTCGTTTGCAGAAGGCTTTTTTACCGGCGGGGTGATGGCGCTGGTGGTTACTTATCGCCCGCAATGGTGCGCCACGTTTGATGATGAGGTTTATCTTGCCAGGCGCGAAGACTGAATGATGCCCGCGACTGGCAAGATACCAAGGCTACTGCATCGGTGGTAACTTAGTCGGCAATCGCCACGCGGGCGCGCAGTGAATTGGGCATCGCTTCGGTAATCACTACATCAACGAAATGACCAATCAGGCGTGCCGGGCCGGGGAAATTCACCTGACGCATGTTCTCGGTTTTGCCGGTTAGTTCATTGGCGTCTTTCTTTGAGCGGCCAGTGACCAGGATGCGCTGGGTGCTGCCGACCATCGACCTGGAAATCTCGAAGGAATGTGCATTGATATGCGCTTGCAGGCGCGAGAGCCGGGCGTGTTTTTCAGCCTCGCTGACATCATCGGGCAGGTCGGCGGCCGGGGTGCCGGGGCGGCGTGAGTAGATGAAGCTGAAAGACTGGTCAAAACCGACATCCTCAATCAGTTTCATGGTTTTTTCAAAGTCCGCATCGCTCTCGCCGGGGAAGCCGACGATAAAGTCGGAGCTGATGGAAATATCCGGGCGCACCGCGCGCAGCTTGCGCACTTTCTGCTTGAACTCCAGCGCGGTATAGCCGCGTTTCATCGCGGCCAGAATGCGGTCGCTGCCGGACTGCACCGGCAGGTGCAGGTAATTGGCGAGCTTGGGCACATCGCGGTAGGCCTCAATCAGCGAATCGGAAAACTCCAGCGGATGCGAGGTGGTAAAGCGGATACGCTCCACGCCGTCGATTTCGGCAATGGCGCGGATCAGCAGTGCCAAGTCGGCGGTTTCCTCGGACTCACTGATCGGCCCGCGGTAGGCGTTGACGTTCTGGCCGAGCAGGTTGATTTCGCCCACGCCCTGGGCGGCCAGTTGCGCCACTTCCACCAGTACATCCTCAAACGGACGGCTGACTTCCTCGCCACGGGTATAGGGCACCACGCAGAAGCTGCAATATTTGCTACACCCTTCCATGATGGAGACGAAGGCGGTCGGGCCTTCGGCGCGCGGCTCGGGCAGGGCGTCGAATTTTTCGATTTCCGGAAAGGAAATATCCACCTGCGCCTTGCCGGATTGGCGGCGCGCGCGGATCAGCTCCGGCAGGCGGTGCAGGGTTTGCGGGCCGAACACCAGGTCCACGAATGGCGCGCGCTTGATGATGCCTTCGCCCTCCTGCGAGGCCACGCAGCCGCCGACGCCGATGATGACATTGCGGCCATTTTCTTTCAGTTGCCGCCAGCGTCCCAGTTGGCTGAACACCTTTTCCTGCGCCTTTTCGCGGATGGAGCAGGTGTTGACCAGAATCACGTCGGCTTCTTCGGCATTCTGGGTCAGCACAAGTCCCTCGTGCTCGGCCAGCACATCGGCCATGCGCGAGGAGTCGTATTCGTTCATCTGGCAGCCGTGGGTCTGGATGAACAGCTTGCCGGTGGGCTGGCTAGGGGTAGGGCGGGGTGAAGTGCCGTCAAGCACGGCGAGCGGGATACGGTCGGTCATGGCGTTGTCCGGGGCACGGTGCGGATTCCGGGCCGGGTGTGAAAAAGGTGATAAAGTGTGACAAGTGTACGGGTAATGTTCCTGTTGGAACAGAATTTCGGGTGGAAAGCGATGCGAGCGGCAATCTTGTGGATATGTGCAGGCATGGCCTTGCTGGGCGCGGACAGCGCATTGGCAGGCACGCTGTACCGCTGCGATAGCCCGGATGGCACGCGCAGTTATTCCAACAAGCGGGTGCGCGGCGCCAACTGCCAGGCAGTGGCGAGTTATACCCGGCAGCCTGCTGCCAGTTGGCGCCCGGTGGCCAGTGCGGCTGCGGCCAGCATCAAGCCCGAGCCGGTGAGCGCGCCGCCAGCAACGATACAGCCACTCACGGCTGCCAGACCTGCAAACTCCAGCGTGTCATCCACGCCCGGAGGCGGGCGTCGGGTAACCGGGCAAATCTATACCTACACGGTCAATGGCGTGACCTATTCCACCAACCAGCGCCCCCAGGGCGTGGCTGCGGCGGCCATCAAAACCACGCCTTACAGTTTCATCGAAACCTGCTATGCCTGTGCTGCACAGCCCGGGGTGAACTTCGGGCGGCTGCGCCTGAATACCAATGCCTATCAGGCCGAGATTGCCGAGGCTGCACGTCGGCACGGGGTGGATGAGGCGATTATCCGCGCCATCATGCATGCAGAGTCGGCCTATAACCCCAATGCGCTCTCACGCGCCGGTGCACAGGGTCTGATGCAGCTGATGCCTGCGACCGCGCGCCGTTTTGGCGTCACCAATGCCTTTGACCCGCGCCAGAACATTGATGGCGGCGTGCGCTATCTGGCCTGGCTGTTGCGCCGCTTCAATGGTGACCTGACCTTGGCATCTGCCGGTTACAACGCCGGGGAGGGCGCAGTGGACCGCTACAAGGGCGTGCCGCCCTACAACGAAACCCGCCGCTATGTGGAGCGCGTACGGGTGCTGGCCGACCGTTATCGCGCCGAGCGGCGTTGAGGCCTTGAACAGGTTATGAGTGCCTGCTGGCAACAGGAGCAAGCATTTGTAATGCTTGAAAACGGGTTTTGAGCTGTAGAAATCATGCTTTTTTGCTGCAAATTTGCGCCAGGTCATTGTCCCGCGCTTTCAGCTTCCGTTACACTTTGTCGCCTTTGTGACCGAGCTCGCCCAAGCGGCTTGGTTGCCAGCTAATCGCCAGCAACAACAATCGGAGTGCCGAATGGCCCACGATGAAATTCATCCCCCGGTTGATCCGGGTCGTCGCCGGTTTCTGACCGCAACCACCGCTGTGGTGGGCGCTGTCGGTGCCGGTTTTGCCGCAGTTCCGTTCATCAAGAGCTGGAATCCCAGTGCCCGGGCCAAATTGGCCGGTGCGCCGGTGATCCGCTCGGTATCGGATATCGAAGTAGGTAAGCAGGTCGAAGTGATCTGGCGTGGTCAGCCGATTTTTATCGCGCGCCGCAGCCAGGCCATGCTTGAGACGCTGCCGGACATGAATACCAAGGTGGTTGACCCGGATTCGGACAACGCCGACCAGACACCTGCATTCGCCAAGAACCAGCATCGCTCGATCAAGCCGGAAATCCTGGTGCTGGTCGGTGTGTGTACCCACCTGGGCTGTGCGCCGCAGTTCATCCCCGAAGTCAAGCCGCAGGCTTTTGACCCGGACTGGAAGGGCGGTTATTTCTGCCCCTGCCACAAGTCCAAGTACGATATCGCCGGGCGCGTGTATCACGCGCAGCCTGCACCGCTGGCATTGCCGGTGCCGCCGTATCACTTCCAGGACGATGAAACCCTGGTGATCGGTATCGAACCACAGGGGGGCGCATAAGTCATGTCCAAGATCATGCAAATCACCCATAACCTGATGGATTGGTTCAACGAGCGTGCGCCCGGCTTCATGCCGTTCTACCGCAAGCATATGACGCATTACTATGCGCCTAAGAACTTCAACATCTGGTACATCTTCGGCGTGCTGTCGATGGTGGTGCTGGTCAACCAGATTCTGACCGGCATTTTCCTCACCATGCACTTCAAGACCAGCGCCAAGGAAGCGTTCGACTCGGTCGAATACATCATGCGCGATGTCGAGTGGGGCTGGCTGATCCGCTATATGCACTCCACTGGCGCTTCTCTGTTCTTTGTGGTGGTGTATCTGCACATGTTCCGTGGCCTGATGTACGGCAGCTACCGCAAGCCGCGCGAGCTGGTGTGGATTCTCGGCATGCTGATTTACCTGGTGCTGATGGCTGAAGCCTTCATGGGTTATGTGCTGCCCTGGGGACAGATGTCGTTCTGGGGTGCGAAGGTCATCATCTCGCTGTTCGGTGCGGTGCCGGTTATCGGCGGTGGCCTGACCGAGTGGATTATGGGTGACTACAATCCTTCCGATGCCACCTTGAACCGTTTCTTTGCCCTGCATGTGATTGCCCTGCCGCTGGTGCTGCTGCTGCTGGTCGTGCTGCACCTGGGGGCGCTGCATGAAGTTGGCTCCAATAACCCGGACGGCGTTGAAATCAAGAAGGGTCCGAAGGGCAACCGCTGGTCGCCGACCGCACCGGCCGATGGCATTCCGTTCCATCCGTATTACACCGTCAAGGACACTTTCTTTGTTGGCTGTTTCCTGATGGTGGCCGCATTCATCATCTTCTTCGTGCCGGCCTTTGGTGGCTGGTTCCTGGAGCATGACAACTTCACTGCGGCCAACGAGCTGGTGACGCCGCCGCACATCAAGCCGGTATGGTATTTCACCCCGTATTACGCCATGTTGCGCGTGGTGCCTTCATTCTTCGGCATCAAGCTCTGGGGCGTGCTGGTGATGGGTGGCGCGATCGCAGTGCTGTTCCTGCTGCCGTGGCTGGACAAGTCGCCGGTCAAGTCCTACCGCTATCGCGGCTGGCTGTCGTGGACACTGCTGATCCTGTTTGCCATCGCCTTCCTGTGGCTGGGCAAGATTGGCGGCGGCCCCGGTACCGATCCGAAAGAAGAAGTCATTGGCCGCATCCTGACGGTGTATTACTTCCTGTTCTTCCTGACCATGCCAATCTGGAGCAAATGGGACAAGACCAAACCCGTCCCCGAGCGCGTTACGGGGGGGCACTGATAATGAATATGTTGATTCGTAATGCGCTGCTTGCACTGGTTGCCGCCATTGGTTTTGCCGGTACGGTACAGGCGGCAGATGATGTGCCGTTGATGCACGCGGGTATTGACCTGAGCGACAAAGCCTCGCTGCAGCGTGGTGCCAAGTACTACATGAACTACTGTGCCGGCTGCCATTCGCTGAAATACCAGCGTTACTCGCGCATGGCCGAGGACCTGGAGCTGACTGAAGAAGAGGTCAAGGAAAACCTGATCTTCAACAGCGATACCCAGATGGGTGAAAACATCAATACCGGCATCGACCCGAAACTTGGCGAGGAATTCTTCGGCAAGGCGCCGCCGGATTTGTCGGTGATTTCCCGCGTACGTGGTGATGACTGGATTTACAGCTATCTGAAGTCGTTCTACCTGGACGATACCCGCCCGCTGGGCTGGAACAACACCATCTTCCCGAACGCCTCGATGCCGAATGTGTTGTGGGAGCTGCAAGGCCTGCAACATCCGCAGTACGGCATGCTGGATGAAACCGGCGAACGCCCGGTGACTGGCATGGTGGTCACCCAGGCAGGCCGTCTGAGTGCCGAGGAGTTTGACCAGGTGGTGCGTGATATCACCGCTTTCCTGGCTTATACCGGTGAGCCGGTGATTCTCAAGCGCCAGCAATTGGGCATTTGGGTGCTGCTTTTCCTCGCAGTCTTCACCTTCTTTGCCTGGTTGCTCAAGCGTGAATACTGGAAGGATGTACATTGATGGAAATCCGACGCGAGCCTGATGGCTCGCGTCGCGTATCATGCGTGCTGATATCTGGCGCGGTGGATAAGGTCAAAGGAGTCAAGCAGTGATGATGTCAGTCAGTTCCAGAATACGAAACAATCTGACGCTGTTTTCCGGTGTGGATGATGTGCTCTCGCATCGTATCCGCCTGGTGCTGGCGGCCAAGGGCGTAAGCTATGACTTCATTCCGGTCGATCCGATGCGGCCACCGGAAGACCTGATGGATCTGAACCCCTATCATTCGCTTCCTACCCTGGTTGAACGTGATCTGGTGCTGTATTCGGCAAGTGTGGTCAGTGAATATCTGGATGAGCGTTATCCGCATCCGCCGCTGATGCCGATTGAGCCGATTGCCCGTGCCCGCCTGCGCCTTGCCATGCTGCGCATCGAGCACGACTGGGTGCCGCAAGTGCAGGCGATGCAACTAGGCAACAAGGCACAAGCTACGGCGGCGCGCAAGCGTTTGACTGAACTGCTGGTGCAGTCAGTGCCGGTATTCAAGGCCAGCAAGTTCTATCTCAATACCGAAATGAGCCTGGCCGACTGCGCCATGGCACCGATTATCTGGCGCCTGGAGGCGCTGGGGATTCCGCTGCCCAGGGACGGCGCCAAGGCAATCGAGGAATATGGCAATCGTATTTTCCGCAATCCCGGTTTTCTCCGCAGCTTGACCGAAGAAGAAAAGAAGCTGCGTGAAATCCCGGAATGATGTCCGCCACTGCTTTGCAAGACGAGGGATGGGCATGAGTGATATGCCGGAGATGACCAGCCAAAGGCCGTATCTGCTGCGTGCCATGCACGAATGGATCAGCGATAACGGCATGACGCCCTACCTGCTGGTCAATGCCAACTTCAAAGGCGTGCACGTGCCACCGCATACCATCAAGGATGGGCAGGTGGTGCTGAATATCGCCGAACGCGCAGTGCACATGCTCAGCCTTGGCAATGAATACATCACCTTCAATGCTCGCTTTGGCGGTGTCAGCCATGAGGTATTTGTGCCGGTAGGCGCGGTGCTGGCGATTTATGCGCGTGAGACCGGGCAGGGGATGGGGCTGCCGCCTGATTTGGATGTCAGTGATGAATCCGAAGCGGACACAGGCTCTTCGTCGTCAGCAACAGATGATAAATCTGTGGCAGCAACAAAACTTGTTTCAATTCCTTCTGATGATAGTGGTGATGAGCCGCCATCGAACAGCCCGACTCCTACCTCCAAGCGTGCCCATTTGCGGGTTGTCAAGTAAACGGATTTTATCGGCGCAGCCAGGCCGCAATGCTGAGTCTGTCTCTGTGGGTGGGAAGTACTTCGTGTTCCAGCTCGCTCAAAAAGCATAAGGACGTGCTGATATGGGGGTAAACGTCGATATGACCTTCATTTCTGTACAGGCGTAATTGCCCCCCATCGTCTGTCTGCCACTCCGGGTTGAGGTAGCTCACCAGAGTGACGACCCGAGCATCGCTATCGCGAAAACGGTCACGGTGCCGGGTGTAGCGTGTGCCCGGTGAATATAGCGCATAGTGCGCCTCAACTTCTTTCAAGCCCAGAAACAGGAGTCGGTTGAGTGCGCAGCGGAGTGTGTCGAGCTGTGTGAGATATTCTCTTGCAGATCCGCCACAGCGGGGATCATCAAGCCAGAGGGTATTGTCGCCTCGGAGATCAGTGCGCTCCTGATGGTTGCCTGCGCGGCCAATTGCGGCGGGTTTTAGTTGTCCTTCTGCTGCAAGATGTTGCAAGTCTGTGCGTAACTGCTCGGAATCTCCGGGCGCTGGAAAACCTTCAATCAGGCAGGCGCCATGCTGTGCCAAAGCTTCGGCGATAGATTCCGGAGCAAATGCGGTGCGCGGAAGTGAATACGTATCTGAGTGCGACATCAGGCTATCATAGCCTCGCTTTCAGGAATCATCATGTTCAGCCGCCTTCCTCCCGCAACGAAAACCTTGCTGATTACCACGGTGGTGGTGTTCATCCTCCAATATCTATTGGGGGATGCCCGAATGGCGCCCTTCATGCTTTGGCCGCTGGGGGCAGAGTTCAGCCCATGGTCGTTTCTGCCTTGGCAGCTGTTGAGCTATGGCTTCCTGCATGGCAGCTTTTTCCACTTGTTTTTCAATATGCTGGCACTGTTCATGTTTGGCTCGGTATTGGAACAAGTCTGGGGTAAGAAACGATTTACCTGGTTTTACCTGCTTTGTATCGTCGGTGCGGGGGTATGCCAGTTGGCCGTGGGCTGGTGGATGATGTCCAACGGCGAGTCCGCTTACCCCACAATCGGTGCTTCGGGCGGCGTGTTGGGATTGGTATTGGCCTTCGGCATGGTCTTTCCCAAGCAAAAAATCATGATTTTCCCAATACCGTTTTTCATTCCAGCCAAGATCGCCGTGCTATTGATGGCTGGCTTTGCCCTGTTTGCGGGCTTTACCGGCAGTGTGCCAGGGATTGCACACTTTGCACATTTGGGCGGGATGTTGACAGCCTGGCTGCTCATTCGCTACTGGCGCGGGCAACCTCCCTTTGGCAAAGGAAAGCCCCGACACTTGCGTAGTGTTTAGCGGTTTGCCCACCGTTTTGGGATTGATGCCATAATGCTTGGCCAGCGCTCTCAAGCGCTTTGGCCTTTCTTGTATTGCAGGCGGCTTGCCTCTACCCTGGTAGCACGTGCATGGAGTACCTGACCCATAGTGCCTCCTTCCAATCCGGGAATTGAAACCATTAACACCCGCAACCTTACACCTGGATTCAATTGGCGCGGCTAAAGGGGCAGGTTACCCTCATTTGTAGATTCAACAAAAGTATAATGTGCCATTTTCTGGCTTTTGACAAAGAAAAAGCCCCGAAAAATCAGGGCTTTGCTTAACTTTTCGATGGAGGCCGGAGTCGGAATCGAACCGGCGTACACGGATTTGCAATCCGCTGCATAACCACTCTGCCATCCAGCCATCGAGCATTTTGTCCAATAGTCAACTCCTATCAGGCTTGGAGAAGCCCTAGCAGCCTGGACTTTGAAAAGTGGAGCGGGAAACGAGGCTCGAACTCGCGACCTCAACCTTGGCAAGGTTGCGCTCTACCAACTGAGCTATTCCCGCGCCGCTAGACGGTTAACTATAGATGATATCCTGGACTTGTCAATATTTATTTCTTCAGGCGGATTCATCCTTTAACGCATCATTGTTGTTAGGTTCGAGTGGTACGGCTAAGAGACCTTGAACAGGCTCTAAAGGGGCAGGTCAGCCGTTCTCTACCCAGTGCTCAACTTCTGCTGGGTAGCAAGTCTTTAGTCCGTTCCCATTGGGCATCTGTGAGGGCATATCGACGTGTCATAACCATTATATTGTAACAGCGTCAGCTTGATTTGATAGCCGGCCCTAACGCTTTGAGTTTCAGCGCGTTTGCCAGGCTATCGCGTCGCGGGCGGCGATGAGGCCGCTGGCAAAGCAAGCTTGCAGCAGGTAGCCGCCGGTGGGGGCTTCCCAGTCCAGCATTTCCCCGGCGCAGAACACGCCGGGGCGGGCGTCCAGCATCAAGGCATCATTCAGCGCTTCAAGGCGCACGCCGCCGGCGCTGCTGATGGCTTCAGCCATCGGGCGCGCAGCTTTCAGCGTCAGCGGCAGATGCTTGATGGTGCGCGCAAGCAGCAGGCTGTCATCGGCCGGGTTTTTGCCCAGCACCTCAAACAGCAATGCAGTCTTGGCCGCATCCAGCCCGGTTTGCCGACGAATATGCTCGCCCAGGCTGCGTTTGCCGCGCGGTTTGCTCAGGGCTTCGAGCAGTTTTTCCAGGCTGCGCGCTGGCGCCAGGTCAAGGTGCAGCCGGGCGCTGCCATCGCGGGCAATCAGGCGGCGCAATTCGGCAGAGGCGGCATAGATCGCGCTGCCTTCAATGCCGTATTCGCTGATGACACATTCGCCTTGCAGGCGGTGTGGCTGGCCGTGCAGATCCTGCCAGCCAAGCACGATGGGCTTGAGCGGCGCGCCGGCAAAACGGCTGGCAAGATGCGCGCTCCAGTCGATATCGAAACCGCAGTTGCTGGCCTGCAAGGGGGTGATGTCCACACCGCAACCGGCAAGCAGTTCGCACCAGCCACCGTCACTGCCGAGCTGTGGCCAGCTGCCGCCGCCCAGCGCCAGCACCGTGGTCTTGGCATGGCAGCGGTATTGGCCTTCGGCTGTGGCAAAGCGCAGCGCGCCGTCCTCATCCCAGCCCAGCCAGCGATGCTGGACATGAAAGCGCACGCCGGTTTCGCGCAGGCGACGTACCCAGCCGCGCAGCAGGGGGGCGGCTTTCCTGTCCAGTGGGAACACCCGGCCGGAACTGCCGACATAGGTGTCAACGCCCAAGCCTTGCGCCCAGGCGCGTAGCGACCCGGCATCGAAGGCGTCCAGCCACTTGCCCACCTGTTCGGCGCGTTCGCGGTAACGGGCATCAAAAGCCGGACGTGATTCGGAGTGGGTGAGGTTGAGCCCGCCTTTTCCTGCAATCAGAAATTTACGGCCCACCGAGCCTTTGGCTTCGAACAGATCAACCTCGATGCCCGCAGCGCGGATGGTCTCGGCTGCCATCAGACCGGCTGGCCCGCCGCCGATGATGGCGATGCCGGGAAGTTTGGGGGCATATTGGGGCATCAGAGCAGAATCAGCGTGGCAAGGCCGAGGAAGGTGAGAAAGCCAAGGGTGTCGGTGATGGTGGTGAGAATCACGCCTCCGGCAAGTGCCGGGTCAAAGCCAAAGCGTTTGAGCGTGACCGGCACGAATACGCCGCCCAGGGCAGCAAAACAGAAGTTCAGGGTCAGTGCCGTGGCAATTACCGCAGCCAGTGTCGGGCTGCGGAACCAGAGCAGCACCACCAGCCCCAGCACGATGCCGAGAATCACGCCGTTGATCAGCGCCACGCGGACTTCCTTCCAGATCAGGGTGGGGACGTTGCTGGCGCCGATTTGCCCGAGCGCAAGGCCACGCACCATCAGCGTCAGCACCTGGGTGCCGGCATTGCCACCCATGCCGGCGATGATCGGCATCAGCACTGCCAATGCGGTGAGCTGGGCGATTGCGCCTTCGAACTTGTCCACCACCGAGGCGGCAAGAAATGCAGTGATGAGGTTCACACCCAGCCAGATCAGGCGGCGACGGAAGGCGCGATGCACGGGCGAGAACAGGTCTTCTTCATCATCCAGACCCGCAGCCGACAGCGCCTGATGCTCGGCCTGTTCGCGGATGATGTCGATCACATCGTCCACGGTGATACGCCCGAGCAGCACATTGGCATCATCGACCACGGGCGCCGATACCCAGTCGTTGTCGGAAAAGCGGCGCGCGACTTCATCGCTGGATTCATCGACATGGATGGATTCCAGCTCATCATCAATCAGCTGGTTGATGGCGGTGCCGCCATCGACCGTCACCAGATCCTGCAGCGCCACCCAGCCCATCAGCTGGTGGCGCTTGTTGACCACATACAGGTGGTCGGTATTCTCCGGCAGCTTGCCGCGCAGGCGCAGATAGCGCAGCACCACGTCCACCGTGGTATCAGCACGTACCGTCACCACATCCGGATTCATCAGGCGGCCTGCGCTGTCTTCCTGATAGGACAGCACTTGCTCAAGGCGTTCGCGGTTTTCGCGATCCATCGACTTCAGGACTTCGTCGATGACCGTGTCCGGCAGGTCTTCCACCAGGTCAGCCAGGTCGTCGATGTCCAGGTCTTCAACGGCGGCGACCAGCTCGTCATCGTCCATTTCGGCAATCAGGCTTTCGCGCACCTCATCGCCCACATGCACCAAGACTTCACCGTCGTCCTCAGCATCCACCAGGCCCCAGACGATGCTGCGCTTACGTGGCGGTAGAGACTCCAGCAGATTGCCGATTTCCGCCGCCGACAGCGTATTGATCATGCGTTTGACCGGCCCAAGACGCCCGGTATCAAGCGCATCAGAAAGCAAGCGCAGCTGGCGCACGGTTTTTTCGTGGCGGAGCGTTTCGGCCATGGCTGGAGTTCCGTTGGATGATGCCGGCAGGCTGGATGGGCAAACTCGCGCCTGAGGTAAGGCGCGATGGCGGGTGACATTATCGCCCCAGCCTGCGGGGCGTGGAAGTACAAATACGACTATACGCCTTGTACTTCCGGGCAGAGAGCTGTGCTTACCTTCATCAGATCAAGCCGCCCTCAGAAGCGCTCAATTGAGGGCAATGGAGATACCCAATCCACCCTGCCAGTCCTCGGTACGGCTATCAAGCCCGCGCAGGATGGAGGCATCGAGCTGTACACGCGGGCTGGCCATCCAGGTCATGCCGGCGCCGATAGCGCGCATATGCTGATGGCCGTGACCAATGCCGCCTTCCACATATACCCAGGTACGTGAATTCACGGCATGGCTGTAGCTGGGGGAGAGCAGCCAGCCGTTTTCTTGCCGGTCGCGGCTGATGCTGGCAAAAAGGGCAAGGCTCTGCGTTTCGGCAGGGGCATGTGTGATGCTCAGCCCAAGCTCATGGGTGGCGGCATCACTTGCCAGCGGCTCGCGACCGGTGGGCTGCTGGCGGGTGAACATCACGCCCCAGCCAAAGGCATCGCTATTGTTGGGCGAGGCATATTTCAGGCTGATATGACTGTCACCGGCACCTTGCCAGCGCTGTTTCTGGCCACTCTCGCGTACGCTCAGCCGTTGCCAGAGGACGCTGCCCAGCTGCACTTCAAAACCGCGGCCAAGGCCAATGCGCAGCAGGCTGTCGGCACTGAGGCTGCGACTCTCACCATCGTGACTGAAACTTGGCAACCCCTGCTCCCAGGTCATTTCCCCGGCAGGTAATACCTGGCTGCCAAAACCGATGCCCGGGCGGTCAAATTCAATCGCTTGCTCTTCAAGCGCCAAGGCAGATGGTGAGCCAATCAACAGCAAGAGGGCAAGCAAGCGGGAAGTCATCGGGCTTTGGCCTGTATCGGTTCGGGTAGCGCTAATGATAGGCTCAGTCCGGCCATTAAACTTGTGCCTCACATTACAGCGGAGAGAAATATGCAATTCCAGATTGATGACATGAGCTGCAGTGCTTGCGTGCGCAGCATTGAAAAGGCGGTGGCGGCCGTGGATGCCCAGGCCGTTGTTGAGGCGGATTTGGGGACGCGACAAATCCGCGTGCAAACAAGCGCCGACAAAGCGCAAATTGTGGCAGCACTGCAAGAAGCGGGTTTTCCGCCAAAGCCGTTATAAAGCGGATGCAAGAGACCTTGAGCAGGCGCTAGACCCATCATGGCGTAGTTGGGCAAGGGGTACGCCAATGCGTTCATCCGACCTTGGCGACAAATGCGCCTGTCATTTGCCGTATCATGGCGGCGCTCGCGCAGGTTAGGTTCGTTTTCCTCAAGTTTGTTGCTGTCGCTCTAGGTCGGCGCATTCTCCGCATCCCCTTCATGCGCGGCCATGCCCATCGGGTGTGTTTCATTACAGGATCTCGCAGCGCGGCAGGAAAGCTCCGGGTTTCAAACATGCAGAACGTTTCTGCATGCCAATACTGGAGTTTTCATGAGTTTTGAATCGCTCGGGCTTTCGCCCGCCTTGTTGCGCGCCTTGACCGAAGCCGGTTACAGCACGCCCACGCCTATCCAGCAGCAGGCCATCCCGCAGGTATTGGCAGGCCACGACTTGCTGGGCGGGGCACAGACCGGTACGGGCAAAACGGCTGCGTTCGGTCTGCCGATGCTGCAACGTCTGGCCAGGCAAACTCCGGCCAAAGGCCCGCGCAAACCGCGCGCATTGGTATTGGTGCCAACCCGCGAGCTGGCGGTGCAGGTGGCGGACAATCTGAAAACCTATGCCCGTCATTTGCGCCTGAATATCACCCTGCTGTTTGGCGGTGTTGGCATGCAGCCGCAGGTCGACAATCTCAAGCGCGGCGTGGATGTGCTGGTGGCTTGCCCTGGGCGCTTGATTGACCATCTTGAGCGCGGCACTGCCAAGCTCGATGCGGTGGAAGTGCTGGTGCTGGACGAGGCCGACCGGATGCTGGACATGGGCTTTTTGCCCGCCATCAAGCGCATCCTGGCACGGGTGCCGGCTGAGCGTCAGTCGTTGCTGTTCTCGGCCACCTTCGAGCCGCGCATCAAAGCATTGGCGATGGACTATCTGAAGTCGCCGGTAGAAGTGCAGGTGGCGGCGCAAAATGCCGTGGCCGACACCATCGTCCATCGCGTGCATCCGGTGGATGGCAATAAAAAGCGTGACCTCTTGGTGGACATTCTGGCTGCCCGTCATACCGAGCGCGTGCTGGTGTTCGGCAAGACCAAGCATGGTTGCAATCGCCTTGCCGAACAGCTGGAAAAAGCCGGCCTTCCGGCGCTGGCCATCCACGGCAACAAGAGCCAAGCGGCGCGTCAAAAAGCGCTGGATGCGTTCAAATCCGGCAAGACGCGTATTCTGGTGGCGACCGATGTGGCGGCGCGCGGGCTGGATATTCCGGCGCTGCCACTGGTCATCAACCATGATTTGCCGATGGTGGCCGAAGACTATGTGCACCGCATTGGCCGTACCGGCCGCAATGGCGTGCAGGGCGAGGCGATTTCATTGGTGGCGCAGGAAGAAGCGGCGTTGCTGCGGCAAATCCAGCGACTTTTGAAAACCGAAATCGAAATCAAGACCGTGCGCGGGTTTGAGCCGGAAAAACCGTTGCGCCTGGAAGGCCATCTGCCCAAGCCCGGCCGCGGACGCCCACAAGGTCAGCGCCGGGCACCAAAGCCGCGCCGTGAAGGGCAGGGCGCGCGTCCGGCAAAAGGCGGGCAAAGGCCGCAGCGTTGATTGGCGTATTTCATGGCAGGCGCTCAACCTGCCATGACGTCATTGCTTTCGGGAAAACGGGATTTCATCGTGCGATACCGCGCCACCGGAAATAATGAAACTCATCGCCTCGTCCACGCTCCAGTCGGTCGGGGTGATTTTTTCAACCGGCACGATTTCCAGATAGCCGGAAGTCGGGTTCGGTGTGGTTGGCACATAAACGGCCGCCAGCTCGCGGCCAGTGCCCGCTTCGCGGATGACTTTTGTGACAAAACCCACGGCCTTCATTTCCGGGCTGGGAAAGTCAATCAGCACCACCCGCTGCGTGCCGTCGGGGGATTTTTGCAGGATGTCCAGCAATTTGCGGGCGCTGCCGTAAATGGTATTGGCCAGCGGGATGCGGGCGATGAAACTTTCAAACCAGCGCAGCAGCCGCTGGCCGATGACCTGCCGGGCGAGCACACCGACCAGCAGGATCACCAGCGCCGTACCCAGCAGGGCAACCGCCGCCTGCACCCAGGGCGCAGCCAGCCAGCCCAGCGTGGCGGGTGAGGCTTGCGCCAGCCCCAGCAGGATCGGCCCGACCCAGGGGCGGCTGATATCGGACATCAGCACAAATACAAAGCGCAGCACAATCCAGGTCAGCCACAAAGGCAGCAAGGTCAGAAGGCCGGTCAGGAACAACTGGGCGAGGCGGGATTTGGAGGGCTTTTCAGACATGCCCACATTTTAATCCGGGTTGGATGCCCGGCCATTCAGTATGGGGCAATGCGATAATGCGCGGCATGTCACGCATGTCTTTTCAGCTTCTTGGCCGGGACGGCGCTGCCCGTCGTGGCCGTCTTGCCTTCCCGCGCGGTAACGTGGAAACCCCGGCCTTCATGCCGGTGGGGACGTATGGCTCGGTGAAAGGGGTTTTTCCCGAACAAATCCGCGATCTGGGTGCGGAAATCATCCTCGGCAATACCTTTCATCTTTATTTGCGCCCCGGCCTTGAGGTCATCAGGGCGCACGGCGGCCTGCATGGTTTTGGCAAATGGCAAGGGCCGATTCTGACCGATTCGGGCGGCTTTCAGGTGTTCTCGCTGGCGCACCGGCGCAAGATTACGGAGCAAGGCGTGACCTTCGCCGCGCCGACCGATGGCCGCAAAGTGTTTCTGGGGCCGGAAGAATCCATGCACATCCAGAAAGTGCTGGATAGCGATATCGTGATGATTTTCGACGAATGCCCGCCGGTACAGGTCGATGGCGCACCGGTCAGCGCCGATATCGTTCGCCGCTCGATGGAGCTGTCCCTGCGCTGGGCCGAGCGCAGCAAGCGTGCTCACGAGGGCAATGACGCCGCCTTGTTCGGCATCGTCCAGGGGGGCGTGCATCACGAACTGCGCAGCCGCTCGGCAGAAGGCTTGAAGTCGATTGGCTTTGATGGCTATGCCATCGGGGGACTGGCGGTGGGCGAAACCGAGCAAGAGCGCAATGCCATGCTTGACCACACCGCGCCACAACTACCAGAAGACAAACCCCGCTATCTGATGGGCGTGGGGCGTCCCGAAGACCTGGTGGAAGCGGTCGCGCGCGGCGTGGACATGTTTGACTGCGTGATGCCCACCCGCAATGCCCGCAATGGACACTTCTTCACCGCTAGCGGCACGGTACGCATCCGCAATGCCAAATACGAGCACGACCTGGCGCCGATTGAGCCTGGCTGCGACTGTTATGCCTGCGCCAATGGCTTCTCGCGCAGCTATCTGCGCCACCTTGACCGCTGCAACGAAATGCTCGCGCCGATGCTCGGCACCCTGCACAACCTGCGCTACTACCAGCGCCTGATGGCGCAAATGCGTGCAGCCATCGAGCAAGGCTGTTTTGCCGACTTCCGTGCCGGGTTTTACGCCGTGCGAGGGCTGCCTTTGCCGCGCGTTTGAAAATCATGCGGCTCGAGCTGGCCTTCCCTTGGAGCGGTTTTCAGGCGTTGGCAGGATTGGCGGCAGCAGTAAACAGAATATCGGTGGAGGAGTTCAGCGCCGTTTCTACCGAATCCTGCACCACGCCGATGATGAAGCCGATGGCGACCACCTGCATGGCGATTTCGTTGGGGATATTGAAAAGGCTGGTGGCCAGGGGAATCAGCAGCAGCGAGCCACCGGCCACGCCGGAAGCGCCGCAGGCACCGAGCGTGGCAACGAGCGATAGCAAGAGCGCCGAGCCAAAATCCACTTGAATCCCCAGGGTATGCGCAGCCGCCAGGGTCATGACATTGATGGTGATGGCCGCACCGGCCATGTTGATGGTGGCGCCCAGCGGGATACTCACCGAATACAGATCCGGGTTCAGTCCCAGCTTGCGTGCCAGATTGATGTTGACCGGGATATTGGCCGCCGAGCTGCGGGTGAAAAATGCGGTTATGCCCGATTCGCGCAGGCAGGTGAACACCAGCGGATAGGGGTTGCGGCGGGTTTTGATGAACACAATCAAGGGGTTGACCACTAGCGCGATAAACAGCATCGAGCCCACCAGCACCCCCAGCAAGCGCGCATAGCCCAGCAGTGCGGAAAAGCCGGTTTCGGCCACCGTGCCTGCCACCAGCCCCAGAATGCCGACGGGGGCGGCGCGAATCACCCAGCGCACCACTTGTGAAACGGCATCGGCCAAATCGCCAATCAGCTCGTGGGTCGGTGCCTTTGCCCGGCGCAGAGCCAGGCCAAGCAGGATGGCCCAAGTGAGGATGCCGATGTAATTGGCATTGGCAAGTGCCGCTACCGGGTTGGCGACCAGATTCATCAAGAGCCCCATCAGCACCTCGTGCAGGTTGGCCGGAGCAGCTTGCTGGGCGGCATCAAGACTCAGTTCCAGCCGGGTGGGGAACAGGAAACTGGCCGCAACGGCGGTGAGGGCGGCCAGGAATGTGCCGGCCAGATACATCACCAGTACCGGACGGATATGGCGCCCGGATGCGGCCTGAAAACGGCATAGCGCGGCGAGCACCAGTACGAAAATCAGCACCGGGGCGAGAGCCTTGAGCGCGCCGACAAACAGGTTGCCCAGCAGCGAAAGTGCGGAACCTGTAACGGGCAAAAACGTGCCAATCAGTGCGCCCAATAGCAGTGCCAGCGCGATTTGTGGCACCAGGCCAAAGCGTTCGGCGGGCGTGGCGGCAGTATCCATGGGTATTCCTTGACAGGCAGGGAGGTGCAAAGAGTAGGGCAAAACAGCGGCTTGTCCAAAAAAGGCAGCGATGCCCGAGCAATGGGCTTGTCATCTTGCCCTGTGGCATTCAAAGTGAGCGCAGGTTTCCAGGGAGCACTCCATGAAGATGATGAAAATCGCGCTGGCAAGCACGATGCTGTTTGCCGGTAGTGTGGCCATGGCACAGTCCGGCATGAACTTGCAGCAATTGGCCGAATTGCGCTCGGTCACGCAAGTGAAAATCAGCCCGGATGGGCGGCAACTGGCCTATGCCCTGGCGGTGCCGCGCCAGCCAGGTGTGGATGCAGACGGTGCGGCGCGTGTCGAGCTGCATATCAGCGATGCCCAGGGTGTGAGCCGCGGCTTTGTCACCGGCCAGGTGAATGTCGGTGCGCTGAACTGGCAGGCCGATTCTGCGGCGGTCACCTATCTTGCCAAGCGCGAAGGCGACGATACCCGCAGGCTGTACCGCATCCCGGTGGCCGGTGGCGAGTCGCAGCCGCTTGTCAAGCTGAAAACCGATATCCGCAGCTACAGCTTCTCGCCTGATGGCCGCAGGGTGGCGCTGTTGGCATCGGTGCCGGAAAGCAAAGAAGTGGAGGCATTGAAGCAAAAAGGCTTCAGCCAAAAGGTGTACGAAGAAGACTGGCGACCGGTGGGGGTCTGGATTGCCGAGCTTGGCGAGGGCAAGGCAGCGCCGCGCCTGCTGCCGGTACAAGGCAGCGTGCAGTCGGTGAGCTGGAGCCCGGCCGGTGACCGTCTGGCGCTGGCAATGGCGCGCACCGAGCTGACTGATGACATCATGGTCAATACCCGCATCCAGATAGTTGCGCCCGATGGCAGGCTGCTGGGGCGGGTGGATAATCCCGGCAAGCTGGGCAAGCTCGCCTGGAGCCGTGATGGTGAGCATCTGGCCTTTATTTCTGCCGCCGACAAGCATGACTCGATGCAAGGCAGGCTGATGCTGGCTGGCAAGCGTGGCGGCGAATTCCGTGATGTATTGCCCGGCCTGTTGGGGCAAGTGGTGGATATGGAATGGCTTGAAGGCAGCAGACTGCTGTTTGTCAGCCACGAAGGCGTGGAGGCGCGGGTAGGCGAAGTTGCTGCCACGGGCGGTGCGGCGCGCGATGTGCTGGCACTGGGCGGGCCGATTTGGACGGGTATCTCCGCAAGCCGTGATGGTAAGCTGGGGCTCCTGGGCAGCACGGCGCAGCATCCTGCCGAGGCCTTCATCGCCGAAACGGGTAATGCCAGACGGCTGACACAGAGTAATCCGCAACTGGCGCAGATCGCTCTGGCGCGGCAGGAGGTGGTGCGCTACAAGAGCCGTGACGGGCTGGAGCTGGAAGGCTTGCTGATTCACCCGCTGAGGCGGCGTGGCAATGCCCGCGTGCCGCTGGTGACCATCGTTCATGGCGGCCCGGAATCGCATTATTCCAACGGCTGGCTGACGGCGTATTCGCAGCCGGTACAGGTACTGGCCGCAGAAGGCTTCGCCTCGTTCCTGCCCAATTACCGCAGCAGCACCGGGCGCGGGGTGGAGTTTTCCAAACTTGGCTTTGGCAAGCCGGGCATGGGTGAGTTTGATGACATCGTCGATGGCGTTGACCATCTGATTGCCAGCGGCCTTGTGGACAAGGATAAAGTCGGTATCACCGGCGGCTCCTATGGCGGCTATGCCAGCGCTTGGGGCGCAACTTATTACAGCGAGCGCTTTGCCGCATCAGTCATGTTTGTCGGTATTTCCGATCAGTCCAGCCTGATTACCACCGGCGATATTCCCTGGGAGCAGTATCTGGTGCATATGGGCAAATGGCCGTGGGAGGATGAGGCCATGTTCCGCCAGCAAAGCCCGGTCAATCATGCCGCCAAATCACGCACGCCGACCTTGATTTTGCATGGCGAGGCCGACCCGCGCGTGCCGGTGATGCAGTCCTACATGATGTATCGCTATCTGAAACTGGCCGGTCAAGCACCGGTGCGGCTGGTACTGTATCCGGGCGAAGGCCACGGCAACCAGCGCGCCGCTTCACGCTATGACTATTCGCTGCGGCTGCTGCGCTGGATGCAGCATTATCTGACTGGCCCCGGTGGCGAGCCGCCGCCGTATGCGTTGGATTATCAATTGCCAAAGAAGTGAGCTTCTGGAAAGCACTGCCAAATTGCCTGCATCCCCGTACTTTGCTGCGGGGATGGGAGGTGTTTTTGCGGTATTTCAGTGCCGGGATATGCGCCCGGCAGCGCACCCACTTTCTTTTAAAAAGAAAGTGGGCAAAGAAACTGCCCTGGCTGACGGCCCCGCTACGCGGGCTACCCTGCGTTCCTCGCGGCAAATGGCGACAGGGCAAACTCGCGCTGCTCAAACATGCCCTGTCGCCATTTGCCGCTGCGGTACTCGGCGCGCCAGAACAGGGCGGAAAGTCAAAAGCAAAAGCGGCTAAGCCGCAGCCATCAAGCCAAGCAAACCCAACATGAGCCAGACCTATCCCATCGGAACCCCCGGCACGCCCTGGGACGCAACAGAAAAACAGCAGTGGCGCACCCGGCAACAGCGCCAGCGCAGCTATGCCGAAGAAGTGGAACGCGCCATCTGCGCATTGGCTGCTGACTTTGAGCTTGTCCAGTATGGTGAGCTTGATTACCGCAGCGATGGCCGCTTCCCGCTTTGGGGATTGAAATCCCGTCCCTGGGATGAGGTACTGGATGTGGCGCTGATAACCGGCGGCGTGCATGGCTATGAAACCAGTGGCGTGCATGGCGCCTTGTTGTTTGCCCGCGAACATGCAGCCCGTTACGCCGGGCGTATCAATCTTTTGATTGCGCCATGTGTCAGCCCCTGGGCTTATGAGCGCATCCAGCGCTGGAATGCCGATGCCATTGACCCAAACCGCTCGTTCTATCCGCAAAGCCCGGCACAGGAGGCGGCGCTGTTGATGGCCTGGGTGGCGCAGCAACCCGGCAAAATACGGTTGCATATTGATTTGCATGAAACCACTGACAGCGATGAGACCGAGTTTCGTCCGGCGCTGGCCGCGCGCGATGGCAAGCCGTTTGTGCCCGGCACCATTCCCGATGGCTTTTATCTGGTGGATGATTCAGGCCGGCCACAACCAGCTTTCCAGCGCGCCATCATTGAGCGTGTGGCGGGCGTGACTCATATCGCAGCGGCTGATGCGGACGGCACACTGATTGGCTCGCCAGTAGTGGCCGAAGGTGTGATTGAATACGACTGCAAGGGACTGGGGCTGTGCGCAGGTCTTAGCGATGCGCCATATGTCACCACCACCGAGGTCTATCCCGACAGCCCCAGAGTCACGTCCGAGCAATGCAACCGGGCACAGGCCGCGGCGGTTTGTGCCGCACTGGACTTTGTACTGGCGGCGAATTGAGGCAGTTTTCAGCAAGGTGATGTGACATGAAACATAAATTATTGGCGATGGTGGCTTTGGGGTTTTCCCTGCTCCTGCCTGCCTGCCAGTGGCAAAATGAACAAGCAGGAGCGGCCGAATACGACTGGTCGCTACCGCAAGTGGTATATCAACAGGCGGGCAAAATTTATTTTCATGACCCGGTGACCGGAAAAAGACGCCTCCTGCAAGAAGAGGATAGCGAAGTTTTCAATCTGGTATTCGATGAAGCCAGCCGGACGCTTTATTACACGGTGGTGAGCGACGGCCTTTTGGCGCTTAAAAAAGCAACGCTTGCCAATGGCCAAATCCAAATACAGCCCTTGCAAGGGCTGGATATTGCCAAAGAAAAATTCATCGCCGAAATTTACGGTGAATATAGCCCGCTGAAGATTCGCGGTGAAAAACTGGTGCTGATGAGTGACTTCAACTGGGATGGCTATGGCTTTAGCCAATACAACATCTACTCGCCAACGGAAAATAGCTGGACAAAAACGGATGACTGGGCGCAGCTCGACAAACTCCTCGGCGGTATAGCGCTTTGGGGAGATGATGTGGGCCAGCCCTTTGAAGTGCGCGACCAGCAACTGCTTTATAGCGGCGGCAAAACGCAGGTGCCGGTCAGCGACAAGCTGGACTTGAAACTTGACCCGGAATACGGCGTGGAAGAAATCGAATACAGCAATTTTTCGGTTTCACCCGATGGCAGCAAGGTCAGTTTCATGGCGCTTCTGGCAATGGGGGATTTGCCGCATGGGCCATTGTGCATCGCCAATGCCAATGGCAGTGGCCAGCGCATCTTGGTCGAAGATGGTATGGCCGGATTATTGAAACCGCAGTGGTTAGGCTCGGCACTGGTATTTCCGGCGCCAGCTCAAGACCTGGCCGAAGACGCGCAGGCAGAGGATGAGCAAAGCGAACAGGCGGCAGGCAAATTCAGGCTGATGATGAGCCATGGCCGCAGCAATAATGGCAAGCTGCTCGCTGAAGGCGTGGCCGCATTTACCTTGATTCAAGGCGGTTATTGAAGAACCTCTCACCCTGCACGCAGTTGCAGGGTCTTGTTGGAAGCTCAAGAAAATTCTGTAGCTGCTTCAGTCTTGCGCAGAATGATGGATTAATTGAGGCGCCTGTCAACACAAAGCCCCCGGATTTTGGGGGCTTTGCTTGGGGTGTTGCTTATTTTTTCAGTAGCCCCTGGATGGCAGGCGGCAGGGTAAAGACTTCATCGCCGGGCGGGGTGGTGTCAAAGCCGGTGAACTTTAACACCTGGGTCTGCCCCATCATCTGCATTTCAGAATGCACCGGCATTTTGTGGCCGGAAAGCTCGCCATATTGTTTGATGACGGTAGTGACTTCGATTTCTCCCATGGGCGAGCTGGTCTTGCCGCCGCTGGCAAGCAGCAGGCCATCATCCACGGCATAGCAATCCCAGCTTTCGCGGCCGGATTTCCACTTGATATTCACTTTGTGGCAGCGCTTGCCGTTGTATTCGGCAGTGCCGGCACTGCTCATTTCGGTCACGAAGCTGGGCAGGCGGCGAATGGCATCGGGGTGATAGCTTTCCAGTTGCTGGGCGCGCTCGCTGCCTTCCAGAAGCCGCGGTCCCTGGAACGGATCCATCATCCACACGGTTCCATCAATGATGCCGGACTGGATGGCACCGACACCGGGCAGCTCGACCTTGCTGATGATTTTTTCATGGCTGCTGAATGAAACCGTCATCGGCGCATTGATACCGGCAGCCGGCATGGAAAAGGTGCCGGTCAAGGTGCCGGTTTGGCTTTTCTGAATATCCTCCATGCCGCCCAGCGCCTGGATATGGCGCTCCACCAGCGCATGCGGCTCGGGGCTGGTGGTGCTATCGGTGGCGCTGGCAGGCGTTTTCGCCATCAGCGGCATGGCGCTCGCCAGTGCCAGCAGGGTGGGGTGCAGTGGGCGGATTTTCATCATCGAGTCTCCTGGGGGGGCACGGTGTCGGCTTGCAGCCATTGCTGCAAGGCCAAAAGTGTAGCGTCCTGCCCGGCGTGTAATGTTTCAAAAGTGTTGGGCGCAAAGATGTCCGGAGTAATGCCGATACCTTCCAGGCGTTGGCCATTGGGGGCGGTGAGGTCAGCCACCGCATACAGCAGGCGGTCGCCATTGGGCAGGGTGTTCATCAATGATGGCAAGGCCATGCCAGCCGAGGGCGTGCCGATGATGGTGGCGC
Source organism: Lysobacteraceae bacterium NML95-0200 (assembly GCA_002798255.1). Lineage (GTDB taxonomy): Bacteria > Pseudomonadota > Gammaproteobacteria > Xanthomonadales > Xanthomonadaceae > Solilutibacter. The sequence goes on from NWQQ01000013.1 coordinate 33,283, forward strand.
GCCCGGCTTGTTGCAGCCCTGAGGCAAAGACTTCCGAAGTGCTGGCCGAACGTCCATCCAGCAAGATGGCGAGTTTGCCGCTGTAAGGCGTGAGCGGCTTGCCATCATCGCTGACCCGGCGTGGCAGCGCGGGCAGGCGTGCGCTGGCGCCCCCGGCACTGAAGTAGCCAAGCGGGGTGGGTTCGCTTACCAGATAGCCGCCCACCCCCATCGCTATGCCAATCACCCCGCCGGGATTGCCGCGCAGATCAATGGCGATGGCCTTGCAGTCACGTACTTCGGCCAAGGCTTTTGGGAAGGCATGGCTGAGTGCCGGTGCCCAGAGATTGAAGCGGATAAGTCCCAGACAGCCGCCATCGGCCAGGGCAAGGCGCCGCTGCTGGATGTGGAACAGAGCAGGCGGCAATAGAGGGATATTCACCAGCTCGCCGCTGGCCGGGGCAGGCACGATTTCAAGCGTATGCGCCCGGTTTTGTACATCACGCAAGCCCAGTGTCAGCTTGCGCGCCTGTGCACTAGGTTCCAGTTGGCTGGCAATGGCCGACTCGAAATACATCTGCGCAGTACGCCGTGTCCTGGGCTCAAGCGCGGCGATTTCTGCCAGTGTGGGCGCTATCGCGCGGCCATGGATGCTATCAATCCGCCAGCCGGGCTGGATGCCCTGGGCGGCTGCGGGCGAGCCGGGCGCCACCCGCAGTACTGCGAGCTCGCCTTCTACCATGCCAGCGACCAGTCCACTATCACGGAAGCCGCTTAAGACCGGCTCAAGCTTGCCGCTATGGGCAATATCCACGGTATCGGCGGGAATCAGGTTGAAGTGGGATTCGCCGATTTCATCCAGCATCGCTTGAATGCTTTGCCGCAGCTCGCCCATATTGCGGGCGCGTGCTGCCGCCGGGCGATGGCGGCGGGCAACCGCATCCCAGTCGATGCCGCGCTTGCGCACGGCATAAGGGCTTTCGTCCACCAGCCACCAGGCGGTATCGAAGGTTGCAACGGCCAGCCGGGTATCCAGCTTTTCACGCTGCCGGGCTTCTGTAGCCGTTGCGCTGAAAAACAAAACAGCCAGACTTGAAACAAGCAGGGTGCGAAGCATGCGGCGCTGTCCTGGAAAAGGCTCGCAGCATAGCCGGGTTTGCAGCGATATGCCGAACGTGCGTTCAGGCATACTTGTTGTGTGAGCGCATCAGTTGCTGTTTTTCCCGGCTCCAGTCACGCTCCTTGCTGGCAGCGCGCTTGTCATGTGCCTGCTTGCCCTTGGCCAGCGCGATTTCGGCCTTCACCTTGTTGCCTTTCCAGTACAGTGCGGTGGGGATGATGGTGTAGCCATCGCGCTGCACCCGGCCAATCAGGTTGTCGATTTCGCGTCGGTGCAGTAGCAGCTTGCGGCTGCGGCGCTCATCGGCACGGATATGGGTGGAGGCCTGAATCAGCGGCGTGATTTGCGCCCCAAACAGGAACATCTCGCCATCCTTGATGATGGCGTAGCTTTCGCCGATATTGGCGCGTCCTGCGCGGATTGCCTTCAGCTCCCAGCCTTGCAGCGCAAGCCCGGCCTCAAAACGCTGCTCCAGGTGATATTCATGTTTGGCACGCTTGTTGAGCGCGATGGTCGGGTTCTTTGCCGTATCCTTTGCGCCCTTGTTTTTTTGATTCTTGCTCATGGCGGCATTGTCGCCGATGAGCCGGGAAATTGCAGTGAGGATGTTGGTGTGGCAAACCGGATTGAACGCAGCGCCCTGGTCAAGCGCCCGGCCGAAGCGATGTATGCACTGGTGGTGGATGTCGAGGCCTACCCGCGCCGTTTTGGCTGGTGCCAGGCCGCGCAAGTGCTGGAGCGGGAAGAAAACCGCATGAAAGCCCGACTGGATATTGGCTTGGCGGGCTTCAAAACCTGGTTCATGACCGAAAACCGCATGCAGCCGGGGCAGTGGATGGACATGCAACTGGCCGATGGACCATTCAAATCCCTGCATGGCCGCTGGGAGTTCAAGACGCTTGCTGACGATGCCTGCAAGGTATCGCTGCTGCTGGAGTTCGAGCCGGCCTCCAGCCTGCTGGGCCCGGCACTGAAACTGGGCATGAAAGGGCTGGCCGACCGCATGGTGGATGATTTCGTGCGAGCTGCCATGGCGACAAACCCATGAAAATTGAAGTCTTGGCGGTATGGGCTGAACGCATGGAAAGCCAGACGCTGACGCTTGCCGATGGCGCCACCGTGGCCGATGCACTGGTCGCTTGCGAGTTTGTCCGGGATTTTCCACTGGCCGGGATGGCGGTATTTGGCAAGCGCGTGACTGAAACCACCGTGCTGCACGAAGGTGACCGCCTGGAGCTGCTGCGCGCACTGCTGGCCGATCCCAAACAAAGCCGCCGCAAACGTGCCGAAGCCGCACAGGCGGCAAAAATCGCGAAGAACAAAGCCCGCGGATAAATCTGCACATCCTCCCCACACCCGCCGCCCCGCGGCGCGTATTGTGCTGGAGACTCCGAATCCAAAGACGCTTTGCTGCGTAATATGGAGGCGGCAGCTGGCTTTTCCTTGTACAAAAGCAACGCAAGTCTCATTTTGCAAAACCTGCCCTTGGCATTTCACCTGAAGTATTGGATAAAGGGAAAGGGATAATCAGGCAGGGGAAAGCGCTTGCGAAAAGTCTATTACGCACACTCGGCAGAAAACCTGCCCCAATCACACTGGCAGACCTTGTCAAGCCATCTTGTGCAAGTTGGCGAGATGGCCGCAGGGTTTGCCGCTTTTTTCGGCGCGCAGGAAATGGCGCGCTATACCGGCCAATTGCATGATTTGGGCAAATACACGCCGGAATTTAACCGCCGCTTGCATGGCGGCCCATCGGTCGACCATGCCACGGCGGGCGCAAAAATCGCTTTTGATCGCTGGGACGTGCAGGGCAGATTGATGGCATTTTGCATCGCCGGTCATCACGCGGGTTTGGCCAATGGAGACGGCGAAGGCGACAACCGCCGCACCTTGACTCAACGCCTGGCCGTACCGTTCGGTACAGGCATCCACGATATTCCCAAGCTGGATGAGGTGTGGCGGCAGGAGATTCAGCTGCCTGAAAAATTGCCGATGCCGGGTGTCAAGTTTGGCGTTGCCGATTCTGCGGACAAATATGCCAAGTCCTTCAGCGTGGCTTTTTTCACCCGCATGCTGTATTCCTGTCTGGTCGATGCCGATTATCTCGACACCGAAGCCTTTTATGCGGGGCTGGAAGGCAAAACCGTGCAACGCGGCGGTCATCCCGATTTATTGCAACTACAGCAACGCTTTAACCGCTTTATCGCCGATTTCAGGCGGCTTGTCGCCGAAAAACCGCAGCAGACCGAAGAAGATAAGCGCAATGCCGCACTGAACCGCCTGCGCAGTGACATTCTCGATCATGCCGTGGCACAGGCTGCGCAAGAGAAAGGGTTGTTCACCCTGACCGTGCCCACCGGCGGCGGCAAAACCTTCACTTCGATGGCCTTCGCCCTCGAACATGCCAAGCGCCACGGCATGCGCCGCGTGATTTACGTGATTCCCTTTACCAGCATCATCGAGCAAAACGCCGCCGAGTTCCGCAAGGCTTTTGGCGATTTGGGCAAGGATGCCGTGCTGGAGCACCACAGCACGTTTGACGACAGCAAACTCAAAGACCAGCACAGCAAAGACAAACTGCGGCAGGCTTCTGAAAACTGGGATATGCCCGTTATCGTGACCACTGCCGTGCAGTTTTTCGAATCGCTGTTTGCCGACCGCTCCTCCCGCTGCCGCAAGCTGCACAATATATCCGGCAGCGTGATTATCCTCGACGAAGCACAAATGCTGCCACTCAAACTCTTGCTGCCCATCATGCAGGCCATCAAGGAGCTGGCGCGCAACTATCATTGCTCGGTAGTGATGTGTACCGCCACCCAACCGGCTATCCAGGCCGAACACGGCTTTTATCGCGGCCTGGAAAACACCCGCGAGCTTGCCCCCAATCCGCCCGAACTGTTCGACAGACTGCGCCGCACTACCGTGAAGCATATCGGTACCCAAACCGATGCCCAGCTGCTCGAAAAACTTGGGCAGCACCCGCAAATCCTCATCATCGTCAACAACCGCCGCCACGCCCGCAGCCTGTACGACAGCGCCAAACAGCTTGATGGCGTTTTCCACCTCACCACCCTGATGTGCGCTAAACACCGCAGCCAAGTGCTGGAAACCATCCGCGCCCGTCTGAAAAACGGCGAACCCTGCCGTGTGATTGCGACTTCTTTAATTGAAGCCGGTGTCGATGTGGACTTTCCCTTGGTCATGCGCGCCGAAGCCGGATTGGACAGCATTGCCCAAGCCGCCGGACGCTGTAACCGCGAAGGCAAAAGGTTGCCCGAAGAAAGTTTCGTTTGGGTATTTGCGCCCGAAGCACGATGGAAAGCCCCGCCCGAGCTCGGCCTGCTGGCTGCCGCCATGCGCGAAGTCGTGCGCCACCACGCCGAGGATCTGCTCTCACCACAGGCCATCTGCCGCTACTTCCAATATGTTTACGCAGAAAAAGGCAAAGAGCTGGATGGCAAAGGCATTCTCGATATGCATAAGAAGGCAGGCAGCAGCTTCAACTTCCCCTTCCAAACCATCGCCCGCGAATTCCGCATGATCGAAACCCATATGCAGCCGCTGATTATCCCGTTCGACCAAGAAGCCGAACGCCTGATCGACAGCCTGCGCCACGCCGACCAAATCGGCGGACTACTGCGCAAGCTCCAGCCCTACACCGTGCAAGTGCCCGAGCGCGCCATGCGAGAGCTTCTCAAAGATGGCTGCATTGAGCCTGTCAATGAAAAGCGATTTGGCGCACAGTTCTATCGCCTGATTGGGCTAGATGGTCTGTACGACAAGGTGGCGGGCTTGAACTGGAAGAATTCAGAATTTTTGAAGTTAGAAGAATTGGTTTTTTGAAAATTTCCATATCATTCATAGAAGTTGATTTTTTGACTGAGCCGTCTACAATGATGCTATGGAAATTTCATGGTAGGGCGATAGGTGCGCAAAAAGGCAAAGTGGCTGCTTTGTGTCGGCAAGGTGGATGGTGGTTTCTGGCTATGGGTGAACCTTAGGAGCTTTAGGGCCTGTATCTTTATGTTGGTTTTCTTGATTGGGCTATATGGTCAAATCTTTTAGCCTGTGCTCCTTGCAGGGGAGTGTGTTGAAACTATGATTGATAGATTGAAGATGGTTGCACCCCTCTTTTGAGGGGTGAGTGTTAATCAAGGGAGATATGATGAATAGGATCAAATTGCACATCTGGGGCGACTACGCCTGCTTTACCCGCCCGGAAATGAAAGTAGAGCGTGTCTCTTACGATGTGATGACGCCCTCGGCGGCGCGGGGGATTTTGGCGGCGGTGCATTGGAAGCCGGCGATTCGTTGGGTGATCGACAAGATTCATGTGCTGAAGCCGATTCGTTTCGAGTCGGTGCGGCGCAATGAGCTGGGCAGCAAGATTTCGGCCAGCAAGGTCAGCGGGGCGATGCGGCGCAAGCGTGTGGAAGATTTGTATGCGCTGATTGAGGATGACCGCCAGCAGCGCGCGGCTACGGTGTTGAAAGACGTGGGCTATGTGATTGAAGCGCATGCGGTGTTGACTGCACGGGCGGGTGAGGGCGAAACCATTGCCAAGCATATCGAAATGTTCAAACGTCGCGCTACAAAAGGGCAGTGTTTCCAGCAGCCTTGCATGGGTGTGCGCGAGTTTCCGGCGCATTTTGCGTGGGTGGATGAGGATTCACTGCCGGAGTCGGAGTTGCCTGAAAACGAGCGCGACCGTGATTTGGGCTGGATGCTGCACGATATTGATTTCGACGGCAGCAATCTGCCGCATTTCTTCCGTGCGGAGATGAAAAACGGGGTGGTTGAAGTACCGCCGTTCTTTACGGAGGAGGTGAAAAAATGATTTTGACCTCTCTTGCGCGTTATTACCGCCGTTTGGCCACTGAAAACGATGTAGCGGGCAATCCGAAAGTACCGCCGTATGGTTTTAGTGAGGAAAAAATCGGCTGGGTGCTGGTGTTGGATGCAGATGGCCTGTTGGTGGATGTGGTGCCGCATCTGACGGATGAGAAAAAACCGCAGCCCCGCCTGATGAGTGTGCCGCGCCCTGAAAAGCGCACGTCGGGTGTGAAGTCCAATTTTTTGTGGGACAAAACCGCCTATGCGTTGGGCGTGGAGGCTAATAAAGACAAGGCTACTGCCAAAGAACAGCCGTTTGTGACGTGTGAAAAAACTTTTGCCGCTTTCCGCGAGCTGCATTTGGAATTGCTGAAAGAAACGCAGGACGAAGGCTTGCTGGCCTTGCGCCGTTTTTTGGAGCGTTGGCAGCCCGAGCAGTTTGCCCATCCGCCGTGCCAGCCTGACATGTTGGATGCGAATGTGGTGTTCAGGCTGGACGGTACGCGCGGCTATATCCACCAGCGTGAAGCGGCTCAGGCATTGTGGGCCAATCGCTTGAAAAACGATGAGGCGGAGCAGGGCTTGTGTTTGATTAGCGGTGAGTCAGCACCGATTGCGCGATTGCATCCGGCGATCAAAGGCGTATTTGGCGGGCAGAGCTCGGGCGGCTCGATTATTTCGTTCAATAAAGAATCGTTCACTTCTTTCGGCAAGGAGCAGGGCGCGAATGCGCCGGTTTCGGAAGTGTCTGCCTTTGCCTATACCACCGCACTCAATTACTTGTTGCGCCGCGAGAACGGCCATTGTCTCACCATTGGCGATGCCAGCACCGTTTTTTGGGCGGAGGCCGATACTCCCGAACAGGCCGCCGCTGCCGAAGCCTGTTTTGCTGATATGGCTGACCCGCCTGACGACGAGGAGGAAAACCAAAAAATCTTCAATATTTTGGAGCAAGTGGCCAAAGGCCGCCCGCTTCGGGAAATCGATCCGAAGTTGGACGACCAAACCCGCTTTTACATTCTGGGCTTGGCGCCGAATGCTTCGCGCATTTCCATCCGCTTTTGGCATCAAAGCACATTTGGACAATTGGCTGAAAATTTTGCAAAGTATCGGCGCGATTTGATACTTGAGCCTCCTGCATGGGGCGTTAAGCCCCCTTCCGTGTGGCGGATACTGCTTGAAACCACGCCAAAGCGCAAAGGAGCGGATGGCCGTCTGAAAAAGTCCGACAGCAAGGACATACCGCCGCAGCTGGCAGGGGAATACATGCGCGCGATACTCACCGGAAGGCCATATCCTAAAACCATGCTGTCACGCATGATTGGGCGTATTCGTGCAGATGGGTATATTTCAGGATTGCGTATCGCGGTCATCAAAGGTGTTATTAATCGTAACGGCTTGTATAAAGAGGAGCTTAGTATGGGACTCAATGAAGAAACTCGGGATATTCCTTATCGCTTGGGGCGCTTGTTTGCCATTATCGAGTTGGCGCAATCGTCTGCGCTGGGTGAATTGAATGCTGGTGTGAGAGATAAGTTCTACGGTGGCGCATCCAGCTCGCCACATAGTACTTTCCCGCTATTGCTGGATAATTACCGTACGCATATCTCCAGCCTGAGAAAAGGGAAGAAGGCCAAGTGGGTAAAAGGGGATTCTAAAAAGTTGGCAAATTGGTTGGAAAGCAAAGTGGGAGAAATTGTTGGTGTTTTTGATGCCGAAACCCCGTTTCCTCGCCATTTGTCTTTAGAAGAGCAAGGGCGTTTTGTGGTTGGGTACTATCAGCAAAGGTTTAAGAAGTACAACAAGCAAGAAGATGCCAATACGCCTGAAGATATCGAACAAGCGAATCACCTGACTGACGAAACCGATTCGGAAGATGAAGAAAACTAAGGAGATACAAAATGACTGCTATTCAAAACCGCTATGAATTCGTGTTTTTCTTCGATGTAACCAACGGCAACCCCAACGGCGACCCCGATGCAGGCAATATGCCGCGCCTCGACCCCGAATCCAGCAAAGGCTTGGTAACCGATGTGTGCCTGAAGCGCAAAATTCGCAACTTTGTAGAGCTGGTCAACGAAAACCAAGCGGGCTATGAGATTTACGTGAAAGAAAAAAGCGTGCTCAATCTACAAAACAAGCGCGCTTATGAAGCCCTCGGTATCGAATCCGAAGCCAAAAAACTGCCCAAAGACGAAGCCAAAGCCCGCGACATCACCGCATGGATGTGCAAAAACTTCTTCGATATCCGTACCTTCGGCGCAGTGATGACCACCGAAGTCAACAGCGGCCAAGTGCGCGGCCCCGTACAGCTCGCCTTCGCCCAATCCATCGACCCCATCGTGCCGCTGGAAGTCTCCATTACCCGCATGGCCGTGACCAACGAAAAAGACCTCGAAAAAGAACGCACCATGGGGCGCAAATACATCGTGCCCTACGCACTCTACCGCGTGCACGGCTTCGTTTCCGCCAACCTTGCTGCCAAAACCGGTTTCTCCGATGAAGACCTGCAACAGCTGTGGAATGCCTTGAAGCTTATGTTCGAACACGACCGATCCGCCGCCCGTGGAGAAATGGCCGCCCGCAAACTTATCGTCTTCAAACATGACAGCGCACTCGGCAACGAACCCGCCCATAAATTGTTTGAAGCTGTTAAAGTCAAGCGCATCCATGGGGAAAGCGGTACGCCCGCCGCCGCATTCAGCGATTACGCTATCAGCGTGGATGAAGACGGGCTTAAGGGTGTAACCGTAGAAAAACTGCTGTAAACCATGCCTTCCATACCGCTCTCCGCCCTGCAACACTACGCCTTCTGTCCGCGGCAGTGTGCCTTGATTCATAACGAGCAAGTATGGGCGGAGAACTATTTGACCGCACAGGGCCGTGCTCTGCATGAGCGGGTGGATTGCGGCGAGCCGGAAACGCGCAAGGGCGTGCGCTTTGAGCGTAGCGTGCATGTGTCAGCAGAAAACATGGGCGTGCACGGCGTGTTGGATATGGTCGAACGTGATATTCAGACAGGCCGTCTGAAGCCTGTTGAATACAAACGCGGCAAACCCAAGCCCGAACCGTTCGATGAAATCCAGCTCTGCGCCCAAGCCTTGTGTTTGGAGGAAATGACCGGGCAAACGGTGGCAGAGGGTGCATTGTGGTATATGCAAACCCGCCACCGCTTGCCGGTTGTCTTTTCAGACGGCCTCAGGGCGGAAACGCTGCATACCATCGCACAAGTGCGCGGGCTTTTGGAAAGCGGCATCACCCCGCCGCCAGAATACGGCAAACGCTGTAAATCCTGTTCGTTGATTGAGGTTTGCCAGCCGAAATTGATGGAGAGGGATAGGTCGGTGGGGTATGTGGCGGGGTTGTTTGACGGACGTGGATGAAGTGAATACCTGTTAAGTACCCAAAAGTGCGCTCAAAATCCGAGGAGTTTTTATCATGCGAAAACTTCAAAACACGCTCTACATCACCACGCAGGGCAGTTATCTGCATAAGGAGCGGGAAACGCTGGTGGTGGAGCAGGAGCGCAAGAAGGTGGCGCAGTTGCCGGTGCATGCGATCGGGCATATTTTTTGTTTCGGCAATGTACTTGTGTCGCCTTTTTTGATGGGGTTTTGCGGTGAAAACAATGTGAATCTGGCGTTTTTTACCGAAAACGGGCGGTTTTTGGGGCGTTTGCAGGGGCGGCAGAGTGGCAATGTGTTGCTGCGGCGGGCGCAGTATCGGCTGTCGGAGCAGAATCCTGTGCCGATTGCGCGGCATATTATTGCGGCGAAGATTCAGTCGGCCAAGCGGGTGTTGCAGCGGCGTTTGCGCAATCATGGCGAGCATACGGAGGTGCAGGCGGCGGTAACGGCGTTGAATTTCAGTTTGCAGCAACTGAAGCGGGCGGAGTGTTTGGACAAGGTTCGCGGGATTGAGGGCGATGCGGCGGCGCGTTATTTCGGGGTATTCCGCTATTTGCTTGCAGAGAAAAGCGGTTTTGATTTCGACGGCCGCAACCGCCGCCCGCCGCGCGATGGGGTGAATGCGCTGCTGTCTTTTCTGTATGCGGTGCTGGGCAAGGACATCAGCGGGGCGTTGCAGGGCGTGGGTTTGGATCCACAAGTGGGGTTTCTGCATGCCGACCGGCCGGGGCGTGACAGTTTGGCGCAGGATATTTTGGAAGAGTTTCGCGCGTGGTGGGGGGATAGGCTGGTGCTGTCGCTCATCAATCGCGGGCAAATCAAGCCGCAGGATTTTCTGCATGAGGCCAGCGGCGCGGTAAATATCAAACCCGAGGCGCGCAAGCTGGTTTTTCAGGCCCTGCAGGCGAAAAAGCAGGAGAAGATTGTGCATCCGTTTTTGCAAGAAGAGGTGGAAATTGGCTTGCTGCCGTATATTCAGGCGATGCTGCTGGCGCGCCATTTGCGTGGGGATTTGGCGGAATATCCGCCGTTTTTGATGCGCTGAGTTTTTCAGCTTGCCTGTGGGAGTGAGCGATGCTGATGTTGATTACGTATGATATTTCGTTGGAAGATGCGGCAGGACAGGCGAGATTGCGGAGAGTCGCCAAACATTGCCTCGATTATGGCGTGCGTGTGCAATATTCGGTATTCGAGTGCGACGTAACGCCGGATCAATGGGTGAAACTGAAGGCCAAGCTGCTGGATACTTACCAGCCCGAAACCGATAGTCTGCGTTTTTACCATTTAGGCAGCAAATGGCGGGGCAAGGTGGAGCATCACGGTGCGAAGGCAGCGGTGGATGTGTTTCAGGATACGTTGATTGTATGAATCGCTAATCTGTGGTTCTCATGAAAATATGGGCAGCTTAGCGATTTCTTCAAGCTCTTTGAAAACAGATGGTTAGAGGAGATAAGTGTGGCTGAAGAAGTTGCCTTACACTTGCGGAATGTCTTTTGTGATGCTGTTAGCGAACCAGGATGCTTTAGGCCTTGTGCTGCTTAGGCTATACAAGAGGCCGTGCCCGCCTCGCGCGGGCACGCGTGTTGAAACACCATGTTCGCGCAGGACGCGGAGAGCCGCCCTGCGTGCCCGCCTCGCGCGGGCACGCGTGTTGAAACTATGCCGCAATCCAGTACACAGGAGAGGGGTGGAGTGCCCGCCTCGCGCGGGCACGCGTGTTGAAACGACCACTGAGGACACCATGAACGTCATCCCCTTCGTGCCCGCCTCGCGCGGGCACGCGTGTTGAAACCAAACGGATGGCTTGAGTTTGTCGATATACTCTCGTGCCCGCCTCGCGCGGGCACGCGTGTTGAAACAAGAATGATGATGGCGAGAATGTAAGTTGGACGGGTGCCCGCCTCGCGCGGGCACGCGTGTTGAAACTTGGCGCTCAAATTCAGATGATGAATTTGAGAAAAGTGCCCGCCTCGCGCGGGCACGCGTGTTGAAACATCGCGATGGAGATGAGCGCATGAGTTATGTGACTGTGCCCGCCTCGCGCGGGCACGCGTGTTGAAACGTCCCGGCCGTGAGTCTGGCCAGCACCACGGCGGTGCCCGCCTCGCGCGGGCACGCGTGTTGAAACGCTGCCTGCCGGGGCGTTTGTCCCGGCCGTGAGGTGCCCGCCTCGCGCGGGCACGCGTGTTGAAACCGCTGGATGCTCTCCAGCCGCGAGGAGTTTGCCCGTGCCCGCCTCGCGCGGGCACGCGTGTTGAAACTGTGGATAGAGTGTGTGCTGCTGTGTTAACAACGTGCCCGCCTCGCGCGGGCACGCGTGTTGAAACGTGAAGAACATGGTCACCATTCTGGCCGAAGAACGTGCCCGCCTCGCGCGGGCACGCGTGTTGAAACCTTAGCTCATCAAGTAACGTGCATATTCGTCGATGTGCCCGCCTCGCGCGGGCACGCGTGTTGAAACGTATCCGCGCAACACACTGCGGCTGGCGGTGTCACGTGCCCGCCTCGCGCGGGCACGCGTGTTGAAACTTGTTAAGACCCATTTTACTGCCTGTTGAGTAGCGTGCCCGCCTCGCGCGGGCACGCGTGTTGAAACTACTTACTCCTGCCCATTGCGGGCTTTGTACCCGGGTGCCCGCCTCGCGCGGGCACGCGTGTTGAAACTGCTTTGCACATATCTTTAGATTTGTCAAGCAAAAGTGCCCGCCTCGCGCGGGCACGCGTGTTGAAACAATCAAACCGCGCAGGGTGCTGATGCCCTCACGGTGCCCGCCTCGCGCGGGCACGCGTGTTGAAACCGCTCTTTGACAAAGGCCATGAAGCTGAAGCCCTTGCCCGTGCCCGCCTCGCGCGGGCACGCGTGTTGAAACAGGCAGAAGCTGCAATATGCCCGCGATGTTCGGGGTGCCCGCCTCGCGCGGGCACGCGTGTTGAAACAATGGGTTGTAAGCGATGGTGCGCTTACTCAACAGTGCCCGCCTCGCGCGGGCACGCGTGTTGAAACGTCCAAATCGGCGACAGGCAGGCCATCACCGTATGTGCCCGCCTCGCGCGGGCACGCGTGTTGAAACCTGTTCACGGCGCAAAAGATGTAAAAGTCGGCACGTGCCCGCCTCGCGCGGGCACGCGTGTTGAAACAGGATGGATACGGTGGCGCGGTCGGCAGCGGGGGGTGCCCGCCTCGCGCGGGCACGCGTGTTGAAACAATGGCAAGACGGACACGATATTGGCGCGTGTCCGGTGCCCGCCTCGCGCGGGCACGCGTGTTGAAACTCCTTAGCGGGTACGTTCGCCGCGCTGGACGGGAAGTGCCCGCCTCGCGCGGGCACGCGTGTTGAAACGGCAAAAACCGCTACTGGTGCGAGGCACTGCCGCGTGCCCGCCTCGCGCGGGCACGCGTGTTGAAACTCGCTGGCTGGCGACGATGAAGCGCCGGAGGCATGTGCCCGCCTCGCGCGGGCACGCGTGTTGAAACCTGTCTGTGCCCCGAGTCATTGCGGGGCAACTCCTGTGCCCGCCTCGCGCGGGCACGCGTGTTGAAACAACCGGAGCTGGCGCTGGCCGTAGCAGCAATGCCGTGCCCGCCTCGCGCGGGCACGCGTGTTGAAACGTCGCCGAGACGCCGATCGCACAGCCGGGGTTTGTGCCCGCCTCGCGCGGGCACGCGTGTTGAAACCGCGCTCATCTTCATTTCGAGCTGCGAAGCGTCGGTGCCCGCCTCGCGCGGGCACGCGTGTTGAAACGTTTACTTCAATTTGTGAAATGTTGGCGAGTGCGTGCCCGCCTCGCGCGGGCACGCGTGTTGAAACTCCAGCATCGGGAGGTGCTGGCCGAGCCGGATATGTGCCCGCCTCGCGCGGGCACGCGTGTTGAAACTACTTGCCGCAAGGAAAAAAGCTACGCATCGCGCGTGCCCGCCTCGCGCGGGCACGCGTGTTGAAACCTCTTGATGCCGCCCGCGCCTGGACGCGGGCAGGTGCCCGCCTCGCGCGGGCACGCGTGTTGAAACGTTTTCCCGCCCTCAGTCGTGCGAGGGATGATGTGTGCCCGCCTCGCGCGGGCACGCGTGTTGAAACTTCTGATTGCGTTGGCAAGTGCTGATAGCGGCAGGTGCCCGCCTCGCGCGGGCACGCGTGTTGAAACCGGCGGCCACCGCATCATTGACAGCGGTTTCCACGTGCCCGCCTCGCGCGGGCACGCGTGTTGAAACCTGACTCCCGAGCTACAGGGATTGGAGTTCAAGCAGTGCCCGCCTCGCGCGGGCACGCGTGTTGAAACACGCAATCAGCAGGGCGATGGCAATGAGGATGAGTGCCCGCCTCGCGCGGGCACGCGTGTTGAAACATCAAGAAAAGGTTGCAACCGGGCTTTTGATGACTCGTGCCCGCCTCGCGCGGGCACGCGTGTTGAAACAGCGGATGATTAACTCATCAGATAACGCGCGAATGTGCCCGCCTCGCGCGGGCACGCGTGTTGAAACCAGCTGGTTGACCCAGCCTGCGGCGGGGGCTTCGGTGCCCGCCTCGCGCGGGCACGCGTGTTGAAACTCTTGCCGCAACAATGATGATGTATCGCGGCGGGGTGCCCGCCTCGCGCGGGCACGCGTGTTGAAACAGCACGAAAACGTAGCTGGCGATGTATGGCCAGCGTGCCCGCCTCGCGCGGGCACGCGTGTTGAAACGCGTTTTGCGAGCGTACATTTTTGCCTATTGCGAACATGTGCCCGCCTCGCGCGGGCACGCGTGTTGAAACTGCGCCTGTCTTTGATGACAGGCCGGTACAATCCGTGCCCGCCTCGCGCGGGCACGCGTGTTGAAACCCATCTTTGGATGCCTGCATTGCTACGGCTGGCCGGTGCCCGCCTCGCGCGGGCACGCGTGTTGAAACGGTATAACCGGCAAAGCATAACGGAGCGCCCCAAGTGCCCGCCTCGCGCGGGCACGCGTGTTGAAACGACTGGCAGAGCGGTTCGGTATTCGCTATCGGAGTGCCCGCCTCGCGCGGGCACGCGTGTTGAAACGACTGGCAGAGCGGTTCGGTATTCGCTATCGGAGTGCCCGCCTCGCGCGGGCACGCGTGTTGAAACTCAGGTCAAGTCGTAAGTGGACACATCAAAAGAACGTGCCCGCCTCGCGCGGGCACGCGTGTTGAAACTTGGGTGGGTACTCGGCTCCTGCGATTGATCCAGTGTGCCCGCCTCGCGCGGGCACGCGTGTTGAAACTAGAGCGGGTTGGCCGGGGTCTGCAGCAGGGCAGTGCCCGCCTCGCGCGGGCACGCGTGTTGAAACTGATGTGACGATGGATGCGGTTAAATATCTTGAGGTGCCCGCCTCGCGCGGGCACGCGTGTTGAAACCCGCCCGCAATGCCGCGCCTAAAAGTAAGCCGAAGTGCCCGCCTCGCGCGGGCACGCGTGTTGAAACGGGGGGATGGTGTGCTGCCCGGTGTAGTTGAGCGGTGCCCGCCTCGCGCGGGTACGCGTGTTGAAACCTCCATGCGGTGCAAGAGGTAGCTGGAAATCGCCGGTGCCCGCCTCGCGCGGGCACGCGTGTTGAAACAGACAGTGCAAACCCCTGCAAAACGTCGTTTTTTTGTGCCCGCCTCGCGCGGGCACGCGTGTTGAAACGCTGATGGCTGCCGGGATGCTGCAACTGTCCGAGGGTGCCCGCCTCGCGCGGGCACGCGTGTTGAAACTTGGGCTTGTCTCTTGTGACCACACATTTTGCCGGTGCCCGCCTCGCGCGGGCACGCGTGTTGAAACAGGTCGGCATGGCGCTGCACAGTACCGAAAGCCATGTGCCCGCCTCGCGCGGGCACGCGTGTTGAAACCCGATACCATCAACGCATCCCACGCCATCGCCTTCGTGCCCGCCTCGCGCGGGCACGCGTGTTGAAACTGCCTCTCGCGCTGGTACTGAGCGTAAAGCTGAGTGCCCGCCTCGCGCGGGCACGCGTGTTGAAACTTCGGCAGACTGTAAGCCTCATCTACTGTCCGATGTGCCCGCCTCGCGCGGGCACGCGTGTTGAAACAAAAATGACGATGGCGAGAATGTAAGTTGGACGGCCGTGCCCGCCTCGCGCGGGCACGCGTGTTGAAACATCAGCCCCTGCAACCCGGCAGGCGGTTGCGGCGGGTGCCCGCCTCGCGCGGGCACGCGTGTTGAAACCATCAAAATCAAATAACACCCCTGAAGATTAAAGTGCCCGCCTCGCGCGGGCACGCGTGTTGAAACTGGTGGGCGCTCGGCGGGATGGGGGAGCGGCTGGGGTGCCCGCCTCGCGCGGGCACGCGTGTTGAAACTTTGCAGGGAAAGTTGACAAACAGATAGCTATCAGTGCCCGCCTCGCGCGGGCACGCGTGTTGAAACACTTGCATTGCTGATTTGCGACTCACTTCATGGTAGTGCCCGCCTCGCGCGGGCACGCGTGTTGAAACTGGCGTGCTCGGCGCGTTACCCGGCAGATTGCCCGTGCCCGCCTCGCGCGGGCACGCGTGTTGAAACCACAAATGAGGTGACGCTCACTCTCAGTAATCGGGTGCCCGCCTCGCGCGGGCACGCGTGTTGAAACCTGGCAAGAGCTGGAGCCCGAACCCAAAACCGAGGTGCCCGCCTCGCGCGGGCACGCGTGTTGAAACCGGTATACGCAAATTCATCTTCTGAAGTCGTCCGTGCCCGCCTCGCGCGGGCACGCGTGTTGAAACGATGAAATTACATGGGATTGAAATAATGGGATAAGTGCCCGCCTCGCGCGGGCACGCGTGTTGAAACGGCACCCAGCAGCGGTTGGCACCTGGGCGCGCTTGTGCCCGCCTCGCGCGGGCACGCGTGTTGAAACGCGCAGGCTATCCTAATCATATCGACGTGGTATGTGCCCGCCTCGCGCGGGCACGCGTGTTGAAACGCGGCATGGGATAGTTCGGCGTGGATTTGCAGCAGGTGCCCGCCTCGCGCGGGCACGCGTGTTGAAACGTCAAGCTGGAAGAATGGTTGATGGAGCTGCTGGAGTGCCCGCCTCGCGCGGGCACGCGTGTTGAAACTGCGCCTGTCTTTGATGACAGGCCGGTACAATCCGTGCCCGCCTCGCGCGGGCACGCGTGTTGAAACACCAACCCGCCGGCCAGCACAACCGTGGCTGGCGGTGCCCGCCTCGCGCGGGCACGCGTGTTGAAACGTTGGGCTCAATGATATAGGGCTGCGTGCCCTCTGTGCCCGCCTCGCGCGGGCACGCGTGTTGAAACTATACTGGCTTGCAGCTTTTGCGCCGCAGCCTTGGTGCCCGCCTCGCGCGGGCACGCGTGTTGAAACAGCGTGTTGCTGCGCCTGCCGGTCGAGCTGGTGAGTGCCCGCCTCGCGCGGGCACGCGTGTTGAAACGGCGGCGGCTTGATGTCCCAGGGCAAGCCTGACACGTGCCCGCCTCGCGCGGGCACGCGTGTTGAAACCGTCGTACTCTCGGGCAGGCCGAGTGCGGCCACGATGTGCCCGCCTCGCGCGGGCACGCGTGTTGAAACTCGCATTTGATGCAGAAGTCCATGCGCTGCTCCGGTGCCCGCCTCGCGCGGGCACGCGTGTTGAAACTCTCCCGTGGTGAACGGCAGGCACGCGAGGCCATGTGCCCGCCTCGCGCGGGCACGCGTGTTGAAACTCTCCCGTGGTGAACGGCAGGCACGCGAGGCCATGTGCCCGCCTCGCGCGGGCACGCGTGTTGAAACTCTCCCGTGGTGAACGGCAGGCACGCG
>NWQQ01000015.1 GCA_002798255.1 Lysobacteraceae bacterium NML95-0200
AGATAAGGTAGGGTGCGACAAAGCTCCATTCTTCATCGCTGACATCACTGGGGTAAGGTTTACGAGACATGCTGATACTGTATCCAAGATCAACACAACCTCTCGGAAAAGTGCATAACACGCTCTATGCCTTGTTCAAAGCCTCAACAGCAACCCGCCCCATCCACTCTTAAGCCGATAGGTGCATAGCGTTGGCGTTTGAACACAAACCTCAGAGCGCAGCCACGGCATCCATCGGCATACCGCCATGGAGCATACGACGAGCATCAGCCATGATGCGCTGTGCATCCACGCCCGTGCGGCAGCTGAAGTAGCGCGACTTGCCCAGCCATTCATCGTGCTCGGCATAGGCAAACAGCAGCTGGGCTTGTTTCAGATCGTCAATCACCTGCCGGGCAATGCCATGACGCAGTGCCGGGCAGCCTTGGCTGCGCCCCAGCCGACCCTGCTTGGCAATCAGCTCGGGCTCGGCATACCAAGCGCCGTGCATCACGATGGCGCGCTGCCGGGCAGCATCATTGAAGCCCGTATCCAGCCCGTCCAGACGCAACGAATAACCATTGGCGCCGACATAGGTTTCGGCCGTGCGGTACAGCCCCAGGCTGCTTTGGTAACTGCCCTCGATATTGGAGAAACGACGGGCAAAATTCTCGCCGCTGCCCTGCCCGTGGCTGACATGCTCGTGATACAGCAGCGCCTCGCGGGCAAGGTCGAATACCCATAGCCGTTTGGCGGTGGAGGGCAGCGAATAATCAATCACCGCCAAGCGCGTGCCGATGCCGCGCTCGCCACTGTCAATGGCACAGCCGCGCGCTTCCAGCGCCAGCGCCAGCACCCCGGCGTCGAGCTGCGGTGCCAGTCGTTGCAGGCGGCGCAACTGTGCCCAGCGCGGGTCGGGCTGCGGCTCGGTTTGCAGCTCGGGCATCAGCAGGGTTTGTTGAACGACTGCTGCGGGCTTGCCGGGACGTTGCGGCGCACTGCTGCAACTGCCCAGCGCCACCGCTGCCAGCAGCGTGAAAGCTATGTGAAATTTCATGCGCGCACCATACACTGCAAGTTTCACGGCTGCATGAATAGCAGGATTGACCCATATCAAGGCCTGCCGCCTTGCAAGGCGGCATCCTGCCCGGCATGCATACGCCGCTACCCCCCTCGCCCGAGCTGCTGCGCCGTTACGACAAACCCGGCCCGCGCTATACCTCTTATCCCACCGCGCCGCAGTTCTGCGCCAGTTTTGATGAGGACGCGCTGCGCCAGGTGATTGCCCACAGCAATGGCGACCCGGTGCCGCGCAAGCTGTCGCTGTATGTGCATGTGCCATATTGCCAAAGCCCATGCTTTTACTGCGGCTGCAACCGCATCATTACCCGCGACCACAGCAAGAGCACACCGTATATCGCCCGGCTTAAGCGCGAAATCGGCATGATGGCGGCCTTGTTCGACCACGACCGCGAAGTCATCCAGCTGCATTTTGGCGGCGGCACGCCCAATTTCTTCAGCCCGGCCGAGCTGCGCGGCATCGTGGATGAAATGCGCCGCCATTTGCGTTTTTCCAACGCACCCGAGCGCGATATTTCCATCGAGCTTGACCCGCGTTTTGTCAACCCTGCCGAGGTCGCCGAGCTGGCCGATATCGGCTTCAACCGCGCCAGCTTGGGTGTGCAGGATTTCAATCCCGAGGTGCAGGCCGCCATCAACCGCATCCAGAGCATCGAAGAAACCCGCGACATCATCGAAGCCTGCCGCGCGCATGGCTTTGCCTCGGTCAATATCGACCTGATCTACGGCCTGCCCAAGCAGACCACAGAAGGGTTTGCCAACACGCTCGATAGCGTCATCGCGCTGCGCCCCGACCGGCTGGCAGTGTACAGCTATGCGCATCTGCCGGAGCTATTCCGCCCGCAGCGCCAGCTGAACGCCTTCGACCTGCCCACGGCGGAGGAAAAAATCGCCCTGTTGCGGCTTGCCATCGAAAAGCTCACCCAGGCCGGCTATGTGTATATCGGCATGGATCACTTCGCCCTGCCCGATGACGAGCTGGCGCTGGCACAGGCGCACGGCAGCCTGCACCGCAACTTCATGGGCTATACCACCCATGCCGACAGCGACCTGATTGGCTTTGGCGTGTCGTCCATCAGCCATATCGGCGAGAGTTTCAGCCAGAACCCACGCACCCTGCCGGAATGGGAAGCAGCGATTGATGCCGGTCGCCTGCCGGTCTGGCGCGGCCTTGCCATGAGCGAGGATGACAGCCTGCGTGCCGATCTCATCCAGCAATGGATGTGCCACGGCCGTATCGACAAGACGCAAATCGCGCGTCATTACGACATCGACTTCGATGCCTATTTCGCCGATGCCATCGAACGCCTTGCGCCTTTGCAGGCCGATGGCCTGGTGCAGCTTGACCCCACGCAAATCACGGCCACTGCCCAAGGGCGCTGGCTACTGCGCAATGTCGCCATGTGCTTTGACGCCTATCTGGGGCAGAGTACAGCCGCACGCCCGGCCTTTTCCAAGGCGATTTGAGACATCACAGTTAGCGCCGACTTTCGATAAAGCGCAGGAACTCGTTGCGGGTGCGGGCATCCTCGCGGAACACGCCGAGCATGGTCGAAGTCATCATGCTCACCCCGCGCTTGTGTACCCCGCGCGTGGTCATGCACTCGTGCGCGCCCTCCACCACTACCGCCACCCCAGCCGGGTTCAGTGCGCGCTGGATGCAGTTGGCAATCTGCGCAGTCATTTTTTCCTGCACCTGGAAGCGCCGCGCATAAGCATCCACCACCCGCGCCAGCTTGCTGATGCCGACCACCCGGCCACTGGGCAGATAGCCCACATGCACCTTGCCGATGATCGGCGCCATGTGATGCTCACAATGGCTTTCGTATTCGATATCGCGCAGCACGATCATCTCGTCATAGCCCTCGACTTCCTCGAAGGTGCGCAACAGGTATTCGTCCGGGTCGATGGCATAACCACTGAACCAGTCGCCATAGGCCTTCACCACCCGCTTGGGCGTATCCAGCAGCCCTTCGCGCTGCGGGTCTTCACCCGCCCAGCGCAACAGCGTGCGCACGGCGGCTTCGGCCTCATCACGGCGGACGCCGTTGCGGGTATCGTTATTGGCAGAATCGGATGCGCTCACGGACAGACTCGGAACAACCAAGGGGCGGCCATCTTATACGGTTGCTGATGAAGGCACAGCGTTTTGCCCATTGCAGCCGCCATTCAGCTTTTGCCAAGCATCATTTACCGCTATTTGGCCAGTCTTTGCCTGCTTTGAATCGCTCTTCCGCCCCTGCTGTTTTGCTGGACAACGTGCGTCTGGTGCGCGGCGGGCGCACGATTGTCGATGACATCAGCCTGCGCGTCCCTGCCAGCAGCATCACTGCGGTGCTGGGGCCTTCGGGCTGCGGCAAGTCCACCTTGCTTTCGGCACTGACCGGTGAGCTGCAGCCTGCGCGCGGCCGGGTAGAGGTTTTTGGCCAACCCGTACCCCAGGCGTCCAGGGCGCTGCTGGAAATGCGCAAGCGGCTGGGGGTGCTGTTGCAGGGCAATGGCCTGTTGACCGACCTCACCGCTGGCGAAAACATCGCCCTGCCGCTGCGCACGCATACCGATTTGCCACCGCCGGTGTTGGACCAGTTGGTGGACATGAAACTGCACGCAGTGGGGCTTCTGGCCGCACGCGATTTGTACCCGCGCGAGTTGTCCGGTGGCATGGCGCGACGTGTGGCGCTGGCGCGAGCATTGGCGCTGGATCCGCCCCTGATGATTTATGACGAGCCGCTGACCGGGCTGGATCCGATTGCCTCGGGCGTCATCATGAGCCTGATTGCCCGGCTCAACCGGGCACTGGGTCTGACCAGCATCGTGGTCAGCCACCATGTGCATGAAACCCTGCCGATTTGCGACCATGTGCTGGTACTTGCCAATGGCCGGGTGATGTTCAATGGCAGCCCGGAGGCGCTGCAGCACAGCGACGAGCCGCTGGTACGGCAGTTTTTGAATGGCGAGCCGGATGGCCCCATCGCTTTCGACAGCCCGGTGAGGAAACAGGCATGAAGGCAATGACTGAAAGCATCCGCAGCATTGGCCGCGCCGGTCTGTTCACGCTGGCGGTATTGCGCGCCTCCCGACCCAACCGCGCATTGTTTGCAGAGCTGGTGCGCGAAATCTACAAAATAGGCGCGCGATCGCTGCCGATCATCGCCGTTGGCGGCGCGTTTGTCGGCCTTTCAGTGATTCTGCTGGGCTATCGCGCGCTGGAGACTTATGGCGCCAGCAACCAGGTCAGCGCCATGCTGGGGCTGGGGCTGTACCGCGAACTGGCGCCGGTGCTGACCGCGCTGCTGTTTGTCGGCCGCGCTGGCTCCTCCATCGCCGCCGAACTTGGCCTGATGCGCGCCACCGACCAGCTCACCGCACTGGGTCTGATGGCAATCGACCCGGTCGCCAAGGTGGTGGTGCCGCGCTTCTGGGCGGCGGTGATTGCCGTGCCACTCTTGACCGGCTTCTTCGTCAGCTTTGCGATGCTCGCCGGCTGGTTCGAGGCGGTGCATATCCTCGGGCTGGATGCCGGGACGTTCTGGCAAGTGATGAAAGATATTGTCGATTTCCGCTCCGATTTTCTCGGCGCTTTCCTGAAAGCCGGGGTGTTTGGCGCGATTACCGCACTGGTGGCCGCCCATGCCGGCTTCCATTCCGAACCCACCATTGAAGGCACCTCGGTCGCCACCACCCGCGCGGTGGTGAATGCTTCGCTGCTGGTGCTGATGTTCAATTTTGTCCTGTCGGCACTGATGTTCCGATGAAAGCCGCATCCGTCATTTTCAGGCCGGTGTTTTCGGCTGTCCTGTCCGCAAGGAGTTCCCATGAGTATCCGTGGTCCACGTCTTGAGTTCGCCGTCGGTGCTTTTTTGCTGCTGGCGCTGGCCACCTTGCTGGTGTTGGCGATGGCCTCCACCAATGGCAACTTCGGCTTTTCGTCCAAGACCTATCCGCTAACCGCACGCTTTACCAGCATCGGCCAGTTGCGCGTCAACGGCCCGGTGAAAATCGGCGGCGTGAATATCGGCCGGGTAGCGGCCATTGAGGTGGATCCGGTGAAATACGATTCGGTGGTCACCCTCGCCATCGACAATACCTTCAAAAACCTGCCCGCCGATACCAGTGCGGGCGTGTTCACCAGTGGCCTGCTGGGAGAAGCCTATATCGGCCTGCAACCGGGCGGCGACCCGGAAACCCTGCAACCGGGCGAGGAAATCGCTTTTACCCAGCCAGCCGTGGACTTGCTGCAACTGGCAGGCAAATACATGTTCAGCGGCGGTGGTACCGGCAGCAGTGATGATTCCGCAGCCGCTACCGAAACCCCCTGACCTATTCCAACCGTTACGGAGAGCTAGCCATGACCCGTATTCTTGTTTCCCTTGCCATCAGCGCCGTGCTTGCCGCAGCCGCAGTCCCGGCTCATGCCCAGCAAGCCGCGCCTGCCCAGGCCGCAGCACAGCCCGCGGCCAATAGCGCCAGCCGCCTGGTGCTGGACAACAGCACGCGCATCCTCAGCACGCTGGAATCGCGTCGCGCCGAGTTCACCCGTGACCGCGCTGCGCTGAACCGCTTCATCGACAACGAATTCAAGCAAATGTTCGACCGCGACTATGCCGCGCGGCTGGTGCTCGGTCGCCATGCCCGTGGTGCTTCGGACACGGACATCAAACTGTTTGCCGATGCGCTGACGGAAAACCTGATGTCGCGCTACGGCGCTTCGCTGCTGGGCTTCAATACCCAACTGCGGGTACGCATCAAATCCGAAGCCCCCCTGCCCGGCAACCGTGGCGTGCGCGTGGCCAGCGAAATGCTGCGCCAAGGCGGCGAGCCGATTCCGGTGGACTACCTGATGCGCCGCGTTGGCGGCCAGTGGCAGGTGTTCGATGTGATGGTGGAGGGCGTATCGTTTGTGCAGACCTTCCGCAACCAGTTCGATAACCCGCTGAGCCAGCGCGGCATCCGTGCAGTAGCGGCTGAACTCAAAAGCGGCGAGATTCAGGCCAATGCCAACTGATGCACTCAATATCGAGCGTCGTGAAAAGACGCTGGTTTTCCGTGGGGCACTGACCCACCCCACGGCAGCGGCTGCCTGGCAACAGGCCAGCGCACTGCTGGAAGGCATCGAGCAACTGGATATTGGCGCTGCCAGCGCCATCGACAGCGCCGGCATGGCCTTACTGGCAGCGCTGAGCGCGCGCCTGCCCAATGCCGAAATCATCGGCCAGCCTGCCGGCTTTACCGAGCTGCGCGATGCCTATCGGCTGGATGCCCAACTGCAAATGTCCGTGAACTGAGCCCATGCGCCTGCGCCTTCCCCTGCTGTTTGCCGCTGCCCTGCTGCTAAGCGCCTGTGCCGGAAAAAACACTTCCCCGGCACTGGCGCCGCAAGCCCCGCAAGCGGTCATTGCCGAAAGCGAGCTCGCGGCTGCACCTATGCCGGCAACCAGCGCCAGTAGCGAAGCGCCCGCTGAAAACACATCAGGCGTGGCGCTGATTGCCGTGCCGGTTGTGGCCGAGGCACAGCCCGCTGCGCAAACCAGCACGGCCACGACGGCTTCCGAAAACGCGCCAAACGCTGCCGCGCAAACCGAGGCCGAAGACGATTTTGTACTGCTCTACGGCAATGGCGAATACGACCTGGTGGCCGACGCCCATCTGCCCCCCAGTGCCGCGCTCCCCCCGATTTATGACCCCTGGGAACCACTCAACCGCCGCATACATGCATTCAACAATTTTGTTGACCGCTATCTGGCCACGCCACTGGCACGCGCCTATGTGGCCGTGATACCACGCCCGCTGCGGCTTGGCATCAGCAATTTTTTCAATAATCTCCGTCAGCCACTTTCGGCTTTCAACGCCTTGTTGCAAGGCCGCCCCGGCGATGCCGGTTTTTCCATGATTCGCTTCACGCTCAACATGACATTGGGCATTGGCGGCCTATTCGACCCGGCCACCCACTTCAATGTGCCGCATATCAACGAAGACTTCGGGCAAACCCTGGCCGTATGGGGCTGGCGCCAGTCACGCTATCTGGAACTGCCATTCTTTGGCCCGCGCACCCTGCGCGATGTCTTTGGCATGGTGGCCGACACACCATTCTCGGCACTGCCGCACATCAAGGGCAGTAAAGCCCGCGTGGGTCTGCAAGGCCTGCAACTGGCCGATATCCGCAGCCGCCTGTTCTCGGTCGACAGCATGCGCGAAGGCGTGGCCGACGAATACCTGCTGTACCGCGATGCCTGGCTGCAACGGCGCAATTACCAAATCCTGCGCGACCTGGAACAACCCGAGATGAAGCAGGATGGCCTGCCTGATTATCTGATTGAACCCGAAGACAACCCCAGCATCCCGGCCGATGGGATCCCGGTAGAAGTTCTGCCCTAAGCGCCTGTTCAAAGCGCCCATCCCATCGCTGGGAATGGGCGCAAACACGCCATCAATCCAGCACGCGACAGAACACGGCCTTCAAATAACGCGATTCGGGCACCTGCGCCAGCCACGGGTGGTCGGCGCCGGCGCCGGCGACTTTCAGCACTTGCACGGTGCGCCCGGCATAGAAGGCGGCGCGGCGCAGCATGTCGAGGAACTGCTCCTCGCTGACCAAGCCGGTGCAGGAGAAGGTGGCAAACAGCCCACCGGGCTTGACCACGCCCAGCGCCAGTTTGTTCATGTCGAGGTACTTCTTCAGCGCGGCAATCACCTGCTCGCGGTCGCGGGTCATCTTCGCCGGGTCGAGAATCACCACGTCGAACTGCTCGCCATTATTGGCCGCATCACGCAGCCAGGGAAAGATATCGGCCTGCACGAACCGCGGCCGTACCTGATTGAGCCGCGCATTGCCCTTGGCGATTTCGATCACCGCCGGGTCGATATCCACACCCACCACTTCCGCCGCCCCGCGCGCTGCCGCATACACGGCAAAACCGCCGGTATTGCAGCACAGATCCAACACCCGCTTGCCCGCGCATTGCCGCGAAAGCCATTCGCGGTTTTCGCGCTGGTCGGCAAAGAAGCCGGTCTTGTGGGCGCCTGCCGGGTCGGCGCGGAACTGGATGCCGTATTCACTAATCACCGCCGGTTGCGTGCCTTGCGTATCGCGGTAATCAAAACTTTCCTGCTTCTGCACATGCTCATCGGCAAAGCTGTGGAAGCGGCAACCGGGGAACTGCCCGCGCAGTGCATTGAAGATGATTTCCCGATGCCGCCACGCCCCGGCACTGAAAAAACCGACCACGATCAGGTCATCGTAACGATCCACCACCAGCCCGCTGATGCCATCGCCCTCGCTGTGGAACACGCGCCAGGCGTTGCTGACTTCATCCAACCGCAGAATCTCCCGGCGCAGCCGCACCGCCTCGGCAATCTTGTGCGCAAACCAGTCCGCATCCACACGCACCGCCGGGTCGGCTTCCAGCACCCGCAACGCAATGCGCGAATGGCCGTTGTAGAAGGCATAACCGACAAACGCGCCATCTACCCCGCGCACCTCGACGAGGCTGCCGGGCTTGGGGCGCTCGGCAGGCTTTTCCACCAGACGTTGAAAAATCCACGGATGCGTGGACTTCCACGCGTTCTTGAGCCGGATAACAGGGAGCTGAGTATTCATCCGCGCATTTTACGCGGGCTGGGCGGGCAACAAAGCACGCCTGAAAAACACCATTGCATGAATGCAAACTTGTCCTTGGCTTGCATTCAGTGCTTCTGGCTCCACCTTTTGCGCATGATGGATCTTCCCCAACACGATATTCCCGACACCCCCGAGCAGCGCGCCCGGGATCGGGGCCGTGCGCTGCGCGCCTTCAATCTCGCTCTGGCATCGGTACTGCTGCTGGCGGTGGTGTTTTTTTCGCAAGAAAGTTTTGATGCACGCGTTTTCAGCGTGCGTCCGCATTTGCCGGCCGGCTTGTGGGGCATCCTGACTGCGCCGTTTTTGCATGGCAGCATCAAACATCTGGCCACCAATGCGGTGGCGATATTGATGCTGGGTACCTTGGCAGGCAGCGTGTTTCCACGCGCCACGCTGCGCAGTCTGCCGCTGATTTGGCTGGGCGCAGGACTGGGCGCATGGCTCTTGGGGCAGGCTGGGCAATATCATCTGGGCGCCAGCGGCATCACCCATGGCCTTGGATTTTTGGTGTTTGCACTGGGACTGATTCGCCGCGACCGCGCCGCGATTGCCGCCGGGATGCTGGCCTTTCTGTTCTATGGCGGCATGGTGCTCAGCATCCTGCCACAAGAGCCGGGGGTGAGCTGGCAATCGCATCTGGGCGGCGCCATCGGCGGTGCACTCGGCGCGCTCTTGTTCCGTCATGCCGACCCGATCCCGCCGCGCAAACGCTATAGCTGGGAGCTGGAAGAAGAAGCCGAGACCGAAGCCGAACGCCTTCAGCAAGAAGGGCTGGAGCTTGAGCGCCCTGAATATGTGCCGGTGATTTGGCATCGCGAACCGGGCGAAATGCCCACCGACGAGCGCAAAGTGATTCCCTTCCGCCACCCCGGCAGCAGCGATTAAACGGCCTGCGCCTCAAGCCGACTTGATTCTCCGCCCGTAACGGCGTTCCAGCCACACCGCCGCGGCAAGTGCCACCGCGACCGGTGCAAACCAAGGGAAAAGCTGCACCCAAGCAGCCGGCAAATCCGCCATTTGCTGCACCCATGACAACAACTTCCTGAGGCCAAGGCCGAGAAAAGCAATATGCGTTGCGATACCGACCCCCAGCATGGATTGGTAGTGCAAACGCAGATGCCAGCCCGGTGCCTGCACGCGGCGGCGGGCAAATCGCCATATGCGAACGCCCAACAGCAGGCCAATGGCGGAATAGCCGATGAAAAGTGCCTGCCCCCAGCCTATCCCGACGCACAGCACCAGCACGGACATCACCACGGTCAGCCAAAGATTGAGTGACCAGCCGATGCGGCGCGTCATGCCTTGCCAGTCATGCTTGTCGGTTACGGCACGCCAGGCCAGCCACAGCGGGAGAGCCGTCAGGGGCAACAAATAAGCCAGAAACAATGCTGCCAGCCATTGCTGCTGCAACAGCCGCTCAATCACCAACGGCAGGCCACTGGCAATCACCACGCACATCGCTTGCATGAACAGCCTGCCAACACGGCGATGCCCCGGTGAGCCCTTGCGCAGCCATGCTGCAGTCCAGAAAGACAGCAGCGCCACACTGCCAGCCGCGATATGCAGCAGCAGGAAAATCTTGAATACCCACATCATTCAACTTCCTCAGAAAACCGGCAGACAGTCTCACCATCGACAGGCAGCCAAGGCAGTCCCGAACGTCACTTATCGACCCTGCCGGAAGTCACTTTTTGCGGAATTCAGCTTGCGGGGATTGCAACAGCAAATCACCATAACGGCATGAAATCACGCACAAAACTCCGGGTAAGTCCACTTGATGGCGTTGCCTTTGCCACCTTGCTCGTCATCGGCCTAAGCTTGCCGCAACTGCCTGTGGATGCGCGCTACCGCATTTATGCCGGGCTACTGGCTTTTGCTGCTCTGCTGTTGCTGGAAGACCATCTGTCACGCCGCTGGCAGGGACTGGTGTTGGCAGGGATGGGCGTGCTGTCGCTATGGCTGCTGCTTGCCTACACGATTGGCATGCTCGCCATCCTCAGCATCATCTGGGCGGCGGTGCTGGCTGCGGCCTGGCCGCTGCACCGGGTTTTGCTGGCAGTCGGGCTGTTTGACCTGCTGGCATTGTTCGGCCCCGGGGGGCTGGCTTACAACGGGTATCTGCCCGACCTGCTGTCACTGGCCTGCTTTCAGGGCTTCGCTGCACTGACCCTCAGCTATGCCCGCCGTGCCGAGGAAACCCGCGACCATCTGGCACGGGTGAATGCCGACCTGCTGGCCACCCGCAGTCTGCTGGCCGAAACCGCCCGCAATACCGAGCGCCTGCGCCTTGCCCGCGAACTGCACGATGTGGTCGGCCACAAGCTCACCGCCCTGCGACTCAATCTGCGCGCCCTGGCTGCCGGGCAGCCGTCCGAATCGCTGCATCTGGCCGAACAACTGGCCGCCGAGCTGCTAGCCGACATCCGTCATGTGGTGCAGGAAATCCGCGCCGATGACGAACTTGATCTGCACACGGCCCTGCACGCACTGGCCGCCCCATTCCCGCGACCACAACTGCGGATAAGCATCGCCGCCGATGTCAAACTGCACGACCCACTGCTCGCCGAAACCCTGCTGCGGGTTGTGCAAGAGGCACTGACCAACAGTGCCCGACACAGCAACGCCCGCAACCTGCATGTCAGGCTTGGCCATGAAGAAGGCCAACTGCACCTGCATATCGAAGATGATGGGCAACTCCAGGCGCCGTTGCGCGAAGGCAATGGCCTTGCCGGAATGCGCGAGCGCATCCATGAGCGCCACGGCAGGCTGGTGTTCTCATGCAGTGAAAAGGGGGCACTGCGCATTGACGCGGTGCTGCCGGCATGAAAACCGCACTGCGCCTTGCCCTGGCCGATGACCAAGCATTGATCCGCAGTGGCCTGCGGGTATTGCTGGAGCAACAGGGCTTTGTCATCGCCTGCGAAGCCGACAGCGGCAGCACCCTGCTGGCGCAATTGGCCAGCTGCCCGGTTGACCTGATTCTCAGCGACATCCGCATGCCGGAGATGGATGGCATCAGCGCCTTGCGCCAATTGCGCAAATCCGGCAATACCACCCCCTGCGTACTGCTCACCACCTTCGATGACAGCGAGCTGTTGCTGGCCGCCTGCGAAGCGGGAGCACAAGGTTTCCTGCTCAAGGATGCGGCCCCCGAGGATTTGTGCGAAGCAATTTGCCGGGCGCTGGCGGGTGAATCCCTATTGCAACCGCTCAGCCCCGGGCCTGTACGCGCACGCTATCGTTATCACGATCAGAATGCGCCCAAGGCTCTGTTTTCCGCGCGCGAAATCGCCATCCTTCGGCTCATGGCCGGTGGCTACAGCAACAAGGAAATCGCCCGCAGCCTGTTTCTGGCCGAAGGCACGGTGAAAAACTACGTCTCCACCATACTCGACAAGCTCGGCAGCCGCGACCGTACCCGTGCGGTACTGAAGGCTATCACCCTGCAAATCATCTGAACGCGGGCAGGCGCGGCGACGTATGCTTGCCAGCATCTTTCCCACTTATCAAGGAGCCGTTTATGTCGCAGTGGTATTTCATCCAGCCCGGCCAGAACGAGCGTCACGGGCCGTTCGATACCGACCAGGCCTTCGGACATGTCCAGCGTCACCCGGATGCGCTGTGCTGGCGGCAGGGGCTGTCCGGCTGGCAACCGGCGCGGGCGATGCCGGAGTTTGCCGAAGCCTATGCCACCGGCCTGCCCGAAGACATGCCGCCGGTTCCACCGCCGAACCAGTCCGCACGCATGGCCAGTGACGACATCGACTACCGCATCGTCGGCAACGACATGCCGTTCGTGGAAGTGGAGCTTGACCCCGGCGAAAGCGCGGTGGCCGAGGCCGGGGCGCTGATGTACAAGGATGCTGCCGTGCAAATGGATACCGTATTTGGTGATGGCTCCAAATCCGGCGGTGGCGGGATGATGGACAAGCTGTTTGCCGCCGGTCGTCGCGTGGTTACCGGCGAGAGCCTGTTCACCACCGTGTTCACCCATGCCGGGCAGGGCAAGGCCAAGGTGGCATTTGCCGCGCCGTATCCGGGCACGGTGTTGCCGCTGCGGCTGGCCGAACATGGCGGGCGCATCATCTGCCAGAAGGACAGCTTTCTGGCCGGTGCGCGCGGCGTGAAACTCGGCATTTTCTTCCAGAAACGCATTCTCACCGGGCTATTCGGCGGCGAGGGCTTCATCATGCAGCAGCTCGATGGTGATGGCTGGGTGTTCGTGCATGCCGGCGGCACGCTGGTGGAGCGCGACCTGGCTGCTGGCGAGCGGCTGGATGTGGATACTGGCTGCGTGGTGGCCTTCCATCCCACGGTACAGATGGATATCCGCACCGTGGGCGGCATCAAGAGCATGTTGTTCGGTGGCGAAGGCATGTTTCTTGCCACCCTGACGGGTCCTGGCAAGGTCTGGCTGCAATCGCTGCCGTTCTCGCGCATGGCCGGGCGGATGCTGGCCGCCGCCCCGCAGGCCGGTGGCAAAAGCATGGGCGAAGGCTCGGTACTTGGTGGCCTTGGCCGTCTGCTCGATGGCGATAACGGCTTTTGATAGTCGACACAATGACCCTATGAACATCTTCAAGCTGCGTCTGTGTCTGCCCCTGATGCTGGGCGCCCTGGTTGCTGGTTGCGGCGGAGAAGCCGTCAAGCCCGCAGCACCGCCCCCTGTCGTGCAAAGCCCGCCGCCGAAAATCACCGTCGGGCTGGCGCTGGGTGGTGGTGCCGCCAAAGGTTTTGCCCATATTGGCGTCATCAAGATGCTCGAAGCCAATGGCATCGAGATTGATGTGGTGGCCGGCACCAGTGCTGGTAGCGTGGTCGGCGCGCTGTATGCCAGCGGTATGAGTCCCTACCAGATGCAGCAGCAGGCGTTTGCGCTGGATGAGGCCAATATCCGCGATGTCAGCCTGTTTTCCGGCGGCCTTCTCAAAGGCCAGAAATTGCAGGACTACGTCAATCAGCTGCTTGGCCAGAAGCCGATGGAGCGTTTTGCAAAGCCGTTTGCCGCTGTCGCCACCCGGCTCGATAGCGGTGAGCGCACCGTGTTCGTGCGTGGCAATGCTGGTCAGGCCGTGCGCGCCTCCAGTGCGATTCCCGGCGTATTCGAGCCCGCCCCGATTGGCCGGCACCGCTATGTCGATGGCGGCATCACCAGCCCGGTGCCGGTGGATGCTGCCCGGCAACTGGGTGCCGACATGGTGATTGCCGTCGATATCTCCAACAAAGCTGCGGGCAACCGGCCCGGCCATATGCTTGGCATCGTCAACCAGTCGATCGTCATCATGGGGCAGCGGCTGGGCGAGGAAGAAATGAAGCGCGCCGACATCATCATCCGCCCGCGCGTAGGCCAAATCGGCCCTGCCGATTTCGAGCACAGAAATGTCGCCATTCTGGAAGGCGAGCAGGCTGCACAGGCACTGATCCCGCAAATCAAGGCGCGCATCCGTGAGCTCCAGGCTGCTCGCACCGAAGCGGAGCGTCCCAAACCCGAACCCACTCCGGCATGTGAAAGCAGCTGGTTTGGACGGCGGCTGGGACGTGATGATTGCAAGCGCAATTAAGGCCGTTTTTTGCATGGGTTCACGCCCAATAAACGCTTAATTTCAGCTTGTTTTCAGGCTCGTATTCAGCTTTCGGCCACCTTGTTTAACCCCTTGTTTACGGCAAACGGCAAAACCTTTCCATTCGCCAGCGTCTGCAACATCATCCCCTGCACCAGCCCCATACCGGGGTTCATGGAGAGCAGTAAAGATGTTCAAGAACAACAAAACCCTCCCCCTGTTGAGCACTGCCCTGGTGGCCGCCTTGGCCTGCGGCAGCGCATTTGCACAATCGGCCAGCAACGGTCAGGCCTTTGTCCGTGGCGAAATCGGCCGCACCCATCTGGACAACCGCGATAACAGCGGCCGCCTGAAGGACAATTCCTTTGTGCTCCGTGGTGGTTACATGTTCAACCCGAATGTCGGCGTGGAAGGTTTCTATGGCCGCTACTACGGCAAGAGCCACAAGTTTGCCGGCTTCAACTACGACAATGACGTGGACGGCTACGGCATTGGCGCGGTCGGCAAGGTGCGCTTTGGCGACCAGGCTGCCGATACCGGCTTCTTCGGCATGGGTCGCGCAGGCTATATGCGTTCGAGCTATCAGGCCTCCAGCCACGGCACCGTTGATGGCGTGGATATCCGCCGCTCGCGCAGCACCCACAGCCACCAGCCGTATTTCGGCATTGGCGCCGGTTATGACTTCACCCCGAACATGGGCGTGAGCGTCAATTACGACTACTTCCGTGGCAACGATACCCGGCTGCCGACCACCGGGCAGAAATTGCGCTACAGCAATCGCACCCTGGCGGCAGGTTTTGAGTACCGCTTCTAATCCCTGCTGTTGTCAGTCCGAAAACGGCCATCCACGGATGGCCGTTTTCATGTCCCGCTCCCACACCTTGGTCACTCCGATGAAAATGCTCCCCACACTGCTGCTGTCCGGCCTGTTCCTTGCACCCCTGACTGCCGGTGCAGTCGATGCCCAAACCGAACACCGTCTGGCGCGGCTGGAAACCGAAATCCGCCATCTACAGGCACGCATTCAATTACTGGAAGATGAGCGTCGTTATTACGGCCGTGCCAATAGCGATACGCTGCATGTGTGTCGAATCAGCGCTTTCACGCGCAATTACGAAGGCGAATCCGTTCATCCGGGTATTGCCCGACGACAGGCACAAAAAGCCTGCGAGCGCGAAAACGACGCGATGTTCTGCCGCACCGAGAATATCCGCTGTAGCCGCTACTGAAGGCATATCAAGCCGCGCTGGCAGTATCGGCGCGGCTCAATCCTTGCCTGCCGCACCATCGGCAGCGGCTGCGGGGTGGCTTTCTCCGTGCAACAACTGCTGCATCAACGCCACGGTTTCGGCTTCAATCTGTCGCATTTTTTCCGCCATTTTTTCGTTGGCGTATTTGGGCAGTTCCGGCTCGTGCATATCGGCCAGCGCCTGCATGCGGTATTCGCTGCGCTGGGTATACAGCTCGGCCAGTGCCTGTGCCTTGTCCGTGGCGATGCCGAGCGCCTCCAGCGCCAGCCGCGCACTGCGCATCGACGCATCGAAGGTTTCCCGAATCACATGATCAGCTCCGGCGCGTTGCAGTTCATGACCATGATGCAAATCGTAGGCACGGGCGATAATCGGCAGCTTGGGATAGTGGCGACGCACAAAATGGATGATTTCCACCGCGCGGCTGCGATCATCAATCGCCACGATTAACAGCTTGGCCTCATGCAGCCCGGCCGAGGCCAAGAGTTCGGGACGGTTGGCATCGCCGTAATAGGTTTTCAGGCCGAAACGGGTCAGCCCCTCGACGGTTTCGGCATGGTAGTCAATCACTGTGGAGTGGAAACCGCAGGCCGCCAGCATGCTGTTGATTTGTACGCCAAAGCGGCCATGGCCAAGCAGGATGATCGGCTTGTCTTCGCCAATCTCATCATGTGGTCGCTCTGCTGTCTGCGGTTGCCGGGCACTGCGCGTAGCCAGCCAGTCATGCAGCAGGAACAGCAATGGCGTTGCCAACATCGACAGCGCAATCACCAGTAGCAGACGATCAGCAATCAGTCGCGGCAGCAAATGGCTTTGCTTGCTGATGGACAGCAGCACGAAGCCGAATTCACCCGCCTGCGCCAGGCTGAACACGAACAATTTGTTGGCCGGACGCGAGAGCCGGAATACCCGCCCCAGCCCGTACAGCAGCAGCATCTTCAGCAGCAAAAGACCCAGGGTCAGGCCGAGAATCAGCCCCAGCTCCGCGCCTAGCAGCTTGAAGTTGATGCCGGCGCCAACGGTGATGAAGAACAGCCCGAGAAACAGCCCCTTGAATGGCTCCAGATGGCTTTCCAGCTCATGCCGGTAGGCACTCTCGGCCAGCGCCACCCCGGCGATGAAGCTGCCGAGCGCAGGCGAAAGGCCAATCACTGCCATCAGCTCGGCAATGCCGACCACCAGCATCAGGGTGAACAAGGTGAACATTTCGCGCAGTCCGGTACGGCTGATATGCCGGAATGCAGGCGGCACGATGCGGCGCACGCCAAACACAATCAACCACAGCACCAGCGCGGTGATCAGCGCCTGTAGCCAGACCGGTTCACCTGCCAGCAGGTTGATGGAGTGATCCACGCCCTCGGCCTTGGCCGCAGCGCCGGCGGCGCCCAGCAGCGGCAGCAGCGCCAGCATCGGAATCGCCGCCACATCCTGGAACAGCAGCACCATGAAGCTGGACTGCCCGCCCTGGCTGGACAGCAGCCCTTTCTCGCCCAGCGTTTGCAACACAATCGCGGTGGAGGACAGCGCCAGGATGCAACCGGCCGCCACCCCGATCTGCCAGCTTTGCCCCAGCAGTATCGCCACCAGGGCAATCAATGCCCCGGTCAGCCCGACCTGCAGGCCACCAAGCCCAAGCAGCTTGTGCCGCAATGCCCACAGTTTGTGCGGCGCCAGTTCTAGCCCGACCAGAAACAGCATCATCACCACGCCAAACTCGGCTACCTGCTGGATGCTTTCCACCTCCTTGCCGACCAGCCCCAGTACCGGACCGATGGTGATACCGGCCATCAGATAGCCCAATACCGAGCCCAGCCCGAAACGCTTGGAAACCAGCACCGCAGCCACGGCGGCAAACAGATAGATAAAGGCGTAAAGCAGGATTTGGCTCATGAAACACGCTCGTTGACAACCCAGACAGGATAGCCAGGGCGGCACAGGCGGCAAGTCATTTGCAGGATGGACACCATGCTTTTGCCGGATACCCCGCTCTGGCACTAGAATCAGGCCATGAACAGCACACCCCGCCGCGTAGAAAATATCATCACTGACAAGGGCAAAGTGCCGGTATATGCCACCGGCGTTGTTGAGCAGCCCTGGGACGACTACAGCGCCGAAGAACATACCACCTGGCGCACGCTGTACCTGCGTCAGCGTGCGCTTTTGGTCGGTCGCGCTGCCGATGAGTTTCTTGCCGCGCAGGATGCAATGGGCATGAGCGAAGCGGCCATCCCCAAGTTCAGCGACATCAACCAGGCGCTGCAAAAAGCCACCGGCTGGCAAATCATCGGCGTGGAAGGCTTGCTGCCGGAGCTGGACTTTTTCGACCATCTTGCCAATCGCCGTTTTCCGGTGACCTGGTGGATTCGCCGCCCCGACCAAATCGACTACATCGAAGAGCCTGACTTGTTCCACGACCTGTTTGGTCATGTGCCGCTGCTGATGCTGCCGGTGTTTGCCGACTACATGGAAGCCTATGGCCGCGGCGGCGTGAAGGCGCATGGCATCGGCCCGGAAGCCCTGATGCACCTGACCCGGCTGTACTGGTACACGGTGGAGTTTGGCCTGATTCAACAGGCTGACGGCCTGCGCATCTATGGCGCCGGGATTGTTTCTTCCAAGGGCGAGAGCCTGTATGCGCTGGAATCGGATGCGCCCAACCGCATTGGCTTCGACCTTGAGCGCATCATGCGCACCCGTTACCGCATCGACACCTACCAAAAGACCTATTTCGTCATCGACAGCTTCGAGCAACTGATGAACGCCACCCACCCGGATTTCGCCCCCATTTACCAGCGTGTATCCACCCTGCCTGCCATCCCCGCAGGTGATGTGCTGGAAGGCGACAAGGTCATCCAGCGTGGCAGCGGTGAAGGCTGGGCAACCGACGCGGATGTTTAATCGCCTCAAGAATCTATTCAAAAATTCCAAATAGATTCTTACAACTCTTTGAATTAAAAATTTTTTATTCTTGAAAATCTATTCATGCCTTGATTCAATCAAGGCATGAACACCGACGCCCGCCAACAAGCACTTGTTTCCTGGTTGCGCCAGCATGGCCCGGCCAGTGCACGCGCCATCGCGACCGTGCTCGGTGTCAGCCAGCCCACGGTTTCGCGGCTGATCCAGCGCACGCCGGAAGTCATCACCATCGGACAGGCACGTGCCACCCGCTATGCACTGGCACATACACTGGGACGCGAAGGCAGCTGCTGGCCGCTGTACCGGCTTAATGCCGACGCACGTCCGGAGCGTCTGGGCACACTGCAAAGCCTGCACGGCGGCGGCTTCCTTTTCCAGCCGGATCAACCGCTGCCCGCCTTCACTCACGGTGATTTCCACAACGGCCTATATCCGGGGCTGCCATGGTTCCTGGATGATCTGCGCCCACAGGGCTTTCTGGGACGCGCTTTCGCAAGGCGTGTAGCCCGCCAGATTGGCGCAACCCCCGACCTCACGCTTTGGCGCAGCGATGACATCGTGCGCGCTCTGCTGCAGTCTGGCGAGGATTTGCCCGGCGACCTGATTCTGGGCGATGAGGCATTGCAGGCCGCAATGCGCGCGGTATTGCAAGCTACGCATGTCATTGATGCTGCCGATGCCGCTGCGGCCTTTGCCGAGCTGGCGGAAAACGCCCTGCGCGGCGAAGCCATCGGCTCATCCGCAGGTGGCGAGCAGCCCAAATTCACCGCAACCGTGCGCGAGGACGATGGACAGCTATATCCATCCATTATCAAATTCAGTGAGCACCATGACAGCGCTGCCGGCAGGCGCTGGGCCGATTTGCTCGCCTGCGAGCAGCTGGCTGCACAGCTGTTGCAGCAATATGGCATTCCCGCCAGCCACAACCGCCTGCTCCAATACCAGGGACGCACTTTTCTGCAAGTACGGCGTTTTGACCGCAGCACCAATGGCGGGCGCCACGGCTTTATCTCGCTGGCAGCCGTGGATGCGGCGTTCTACGGCCATGGCCGCATTGACTGGTGGCGTTTTGCCGATGAACTGCATGGTGATGGCTGGCTTGCTGCCGACGATGCCCGGAAACTGCGCATCATTGGCTGGTTTGGAGCATTGATTGGCAATAGCGACATGCATCTGGGCAATGCCGGATTGATGCTCGGCAACGAGCGACCATTGGCGCTGGCACCGGTTTACGACATGCTGCCGATGCTGTGGCGCCCCAGTGCGCATGGCGAAGTGGTGGCACGCGACTTCCAGATTGCGCTCCCCAGCCCGCAGCACCTTGAAGATTGGCGCCTGGCCGCGCAAATGGCTCTGGCATTCTGGCAGCAGGCGCAGGCATTGGCGCCCCTGTCGCCGGACTTTCACCAGATTGCGGCCATCTGTGAAACCCGCCTGCATCAGGCCATCACCCGCTTTGGCTGATGCATTTGACAGCAGCCCGGTGCATACCAGCCGCTACAATGGCAGCTCGCCTTCCGGAGAACTTTTCATGCCTCAAGACCATTCCCCCGTTCCATTGACCCGCTTCTTGATTGAAGAAGAGCGCCAGGGCCATATCAACGCGCAATTGCGCCTGCTGATTGAAGTGGTGGCGCGTGCCTGCAAACGCATCTCGGTATCGGTCGGCAAGGGCGCATTGGGCGGCGTACTGGGCGATGCCGGTACCGGCAATATCCAGGGCGAGGCACAAAAGAAACTGGACGTGATTGCCAATGACGTGCTGCTGGAAGCCAATGCCTGGGGGGGACATCTGGCCGGGATTGCCTCGGAGGAAATGGATCACAGCCAGCCGATTCCCGATGCACATCCGCGCGGCAACTATCTGCTGCTATTTGACCCCCTGGACGGTAGCTCCAATATTGATGTGAACGTCTCAATCGGTACCATTTTCTCGGTGCTGCGCTGCCCCGAGGGGGTGACCGTGCCAGAAGACGCCCATTTTTTGCAGCCCGGCCGTGAACAAGTAGCGGCTGGCTACTGCGTGTATGGCCCTGCGACCACGCTGATTCTGACTGTCGGTCACGGCGTACACCAATTCACCCTGGATCGTGAGCAGGGCAGCTTTGTGCTGACCCAGCGTGGCATGACGGTACCGGAAGAAACCAAAGAGTTCGCCATCAACATGTCCAACAAACGCCATTGGGAAGCGCCAATGCAGCAATATGTGGATGACCTGCTGGTCGGCAAGGAAGGGCCGCGCGGCAAGGATTTCAACATGCGCTGGATTGCCTCGATGGTGGCCGATGTGCACCGCATCCTGACCCGCGGCGGCATTTTTATCTATCCCTGGGACAAGAAAGACCCCGGCAAGCCCGGCAAACTGCGCCTGATGTACGAGGCCAATCCGATGAGCTTCCTCATCGAACAGGCCGGTGGTGCCGCCACCAATGGCCGCCAGCGCATCATGGATATTGCGCCTTCCGAGCTGCACCAGCGCGTGCCGGTGTTCCTGGGCTCGAAAAAGGAAGTGGAAACAGCCACCCGCTATCACCGCGACCACGACGCGAAAGCGCAATGAGCCACGCCGATTTCATTGAAGTCTATGCAGATGTCCTGCCCGCAACGCTTTGCGGGCAGATTATCGAAAGGATGAAAACCGCTGCACTGACACCCGGCCAAACCGGGGGCGGCGTGTTTCCCGAGCTGAAGAACAGCCGTGACCTTGCCATCGACAACCAGCCGGAATGGCAGGCCATCAAGCAGCAAATCAATCTGGCCATGCTGGGCTGTTTTCGCCAGTACCTGCGCCGCTATCCGCAAGCATTGATTGCACCCCTGATGCTGCAAGTACCGGGCAGGGACGGCCAGCCCAAACGCCTTGCCGCAGAAGATTTCGCTGACATCTCCGATGAACTGCTGACCGCACTGATTACCCGCTGTTTCCAGCCTGGCGGCATCAATTTGCAGTGGTATCAGGCCGGTGTTGGCGGCTATCCATACTGGCATTGCGAGCTGTATCCACGCGATGCCTCGGCACATACCCTGCATCGCCATCTGCTGTGGACGCTGTATCTGAACGATGATTTTGCCGAAGGCGAAACCGAATTTTTATTCCAGGCGCGCAAAATCGCCCCCAAAACCGGCAGCCTGCTGATTGCGCCGACTGCTTTCACCCATACCCATCGCGGCAACCGCCCCGAAGGCGGCGACAAATTCATCGCCACCAGCTGGATTGAATTCCGGCCTGCCTCACAAATCTACGGCAGGCGCTGATTGCCCCTCGTGCCCGGGCAGCAGCAGATGAATGCTGCACCCTTTGCCGGGTGAAGATTCCGCCCAAATCTGCCCGCCATGCCGGGCAACGATGGTTTGCGCAATGGCAAGCCCAAGCCCATCTCCCGCACCCTGCTTGGTGCTGTGCAGGCGCTGGAAGGGTTCAAATGGCTGCCCAGCATCGCGCAATTCCATGCCAATCCCCTGGTCGCGGATTTCCACATGCAGTCCCCCGGGCGTATTTTCACCACGGATACAGACATCCACGCGGCCCTTGCCTGCAGAAAACTTCCAGCTGTTTTCCAGTACCTTGAGCAACAAGGTTTTCAGTAGCGACTCATCACCGCAGACCTGCAAGCCAGGCTGGACATCCAAACCGACCTCCAGTTGCGGCCAAAGTGCACTCAAGTCCATGACCACCCAGTCGACAAGAAAATCCAGTGCTACCGGCTGATATTTCAGTGTTGCGCGCCCCACGCGCGAATACTCCAGAAGTGCGTCTATCAAGGCGCCACTCCTGGCTGCGGCATGCTGGATTTGCTCGATACTGCGCTCCACCAGGGCCGTGTCTTGTGCCTGCAAACCCTGCTGCAAACGCAGGGCAAAACCCTCAATGGCGCGCAGCGGCGCACGCAAATCGTGCGAAATGCCAAATACCAGTGCCTGCTGCTGCTTTTGCAGCGCGTGCAGCTGCGATTCGGCGGCCTGCAAGCGCCGTTCAAGCGCAAGCGGCGCTCGCGTCTGTTTACCCGTTGTATCGGTATCGCTTTTCATCAGTTAAAGCTAATACAACATGCGGTTATGCTGCGTGAAAACGGCAAGCCCATCCCGTCCGGCATACACTCTTGTTTCCCTGCATAGCCGCCATGCTCATGTCTGCAACCTTCTCTGCCTTGCACGATTTATGGAACGCTTTCTGGCGCATTCCGCATATCACCGCCTGGATAAGCGCGATATGGGTCTGCTATCTGGTCTGGCTGGCCGGCTGGATTGTGCTGCAAAAACGCGAGCCTGCCGCTACCCTGAGCTGGCTGCTCAGCCTCGCCCTGCTGCCCATTCTGGGCTTTGTCATCTATTACTGGTTTGGGCCGCAAAAAATCAAACGCCACCGGCTGCGTCGTGACAACTGCAAGGTGAATTTATGCCCTGCGCCAAACCCGAACGACAATCCCGAATATGCCGAGCTGCAACATATGGTTTTTTCCAGCACCGGGCTTCCGCCAAGCTCGGCGCAAAGTGTGCAGATGCTGGTCGATGGCGGCGGCAAATATCCACGGCTGCTTGAGGATATTGCCGCTGCACGGCAGCTGATTCATATCGAGTATTACATCTATCAGCCCGACCAAAGCGGCACCGCCCTGCGTGATGCCCTGACAGATGCCGCCCGGCGCGGCGTCAAGGTCAGGCTGCTGGTGGATGCCGTCGGCTCGGCCAGGGCTTCGCAAAAATTCTTCCAGCCCCTGGTAGAAGCAGGTGGCGAAGTGGCACGCTTTCATCCAATGCGCTTTGACGGGATATTTCGCTTCTGGAAACGTCCCTGGCTCAATCTGCGCACCCACCGCAAGATTGTGGTGATTGATAACCACATTGCCTACGTCGGCGGCATCAATATCACCGATGAGCAGGATGAGCGCATCAATCCGCTGGCCTATCGCGACCTGCATCTGCGCATTGAAGGCAATGCTGTGCTGGAATTGCAGCAGGTCTTTGCCGAAGACTGGATTTATGCCCGCCCCGGCCAGCACGCATGGATCGATGCCATGGCCGACCAGCCTGCCACTGCGGCAAGTGGCGCAATCGCCATGCAGATTATCGCCTCGGGACCGGATTCAGACTGGGAGGCCATCCATCGTGCGCATGTCTCGGCCATTCATGCAGCCAGAAAGCGGGTGTGGCTGACCACGCCTTATTTTGTGCCCGGTGAGGCCGGCAGAATGGCGCTCACCTCTGCCGCACTGGGCGGGCTGGATGTGCGCCTGCTGGTACCGAGAATGAGTGACAACCGCCTGGTCACCTATGCCGCCCGCTCCTACTATGCCGAACTGCTGCGCGCCGGCGTCAGGATTTACGAATACGGCCCCAGGCTTTTGCACAGCAAAACCCTGCTGATTGATGATGACCTGGCCTT
The DNA here is from genome assembly GCA_002798255.1 of Lysobacteraceae bacterium NML95-0200. Classification (GTDB taxonomy): domain Bacteria; phylum Pseudomonadota; class Gammaproteobacteria; order Xanthomonadales; family Xanthomonadaceae; genus Solilutibacter. Next base: position 23,791 of record NWQQ01000015.1, read on the forward strand.
GATTGGCACCGCCAATTTCGACCATCGCAGCTTCCGGCTGAACTTCGAAGTGCAAGCCTTGATTCAGGACAGCGGCGTTGCCTTGCAACTGAAAAAACAGCTTGAAAGCGAATTTGCCCATACCCCCCAGGTGAAACTGGATGAAAGCAAAAAACCGCTGCTGAGCGCCCGCCTGCCAGAGGCCATTGCCCGGCTGATGTCACCACTACTTTGAGGCGCCAAGTGCCTGTTCAAAGGCGCTAAGAGCCTGTTCAAGGTCTCTTCTCGGTACCCGCAAGTGCAGCCCATGTGCAGGGGCAAGACGCATGCCGCCGCCAAGACTGGCTGTCTTGGCAAGGTGTGCAACAAAGCACCTGTGCATGGGCTGCCTTGCCCAATGGGTTGCACCGCAAAGGCGGCATCTGCGCTGTTGCAAATGCTCGCCGGGCCACCAGCCCGCCTGCGCTTTGCGTCTTGCATCTACCGCCTTTGCGAAGCAACGGATGCCAAGAAGAGACTTTGAATAGGCTCTAACGGCAGTTTTCAGCGACTCAGTGGTTCTGCGGCCTGCAGCGCAAATCGTTACACTCTGGTTTTCCGTTGTGGAAGCGCCCCATGTACTGGTCATTGCTGCCCGTTGCCGGCATTTTCTTCTGGCTGGCCTTGCGTACCCCTTCGGCACTGCTGATGGTGGTCTGGATGTTCCTCACCCTGGTCTGCCTGCTGGCCTGGGGTTATCTGCATTACCGCAGACTGTTTCCAGAGCAAAACCGCGAGCTGCAAATCACCCCGCTGGATTCGCAACAGCTTGAACTTTTGCGCAAGCAACGACAAAACGGCGCTCAACAGGGAAAGCCCGTGGAGGCTGCAACAGCACCCCTGTCTGCACACACAACCCCTGCTCCAACGGCAGCGCCCGCTCCGAATCCTACCCCTCACCCAACGCCAACTCCGACGCCAGTACCCACAGCCGCTCCAGTGGAAAGACCCATCACCGGCCGCGCGGTATTTATCCTGCCAGATGATGATTTGCCGCCCCCCAGCAAACACATACCACCGCAATGACCAAGCTCTCTGTCAACGTCAACAAGGTCGCCGTACTGCGCAATTCGCGCGGCGGCAGTGAACCCGACGTAATCCGCGCCGCCCGTGTCTGCCTGGATGCCGGGGCACATGGCATTACCGTGCACCCCCGACCCGACGCCCGCCATATCCGTGCCGATGATGTCCATGCCCTGGCGGTACTCTGCGGCGAATACGAAGTGGAATTCAATCTGGAGGGCAACCCGTTTGCTCCGGCGCGTCCGGGCTATCCGGGCTTTATCGAACTCTGCCGCGCAGTCCGCCCGGCACAAGCCACCCTGGTGCCTGATGGCGATGCTCAAATCACTTCTGACCACGGCTTTGATTTCAATCACGATATCCCCGCCCTGACCCCCCTGGTCAGCGAGCTCAAATCCTTGGGTTGCCGCGTCAGCCTGTTTGCCGATGCCGACCATCCGGCGATTGCCCGTGCCGCCGAATGCGGCGCAGACCGTATCGAGCTCTATACCGGCCCCTATGCCGCAGCTCACGCTGAAGGCGATAGCCATGCCCTGCAACACTGCATCCATGCGGCGCAAACTGCACAGGCTGCCGGGCTTGCAGTCAATGCCGGCCATGATCTCTCTCAAGACAATTTGGGCGATTTTCTGCGCGCCATCCCGAGCATACAAGAAGTATCCATCGGCCACGCACTCATCTCCGAAGCCTTGTACAACGGCCTTGCCAACACCGTACGCGCCTATCTGGACTGTATCGCCAGCGCTACTGGCGAAGCCTGAAGCCATCAGGGCGCATCAACTTTAAGCCTGTTCACAACCGCCCAAGGCCTTCTTTCGCCCAGAACCGCGTCTTGGGTTTTGGGAACTTGCAAGCTGTCCTTGCTTGTTTCCCCCCCAAGACAGCTATACGCAGACCTTAACAATGAAAAAACGCCGCCCGGAAGCCGGGCGGCGTATCAATCCACTCTGATTCAAGTGCTCCGCCAATAGCGGAAATTATTCTGCGCGAGTTTCCCCCGCAGGAAATCAATCAATCGCCCTGCACGAAGCCGATTTTTTGCATATCGGCATTCTTGGCTGCAGCCAGCACCTTGGCCAATACCTCATATTCGGCATTGTCATCGGTCTGGATCTGCAACTGCGGTTGATTGGTCGGGTCTTTCTGAACTTCAGCCGACATCATGTTCTGCAGTGCACTGACCGGGGTCAGGGTGTCGTTCCAGTACACCTGATTGGCTGCGTCAATACGCAGCTTGATAGGCTCCGGCGGCTCTACCGGGTTTTCCGGTGCATCCGGCGGACGCGCCTGCGGCAGGTCAATCTTGATTGGATAGGATTCGATCGGCATGGTCACCATGAAGATGATGAGCAATACCAGCATCACGTCCACCAGCGGGGTGACGTTGATATCTGCCATCGCGCCTTTGCCGCCACCTTGTGCAAATGCCATATGTCAACTCCTTAGTGCTTCTCGGCAATCGCCACGTAGCCAATATCCAGCATCCCCTGCGACTGGGCGATACGGGTGACTTCGTTGATCACGCTGAGTTTGGTGGTACGGTCACCGCGCAAGTTCAGCTTGGGCTGAGGTTGCAGCTGCGCCGCGCTGGAAAGCTGGCTTTCCAGCAGGTCTTTGCTAATGGGCTGATCATTCCAGAACAAATCGCCATTGGCAGTGACTGAAACGGTAATCGGACTCGGGCCAGGCCCTGGTTTTTCCTTGGTTTCAAGATCTGCACGCGGCAGTTCGACCTGGGTCTTGTGGTTCATCAGCGGCGTAGTCACCATGAAGATGATGAGCAATACCAGCATCACGTCCACCAGCGGGGTGACGTTGATATCCGCCATCGCGCCGCCACTGGCATCTCCGCTACTCATTCCCATTTTTCAATTCCTCAAGTCGAACTTTCGATCAGGCAAGGATGGGGTCGCAATCAGCGACCCACATCACCCATACGCGAGCCAGTGGCAAAGAAGTCATGCAGGTCATGCGCAAAGGCATCGAACTTGGCAATGATTTCGCTGTTCTGGCGGTTGAAGAAGTTATAGATGATCACCGCCGGGATAGCCACGAACAGACCGATGGCGGTCATGATCAGGGCTTCACCCACCGGGCCTGCCACGGCCGAGATGGAGGCGTCACCGGAAGCGCCCATGGCGATCAGGGCGTGGTAAATACCCCACACCGTACCCAAGAGGCCGATAAACGGTGCAGTTGCACCCACGGTTGCCAGCAGGGTCATGCCGTTCTGCAACTTGGAGCTTTCACGCACCACCGCCTGACGCAGGGCACGGTCAACCAGTTCCGAACGGGTCATGTTGCCGGTCAGGCGGTCATCATGACGCTGATGGTGGGCAGCGGCCTTGGCTGCATCCAGTGCAATCTTGGAGAACGGTTCACCTGCAGGCTGTTCTTCCATGAAACGGATGGCGTCCTGGGCGTTCGGCGTTTGCCAGAAGGTACCGACCACACGGTCAGCATTGCCGCGCAACTGGGCGTACTTCACCGACTTGACGACGAAGTAGTAAATCGAAAGAACCGAGAACAGAACCAGGGTCAGGAATACGACCCAGAGCAGCAGATCGAATTGCTGGATCAGGTCCTGAAAACCCATGGCCTTGAAAGCTTCGGCATTGGAGCCGCCGGCGGCGGGCGCGGGAGTTTGCTGCAGCATGACGCTTACCTTTGTTGAGTGGATGTAAAGACCCGAAGGTCAGGAAACGTGGAACTTACTACTTTTGGTGAAACTCGATGAAAAAATCAGAGTGTGAAGGCGATTTCAATATAACCCGAGCCATCACCCGAACCTGGACAAAGCTTGGCGCGACGCACCGCCTGTTGGGCTGCGCGATCCAGGTTACGGTTGCCACTGGAACGTTCAACCTTGGCATCGGTAATGGCACCTGAGTTGTTGAACGTCACCAGGATACGCGCCGTTCCAGTCACACCTGCGCGCATTTCTTCACGCGGGTATTGTGGATTCGGACGGGTGCACATGCTGGCAGCCAAGTCACCTGACGGCGGTTGCGGCGGTGCCGGCGGCACGGCTACAGGCGGTGCCGGCGGTGCCGGCGGCGGTGCTGGCGGGTCGGTAGCGCGGTCGGTAATCACCGGCGTATCAACCACTGGCGGCGGGATGACCTGGGGCTGCGGCGGGGTTGGACGCGGCGGCTGCGGGGTCAGCTTGATTTCCTTGGGCGGCTCTTTCGGCGGCGGCGGCGGCGGCGGCGGCGGCGGTGGCGGCTCGATGAAGTTGACGCTTACGCGCTCTTTTTCAGCCTCGGCCTTGGCCGGAGGAGATACCGGCGCCAGCATCAGCAGCAATGCGCCGACATGGACGGCGATGGCCACCGAGATGCCAGCAATGCGGGCCCAGCTCAGGCCTTCGTCCTCATCCCTTTCGGGGGTATACACGTAGCGGGCGGTGGTTTCCGTCATGCGCTTGCTCGTCGTTGGTCTATCAGGGCACTTGCGCCCGGGAAATGATTCCTGTCCCCAAGGGCAGGAATCGCTTAGCTTATATCAATTTTTGGTTCACACGCTATACATGAACCGGTTTTTTCTGCTTTATCTTGCCTGATACTTTCAATATCAATTACTTGAGATTGGCAAGACGGGTCGCTTCCTCGCGGTTCCTCACCCCTTTTTCCAAAGCTTTTTGGGCGGCCTCACGAGTCTGTGCTTTCTTGCCTTGCTGGTTGTAAACCTTGGCAAGATTGAGCCAGGTTTCCCCATCTTCTGCCAAGGGCGCTGCCAGGGCATAGAACCTGGCAGCCGCATCCAGGTCTTCATCAAAATATGCACGGTTGGCGGTGACCGACCAGGCTTTGGCAAGGTCGGCATCTTGCGGCAGGATGCCCTTGGCAGCCCCGTCCTCAATCACCTTGGCCGCTTCGCGCCATTTTTCGTCATTCAAAAGCCCCGAATACAGTGCGCGATATTCACGCGCTTCGGTGAGCAAGCCCTTGCCGCGTGCTTCTTCCAGCAGGGCATTGGCTTCGCTGAACTTGTCTGCCTGCTGCAAGGTTGCCACGGCATTCATCAGCAAGCCCTTGTCCGAAGGATTCTGCGCATAAAGCGTCTTGAACACAGCCGCCGCTTCTTCATTGCGTCCTGCATTGGCCAGCAAACCAGCCTTCATGGTGAGATATTTCGGGTCTTCACTGCGGGTTTCGGACAAGAATCGCTCAATGGTGGCAATCGCAGCCGGATACTGCTCAGCCTGTGCCTGGGTGACCGCCAGATTGCTCATCATCCGGTAGTGGCTGTTATTGTCCAAACCATTGGCATCCAAGGCTGCCTGGAAGTACTGCGCAGCACGCGCCATATCATTCGTTTCGGTCGCCGCCACTGCCGCCATCTGGTAAGCAAAGGACTTTTCGTAGATGTTGCTGGTGCTTTCGGCAAACGGCACAGCCTTGGCAAGAAGTTCGGGGAACTTGTTTTCTTCGTACAGCTTGCTCAGCGCCTGCAACTCCCTGACACCTTTCTGGCTGGCTTTTTCGGTCGGCTCGGTACGGCTGGCATTGGGAAATTCCGGCGCGGCTTTCTGCTCTTGCTGCTGTTGCTGTTGCTGACGGCGCTCGCTGCGCTTGCCAGCCAGCTGCGCATGGGCAGGCACCACCATCAGGGTGGACAGGGCAAGTGCAACGGAAACCGTAACTGCACGTCGAACGCTGGTCATCGGAACTCTCCTGAAGGCGTCAAACCGCCGCTATGGCGGACTGGGATGGATAAAACTAGCAGAACTGAAGCATCATCGACAAATTATTTTTGATGCTATTGCGAAGAACGGCTGTAATTGCTTGATATTCAACCACAATTGGGTCTTTTGCCAGAACTGCGCGCTTGTTCATATTCGTGCATCAAACCCTCTGCACGAATGCCCATTTCCCGCAGTCGTGACTGCGGGTCGGGGTGGGTGGACAGCCATTGCGGCATTCGGGCACCCCCGGCGGCAATCATGTTCCGCCACAGTTCAACCGCCTGCCGCGGGTCAAATCCTGCCCGTGCCATCAATTGCTGTCCCACCACATCAGCCTCGCTTTCCTGGGTGCGGTTATTGGGCAGCAAAATCGCCCCCTGGGCAATCATGCCACCTCCCTGAGTGGCAAAATCACCGACGCTCTGCCCATAAGCTGCGCCAAGCAGCGCACCCAGCAATCCCACCCCCATCTGCGTGCCCAACTGCCGGGTAATGCGTTCATCATGATGGCGCGCCACGACATGACCGATTTCGTGCGCCACCACCGCTGCCAGTTGGTCCTGGTTTTTGGCCACCTTGAAAATGCCGGTATGAATGCCGACTTTACCGCCAGGCAAGGCAAAGGCATTCGGGCTGTCATCGCTAAATAGCGCGTTTTCCCAGGCATATTGCCGCCAGTTCTGCGGCAGCTCGCGCACAATGCTGCTGACTACACAATCCACATAGGCGCGCTCACGCGGATTGCTGCTAAGCGGCTTCCTGGCCTTGAGTTCGGCAAAGGCACCGGCGCCCATTTGCGCAAGTTGCGCTTGAGAAACCGCCCCTACCCGCTGGGTTCTCCCCGTGGGTGAAGTGGTGGTGGCGCAAGCGGCAACAGTGATGGATAGAGCACAGGCAAGCAAGCAGGAACGCGGGCGCATGGGGTGAATATCGAATGTCGGGGGCACCCTTTTTAGCGCAATCAAGGGAAAATCCCGTCAATTTCCGCTATTGCAACCGCATTCGCTTATTGCCGGTTCATGCGCCTATCCGCACCACACATCCGCAAGAGCCGCGAAATTCGCGACTCTTGCGGGGTTTGTCAGACATCCAGGTTCGCCACCTTCAGTGCGTTTTCCTCGATGAATTCACGCCGTGGCTCAACCACATCGCCCATCAGGGTGCTGAAGATTTGGTCGGCCGCAACAGCATCTTCAATCTTCACCTGCAACAAGCGCCGGGTTTCCGGGTTGACGGTGGTTTCCCACAATTGTTCCGGGTTCATTTCACCCAAGCCCTTGAAGCGCTGAATCTGGCGACCGCGCTTGGCTTCATCCATCAGCCAGGCCTGTGCCTGGGCAAACGAGGTTATCGCCTGCTCACGGTTGCCACGGGTGATTTTTGCGCCTTCACGAATCAGGCCATGCAAAAGGCTGGCAGCTTCACGCAGCGGCTTCAATTCGCCTTGCTCCAGAAGTGAAAGCGGCAGTATTTGCGTGAGTTCTTCACCCATATGCTGGCGGCTAATCACCAAGGCTGCCACCTGACCATCCATAGCATCCTTGTATGACAAGCGGTAACGCGGCTTGCCAAGGCCAGTCTGGTTCAAACGCTCAACCATACCATTCAGCATGGATTGCTCACTGATGGTCGCCGGGTCGATATCCAGCAAGGCTTCCAGCACGGCGCTGTCGTAACGGTGCGCCAGACGTGCAATCGCCGCACGGGCAGTGGCATAGCCCAGCAGCAGCTTTTCAAGGGCTGAGCCGTCAATCGCCGGCTCGCCTTCGGCAGGAATCAATGCAGCGCCTTCCACCGCATTGCCAGCCAGATAGGCATCCAGCGCGGCATCATCCTTCAAATACAGCTCATTCTTGCCCTGCTTGATTTTGTACAGCGGCGGCAGGCCGATATAGACATGGCCACGCTCAATCAGCTCCGGCATCTGCCGGTAGAAGAAAGTCAGCAGGAGTGTGCGGATATGGCTGCCATCGACGTCGGCGTCGGTCATCAAGATGATGCGGTGATAACGCAACTTGTCCGGGTTATATTCATCCTTACCGATGCCGGTACCCAGTGCAGTAATCAGGGTGCCGACTTCGGCGCTGGACAGCATGCGGTCAAAACGGGCGCGTTCCACGTTGAGAATCTTGCCCTTGAGCGGCAGGATGGCTTGGGTTTTGCGATTGCGGCCTTGCTTGGCCGAGCCGCCTGCCGAATCACCCTCGACGATAAACAGTTCCGAGAGCGCGGGGTCTTTTTCCTGGCAGTCTGCCAGTTTCCCCGGCAAGCCGGCGATATCCAGTGCGCCCTTGCGACGGGTCAGGTCACGCGCCTTGCGTGCAGCTTCGCGGGCGCGGGCTGCATCGACAATCTTGCTGGCAATGGCACGGGCTTCGCCGGGGTTTTCCTGCAAAAACTCTTCCAGCCGTTCAGCAAAGGTGGATTCCACCACCGGGCGCACTTCGGAGCTGACCAGTTTTTCCTTGGTTTGGCTGGAAAAGCTGGGGTCCGGCACTTTTACCGATAGCACCGCAATCAGTCCTTCGCGCATGTCATCGCCGGTAAAGCTGACCTTGGCCTGTTTGGCAATGCCGTTTTGTTCAATGTACTGGGTCAGCGTGCGTGTCAATGCCGCACGAAAGCCCTGCAAGTGGGTGCCGCCATCCTTTTGCGGGATATTGTTGGTAAAGCAGAACATCGTCTCTTGGTAGGCATCAGTCCATTGCAATGCCACATCGACGGTGATGCCATTGGCCTCGCCCGTTACGGAAATCACATTCGGATGCAGCGGGGTTTTCAGCTGCGCCAGATGTTCCACAAAGCTGCGGATACCACCTTCGTACTGGAATATCGTGGTTTCACCTTCGCCACGCTCATCTACCAGCGTGATTTTTACCCCGGAGTTGAGGAATGACAGTTCGCGCAGACGTCGAGCCAGGATGTCATAGTGAAATTCGATATCGGTAAAGATGTCCGCCGACGGCCAGAAACGCACCACGGTGCCGCGCCGCTCACCCTGCTCGCCCACCCGCTTCAACGGCGCAACGACCTCGCCTAGCCGGAACTCGACCTGGTGATGCCCGCCATCACGCCAGATATCCAGGGTGAGCTTGTCCGATAGCGCATTGACCACCGAAACACCTACGCCATGCAGGCCACCGGAGACTTTGTAGCTGTTATCGTCAAATTTGCCGCCTGCGTGCAGCACCGTCATGATGACTTCGGCAGCGGAAACCCCTTCTTCCTTGTGAATATCCACCGGGATACCACGTCCATTGTCGCTGACCGAAACCGAGCCATCCTGATGGATGGTAACGATGATATTGTCAGCATGTCCGGCCAGGGCTTCGTCCACGGAGTTATCCACCACCTCGAACACCATATGGTGCAGGCCAGTACCGTCGTGGACATCACCGATATACATGCCCGGGCGCTTGCGCACCGCTTCCAGGCCACGCAAGACGGTAATCTTGCTGGAATCGTAATTGCCATTGGCTTGGCCGGTTTGGGTTTCAGTCGCTTCCGTCATGCGGATGGGAACTCCAGATTGGGCGGCAAAGTGCGCCGGGAGGCGGAATAAAGGCGGCAATTGTAACATTGCGGCCTGTCCACTGAGCTGAAGAGCGAAAATCAGGCGTTTTGCTGCCCAATCTTTCCGTGTTCCACGTGAAACATACGCACAGCCCGTCCCTGCATTTCCGCAGGCAGCTCCACGCCTGTCATGAACACCTGCGCTCCCGCAGATTGCAGCTCATCCAGCACCCGGGCACGATGCTTGCTGTCCAGTTCCGAAGCAAAATCATCCAGCAACATCAATGGCCACTCGCCCCGCATTTGCTGAAAATGCCGGGCCTGTGCCAGCAAACAGGTCAACGCCAACAACTTGGCCTGTCCACGAGAATAGGCTTCCGTTTTTGATTTATTGAAAAAATGGAGCTTCCAGTCCGCCCGGTGCGGGCCGTTTCCGGTATATCCCAGGGACAAATCGCGCTCACGATTCAAAAGCAAGGCATCAGCCAGCGCCATTTGCTCATGCTTCCAGCCAGGCAAAAACTCGAAAGAAATATCGCCAAATGCAGGCATCAACTGCTCGCTGACACTCTGCAAATGCGGCAATAACGCAGCGAGATAGTTCCGTCGATGCCAAAACAAGGGCTCTGCCGCATCTGCCAGCTCCAAATCCCAGGAATCAAGCTGGGCACCGGACTTACGCTGTTTCAGTAAGGCATTGCGCTGTTTCAAGGCGCGCACATAACGACGCCAAAGTGCGAGATAGCCATGTTCCACGTGAAACAGAGCCCAATCGAGAAAACGACGCCTGGGCTCGCCGCCTCCCGACACTAATACATGGCTATTCGGTTCAAAGATGCTGACAGCGAAGGTGGCACATAAATCCCCAAGCTGCGCGACGTTTTCGCCATTCAGCCTTGCCTGCCAGTCTCCGCCCCAATGTTGCAAGCCCGCCTTGTGTGTGCGCCCGCCAGAATCCTGCCATTCACAAAAAATCTGCAATGCATCCGTGTTTTCACGAATCAAGCCATCTCGAACCCGGCCACGAAAGCTGCGCCCAAAGCCCAGTACATGCAAAGCCTCCAGTACGCTGCTTTTGCCCGCACCGTTATCGCCCGAAAGGAAATTGAGTCCCTCCGAAGGCTGCAAACTCGCCTCCCGTATCGATCGGATATTGTGCAATTCCAGCCGGACAATATGCATTAGCAGGCCAATGGGAATGAACAGGTAAACGCAAAACCGCCCGGACATGCCGGGCGGTACTGTTTCACGTGAAACATCAGCTCCATGTCAGAGCCGCAACGGCATCACGACGTGACGGCTGCGATTGTTGCTGGCCTCCTGCACCAAGGCGGAAGAATTGGCATCGCGCATGGAAATAACCACTTTTTCGTCCCGCAAGGCGCCCAGTGCATCCAATAAATAGTTGACATTGAAGCCAATCGCCAAACCATCCACAGGGGTTTCGGCTTCCACTTCATCCTGAGCTTCTTCCTGCTCCGGGTTATTGCTCTGCACTTTCAAGAGGTTGGGCGAAATTTCCACCCGGACACCACGGTATTTTTCATTCGACAAAATCTTGGTGCGGTCCAGCGCCGCACGCAGGGCTTCACGGTCCACCGTAATTTTCTTGTCTGCGCCAATCGGGATAACCGCTTCGTAATCCGGAAAGTTGCCATCAATCAGTTTGGAAGTGAAGGTGACATCATCGCGTTTTACACGGATATGGCTGCGACCAATTTCCAGGCTGACACTGCGCTCGCCGCCTTCAAGCAGGCGTTGCAATTCATGAACACCTTTGCGCGGGACGATAATCTTGCGCTTGGGCCCTGTTTGCTCCAAAGTGGTTTCACACAATGCCAGACGATGGCCATCGGTGGCAACGCAACGCAAGTCTTGCTCACGGAAATCAAACAGCAAGCCATTCAGGTAATAACGCACATCCTGTTGCGCCATGGAAAAGGCCGTACGTTCAATCAGCTCCTTGAGAGCCGCTTCTGCAAGCTGCACTTGATCTGTTGCATCCATTTCTTCGATGGACGGAAAGTCTTTGGCAGGCAAGCTCATCAGACTGAAACGGCTTTTTCCTGCACGTACTTCAACTTTGTCTCCCGTTTGCTCTACGCGAACTTTGCTGCCATCGGGCAGAGCACGAACGATGTCGAAGAATTTGCGTGCAGGAATGGTGGTTTCCCCGTTTTCTGCTTCCTGGGCTTCGCAGCGGGAAACCATTTCGACTTCAAGGTCGGTGCCCGTCAAAAGGATGTGATTATCTTCGACTTGCACCAGCAAGTTGGAGAGAACCGGCAGTGTTTGTCTTCTCTCAATGACATTGACAACTTGAGATAGCGATTTGAGAAGAACTTCGCGTTGCAGAGAAAAACGCATTTGAGTATTCCTTGTGGCTTCGGCGCTACAGCTTTTGATTTATGGATAACTATAAAGCAGGTAGTTGATGTAGTGTTTTGGAAAACAAGAAATATCTTTGCAAGTTCTTGTTTTCCTTTAGAAAATCTTCCAATTTGCTTTGAGGAAATTTTACTTTGAACTTGTGGATAACTTGTGAGCAGTTTTCCCGATGGAAGTTTTCCTCAAGTTTTCCACAAAATTTACCTCAATTGTCTGCAAGTTGTTCACTCGGTGAGTTTTCGCGTCAATTTTTCCCAGTCTTCGTGGACTGCTGCATCGGTTTCACGCAGATGGGTGATCACTTTGCAAGCATTCATGACTGTGGAGTGGTCACGACCAAAGGCTTCACCTATTTCGGGCAGACTGCGATCGGTCAGTTCACGGGCAAGTGCCATCGCCATTTGCCGGGCACGGGCAATCGTGCGTTTCCGTGTGTCGGAAAGCAAAACCCGCAATTGAAGGCTGTAATGGTCTGCAACGACTTTTTGGATGTTAGGAATATTGATGACAGCTTGCTGTGACCGGAACAAGTCACGCAGTGTGTCATTGGCAAACTCCATGGTGATTGCCTGTCCCATCAGGTTGGCGCGTGCAACCAGTGAATTGAGCGCGCCTTCGAGTTCTCGCACGTTGGATTGCATGCGCTTGGCCAGCATCATTACGACATCTTCCGGGATGGATGTGTTGCGCTCCCTTGCTTTGGCCAGGACGATTTGCGCACGGGTTTCAAAGTCAGGCGGGTCGATTGCAACGGCAAGGCCATTGCTCATGCGCGAGCGCAGACGTGGCTCCAGTTTGTCGATTTCGCGTGGATAGCGGTCAGAAGTCAGGATAATCTGCCGCTTGTTGTCGAACAGCGTATTGAAGGTGTGGAAAAACTCCTCCTGGGTGGAAGGTTTTTCTGCCAGCAGATGGACATCGTCAATCAGCAGGGCATCAACCTTGGTGAAGCTGCGTTTGAAACGGTCACGTGCCAGGGAGTTTTTGTTGGTGTAATCCTCTTGCAGCGCGCGGAAGAAGCGATTGAAGAAGTCATCGGCGCGCAGATACAACACCCGCGCCTTGGGATTGTTCTGGCGGATGAGATTGCCTGCCGCCACCATCAGATGGGTTTTGCCAAGCCCGGTGCCGCCAAATAGCAGAACCGGATTGTTTTGCCGATTGCCGGGGTTCTGGGCTGCCAGAAGAGCGGCTGCGCGCGCCATGGAGTTGCTGCGGCCTTCAACGAAATTGTCGAAGGTGAAGTAGTTGTCCAGATGGCTTTCAAAAGGTTCTTCAATCGTCTTGCCAGTCACCGGGGGTGTCGGAGCCGGGGTATGGGTTTGACTTGGGACGGCCAGGCTGCCAATTTTCAATTCGACACTTTCCAGGCCACCAAGGTGAATGGCTAACTCACGGATTCTGTCCAGATGATGTTCACGAACCTCTTCGAGGACAAAGGTGTTGGGTGCGAACAGATGCAGGACACCGCCTTGTACGCGCGCTTGCAGGGGTTTTAGCCAGCTGTGCAGGGCTTCTGCTGGCACTTCGCTGGAAAGCCGTTCAAGACAGGCGACCCAAGTGTCCGGCGGGGCAGAGAGGGAAGAAGTCATGTTCATCGCAAAACTTTTGAAAAAGCAAGACCTGCCGCGCTGCATGGTAGCGTCACGGTAAAGGGGCAGGACGGCCTGCCAGATTACCATTCCGGAAGGTTGTCGGCATGTTCCGGACGAAACTTGTGTATTCCCCATATTGACCTTGGTGAAGGGCTTGGGTATAGTCGCGGGTTCCGTTTTCAACTTTGACGGCATTACCATGGCCACCAAGCGTACCTACCAGCCCAGCAACCTGAAGCGCAAGCGCGATCACGGCTTCCGTGCCCGCATGAAGACCGCAGATGGTCGCAAGATTCTGGCTCGCCGCCGCGCCAAGGGCCGCAAGGTCCTGTCCGCCTGATTTTTTGCCGCCGGCAGTTGATGACCGGTGGTGGCAATCTTGCGGGCTTGGGGCTTGCGCCCAGGTCTTCTGCGATGAGTAACAGCGCGCCCGCCCGTTTTCCAAAAACGGTGCGGGTGCGTTCGCGTGTGCAGTATTCGCGAGTTTTTGAATGCGCCAAACGCTATCACCATGCGGCCATGACGCTGCATCGCGCGGCACAGACGGACACGGATACCGCCCGGCTTGGGCTTGCGGTTTCGCGCAAGGTAGACAAACGCGCCGTAGGGCGCAATCGCATCAAGCGGGTATTGCGTGAAACCTTTCGTCAGCACCTTGTACAGCTATTGCCGGGTGATGTGGTGGTCGTGGTCAAGCCTGCGGCTGCCGGGCTTGACAATGCTGCGCTTGCGGATGCGTTTTTGAGCCTGTTGCGGCGCTCGGGTGCATTGCCGCAGCCAGCTGGCAGCGGCAAAATGCCCGCCGATTTTCATCCCTCACAACCCAGGGCTGGCATTGACCAGCCGGAAAAGAGCATCTGTTGATGAACCAGTCCCGAGTTTTTCTGTTGATTGCCTGGCTCATGGTCGCCACCCTGCTATGGATGGAGTGGGGCAAGGAGCAGCAAGCTGCGCGCATGCCGGCCGCGCCAGTTGCCAGCGCGCAACCTGTGCCGCAAATGGTGCCGGGACAGGTGCCGCAGGCAGGCAATGTGCCCGCTGCGCCGGGTACACAGAATGCGGCGATGCCGGCAACTGCCGCCGCAGGCAACCGTGTGGAAGTGCGTACCGATGTGCTGCATTTGACGCTTGGCGGTGGCAGCGTGGTGGAGGCAGAGCTGCTCAAGTATCCGCAGACCCGTGATGCGGGCAGCGCGCCGGTCAGGCTGTTCAATGCCGATAACAACAAACTCTACAGCGCACAAAGCGGCTGGGTGGGACAGAATGGCTCGAAAGCGCCGAACCATCTGCAATTCCAGCCTGTAGAGCCGGGCAAGCAATATGTGCTGGGTGAAGGCCAGAGCAGCATCTCCATCCCCTTTGTCTGGGAAGATGACGCCGGCCTCAAGATTACCCGCACCTACACCCTCAAGCGCGACAGCTATGTGGTGGAAGTCAAGGACGAGGCGCATAACGGCGGTGAAGCGCCGTGGAGTGGTTATATCTACCGGCAGCTGGTGCGCGTGCCGCCGCAGATTGAAGCCAGCATGTTCCATCCCGAGTCTTACAGCTTCAATGGTGCTACCTGGTGGGATGGCGGCTACGAGCGCCGCCCGTTCAAGGATTTTCTGGATGACGGCAAAATCAACCAGACCGTTGAAGGCGGCTGGTTGGCGATGCTGCAACATCATTTCTTTACGGCTTGGATTCCGCAGAAAGACCAGTCCGCGCTGTACACCTTGGAACAGCAAGGCGTGCTCTCGGCCATCGCTGCGACCGGGCCGCAGTTCACCCTGGCACCGGGACAAAAGGCGCAAACCCGTGCCCGCCTTTGGGTGGGGCCGAAGCTGGTGGACAAGATTGCTGCCGAAAACGTCAAGGGTCTGGATCGCGCCGTCGATTACAGCCGCTTTTCGGTATTCGCAGTGTTGGGACAGGGGTTGTTCTGGGTGCTGTCCACGCTGCATGGCTGGATTGGCAACTGGGGGTGGGCGATTATCGGCCTGGTGTGCTTGCTGCGCATTCTGATGTTCCCGCTGTCCAGTGCGCAGTTCAAATCGGCCGCCAAGATGCGTAAATTCCAGCCGCGCCTGCAGCAGCTGAAAGAACGCTATGGCGATGATCGACAAAAGTTCCAGCAGGCGATGATGGAGCTGTATCGCACCGAAAAAATCAACCCGATGGCCGGCTGTCTGCCCATCATCCCGCAGATGCTGATTTTCATGACGCTGTACTGGGTGCTGTCCGAAGCGGTCGAGTTGCGCCATGCGCCGTGGATTGGTTGGATTCACGACCTGACCGCACGCGATCCGTATTTCATTCTGCCTGCACTCAATGCCGCCATCATGATGGCCACCCAGCATCTGACGCCGATGGCACCGGGCATGGACCCGATGCAGCAGCGCATGTTCAAGTTGATGCCGCTGATTTTTGGCGTGATTCTGGCCTTCCTGCCTTCGGGGCTGGTGCTCTACCAGGTTGCCAACGGTGGCCTCAGCCTGTTGCAGCAGTGGTATATGCTGAAAAAACATGGTGAAGCGCCCGGCAAGGCGACCTTCATCCCCAAAGACAAGAAATAAGCCTGCCCAAGCCCGCCCAGTGCGGGCTTGGTTTTTGGAGTCCAGATGAGCGCGCAAACCGAAACCATTGTTGCCATTGCCACCGCAGCTGCGGCAGCCGGGGTGGGCATCGTGCGGCTTTCCGGCAGCCGTGCACGCGAAATTGCCGAGAATATCTGCCGCCGTCCGCTGCCACCACGTCGTGCCTGTCATGCCAGGTTCCACGATGAAAATGGCGAAGTGCTGGATGATGGCATCGCGATCTTCTTTGCCGCACCGGCGTCTTTCACTGGTGAAGATGTGGCCGAATTGCAGGCACATGGCAGTCCGGTGGTGCTGCGTCGTTTGCTTGATACTGCCGTGGCAATGGGCGCACGGCAGGCAAGACCCGGTGAGTTCAGTGAGCGCGCCTTTCTGGAAGGCAAACTCGACCTTGCCCAGACCGAAGCCATTGCCGATCTGATTCATGCCAGCAGCGAGCAGGCCGCCCGTGCCGCCCGGCGTTCGCTGGATGGTGTTTTCTCGCAGCAGGTGGAGCAATTGGCCGCAAACCTGATGGCATTGCGGGTACAGGCAGAAGCGGCGATTGATTTTGCTGACGAGCCACTGGATACGCTCTCCGACAGCCGCCTTGGGCAAACGCTTGCAGGCATCCGCCAATCACTTGCGGACTTGCTTCGCCGTGCCGAAGCCGGACAACGGCTGCGTGATGGCCTGCATGTGGTGATTGTCGGCCCGCCCAATGCCGGTAAAAGCTCGCTATTGAATGCGCTGGCCGCAAGCGACCGCGCCATCGTCACCGATATTGCCGGTACCACCCGCGATGTATTGCGTGAAACCGTGCATATCGCCGGTATCGAGCTGACCCTGGTGGATACTGCGGGTTTGCGCGAAACCGAGGATGCCATCGAGCGTGAAGGCATCCGTCGTGCCCGAGAGGAACTGCAACATGCCGATCTTGCCCTGCTGGTGGTGGATGCCCGTGAGCCTTCGGCGGCTGTCCAACTGCAGCAGGAGCTGGCGCATGTGCCGCATCGCATCCTGATTCACAACAAGATTGACCTCGGTGATAGCGCAGGCGCAGCAGAGGGCGTACTGAAAGTTTCAGCCAAAAACCGTAGCGGCCTGGCTGAGCTTGAAAATGCCATCCGCCGTATTGCCGAGCAGGGGCTGGATGCCGGCGAGGGCGCATTCAGTGCCCGTGCCCGCCATGTGCGTGCCCTGCACGACTGTGCCGCATGGCTGACAGCCGCACAGGCGGAAATCGCTGCCTCGCAACCGGAGCTTGCCGCAGAATCCCTGCGCCTTGCGCAAAACGCGCTAGGCGAAATCACCGGCAAAACCCTGCCTGATGACTTGCTTGGCGCGATTTTCAGCACCTTCTGTATTGGCAAGTGACAAGCAGGCTGGCTTAACGGCTGTTTTTGCGACGGATGGGGATACGCGATACCGGGATATGGGCGATTTCGCCGTGGGCATCGCGGATGGGGGTGCCGGCCTGTGGTGCCCAGGCTTGGGCGTAGATGGCCTCCCAGCGCATCGGCAAATGCCCTTCCGGGGTGCGGGGATGAGCCGCTGCGGCAGCGGTAAAGCGTTGGCGGCCGCTTAGCGTGCTGCGGCGGGTGTGGAGGGCATTGGTGGCGCCCATGGCTTTGAGGCTATGCAGTACGGCGCTGAAGTCGGGTTTGTGCTCGATAAACACATCGCGATCCAGTACCGGCTCGCGGAAGCCGGCATTGATGAGTGCGTCACCGAATGCGGCGATGCTGGTGAATGGGCTGACATGGGGGTAGTCATCGACGCTGGCAAAGGCTTCGCGCAGCTCGGCCAAGGTTTCACTGCCGAAGGTGGAAACCAGTAGCAGGCCGCCGGGGCGCATCACCCGGCGGAATTCGGCAAACGCGGCGGGCAGGTCTTCCACCCATTGCAGGGCCAGATTGCAGAACAGCAAGTCTACGATGCCATCGGCCAGCGGCAGGGCACGCAGGTCGGCGGCGATGCGCGGGATTTCACGGTGGCGCAGCCACTGCCCGCGGGTATTGGCATGGGCGGCATGCAGCATCGGCAAGGCCGCATCCAGTGCCAGAATTCGGGCTTTCGGCCAGCGTTCGCGCATGGCATGAGCGGCACGTGCCGGGCCGCAGGCAAGGTCAACTAGCAGTTGCGGTTTGGCCTCGTTATGGCGAACCAGGTAATGCTCCAGTGACTCCAGCAGCCGCGATTCGATTTCCTGCTGCACGGCCGAGGCTTGTGCATAGCCCGATGCCGCACGAGCAAAAGCGCGGCGTACCTGGCGAGTGTCGAAGATTGGCTGGGTCATGGGCGTGCTTCCAGCAGTTGCCGGATATTGCGGGCGACTTCATCAGCATGGGTCAGGAAGGGGGCGTGCCCGGCGTGTTCGATATTCACAAAGCGCGCGTTTGGGCTCATATTGGCTGCTGCCTGCATGGCGCGCGGATTGACCAGCCGGTCGCGGCGACCAGCCATCCAGAGGCTGGGGATTCCAAGTTGCGCCAGGGATGGTCGCAGGTCGGTGTTTTGCAGGAGGGCAAGACCATCGGCCAGCGCCGACAGTGCGGGTTGGCCGCGCGCAAACAGGGCATCGCGCAGGCTGCGCAATTCTTCTTTGGCGTGGTCGGAGCCAAAGGCTTCCAGTGCCAGAAAGCGCTCCAGCGTGCCCTGCCAGTCTTGTTGCAGTCCGTGAGCGAAGTCGGCAAACACCTGAGCGGGCATGCCATGCGACCAGTCATCACGATGCACGAAACAGGGCGTGGCGCAGAGCATCACCAGTGCCTGCATCGGGATGCGGCGGGATGCGGCGTGTAGCGCCACCAGGCCGCCCAGTGACCAGCCGCACCAGAGGGCGCTTTCCGGCACGTGTGGAGCGATGGCCTCAACGCAGGCATCCAGGGTGAGTGGCACGTCGCTTGCATGAGAATGGCCGTGACCGGGCAAGTCCACCAAGTGCAGGTGGAAATCCTGCTGCAGATGCGCCAGCAAGGGGGCGAACACGCCGCCGTGCATCGCCCAACCGTGGATGAGAACCAAATCATTGGGGCCGTGGCCGTGCGTCTGGATATGCAGCTTCATGCGCCGTGGTCAGTCCGTAATGCGCGATTCTCGCGGGGGTCTTGCAGGCGTGGGCGGGCAGCAAGCCAGGCAAACAGCACGATACCGGCGATGATGAGCAGGCTGCCATACAGCGCCCCGCCACGCGGCCAGGCCTCGCCAAGAAACAACACGCCAAGCAGGGCTGCCAAGACCAGCTCGGCGGCCTGCATGGCCTCGGCGGCGGCAAGTGCGGTGGGATTGTCACGCACCATGCCGGTGGCCTTGAAGAACAGGATGGTGGCAATCACGCCGGCAGACAGGGCAACACCCGCAGCCAGCAGGATTTGCCCGGTCGAGGGCGTGCCAGCTTGTTGCCAGGCAAACAGCGCCACCAACAGCCATAGTGGTTGGCTGGCCAGGGTCATGCCGAACACCCGCTGGCTGGCATCCAGGTCTTCGCCGGTTTTTTCCAGATGCAGCAGCAATAGCCGGTTGCCCAGCGGATACATCACGGCACTTGCCAGCACGCAGAGCAAGGCCAGCAGGGCAGCCGCGTCCAGCCCGCCTTCGGCGTGGGAGAGCTGCATCAGCATCACCCCGGCCAGGATGAGGATTGCAATCAACCATGCTGAAGCAGGTACTTTGCGGCGCTCATCGCGATACAGGAAGGGGGCGCAAAGCATTCCGGCAATCACGGTGAACTGGAAGCTGCCAGCCACCAGCCATGAAGGGCCACTGCTGGCCGCAAACGACAGCAGGCAATAAAACAGCACAAAGCCAATCGCGCTATAGCCCAGCCATGCCAGTGGCCGCTGCCTGATGGCCATCAGCACTGGACGCATGCGCCCGCGCAGCATCATCACCAGCAAGGGCAGGGTAAGAAAATAGCGCAGGCTGGCCGTCCAGGCCCAATGCCCGCCGTCGATGGCGCTGGCGCGGTTCAGGACATAGGTCAGGGTGAAAAACAGCGACGCCGCCAGAGACAGGGCGACGGCCGCCAGTGTCTGGCGTGCGCTCATGCGGGGGCGGTGGCAGGTTGCGTGGTCAAGTCGCGGGCGCGCAGCAAGGCTTCGAGCAGATGGTCGACGTCTTCGGGGGTATGCAGTGCCGAGAAGGTGATGCGCAGCCGGGCGCGGTTTTCCTGCACCGTGGGCGGGCGGATGGCAGTGACCAGAAAGCCTTGCTGGTTCAGGCTTTCGGCCATGGCCAGTGCTTGCCCGGCGCTGCCGCACATCAGCGGCTGGATGGGGGTGGACGAATCCAGAAGCTCGAAACCTTCGCGCAGGGCGGCATTGCGGAAACGCAAGGTCAGCCCCTGCAATTTTTCCCGCCGCCAGTGGTCGCGGCGTGCCATTTTGATGGCGGCCAGGCTGGCTGCGGCCTGTGCCGGAGGCAGGGCGGTGGTGTAAAGATACGGGCGTGCGGTTTCGGCCAGGTGGGCAATCAGCTCGGCATCTCCGGCGACCACGGCACCGGCACTGCCGAGTGCCTTGCCCAAGGTGACCATCTGCAACGGCACTTCTTTCACGCCCAGTTGCGCAGCGGCCACACTGCCGTGACCATCATGGCCGACTACGCCGATGCCGTGCGCATCATCGACATACAGCAGTGCCTGTTGCATATGCGCGACGATGGCCAGCTCGCGTAGCGGGGCGATGTCGCCATCCATGCTGAACACGCCATCGGTGGCGAGAATGGCCGCCACTTCGGGCAGGCTGCGCAATTGCCGCAGTGCGCCTTCGGCATCGGCATGCGGATAACGGCGCAATTTGCAGCCAGCAAGCCGGGCACCATCAATCAGGCTGGCATGGTTCAGGCGATCCTGCACGCACAGGTCATCTTCACCCAGCAAGGATTGAATCACCGCCAGGTTTGCCATCCAGCCATTGCAAAACAGCAGCGCTGCCGGGACTTGCAGCCAGTCGGCCATTTCCTGCTCCACGCGCGCATGCAGTGCGTGGTGGCCGCAAACCAGATGCGAGGCGCTGCCGCTGGCGCCGCTGCGGGCGGATTCATCCTGCAAGGCCGTGGTGACGGAAAAATGCTGGGCAAGCCCCAGATAGTCATTGCTGCAAAACGACATCAGCCAGCGGCCAGCCACTTCCATGCGGATGCCATCGCGGCGCGTTACGGTCAGCCGCTTGCGGCGCAGATGGCGGTTTTCGCGCTCTGTGCGGGCATGGTTGACACGCGCCAATAGCGAGGGGCGGCTCATGCAGCCTCCGCATCCTGCTGCGGCAGCACGATATCGGCGTGGACGGTATCGCTGCAACTGTCCACATCAGCGCCAGTAAACGGCATCGGTTTCAGGCCAAGCCGCGCGAATAGTTGTTCATCGCGGCTCGTTTCCGGGTTGGCCGTGGTCAGCAGTTTTTCGCCGTGGAAGATGGAATTGGCGCCCGCCAGAAAGCACAGCGCCTGCAGCTCATCGCTCATGGTTTCGCGCCCGGCCGAGAGCCGCACCATCGAGCGCGGCATGACGATGCGCGCCACGGCGATGGTGCGGACAAACTCGAACGGGTCGAGCTCTTTTTCTTCAGCCAGCGGCGTGCCCGCAACCCGCACCAGACGGTTGATGGGCACCGAATCCGGGTGCGCGGGCAGGGTGGCGAGGGTATGCAACAGCCCGGCGCGCTGCTCGCGGCTTTCGCCCATGCCGACAATCCCGCCACAGCAGGTTTTCAGCCCGGCATCGCGCACATGGCTCAGCGTGTCCAGACGATCCTGATACTCGCGGGTGGTGATGATGTCGCCATAGAAGTCCGGCGCGGTATCCAGATTGTGGTTGTAGTAATCCAGCCCGGCATCCTTCAGCGCCCTGGCCTGGGTATCGCTCAGCATGCCGAGCGTGGCGCAGGTTTCCAGCCCCAGCGCCTTCACCCCGGCAATCATCTCCGCCACTTTCGGGATGTCGCGGTCCTTCGGGCTGCGCCAGGCCGCGCCCATGCAGAACCGGCTGGCACCGGCGGCCTTGGCCTGCCGCGCTTTTTCCAGCACCTCCTCGCAGGCCATCAGCTTGGTGGCATTGACGCCAGTGTGATAACGCTGCGCCTGCGGGCAGTAACCGCAGTCCTCCGGGCAGCCGCCGGTCTTGACCGACAGCAGGGTGGAGACTTGCACCTCATCGGCATTGAAATACTCGCGGTGCACGCGGGCGGCGCGGAACAGCAGCTCGGTGAACGGCAACGCAAACAGTGCACTGATTTCTTCGCGCGTCCAGTCATGACGGACGGGGCTTTGGCCGAGGGTGGCTACGGACATAATCTGACAGACGGGCATGGAGTAAAGCGCCAGTCTGGTAAGCATGTCGATGCCTGTCAACTTTTCCATACGCAGCCTGTTTGCGCCGCTGGCTCGCCTGCTTTGGCCGCCCGCTTGTCTGCTATGCGGCATGCCCGGGGATTTTGCCGCCGACCGTGAGCTATGCCCGGCCTGTCATGCCACCCTGCCATGGAACCGGCATGCCTGCCGTGGCTGCGCCCTGCCATTGCAGGCGGATGATGGCGGCGCCCTGTGTGGCGCCTGCCTGCAACGGAAAACCCGGCCTTTGACAGAAGTCCATTCGGCATTTATTTACGCCGCGCCGCTGGACAGACTGCTGCCGCGCTTCAAGTTTCATCAGTCACTGCCAGCAGGCAGGCTGGTAGCAGGCTTGATGGCCGATGTCCTGCAAAACATCGAAACGCGCCCCGAAGCATTGCTGCCCATCCCGCTGCATCGCGCCCGGCTGCGCCAGCGCGGCTACGACCAGGCACTGGAACTTGCCAGGCCGCTTTCGCGGGCGCTGGGTATCCCGCTGTTGCATGACGCGCTGCGCAGGCATAAGGCCACCGCCCCGCAATCGCAGCTGGACAAGCGCGCGCGTCAACGCAATCTGCGTGATGCTTTCAGCCTTGCCACTACCCGCCCGCTGCCCCGGCATGTGGCGCTGATAGACGATGTGATGACCACCGGCGCCACCCTGGAGGCCGCCGCCCGCACCCTGCATCGCGCAGGCGTTGCGCGCGTCGATGCCTGGGTCGTGGCACGGGCGTTGTGAATCAACGCAGGGAGTAATCCAGCGCAATCCCGGCAAAAATCGCCATGCCCACCCAGTTGTTGTGCAGGAAGGCGCGGAAGCAAGCCTCGCGTGCGCGACTTTTGGCGATGATGAATTGATACGTCACCAGCGCGGCGGCCACGGCTAGCCCCAGGCCGTAGTACAGCCCCAGCTCGGCGCGTTGGCCGACGAAAATCAGCGCCAGAAACATCACGCCATACAGCACACCCTGCGCGACCAAATCCATATCGCCAAACAGGATGGCGGTGGATTTGGAGCCCATGCGGATATCGTCCTCGCGATCCACCATCGCATACCAGGTGTCGTAGGCAGTGGCCCAGAGGATATTGGCGATATACAGCAGCCAGGCCAGTGGCGGCACGCTGCCCTGAATGGCGGCAAAGGCCATCGGGATGCCCCAGCCAAAGGCCATGCCCAGATACACCTGTGGCAGATAGGTATGGCGTTTGAGATACGGATAACTGGCGGCCAGAAACACGCCAATCACGCTCATCCAAATCGCCAGCTTGTTGAGCGTCAGTACCAGCGCGAAGGCGGCCAGCATCAGGCCGGCAAACAGCCACAGGGCTTCACGGCTGGAGACTTCGCCACTCACCAGCGGGCGATTTTTGGTGCGCTCCACCGAGCCATCCAGCCAGCGGTCGGCATAGTCGTTGATGACACAGCCGGCGGCGCGGGTCAGCCATACCCCTAGCGAAAACACGATCAGCGGATGCCAGTGAGGAAGGCCTTCGGCGGCCAGCCACAAGCCCCACCAGGTTGGCCACAACAGTAGCAGCCAGCCAATAGGGCGGTCGGCGCGCATCAATTTGAGATAGGCGTGCAGTTTTTGCCGCCAGCGCGGTAGCGAGGGGGAATCGGGCATCGAATTCATATCGTTAAGCGTAGCAGCCAGTCCCCGGATTCGGCCAAAACGGTTACACTAGCCGCCCGCCGGAGCCAAGACTCCGGCGCGCATCCGATACGCGCCTGTAGCTCAGCCGGATAGAGTAGCGGCTTCCGAAGCCGTTGGTCGGGGGTTCGAATCCCTCCAGGCGCGCCATCTTCGATGGCTTCCTTCCGTGATTCCCTGCCCTTCGCGCATAGCGCTCCGGGCGTTCGAAGCTGCATGCACCTGCGGTGCATAAACGCAGCTTCTCACCCCTCCAGGCGCGCCACTTTCAGTGTCTTGCTGTCGGGATTTCCGGCCATCGGGCTTGCATGCCCGATGGCGCTCAAGGCGATATGTGCCTGCGGCACAAAAGCATCGCCTTTCGCCCCTCACAGGCGCGCCATCTTCGATGGCTCAGACCGCTGACAAACCCCGTGTTTTTGGCACGGGGTTTTTCAATGGCATGCTGGGAGCCCTTTGAAGGTCAGAAGCATGCGATGCAGCTTGGTCGTGTTGAAGGCGTTCTGTGAAGGATTCGTGC
>NWQQ01000001.1 GCA_002798255.1 Lysobacteraceae bacterium NML95-0200
CCTGTCCCGTGATTACGAACGATTGCCGGACGTGCTGGGGGGATTGCACTTTGTGGTCTTCGCCATTCTCATGTTACCCAATGCCATGCCCTTGATTCGATTGGCACAAAGTTCATAACACGCTCTAATGACACGCCGGAATCATTCTGCAAAAGGGCTTGCAGTCTCTGCCTGCCGTCTTCGATTTGCTTGCGGACGGCAGCCTCATCCACCCTGGCTTCCCGAAGCATCCGGTCAGCATCATCGACACGCTTTTTTTGCTGCGCAAGCTGCGCATTGATTTGCGCCAGGGGAGTATTGCCCTCGCGCGCCTGGCGAATCTGCCGCTCAATGCCGGAAAGGCGCTCCAGCAATGGCAGCACATCCATTTCCTGCCATTGCAGATTTACCAGCGTCTTGCACTCCATCGCGCGCTCGGCACGCTGGCTGTCCTGCCCGGTGAGTGTGTCGAGCTGCTTGTCGAGGTGCGCAATCGTATCCGCCTGTGCCTGCGCCTGTGCCTGGAAAAGCGCGAGCTTTTCCCGGCTGTCAAAGCCCAGCACCCAGTTTCTCCGGTCACCGATGCGTCTGCGGTCGTCTTTCTCATGCCGGGTTTTGCCGTGCTTGATCTGGCCTTCACGGGTCATGGCACGCTCTGCGCTCCTGAAGGACTGCACGGAATCGACACAGGCATAGTCGAAGCGACGCCGCAGTTCCGCCTGGAGCCAGTCGGCATACCTCGTCCCTTCCTTGATATTCAACTTGAAAACGAGCGAACTGGCGGCGACGGGCTTGGCCTGCCAGGTCTCCACCTGGCCGATCCGGTAGTACACCAGACGTTGGCCCAGATGAGCGTTGTTGATGTGCTGGCTCAAGGCCGAATACTGGCGCTCGTCCACCAGCAGTGAGAGTGCAAATCCGTGCAGTACGCGCTCGATGGCGCCTTGCCACCCGGCCTCGTCAGGCTTCACCTCAATCAGCTCCCCCACAAATGGCAGCGCCGACACCGGGCTGCCAATGGCCGCAGCGATGTTCTGACGCATTTCCAGCATATCCGCCGGGATATTCGATGACTGCTGTTGCAGTGCCCGCACTTCCTTCCGCACTTGCGTCAAGGCCATCTCGGCATCCTTTTTCTCAGCGGCCAGGCGGAACTGCTCGGTGCGGCTATCGTGGCTGTGCTGCTGCCAGTTTTCGACCTCCTGCCGGGCATTGCCCAACAGTTCCGCAAACGCCCGGGGCGAATCCGGCAGTGGCCAGCCCAGCTTCTTGCACGCCGCTTCGACCTGCGCGTGTTTGCGCAGCCGCTCTGTGCGCTGACGCTCCAGCTCCGATTTTTCAGCTTCCCACTGTTCAAGCCGGTCGCCACCTGCCTCACGCTGCTGCCGCTCCAGATCGCGCAGGGTTGCAGTATGGTTGTCCAGAATGCTCTGACGCTGGTTTACCTCCCCTTCCAGGCCACTGGCTTGCGCTTGCAGGGATTCGAGATGCTGTTTCAGCAGCGCAGTGCGCCGGGTCTCACGATAACCATCCACCCCCAGCCGGAGCTCATCCAGTCCGCTGCGCTGCTGCTGCAAGGAGCCCCTGCGCTGGTACTGCTCGCGCGCCGGCAGTAGCGTTTGCACCTGTTCGCGTGCCGTGACCACGGCCTGATGAGCGGCATTGAGTTCGCCAAACTCACTGACCAGACGATCCGCAACCTCGAAGGTTTCGGGCTTGTCGAGCATGAAGTCGCGCAGAAAGGTATTGAGATCACCAAGGTTCTTGGCCGACTGGGTCTTGTGCAGCAAACGCAGCGCCATTTCGCTTTCGATGCCGAGCAGACGACAGAAGCGTTCGCAATAAGGACGAAAGTCATCGCGGGCAAACGCCTCGGGAAAGGCCTGTTTGAGCTTGCGGATGTCGAAATTGGACTGGGCAAAATTTTCCAGTTCGCGCAGCTCAAAAACCCGCTCCATGACCAGGTAATGGCGCTTGACGTCAGTACTGCCGTTGGCATTGCCCCGCAACCAGAACAGTTGAATCAGCGTCACGGCCTGACCCAGGGCATTCTGGTAGGTCAATGCCAGCGCCGACCAGGTCGTTCCGGTGCGCAGATAGCGGGTTGCAATCTCTCCTGATGCCCCATCCTTCTGCTCAGCCCATGCGCCCCGTATATAGGTGACCAGGTTCCGGTCACGCCCACTGCGGTCGGCCTCACGCGCAGCGGCGTTGAAATCCACCCATCGCGGTGGTGTCAGCAGCGCCGAGAAGGCATCGAGCAAGGTCGACTTGCCGGCGCCGGAGCGCCCCACGAACAGAAAACCCCGCTCGCTGATGGGAATATCGTGCAAGCCGGAAAAGGTGCCCCAGTTGTATACCTGCAAGCGCGTCATCCGGAATTGCTCGCGCGCGAACAAGGAAGCAGTTTGCGGTTCCCGGGTCATTGTTCAGCCTCCGTGTCGGCGTCAACCAGAACCGGCGACATTGCTGCATCCAGATCCGCCATGCGCTGATACAGGCGCGTCAATGCCTGTATTTCTTCTGCAGAAAACAACAGCTTCAGTGTCGGTGAAATCTCGAAGCGATCCTCGCTTGAACGAATTTTCTGCAAGATGTTGTGCTTCTTGATTTTCTCGATGGAGGCGTGAACCCGTTTCACGAACCCCGCCCGGTCGGTATTGGCTGCACGCTCATACAGGGCAAGAAATTCGGTGATTTCTTCCGCTGAAACCACGGCACGCTCGCCTTGAGCATCTGACTGGGTCAGACGCTGGCGCAGGTGCAGCAGCAGAATCGAATCAATAAAGGTCAGCTGCGCGCGACGCAGCAGCAGCGGCACTTCAAGCTCGCCGGTATCCGCCTGACGGGTGAAGGCCACTTGCAGTTCCCGGTCAATCACCAGTTCGAGAAACAGCTCAGCCAGACGCTGCCGGATCAGCACTTCGTCCCGTATCAGCACCGGCCAGAGTTTTGCATGCCGACGGCCATCAAGCGATGGTCCGGCCAGGAGCTGCACCAGGGCACGCCGGGTATCCAGGGGCAGCTCGCCACTGTCACCAAGAAACAGCGTATTGGCTGCTGGCTGGGCGGCATCCGGGTCATGCGCCTCGGCCGATACTGTCGGCTCACTGTTCTCAGGCCAGTTCATTGGCTCGCTCCTGCAAAAAGAAAATTTTCGCGATTTTGGCACTGCGTCGCTGCGCATCGCTGCCAACCCAGTTCACGGTTTCACTGTCACCGGCCTTGAACCCATAACGACTGCCCAGCGCCAGCAAGCCAATAACACTGCCCAGCCCCTGTGCAGCCGGGAACACTTCCAGCACCTCGGCAATCGAGGCCTGCGAGCGCTGCGCCAGGAGCGCTCGCACATTGGCCTTCAGTGTCCGGAAATCAATCTCGGACTGCGCCACCAGTTCGCTCACCGAGGCCAGGTCGATGACGGGCGCCTCGCCTTCCGACATCTGTCCGGGCAGGGCTTGCAGGGATGGGTCGTGCAGCACCCATTGGGACAGCGAGCGCAGGCGGCTGCTACTGAGCCCAAGCGTGTACTGCAGGGTTTCCGTGACCCTGACTTCGTCCTTCAGCGCCAGGGCTGCGCGCTGGGCGTTTTTTAACAACTGGTTGAGACGACGCTGCTCAAGATATTCACGGCTCTGCACGAAGTGCTTCAGGCTGCGCGCGAAAGTCTGCAATACCTCGTGCACCATGCCACCCTGCTCAAGCAGGTTGCGCGTCAAGCGCAGCAGGAAGCGACGCTCCCTGGCTTCGAGCAGGCCGACAAACTCCCGCGACATGACGCTATTGAGCGCCTGTTCAAGCGTGGCTGCCTGTTCCGGATCGGTCAGCAAACGCCAGAATGCAGTGAACGTCCTTCCGGCCTCGCTGTCGGAAATCAGGTCGATGCCGGCAAACAGCGCATCCAGCACCTCGCCACGATTACCATCGCTGTCCATGATGCGTTCGCGCAGCGCGCGATTGAGCTGGTCAAACTCATCGCGGACACGGCGGAAATCACCAGCCAGATCATCGGCCAGCATGATGATTTCACGGATGCGCTCAATCGCACGTGCATCCGGCAGCACCCGCATCTGTCCTTTCTGGATGGCATCAATCTCCCGGTCAATGCGGGTCTGCTCGGCCATCAGTCGCTCAATGCGGCGAAACTTGTCGCTATCGGTGTCCTCGGCCAGCCGAGCCAGAGCCTCAATGACCAGCGTCAGGCGGCTTTCGGTGGCCGCAGAATGCGGCTGCACCAAGCCGGAGACAAAGCGGATGGCCTCGACCGCCGCCGTGGAGAGCTCATATTCCTCTTCTGAAGCCCCGGCCGGAAAGCGCCGTTCAAGGTAGCCATCGGCAAGCCAGCTGGCGACATACGCCTGTGCCGTTTGCGGAAAGTCTTCGCCCTGGGCACGCAACTGCTGCAAATCCCTGGCGATGCGCTCGTGGAAAATGGAGGCAGGCAGGCTTCGCTCACGCTCGTACAAGTGTGATTGCAGCAGCGCAATGACCACGGGCGCGCTCGTTGCGGCCAGCAAACGCCATAACGGCTGCGCCCGCATGCGCCGATAGCTGGCAATGGCCTTGTCTGCTTTCACACCGATACTCCAACTGGGGGCAGTTATTTCGGCAACTACGGTACTACCTATGCAAAATTCAGGGCAATTCCCAGCCGCAGTTTCCCAGGGTCTATCCAAAGTTTCTTCCGGTGCCATAAGCAACCCATGCGCAAGGGCTGGCGCACCCGCCGCTCCAGTCGCTGACCGGCAGACCGGCCAACCCCGCATGGCAGGTAGTTGGCGCACGCTGCACAAATCAGTACAATTCCAGTCCTGTTTAACCGGCCAGCCATCGCCACGCCGTCATGCTTCGTGTCACCAAACTCACCGATTACGCCACGCTCGTGATGAGTGTGCTGGCTGCTGCGCCAGATGCAGAGGCGGTCATCAGTGCCGCTGAGCTGGCCGAGCGTGCCGGGATTGAGCTGCCGACTGCGGCCAAGGTGTTGAAGCCTTTGGCAGCGGCCGGTTTGGTACAGGGGTTTCGCGGCGCCAATGGCGGCTATCGCCTTGCCCGTGACCCGCGCCAGATTTCGCTGGCGGACATTGTCACCGCGATGGAAGGCCCTTTGGCGATGACCGAATGCAGCATCGACCACGGCCATTGCGAGCTGGAGCCAAGCTGCCATCTGCGCAGCAACTGGCAACGCATCAATGCTGTGGTCGCCGAGGCGCTGGCTGCGGTCAGCCTGTATTCGATGTTGCCCGGCAACCCCCCCCCAACTGCGGAAAAGCGCATCCCGCTACGCCTTTCCGCCTGAGAAACGACATGAACGCACCCTCTGCCCCCTTGTCCGCCGATGCGGACAATCCGCAACAGAACGCCGAAATCCATGCCCAGCTTGGCCGCAAATACGAGGCCGGCTTCATTACCGAGATTGAAAGCGATTCGCTGCCGCCCGGCCTGGATGAAGACATCATCCGCGCGCTTTCGGCCAAAAAAGAAGAGCCCGAATGGATGACCCAATGGCGGCTGGCGGCCTATCGCCACTGGCTGACCATGCCGGTACCGGAATGGGCCAAGCTGAACATTGCCCCGATCGACTTTCAGGCGCTCTCATACTACAGCGCCCCTAAAGGGCCCAAGTACAAGTCGCTGGACGAGGTGCCCAAAGAGCTGATCGACACCTATGACAAGCTCGGCGTGCCGCTGCATGAGCGCGCAAAACTCGCTGGCGTGGCAGTGGATGCGGTATTCGACTCGGTGTCGGTCGGCACCACGTTCCGCAAGGAGCTGGCCGAGAAGGGCATCATCTTCTGCTCGATGTCCGAAGCCATCCGCGAGCATCCTGAGCTGGTGAAGAAATACCTGGGCACGGTGGTACCGGTCGGTGACAACTACTTTGCGGCGCTCAATTCAGCGGTGTTTTCCGATGGCAGCTTCGTGTTCATCCCCAAGGGCGTGCGCAGCCCAATGGAGCTGTCCACTTACTTCCGCATCAATGCCGGGCATACCGGGCAGTTCGAGCGCACCCTCATCATCTGCGAGGACGATGCCTATGTCTCCTATCTGGAGGGCTGCACCGCGCCGATGCGTGACGAGAACCAGCTGCATGCCGCCGTGGTGGAGCTGGTGGCGCTGGAAAACGCCGAAATCAAATATTCCACCGTGCAGAACTGGTATCCGGGCGATGAGAACGGCGTCGGCGGTATCTACAACTTTGTCACCAAGCGCGCCGAATGCCGGGGCGCGCGCAGCAAGGTGGTGTGGACGCAGGTGGAAACCGGCAGCGCCATCACCTGGAAATACCCGAGCTGCGTGCTGCTGGGCGATGATTCGGTGGGCGAATTCCACTCCGTCGCGCTCACCCACCATCGCCAGCAGGCCGATACCGGCACCAAGATGATTCACATTGGCAAGCGCAGCAAGAGCAAGATTGTCAGCAAGGGCATCAGCGCCGGTCACGGGCAGAACACCTACCGCGGCCTGGTGAAAATCGACCGTGGCGCAGAAGGCGCACGCAACCATACCCAGTGCGATTCATTGCTGATTGGCAAGCACTGCGGCGCGCATACCTTCCCCTATATGGAGGTGAAAAACCCCAGCGCCACCGTCGAGCACGAGGCCACCACCAGCAAAATCAGCGATGACCAACTGTTCTATTGCCGCGCACGCGGCATTGTCGAAGAAGATGCCGTCAGCCTGATTGTCGATGGCTTCTGCAAGGCGGTATTCCGCGAATTGCCGATGGAGTTTGCCGTGGAGGCCAAGAAACTTTTGGATGTCTCGCTGGAGGGCTCGGTGGGATGAGAACCGTCTTGTCATCTCTTGCCCTCGCGCTGGCACTCTCTGGCTGCGCCGCCCCACGCCAGCCCCAAACGGCACACACCGCGCCGCTCGCCCACCCAGTGCCCATCACCCTATGGGTCAACGAGGGAGACAAGGAGCACGCACTTCCCCAGGGGGAAGTCCATGACCATCCCTGCGGCCTCACCATCACCGTCAATGCCCTGCACATGCCCCCCGACAGCGCGGCTGTCGAAAGTGACTTCGTGATTGAATTCGATGCCAGCGGCAAGGAGCTGCAACACTGGCGCATACCGGTAGACACGCAGGTACTTGCCATCAGGGGCAAGCTGCTCTCCATCAATCTGCCCAACCCAAGTTCCCCGCTATGGCTGGATACCCAGGGCAGGTTTCATCAAAAAGGCGCCGAGGACAGCAGCCCCGAATCAATCAACTGCCCGGCGCCGGTACTGGAGCGCTTCCAGAATTCCGTCTATCTGCATTGCCTCCGCTATACCGATGGCCAAACCCGCCGCCCGCGCCTTCTTGCGCTGGAAGGCCCCTGCGCCTGAGAAAAATCCATGCTCAATATCCAAAACCTCCACGCCCGCGCCGGTGAGCGCGACATCCTCAAGGTCAGGCCTCCCGGCGGCTACCATCTGGCAATCCGCATCGCATCCGGCGCATGGGCGTTCGCATGAGCATGCCCACCGGCGAAACCAGTCTGCCACGCCTGCTGGCCGGGTTATCGCCCGCGCTGGCACCACACCCGCGTGTAATCCGCAGCCAGGCGCATGCTGCGCCGCTGCACTCCGACGCGATTATGCTGTTCCGCGAAGACGAGGGGATGACCGTGGTACTTGAGGCCAACGATGCCGATGAACCACTTTGGGCACAAATCACCCTGCGCATCCATTCCAGCCTTGATGCTGTTGGCATGATGGCTGCAATCGCCACCGCGCTTGCTGCGCGCGACATTCCCTGCAATGCAGTATCGGCCTATTTTCACGACCACCTGTTCGTGCCCTGGGCACAACGCCACGACGCCCTGGACACGTTGGCGGCGCTATCGTCTGTCCAGCCGCCTGACAGGGGCGGCTGATGCCCGCCTGCCGCGCCCTTCCCCACATCTTTCAGTAATTCCGGACTCCCGACATGCTCAACATCCATAACCTCCACGCCCGCGCCGGTGAGCGCGACATCCTCAAAGGCCTGACGCTCAACGTGAAGCCCGGCGAAGTGCACGCCATCATGGGGCCAAACGGCGCAGGCAAGTCCACACTCGGCAATGTGCTCTCCGGGCGCGATGGCTACGAGATCACCGCCGGTGGCGTGCAGTTCGAAGGCCAGGACTTGCTGGCGCTGGAGCCGGAAGAGCGCGCCGCCCTCGGCGTGTTCCTCGCCTTTCAGTACCCGGTGGAAATCCCGGGCGTGAACAACACTTACTTTTTGCGCAGCGCGCTCAATGCGCAGCGCAAAGCGCGCGGCGAAGCTGAGCTCGATTCGGTCGAATTCCTGAAATTGGTACGCGAGAAAATCAAGGTGCTGCACCTGCCCGACACCCTGCTCAACCGTGGCGTCAACGAGGGCTTCTCGGGCGGTGAAAAAAAGCGCAACGAGATTTTCCAGCTGGCGGTGCTGGAGCCGAAGCTCGCCGTGCTGGATGAAACCGATTCCGGCCTCGACATCGACGCACTCAAGGCCGTGGCCGATGGCGTCAACGCGCTGCGCTCGCCGGAGCGCGCCTTTATCGTCATCACCCACTACCAGCGCCTGCTGGACTACATCAAGCCGGACGTGGTGCATGTACTGGCCGATGGCCGCATCGTCGAAAGCGGCGGCCCGGAACTGGCGCTGCGTCTTGAAGAACATGGCTATGCCTGGCTGAAAGACCGTCAAGGCCCGGAGGCGGCCTGATGAGCGCCCTGCTTGATTCGCTGCTGGACGGGGCAGCTTCCGCCGAGGCGCAGGCCATCCTTGCCGATGGCCTGCCCGGCGCACGCTCGGAAGCCTGGAAATACACCTCGCTACGGGCGCTGGCGCAGCGCCGTTTTGTGCCTGCCGCCCCTGCACAGGCCGACGCCACACAGCTTGCGGACATCCCCTCACCGCGCATCGTATTCGTCAACGGCCACTTTGATGCCAGCCTCTCGCAGCTCGATGGCCTGCCTGCCAACATCCATCTGAATGTCGAACCTGCAAGCACCCCAGTGCTGCCACAGTCCGGCAAATCCAACGCCTGGCAGTCGGCCAACGACCACTGGTTCGTGCGCATCAACCACCTGCTTGCCAGCGGCATGCGTCTTGAAATTGCAGGCGATGCCGGGGTGCTGCATCTGGTCAGCCTGCAACAAAAAGGCGAGCACGACCAAGCCGTGCATCTGCATCACCAGATCCAGCTGACCGCAGGCAGCCGCCTGACGCTGGTAGAGCACCAGCTGGGCGATGAGGCCCATCGCGGCCTGGATACCGGCCATATGCGCATCACCCTGGCTGATGATGCCCATCTGCAGCATCTGCGCCTGCAATGCGACAGTCCACGCGCGCAACGCTTTTTGCGCAGCGATGTGCAGCTTGCCGCACGCAGCCACTATCAGCGGCTGGATCTGGAGCTGGGCGCTGCCCTGTCCCGGCATGAGCTGAACGTGCACCTGCAGGGTGAGGAAGCTCAGGTACAGGCCGCCGGCGTGCTGCTTGGCGATGGCCGCCGCCATCTGGATACCCGGCTTGGCATCCATCACCACGCCGCCAATACCCGCAGCGAATTGCCGTGGCGCGGCCTGGCTGCCGGACGCGCGCGCGTGGTATTTCATGGCGGCATTCAAATCCATGCCGGCGCCGACGGCACCGAGGCCGACCTGCAAAACCGCAATATCCTGCTGTCCGCGCAGGCCGAAGTGGATACCCAGCCGGTACTGGTAATTGATGCCGATGAAGTCAAAGCCGCCCACGGCGCCACCGTCGGCCAGCTCAATGCTACGGCGCTGTTCTATCTGCGCTCGCGCGGCATCCCCGAAGCCGAGGCACGGCGCATCCTGACGGCCGCCTTCTGCCGCGACCTGCTGGGACAAGTGCAAGACCCCGCCCTGTACGCGCTTCTGGAAGCCCGGCTGATTGCCGCCCTTGAACGGATTGAAACCGCATGAGCACACCTGACTGGGCGACCATCCGCCAGGATTTCCCGCTGCTCGAACGCCAGGTACACGGCAAACCGCTGGTGTATCTGGATTCGGCCAATACCAGCCAGAAGCCTGCGCCGGTGATTGCTACGGTGGATGATTTCTACCGCCAGCACAATGCCAATGTCAGCCGCGCCGTGCACCAACTGGGCAGCGAGGCCACCGCCCTGTATGAGGGCGCGCGCAAGACACTGGCACGCTTGATTCATGCGCGCGCCGATGAGCTGGTTTTGACCTCCGGCACCACTTTCGCCATCAATCTGGTGGCCTATTCCTGGGCGCTGCCACGACTCAAGCCCGGTGATGTCATCCTGCTCTCGCGCATGGAGCACCATGCCAATATCGTGCCCTGGCAGCTCATCGCCGAGCGCAGCGGCGCCACGATTCGCGTCGCCGAACTCACCCCTGAAGGCGCACTGGATCTGGATGCCCTGTGGCAGGCGATGACGCCCGAAGTCAAGCTACTCGGACTTGCCCATGTCAGCAATGTGCTCGGCACCGTCAACCCGGTGGCGGAGATTTGCCGCCAAGCGCGCAAGCGCGGCATCACCACGGTGATTGATGGCTCGCAAGCCGTGCCGCATATGCCGGTGGACGTGGCCGCCATTGGCTGCGACTTCTATGCCGCCACCGGCCACAAACTGTGCGGCCCGACCGGCACCGGCTTTTTGTGGGGCAGGCGCGAACATCTGGCCGCCATGCCGCCTTTCATCGGCGGTGGCGAGATGATTCGTCAAGTGCGTTTTGAAGGCAGCACGTTCAACGACGCGCCGCACAAATTCGAGGCCGGTACGCCGAATATCGCCGGTTTTGTCGGCCTGGGCGCAGCTGCCGACTATCTGCAAGGCATCGGTATGAGCGCCATCCAAGCGCGTGAAGCCGAGCTGTTGGCCTACGCCACCGAAGCCATGCAAAGCATCGATGGCTTGCGTGTCATTGGCACCGCGCCCGGCAAAGCCGCGATTATCTCCTTCCTGATTGAGGGCACCCACGCCCACGACCTGGCCACCTTGCTGGACCTGGAAGGCATCGCCGTGCGCTCCGGCCAGCATTGCGCCCACCCGCTGCTGCAATTCTTTGGCGTGACCGCCACCTGCCGCGCCTCGCTGGCCTTTTACAACACGCACGAGGACATCAACGCCTTCGTTGCCGCCATCCACAAAGTGCGCAAATTGTTGGTGTAAGTTCAAGCGCCCTGACACGAGGCAATCATCATGCTCAAATGGCTGAGGCAGTTATTGGCAGGCGACCCAAACGCCCCCATCCCCCAAGACGCTACCGTGGAGCGTGATGCACAAGGCCGTGTGGTACGCGTGCAGCAAACATTGAGTGCGGCCAGCCCGCAGACACAAACGGTGCAATTGCCCAAGATTGACATTGCAGAAAGCGCCAAACCGGCATTGCAAGAGGCCTCGCAGTGGCTATGCGCACAAAACATCCAGGCCGCACGCAGCCTTGGCATCGGCCTTGAAAGCAATTTCAGCTTTGACCAAGACGACGGCCTGCTGCGCCTTTATTTCAATGATGGACGGCAGCTGGCGCTGCCTTCACAACTGTTGGGCAGCTTTATGCCGGGCGATCGCAGCTTCATGTGGGGCTGGCATAACCCCTCGTTTCAGCCAGGCCTGCAAGCTGCCGCACAAAAAGCACGCGAAGCTGGCACTCCACTGGATGCAACCGCATTCAATACGCCCTTGCAGCAAGTGACATTTGAAACACTCACACCTTTGCTGGCCTTTGCTGCAAAGGTATCCGACTGTGACGGCGTATACCGCGCCGTTTTGGAAGACAGCACCTCTGTATTTATCGGCTTTCAAATCCCCGAAGATACCCCCCGGTTACCACCTGTCGATACCGCATTTGAGGCTTTGGCAGTGGCGCGCGCCGAGAACTATGACCGCGATCAATTGGCTCAGGATGCCTACTACCACGCACAAAAGGAAAACCCCAAAGATGGCCTGCTTCGCGAAGTCATTGCTGCCAAGATGCAATCTTGGCAACGCGATTGGCTGCGTGATGACGACTATTGGCATCCGTGCTCGGTCGGCTGGCCATCTGATCACGATCGTGCAGCCGCTCCCATCCAGTTCACCGCACCCCACCCTGATGGCGGTGTACTGGACTGTCGCTTGGGGTCATCTGTACGAAACACCATCTACCACATCAAGCCCGTGGGTGATGAAGCCAAAATCGTTGACAAACTGATTGAATGGGGCAATGGATTTATCTGGCCGGGCAACGGATGAATACCCTCATGCAACTGACTTTTCGCACTGCCACCCCAGCCGACATCCCCCAGCTGCTGGCGCTGGTCACAGCCGCCTATCGCGGCGATGCAAGCCGCCAGGGCTGGACAACCGAGGCTGACTTTCTGGATGGCCAGCGCATCGATGCCGAACTTCTGGCGGCTGATATTGCAGCTGCCAACAGCCTGATTCTGCTGGGCGAAGAGGCTGGCAAACTTATCGCCTGCGCGCATGTAGCCGTGCAGCACGATGCCGGCTATTTCGGCATGTTTTCAGTCTGGCCCCAACTGCAAGGCCAGGGCATTGGCAAGCAGATGCTGCTTGAGGCCGAGCGCATCGTGCGCGAGGATTTTGCCCAGTCGCTGATGCGCATGCAGGTCATCGACCTGCGCGAAGAACTGATTGCCTTTTATCAGCGTCGCGGCTATCAGCCCACCGGCCAATACAGCCCGTTTCCCTATGGCGATACCCGCTTTGGCACCCCCAAGCGCAAAGACCTGCGTTTTTTGATTCTGGAGAAACCCTTGTGAGCGATGAAGAACTGCGCGGCTGGGAATATGTCTGCACCGAAGGCGAGCTACTGCCTGGCGAGAAAATCACCATCTGGCATGACGACACCCCGATTTTGGTGGTGAACCTGGATGGCGAGTATTACGCCGTGGAAGACAAATGCACTCACGAAGACTTCGAGCTGTCCTCCGGCCCCGTGGATGCGGCCACCGGGCAGATTGAATGCGTGCTGCATGGCGCCCGTTTCTGTCTCAAGAGCGGCGAAGCGCTCAGCCCGCCGGCCTATAGCCCAGTCGCCAAATTCCCGGTCAAACGCCTGAACGGTGCCATCTGGACCCGCGACGACCGTTAGGCCATGCCATCAAATGCTGCCTGCCCGTTTTTTCCAGCTTTTCCACGGCTGGTAGTCGGCAAATGTCAGCAGATCCACGCCACATTCCAGCCCTTCAAGCCATGCCAGAAAATCTTTCATGGCCTGGCCTGCCAGTGGAAAGCCATGCTGCGGCACAATCATTGCCGGTGAAATCTCGCGCACCATTTCCACCCAGAGCCGCAGCACTTTGTTGCTGGTCATATAGCGACGATGGAAGCCCTGCATTCTGGGCATATGCGCTTCAAAGCCATCTTCAATGATGCGGTACGCCTCACCACTGGGCACAAGAGAAGCCCCGATATCCCCGGAAAAAAGTATCTGGCTTACCGGGTCATAAACGCCCAAATTGCCAACCGAGTGCATGAAATGGCCTGGCACCAGGTACAGGCATGTGTCGTCCAGCCTGACCTCGCCTCCACGGTCGGGAACCAATAAATAGCGATCCTGTCCGGTGTGCTGCATATAGCCGGGCACCACATGCGGAACAAAGCGTCCCCATAGTTCGGAACAGATGATTCGTGCCTGACTGTACAGCAGCCATTTGTCTATCGAACCAACGATATCCGGGTCTTGGTGAGAGCAGATAACATAGTCCAGGTCGGCTGGTTTCAAATAATTGGAAAGCGCCAGCACCAACGGGTTATAGAGCAGTGCCCCGCCCGGATCCAGCAGTGCATTTGCCTTGCCGTGCTGAATCAAAAATTGATTGGCCTGAACGCCATCCTCACCGCGCACCAAATCATTGAAAACAACGCAGCGGTGCTCACCAGACTCAAACAGTACAACAGGCATCTTTTTCTACCTTGATCGCGGCCGCGAATTCTAGAATTTCCAAAACCCAGGAAATTGAGTCAGGTCAAACAAAAAGTGCCCCCATAAGCAAGCCGGAGCCGCATCCCTGCGACTCCGAACCTAACTTCCCTGTAGTGCCTCCTGGCACACTCGCGTCCTTATCCTCAAGTCGCGCGGCTTTCTGCCTGCATCCTCGTGTATTCATCCCTGTGCAGCGCCCACAGGTCGCGGCACGGCTTCCCTGGCGGTTTTACTATCTTGTCCTTCGACGCTCTGCCTGCGGCTCCGTCTTGTCACGCAAATCCCCCAGGATGATGCGTTCCCGATTGCGCTCTACCACGCCAAGGTCAATTCCCTTGACCAAGGCCAGCTGTTCCATGCTCCTGAATGCACCATGCACTCTGCGGTAGTCGACAATCGCCCTGGCTTCCTGCTGGGCTACGCCTTCCAGGGCATTGACCAAAGCCGACTCGCTGGCGTTGTTGATATCCACCTTATGCAGGCCGGCGCTCGCCAGACATGGCAGCGCAATCAGCAATAACGCCAAACACACTTTGAAGCGCCTCATCCCTAAATGCCTCTCCATCCTTCGCTTATTTCCTGTTTTCCGGGCAAGCGCAGTATCCGGCACGCCCTCATCCTGGGATATGGCGAAACTCCCCATCATGGGCAAGAAATATCTGACTAGCCTGTAGGAAAAATCTGAAAGCCAACGCAATCCACACTCCTAGGTACAATTCATGACTGCGTTTTACAGTCAAAAATTGGAGCGACGTTGTGGACAGCCAGAAACTCAGCCAGTTCGTGAATGACAAATGGGACAGCGAAATCGTCCCGCAGCTCATTGATTACATCGCCATTCCCAACAAATCGCCGATGTTTGATGCGCACTGGCGCGAGCATGGCTATATGGAGCAGGCGGTCACGTTGATGGAAAACTGGGCCAAATCGCAAAGCATCCCCGGCATGACGGTGGAAGTGGTACGGCTGGAAGGACGCACGCCGCTGATTTTCATCGACATCCCGGCCAGCGGCGAATCGGTAGGCGAGGATTGCGTGCTGCTGTATGGGCATCTGGACAAGCAGCCGGAAATGACCGGCTGGGACGAAGACCTGGGGCCTTGGAAGCCGGTACTGCGTGGCGACAAACTGTACGGGCGCGGTGGCGCCGACGATGGCTATGCCATCTTCGGCTCGCTCACCAGCATCATGGCATTGCAGGCGCAAGGGCTGCCGCATGCGCGCTGCGTGATTCTGATTGAGGCTTGCGAGGAATCCGGCAGCTATGACCTGCCCGCCTATGTTGACCATCTGGCCGGGCGCATCGGCAAACCATCGCTGGTGGTCTGCCTGGATTCTGGCTGCGGCAATTACGAGCAACTGTGGTGCACCACTTCGCTGCGCGGCCTGGCCGGTGGCAATCTGCGCGTGGATGTACTGAACGAAGGCGTGCATTCGGGCAGTGCTTCGGGGGTGGTACCGTCCAGCTTCCGTCTGCTGCGGCAATTGCTTTCACGCATCGAGGACGAGGCCAGCGGGCGTTTGACGCTGGAGGGTCTGCATGTGGACATCCCCGCCGAGCGCATCGAGCAAGCCGAGAAAGCGGCCGAGGTGCTGGATGGAGAAGTGTTTGCCAGCTACCCGACCGTGGATGGCCTGGTACCCATGCACCCGCAAGTCGCGCAGCAGATTCTTGGCCGCACCTGGTATCCGGCGCTGTCGGTCACCGGCGTGGATGGCATGCCGCCCCTGGAAAATGCCGGCAATGTGCTGCGCCCGTTCACCTCGGTCAAACTCTCGCTGCGCCTGCCGCCAACGCTGGATGGCGATGCCGGTGGCCAGCTGCTGCGCGACACCCTGCTGGCCAACCCGCCCAATGGCGCCAAGGTGACGTTCGAGCTGGAAAAATCCTCCACCGGCTGGAATGCCCCGGCAATGGCGCCGTGGCTGTCCGAAGCAGTGGAAGCCGCAAGCCAGGCGTTCTTTGGCAAGAGCGCGATGTATATGGGCGAAGGCGGCTCGATTCCGTTCATGGGCATGCTGGGCGAGAAGTTCCCCGGCGCGCAGTTCATGATTACCGGCGTGCTGGGGCCGCATTCCAATGCCCACGGCCCCAACGAATTCCTGCATATCCCGATGGGCAAGCGCGTCACCGCCTGTGTGGCGCAAGTCATCCTCGCCCATCATGCGGCCAGCCTGCGCGGTGAAACCACGGGCGCTGCGGTCAGCCCGGACAGCGGCAAACGCCACGGCGACCACGGCTGCTGCTAAATGCCTGCCGGGTGGGCATCATCGCCCACCCCGACAGCCCCAATAAACCCTCATCCCCACCCCACTATGACCCGCGAAACCCAACGCCTTGAATGGACGCGCTCGGTACTGGCCGCGCCCGACCTTGAACTTGAACGCGCATCCGTGGATGCCGGCTTCCGCAGCTATTGGCGCACCAGCGGTATCACCCCCAGCCGTATCGTCATGGACGCACCTCCGGGCGTGGAAGATGTCGTCCCCTGGCTTGAAATCGGCCAGCTGCTGAAAAATGGTGGCGTGCGCGTCCCGGAAGTGCTGGCCGAAGACCGCGAACAGGGCTTTTTGCTGCTGGAAGACCTGGGCGCACATACCTATTTGCATGACCTTGACGCCGACAATGCCGATGCGCTGTTTGATGCGGCCATCAGCCAATTGCTGAAGCTGCAGGCCATCACCCCGCCCGCACACCTGCCGCGTTATGACGAGGCCATGCTGCTGCGCGAGCTGCGCCTGTTTGACGAATGGTTCTGCCAACGTCATCTGCAGCTTAGCCTTGATTGCGGCGAGCTGGAAACGCTAGATGCCGCCTACCGGGTGCTGATTGATGCCGCACTGGCCCAGCCGCAGGTGCTGGTACACCGCGATTTCATGCCGCGCAACCTGATGCAGGCCGAAAATGGCCCGGCGGTGCTGGATTTCCAGGACGCGGTGGCAGGCCCCATCGCCTATGACGTACTGTCGCTGTTCAAGGATGCCTTCATCAGCTGGCCCGCCGAGCGTGTCAATACCTGGCTGCACCACTATCATGCGCGCGCCAGCGCGGCCGGTTTGCCAGTCCCCGCACTTGAGCGGTTCATCCACGATGCCGAACTCATCGGCATCCAGCGCCACCTGAAGGTCATCGGCATTTTTGCCCGCCTGCATCACCGCGACCACAAGCTGAAATATCTCACCGACGTGCCGCGCTTTTTCATCTATCTGGACGAGGTGCTGCCGAAATACCCGGCGCTTTCGGGCTTGGCCAGTTTCATTGAACAGCGCATCAAACCGTTGTTCGAGGCGCCGGCGCTGACATGAAGGCGCTGGTATTTGCCGCCGGTCTTGGTGAGCGCATGCGGCCACTGACCGATGCCACACCCAAGCCATTGCTGCGCGTCGGCGGCAAACCGCTGATTGTCTGGCATCTGCAAAAACTGGCCGCGCTCGGGGTTCGGGAGGTCATCATCAATACCTCGTGGCTGGCCGAGCAATTCCCCGCCATGCTGGGCGATGGCAGCCAGTTCGGGCTGCGGCTTGTGTTTTCCTTTGAAGGCGCAAGCCCGCTGGAAACCGGCGGCGGCATGTGGAATGCCCTGCCCCTGCTGGGCAATGCGCCCTTCATCGCCGTCAATAGCGATGTCTGGTGCGATGCCGATTTTGCCCAGCTGCCGCGCGAGCCGCAGGGCGTGGCACATTTGCTGATGGTGGACAATCCCGAGCACAACCGGCGTGGCGACTTCGCTCTGGATGCGGCCGGAAAACTGCATTCGGAAGGCGCAGAAAAGCTCACCTTCTCCGGCATCGGCGTGTATCGCCCGGCACTATTTGCCCATTGGCGCGAAGTGATTGGCAATGCCCCGGGCGCTGCCGACACCCCGCCGAAATTCCGTCTGGCGCCGCTGCTGCGCGCGGCCATGCACCAGGGACAGGTCAGCGGCGTGCATCACCGCGGTCGCTGGACCGATGTCGGCACGCCGGAGCGGCTGGCGCTTTTGAATCAGGAATTGCTCGCTGCCAATACCTGACGCAAAAACGGCAAAGTCAAACGCCGCTGCGCTGCCAGTGATTCGCGGTCAAGACGCTCAAACAACTGTGCAAGGCCGTGCAAATCGCGGCCATGGTGTTTGAGCAGCCAGTCAATCGCGGCATCATCAAACTGCAGGCCGCGCCGTGCCGCACGCAGGCGCAGGATTTCGGCACGCGCTGCATCATCCGCCAATGCCAGCACGATGCGCGGCAGTTGTGCCAGACGCGATGCCAAATCAGGCAGCACCAGTTCAAGGTGCTCAGCCGTCTGGATAGCGGTATACAAAAGCTGGCCGCCACAGTCGCGTACGGCATTGTGAAAATTGAACAGCGCCACTTCCTGCGCCCGCATCCCGGCGATTTTTTCCAGGCCATCGAGCGCATACAGCACGCCCGGCTGCGGTACAGGCAGCGCATCTTGCAGATACTGTCCCAACACCGCGACTGGCAAATAATGGCTCGTCCGCCCAATGCGTTCTGCCTCGGAGCATATGGCCAAGGCCAAATGCGTCTTGCCGCTGCCCTCGCCACCGGCCAGATACAGGCCTGCACCTTCGCCAGCGGCCAGAAGGCGTAGCTGCTCAAGTGCCGCAGGCGGTGCGGCCACAAAGTTTTCCAGCCGCTGGTCGGGCGGATACTTCAACCCCAGCGGCAATTGCCGGGAGCCATTCACGCCCTGGGTTGCTCCGTTGATTCGTCCGGCATCAGGATTTTCGTGCCCGGCTCCGGGGACAGCCCAAGCCCAGACCCTTCACCCACATAGGTTTTGCTGAGGCGATAACGCTCCACGGCAAAATGCAGCATCACATTCATCACTGCGGCAACCGGCAGAGCCAGCAGCATGCCCAGGAAGCCAAACAGCACCCCGCCTGCCATCACCGCAAAAATCACCGCCATCGGATGCAGGCCAATGCGCTCGCCCACCAGCTTGGGGGTCAGGATATAGCTCTCCACCAGCTGCGCCACGGTGAACACCACGCCCACGCCCAGCAACATCGGCCAGCCGCCGCCTTGCACCAGAGCGGCGATGCTGCCCATCACCACCACCGAAGCCGGGCCGACATAGGGCACAAAGCTCAGGATTCCGCCAATGATGCCAATCAACAGGCCCACCTTGACCCCGACCAGCCACAGTCCAAGGCCATACATCAGACCCAGTGCGGCCATCACCAGGAACTGTCCGCGCAAAAAGCCGCCCAGAACCTCGTCGGACTCCTTGGCAAGACGGGTCACCGTAGCGATATGGTCGCGTGGCACCAGGGCGGCAATACGCTCGACAAATTTGTCCCAGTCGCGCAGGAAGAAAAACGCCAGAATCGGAATCAGCACCAGATTGGTCAGCCACAGTGCGATGCTCATCCCCGAGCGCGACACGAAGCTCAGTACGGATGTAGCCACACCACCAACCCGCTGCCAGTGATCGCGCAGCATGCGCAGCAGCCGGTCACTGTCCAGCCAGGCCACCAGGTCAAAATCAAAGCGCGCTTTTATCCAGGGAGCCAATTGCTCATAAAACCAGCCCTGGAACCAGGCCTGATACGCCGGCCAGGATTCCACCAGCATCATCACCTGTTTGACGATCAGCGGAATCAGAACCAGCAGCACCGCCAGCAGCAGCAGGATCATCCCTATGAATACCAGAATGACACCGTTGATTCGCGAATAACCGCGCGACTCAAGCCAGTCCACCAGCGGGTCGCCCAGCCAGCCGAGAATCGCCGCCGCCACAAACGGGGTCAGAATCGGGGCAAGCAGACTGATGACCCACAGGATGCCGAGCGCCAGCGCCGCCCATTGCACACGGCGGAAGAAGGCAGCGATATCGGCCAGCGATTGCTGGCGGCTGGGAGCAGAATTCATCCGGTCATCCTCAACGCAAAACAAATTGAGTCTTGTCCTCGCCCTCGGCCTGGACAAGCACGCCATCGCGGCCCAGTGCACGGGTGAAGCCGGCCAGCCCGGTCTTCAGATGCAGGCGCAGTACCAGCTCGCTATCGGTCGCAGATACCGGCAACACACTGCCGACCAGCGCATGGCCTTCCAGCCAGCCCATCAGGCGCAGATAGTCATGGGCATCTTTCACGCCGCCGATGGTGAGGGTGAAATCTCCCGGTGGGCTGGCAGGCGCACTGGCGCGGGCATATTTGCGAATCAGCGCATTGGCCGCCATGTCGGCACCGGCCGCCATCGCCCGGCGGGCATCGCCATCATTGCTGCTGGTGCGCGCCAGCACTTTGCCGTCATCCACAAAAATCCAGTCCGCACGCCAGCCATTACCGGCGCGATAGAGCTTGCCAAGCAATTGCATCGGTGGCGCATAGGCGCGTGAAGTGCGGGCAACGGCTGCGGTATCGCCCCGCCAAATCGCCCCGGCCATGGCCTGCTCTGCGGCATTGCCGGCCGGCAAGCCCAGTGCATAGCCACGCGCACGGGCGCGATCGAGAATGCTGCGCGCGGCATTGTTTTGCTGCAGGCCGACAAGACGCGGGCCAGAGCCATCATCAATCGCCAGCCACAGAACCGGCTTGGGACGCGGCGAG
The DNA here is from genome assembly GCA_002798255.1 of Lysobacteraceae bacterium NML95-0200. Classification (GTDB taxonomy): domain Bacteria; phylum Pseudomonadota; class Gammaproteobacteria; order Xanthomonadales; family Xanthomonadaceae; genus Solilutibacter. The sequence goes on from NWQQ01000001.1 coordinate 20,420, forward strand.
GGCCACACCGGCAAGCCCACCATCCTGACCAGCTCATCCACCTTGTCGGGGTGGAAGCGCACCACCATGGTGGTGCTGAACGTCGGCGCGCCACTGGCCGAGCGGCCTTCGTCCTGACGATAGTCATAACCTTCCACATATTCCCTGGCGCGCCGCAGCTCCTCGCTCATGCCGGGACGCGCGCCGGGATTGCGCTCGCCGGACATATTGGCAAGCACCTGCGAAAGTGCGCGGGCAAAGCCGCCATTGCGCTCATTTTCAGACTGCGAACGCACCGTGACTTCCGCCTGATAGGCGCCTTGTCCGCGCGCGCGCGCGCCGCTTTCGGAATGGCGCTGCGCCAATGCCGGCAGCATGCCGAGGGTCAAAAACAAGGCCAAGGCCGATTGGATGACTAAGCGCATCATCAGGTTCCGGGTCGATTGAACGGCCAATGTTGCCGCAGCCGGGCGCTTACGTCCATCGCCGGGCATTCAGGCGCTAAAATTGATCCCCCTTGTTGGAGTCGATCGCCGTGAACAACCCTGCCCCCCTGACCTACCGCGATGCCGGTGTCGATATTGATGCCGGAAACGAACTGGTGGAACGCATCAAGCCCTTGGTGAAAAAAAGTTTTCGTCCAGAAGTGATGGGCGGGCTGGGCGGCTTTGGCGCGATGTTCGACCTCTCGGCCAAATACCGCGAACCGGTACTGGTTTCCGGCACCGATGGCGTGGGTACCAAACTGAAGCTGGCGCAACAACTGGGACGCCATGACACTATCGGCATCGACCTGGTGGCAATGTGCGTCAACGATGTGCTGGTGCAGGGCGCCGAGCCGTTGTTTTTCCTGGACTACTTTGCCACCGGCAAGCTGGACATCGACACCACCGCAGCGGTGGTGGGCGGCATCGCCGCTGGCTGCACCGAAGCCGGTTGTGCCCTGATTGGCGGCGAAACCGCCGAAATGCCGGATATGTACGCGCCGGGTGAATACGACCTGGCCGGCTTCTGCGTGGCCGGCGTTGAAAAAAGCGAAATCCGCGATGGCAGCCGGGTACAGGCCGGCGATGTGCTGATCGGCATTGCCTCCAGCGGCCCGCATTCCAATGGCTATTCACTGATTCGCAAGATTCTGGCACGCAGTGGCACCCCGATGGGTTACGACCTCGGCGGGCAGACACTGGAAGATGCCCTGATGGCACCGACCCGGCTGTATGTGAGGCCGGTGCTGCAATTGCTCGGCGGCGCGCAGGGCAGCGCCATTCATGCCATGGCGCATATCACCGGCGGCGGCTTGACCGAAAACATCATCCGCGTCGTGCCGGATGGTTTGGGGCTGGACATCGATGCCCGCACACTCGAGCTGCCAGCGGTTTTCCAATGGCTGCAACGCGAAGGCGCAGTACCACAGGAAGAAATGTGGCGCACCTTCAACTGCGGTATCGGCTTCGTATTCGTGGTACCAGCGGCGGCCGCGGCGGCGGTCAGCGCCGAGCTTGACGGCATGGGGCTTGCCCCACGCCAGATTGGCGAGGTGGTGGCGCGCACCGATGGCGAGCGCGTGCGCTATACCCACACATGAGCCTGCCGCGCATCGCCGTACTCGCCTCCGGGCGCGGCAGCAATCTGCAAGCCATTCTCGATGCCATCGCCAGCCAACAGCTGGCGGCGCACGTGGTGGGCGTGTTTTCCGACAAACCCGGCTGTGCAGCGCTCAACCGCGTGGACGAAGCGCGCCGCTGGGCGCTGGATGCCAAGCAGCAATCCAGCCGCGCCGCCTTTGATGAGGCACTGACCGCTGCCGTTGCCGCGGTCAGGCCGGACTGGGTGGTCTGCGCCGGTTTCATGCGCATCCTGGGGGACGGTTTCGTGGCGCGCTTTGCCGACCGCCTTCTCAATATCCACCCTTCTCTGCTGCCCAAATACAAAGGTCTGCACACCCACCGCCGCGCACTGGAGGCTGGAGACAGCGAGCACGGCAGCAGCGTTCATTGGGTGATTCCGGCGCTCGATGCAGGTGAAGTCATCGCCCAGACCCGCATCCCGATCCTGGCGGACGACACGCCCGAAACACTGGCAGCACGCCTGCTGCCTCACGAGCATCAGCTAATGGTTGCGGTATTGCAGCGCGCCGTTAGTGGAGAGCTAGCCCCGCCTGTTTCCAAGGCTTCGGGCGCTTGAAGCGCGCCCATCACCCTGCGACGAAATCACAACACCCCCTGTGTCACCCTGCGCGAAGTCGCAGGGTCTGCTGGGGATGCAGAAAGATTCTGCGACTGCGCTTCGCTTGCGCAGAATGACGGCTGCTTTTGCCGTTGCTCTTGCTTTTGCTTTCCGCCCGCCTCGGACGCGCCGAGTACCGCAGCGGCCAATGGAAACAAGGCAGGGCGTGTTTGAGCGCAAGCGAGTTTGCCCTGCCGCCATTGGTCACGAGGAACGCAGGGCACCTTGCGCAGCAAGGCGCGGTAGCCAGGGCTGGTTTCTTTGCCTCCTTTCTTTGCCGGCAAAGAAAGGAGGTGCGCCGCCGGGCGCAATCCCGGCGTTGAGCAAACATCGAAAACCCGGAAGATTCTGCGACTGCGCTTCGCTTGCGCAGAATGACGGGTAATTTTTACCCCAGCCACCTTGCGCAAGCCGCATCCCCCCACCCCGTCACCCTGCGCGTAGTCGCAGGGACTGCTGCAAATACTGCATAAAAGACACATTGCTTCTTGATCGCGCCACGCTCCGCGAGCTTGAACAGGCTCTGAACACCCGGCCATCGCAAAACCGCCACTCATCCACCATTACCCCGCAAGCCGCTACATTGCCGGTCTCGGCTCAAACCAAGACTTTCAAGGAATTGCCCATGTCCACGACCGCCAGGACGCTTGCCGCCACCAGCCTGCTGCTGGCTCTTGCCGCCCCCTTGGCCGAAGCCGCCGAGCTGCGCGCCTTTGACGCCACTTATCGCGCCAGCTACAACAATATGGCCGCCGATGCCTCGATGTCATTGAAAAGCAATGGGCAGAACCGCTGGACTTACACCATGAACGTGCAGAATGCCCTGGTACGGCTGACCCGCAGCGCCGAACTGGATGCTGCAGGCGAGCGACTGCGCCCGCTATCCAACCGTGAAGACCTCAACCTGATAGTCAGGCGCCGCAACTGGCAAGGGCGCTATGACTGGACAAGCCGCCAGGCACGCTGGAGCGGTGATGTCAAAGCCGACCGCCAGGGCCCGATTGCCCTGCAAGCGGGCGATGTCGATGGCATGACCCTGAATCTTGCCATTGTCCAGGATGCACTTGCCAGCCGCCCAATGCGCTATCGTCTGGTTGAAAGGGGCAAGACCACCCCAATGACCTTCAACATTTCAGGCCGGGAAAGCCTCACAGTGTCCGGCAAACCCACCCCGGCCATGCGTGTGGTCAGCAATGACGGCGATACCACCCTGTGGATTGCCGAAGGCATCCCGGTACCGGTACGCATCCAGAAACGCGAGGATGATGGCGACACCATCGACCTCAGCCTGCAATCCATCCGCTGAACCTCAGGGCTTCAAAAAACGCCGGTTGACCCCGGCGTTTTTTGTGTGCACTCAAAATGGAAAATAGCGTGGAATCAGGAAGATCGCGGCGAGGAAGAACAATATGTTCAATGGAATACCGACTTTCAGAAAGTCTGAAAAACGATAGCCACCAGCCGTATAGACCATGGTATTGGTCTGGTAGCCTACCGGCGTAGAAAAGCTGGTGGAGGCGGCAAATGCCACGGCAACCAGAAACGGCTTGGGATCAAGCCCTAGTGTTTCGGCCGTGGCGATGGCAATCGGTGCAATCAATACTGCTGAGGCGTTATTGCTCATCATCTCGGTCATCACCGATGTCAGCAGATAGATGACCGCCAGGGTCAGTACCGGATTGTTGCTGCCGAACATCGACAGGGCACCATTGGCAACCCACTCGGCACCGCCGGATTTTTGCAAGGCAATGCCCAGTGGCAGCACCCCGGCCAGCAGCATGATAACGCGCCAGTCGATACCGCCATAGGCGCGCTCCGGGGTCAAGGCTCGCAGCACTACCAACAGTACACAACCAAGCAGCGAGGAGGCCACAATCGGCATGATTTCAAATGCCGAAAGTGCAATCGCGCCCACCATGATGGCGACCGAGGTGAACGCGCGCATGCCGTGAACACGTGGTTGCACGCGCTCACGGGTCAAAATCAGTCCAGGTGTATTGCGCAGCGCTTCCAGTGCCTCAGGCGTGCCATCCACCAGCAGGGTATCGCCGACTTGCAGTGGAGTTTTATGCAATGGCTGGCGTAATGCCAGCCCGGGGCGTTGCAACCCATGCACCCGTACACGGTGGATATGCCCAAAGCGCAGGCCAGTCAATGTGCGATTCACCAAGGGAGAGCCAGGCGCGATCAATACCTCGGCATGGACGCGTTCGGCAGCGGGGTTGGCCACCAGGTCGCGGGCCACTTCGTCAAACTGCAGCTTGAGCGATTTGCGGGTTTTTTCAATTTGCTTCCAGGTGCCGCGCACCAGCAGCCGGTCACCGGCTTCAATCATTGCCGAACGGGGGCGTGCCAGCGTCTGGCCGTTACGGTAGATTTCCAGCAGATAGGCATCGGTGATATCCACCGGGATGACGGATGCGCCCAGCTTGCCTACTGCCGGGGATTTTTCACTCACATACAAATCCACCAGCCAGCGGCCTTGATGCTCATCTTCCTCACGATTGGGCGCAGGATGCGCAGGCAGCAGGAACTTGCCGACCAAAAGCATATAGGCCGTTCCGATTACCGTGAACCAGATGCCGAGCTGGGTGAATTCAAACAGGCCAAAACCGGGCAGCCCCGATTGCTGTGCCACCGAGTGCACCAGCAGATTGGTGGAAGTGCCCACCAGGGTGCATACCCCGCCAAACTGCGCCGCATAAGAGAGCGGAATCAGCATTTTCGAAGGCGCCTGGCCGACGGCGGCGGCGGCGGTCATCACCAATGGCAGGAATACCGCCACCACGGCGGTGTTATTGATGAAACCGGATGTGGCAGCGGCCAGCAGCATCATCACCAGGGTGAACAGCCAAAGCCGCCGGATGCGGGCAAGATAGTCGCCCAGCTTGGAGAGTACGCCGCTGTGCTGGATGCCGGCACTCAGTACGAACATCGCTGCCACGGTGACGGTCGCCTCGCTGGAAAAGCCCGAAAGTGCCTCGCGCGGGGTCACAAGCCCCAGCACCATCACCGTGACCAGAACCAGCATGGCCACCACGTCCACCGGCAGTTTTTCGGTGACAAACAGATATACCGCACCTGCCAGAACAGCAAAGGTCATCCAGATTTCGGCAGTCACTCGCGCTCCCAAAGCATGATTGCAGAACACCATCCTAGCTTAATGAAGGCAAAATTGGCTTCCAAAAGACGGGAACAAGAAATGCGCTGTATCCTGCGCGCCATGATGACTTTCGATGCGCGCCGCGAGCGCCTGCTGTTTTGGCTGAGCGCCACTGTCGTGTTGTTTGCCGGGCTGGGTTTGCGTGATCCCTGGCCTGCCGATGAGCCGCGTTTTGCACTGGTGGCAAGACAGATGGTGGAAAGCGGCCAGTGGCTGTTTCCGATGCGCGGTGATGAGCTGTATCCGGACAAGCCGCCGCTGTTGATGTGGTTGCAGGCATTGCTGCTCACACTGACAGGCAATCTGCGCCTGTCGTTCCTGTTGCCGACCCTGCTGGCCTCACTGGGCACACTGGCCTTGTTGCGCGACCTCGGGCGCAGGCTGTGGAATGCCGAGGCGGGCGCGTATGCCGCCTGGGCGCTGCTGTTTGCCGTGCAGTTCACCTTCCAGGCCAAGCGCGCGCAGATTGACCCGTTGCTGCTGTTTTGCACCACGCTTTCGGCCTACGGCCTGCTGCGGCATTTGCTGCAAGGCCCGGATGCGCGCTGGTGGTATATCGGCTGGGCTGCGGCTGGCCTTGGGATCATCAGCAAGGGCGTAGGCGTGGTAGCGTTGCTGCTGCTCTTGCCTGCGGCCTGGGCGTGGCGGCGGCGCTGGCCGGGCATCACCCGGACAAGCGTACGGCAATGGCTGGGCGGTATCGCCATGCTGTTGCTGCCAATTCTGGCCTGGCTACTGCCGATGCTGTGGGCGGTCAAAACCAGTGCCGACCCGCTGTATCAGGCCTATGCCGACAATATCCTGTTCAAGCAAACTGCCGAGCGTTATGCCAATGCCTGGCATCACCATCAGCCCTGGTATTACTTCATCAAGGTGATGGCAACGCAGTGGTTGCCCGCGATTTTCGTCCTGCCCTGGGTGATTTCGCATTGGCGCGATGCCCTGCGCGCGCGCGATGCGCGCATCCTGCTGCCGCTAGCAGGCGTGGTCTTGATTGTGCTGTTCTTTTCGTTTTCCAGCGGCAAGCGCGAGGTCTATATCCTGCCCGCCCTGCCGCTGCTATGCCTGGCCATGGGACCGTGGTTGGCGGAAATCATCCGTCGCCCGGGTGTGCGTATTACGGCTTTTGTCACGGCACTGGCCTTTGCAGCCATCCTGCTGGCCACCGGGCTTGCCGTGGCATTGGCGCAGCCGGGCTTTGAAGCCAAACTCGCCGCCATTCGCGGCACTGAAAACGGCAATGCCCTGGGCTGGATGCTGACCATTGCAGGCGCAGCCGGGCTGCTGGCGGCGTTGCTTTTCAGGTCAGCGCGCGGCGTTGCCAGCCTGAATGCCGTATTGGCCGCACTGTGGCTGAGTTACAGCCTGATAGGCTACCCGGTCTTGAACGATGCCAGCTCGGCGCTCGGGCTGATGCGTGCAACCGGGCAGCACATCGGTGCCGATGCCGAGCTGGCGTTGGTGGCATGGAAAGAGCAGAACCTGCTGATGGCCGACCGCCCGGCACGCACTTTTGGTTTCAAGCGCGAAGCGGCATTGCAGTTGCGTGATGCCCGTGCCTGGCAGGCCGAACGCCCCGAGCAACGCTGGCTGCTTGTGGAAAATGAAGCCATCGACAACTGCTTCAAACCCGATAGCCTGACCGCCATGGGCATCTACAACCGCCGCGTCTGGCATCTAGCCTCGGCCGAGGCCAGCCTGCCGGATTGTACGCCCGTGCGGCGCTAGCGGTGCGCGCTTTGTTCTGCCAATAGACGGTATTTCAACGCTGCATAGCGCATATGTTCGCAGTGGAAGGCCAGCCCCTTGCGGCCATCCAGAATGCCGCCTCGCAAAATCAGGTTTTTCAGCGCATAGGCACTTGCAGCAAGCAGGCCACGCATCGTCCCGCCGCGCTTGCCTTGGCGCGACTTCGCCCAAAGCGCGGCATAGCGGGCGAGTTTTTCCCGGTATTCGCGGGCGTTGCGCGCGGTATCGTGCTCCAGGCGAATATGGCTTGCGCGCACCACATGGCCTTGTGTGTCCAGATACTCATGCACCGGCAAATCCGCATGGCGCAAATGGCTGCGGAACAGGCGCTCAATCGGCTCCCGGCTGAAACTGCCGTAGCGCATCGGCTGCCCCAGCCAGTGCGTGCGCCGCTGCAGCAGCCAGACATCGGCGCTTTCCAGCTCACCGGAAAACAGCCTCCGCAAGGCTTGCTGTGCGTCGGCCTCCAGCCATTCATCAGCATCCAGCAAAATCGCCCAGGCCTGCGAAGCCAAGGCGATGGCAGCGTTTTTCTGGCGAGCAAAGCCATCCCAGTCGCGATGTTCAACACGCGCGCCCAGGTCTCGGGCAATCTTTACGGTGTCATCGCTGGAGCCAGAATCGAGCACGATGACCTCGGCACAGACCGGCAACAGCGAAGCCACGCAGCGGCCAATGCGATCGGCTTCGTTATGGGTAATGACCACCGCAGAAAGTGGCAGTTTTGCGTCTTGGGATTGCATGGCGGTGCAGTATGTCATGCGACACTTGGCAGATGAATGTCTCGCCGCTTTCCATCGCCCATGTTTTGCTGACCCGGCGCTTTGCCGGCAGCGAGCGTCATGCCGTTGAGCTTGCCAATGCGCAGGCCGAAGCCGGACACGATGTCAGCATGATTCTGCGCCGCGCCGGCGCCCAAAACCGCGCCGATGCCATCGCCGCAAGGCTCTCCCCCAAGGTAAAGACCATCGTGGTGGGCAATTTGTTTGCCATCTGGCAGGCCAGACGGGTGCTGAAAAAACTGCGGCCGGATATTGCCCATGCGCATCTGTCCGGCGGCGCGCGGGCATTGAAAGGCTTGCGCGGCACCCGTACCCGGCGCATCGCCACCTTGCATATCTGCTACAAACCCCAGCAGCATGAAGGACTGGATGGTTTGATTGCCATCGCGCCCTGGCAATTGCAGGAAATGCCTGCCGATATGCGTGCGCGCAGCGTGCAAATCGACAATTGGACATTACCGCAAACCCCGACGCCCAACGCCCGTGAGCGCCTGCGTGCAGCGCATGGCATTGCAGAAGATGCCTGGGTATTTGGTGCACTTGGCCGGGTGGAAGAAAGCAAGGGACTGGATGTTTTGCTCGCCGCCTGGCAGCGTGCGGCACTGCCAGCGGATGCGCGCTTGCTGATTGCAGGTCAGGGCAGTGCCTGGCAGGGATTGCGCCAGCAGGCAGCCGACAGCGTGCTGATGCCGGGCTTTGTTTCCCGCCCGCGTGATTGGCTGGAAGTCTTTGATGTATTCGTTTCTGCAGCGCGCAGCGAGCCATTCGGGCTGGTGCTGCTCGAAGCCATGGATAGCGGCCTTCCCATCATCGCCAGCGCCAGCCAGGGCGCTCGTCATCTGCAGGCAGCGATAGCCACGCCGCTGGTGCCGATTGGCGATATCGATGCGCTGGCCGCCGCCCTGCAGGCGGCTTATCAGAATCGCCCACCACGCCGCGAATACCCGATGCAGCAGTTCCGCATCGACGACAAACTGGCGCAAATCGAGGCGTTTTACCGGCGCTAAATCACGTGCCCGCCACAAGACGGGCACGTTGTGCACTCATCAACCGCGCACAATCAGGGTGTCGGTGATGGAGGTTTCCAAAAGCCGTTTGGCGACGCTGCCAATCAGGGCATCCATGAGGCGATTGCGGCCATGTGAGGCCAGTACCGCCAAATCCAGTCCGGTGTCGATACTGGCTTGGCGCAGCAGGCGCACCGGGTTGCTCAGTTCGGCGCGCGGCTGCCAGTGCGGGGCAAACAGTTTGGGCAGGCTTTCATCGCGCCATTGCGTCAGTTCCTGGCGCGCCTGTTGCTGTGCATCTGCCAGTGTCGCCTCCCGGGTTTGCGCATCGCCAGTCAGGTCAGCAAAAGACACGTCATAGCCATGCAGCAATACCCGGGTCTTGGCATCATCAAACCATTTGGCCGCCAGCACGGCGGCTTTGGCGGCAGGCTCGGACAGGTCGGTGGCCACGCCCACATGGCGGTAATGCCCATGCGGGCGACGCTGCACAACCAGGGTGGGGATGGTGGAATGGCGGCTCAGCCAGACCACGGTGGAGCCCAGCGAAACGCGCTGCAGGGCATCGCTGCGGGCAATTCCGGTGACAATCAGCCCACAGCCATATTCTTCGGCCACACGCAGTGCGGTTTGGCCGATATGTGCGGAGGCTTCCACATGCACTTCGATTTTGACATCGGTTTCAGGCAGTTCTGCCCGTATCCGCTCGGCAACCAGTTCTTCAACCGTGGCTTCCTCATCATCGTCATCGCCCTGGCTGAAGTGATTGGGTTTGCTGAAGCTGCTCTCGGCAGAAAGCACCACCAGCAATACCAGCTTGGCCTGCCAGTGCCCGGCCAGTTGCAGCGCGCGGTCGAAGGCGCGGTCAGAGCGGGCGCTGAGGTCAGTGGCAAGCAAAATCGCTTTCGGGGTATCCAGTGGTTGCGTGCTCATGGGCGCTCCTTGGGCGGCCTGATGGGGATATACCGAGTTTAGCGCCCCCCTTGCAGGTTATGCTTTGCGCCATGTCATTTTTGCCATGCCTGCCATGAAAACCGCATTGCTACTGGGGGGAAGCGGCCAGATTGGCCAGGCGCTGCTGCCTCGTCTTGTAAGCGATGGCTGGCAGGTGCTGGCGGTATCCAGGCGTGCAGCACAAATGCCGCAGATGCCGGGCGTGGAATGGCTGCAAGGCAGCTTGCAGCAGATGCCGACATTACCGCATCCGCCCGAGGTCATTTTCAGCTGCGGGCCGCTGGATGCTTTTTCGCTTTGGTATGCGCAAAACGCGCAGCCCGCGGTGCGGGTGATTGCGTTTGGCTCCACCAGCCTGAAGGTCAAACAGGACTCGACCGATGCCGCCGAGCGCGAGATGGCGGCACGTCTTGCGCAGGCGGAAACGCGACTGATTGAAGCCTGCGCGGGGCTCACCCTGCTGCGTCCCACACTGGTTTATGGCTCAGGCATGGACAAGAGCCTGACACGGATTGTGCAACTGGCAACACGTCATGGCCGTTTTGCACTGCCACGCACGGCACTGGGCTTGCGCCAGCCCGTGCATGTGGAGGACTTGGCCGATGCAGCGATGGCTTGCCTGCATCATGAGCGCAGCATCGGCCGCAGCTATGACCTGCCCGGCGGCGAAACACTCGATTACATCGACATGGTACGGCGGGTGCTGGCAAACATCGACCCTGCGCCGCGCTTGCATCTTGTACCGCTGCCGGTGTTTTCTGCACTGCTATGGCTGGCGCGCACCAGCGGCAAGGTCAACGGCTTCAACAACGCCATGCTGGCGCGGATGCAGCAGGACTTGGTATTCGATAGCCAACCGGCACGAGAAGATTTTGGCTACGCGCCACGCGCTTTCCGGCCGTGAGTCAGGACTTTTGCGGCGCGTAATTGGCGCGCTTGCGCAGGGCAATCACCAACACCCCGCCCAGCACCATCGCGCCGCCCAGCCAGACCTTGAAGCCGGGCTTGTCGCCCCAGAACACGATGCCAAGGGCAATGGCAATAACCGGAGCCAGCAGCAGCCAGGGCATCAGCACCGCCACCGGGTAGCGTTGCACCAGCATGAAATACAGGCCGTGCCCCAGCAGCGATGAAGCCAGTGCAGCGTAAATCACCCCGCTCCAGGCCAGCAGGCTGACCTCGGGCAGGGCAGCCAGTGCGCCCGGCTCGAACAGCACCGACAGCAGCGCCAGCGGGCCGACGCTGCATAGCGCCATCCAGGCCTGCTGGTTCAACATGCCCACGCCGGAAAGCCCGCGCATCATCACTGTGCCAATGGCAATCGCCAGCGCCGATAGCAACAGGGTGATGACCGCCGCAGGCTTTTGCAGCACTTGCGGGTCAAGCGAGAGCACCAGCACCCCCAGAAAGCTCACCGCAATGGCAAGCCCGGTGCGCCAGCCGAATTTCTCGCCCAGCCAAACCCAGGCCAGCACCGCTGTCATCGGGATATAGCTTTGCAGCAGGATGGCGGGCGAGGACAGCTCCCCGGCCAGCGCCACGCCCCAGAAACACAGCGAAAAATGCACCACACCAATCAGGGTGGAGACGGCAAACAGCCGCCAGCCCTGCCCCGCGGGCGCGCGCCGTACAAACGGCAGCAGTACCAGTCCCAGGATGGAAAAGCGCAACAAGGTAAAGGTGAGTGGCGGAATTTCCCGGAGGCCAATGGCCGACATCAGAAAATTCAGCGCCCAAATGAAGCACACCAGCCAGAGCAGCAGCAGGTCACGCCGATTGATATGTGGCAGGCTCATGGCGTGTCAATACTTCCAGCCAAGTTTGCGGTAGAGCTTGTTCAACACCCAGACCGGGCCAATTAGCAGATAGGTCAGGTCAGTGAGAAAGCTTGGCCGCCGCCCCTCAAAATGATGGCCGATGAACTGCCCGACCCAGGCCACGGCAAATACTGCCAATGCCAGCCAGACAAGGTTCATCGTGCCAAGCATCAGATGCAGCCAGCGCGTACCCCAGGCAAAGGCGATGAATACCGCCAGCATGCCCAAACCCAGTGGCCGCGAATGGCGGTAATAGAACGACCAGGTGAGAAACATCGCCAGTGCGGCGAATGCCCCCGGCCCGAACAAAGTGCCCGGCACCGGGATGCACCATAGCAGCGCCACCACTGCCCATAAAATCAGCGGCACGCAAAATACGTGGAACCACTGATTGATTGCATTGCGGTGGTCGGCGGAATAGCTGTCGAACCAATGGGTCAGACGGGCTCTGGACTGTTCGCGATTATTGCGCATCTGGGGGCTCCTGGCAGGGCGAAAAATCAGGCGATAAAGTCCGCAGCCCCCTGCGCCAGCAAAGCTGCGGCAACCTGCTGGCCAAGTGCCTCGGCCTGCTGACACGGGGCGTACGCTTCAGCACGCACTTGGTCGCCGCTTTGCGCATCGCCCACCAGGCCTTGCAAATGCAGCATGTCGCCGTCGAGACCGGCCAGCGCGGCGACCGGCACATGGCAGCTGCCATCCAGGGCACGGTTCATGGCGCGCTCGGCACTGACACAAACGCGCGTATTGGCATCATCCAGCGCTGCAAACAGCGCCTGCACATCGGCCGCATCCTCACGACACTCCACTGCAATCGCGCCTTGCGCCGGAGCGGGCAGCCACTCAGGCGCTTCCAGGCGTGCACGGATACGCGAGGCAAAGCCCAGGCGCTCCAGCCCGGCGCAGGCCAGCAGGATGGCCTGATATTCTCCGGCATCGAGTTTTGCCAGCCGCGAGTTGACATTGCCACGCAAATCATCAATCAGCAAATCTTGGCGCAGCGCGCGCAATTGCGCCTTGCGCCGCAGCGATGAAGTGCCCACCCGCGCCCCGGCAGGCAGTGCGGCGATATCGTCAAAATGGTTGCTAACCCAGGCATCGGCATGGCTGCCGCGGGCGATGATGGCAGGCATCACAAAGCCCGGCTCCAGCTCCATCGGCACGTCTTTGAGCGAATGCACCGCGCAATCGGCCTCGCCACGCAGCATGGCCAGCTCCAGCTCTTTCAGAAACAACCCCTTGCCACCAATCGCTGCCAGCGAGCGGTCGAGCAGCTCGTCGCCGCGCGTGGACAGCGGCACGAGTTGAATCTCAAGCTGCGGGTGTTGGGCTTTCAGCAAAGCGGCGACGTGTTCAGTCTGCCAAAGTGCCAAAGGGCTTTTGCGGGTCGCGATACGAAGTGTTTTCATCGCGGCATTATCGCTGTTCTCCGCATGCTTCTGCCAAAGCATCTCACCTCTGTTGCTGTCTTTGATTTTCATTGCCCCTAAATCCCGATTGCAAAGAACACCGGGAAATAAAACCCGCCCCGCCACTGGATACAATGCGCCAATGGATGTTTCCCACCTGATTGATGATTTGAACCCGGCGCAGCGCGAGGCGGTGAGCGCGCCGCCGGGGCATGTGCTGGTACTGGCCGGCGCCGGCTCTGGTAAAACCCGGGTACTGACCCACCGCATCGCCTGGCTCAACGAGGTCTGCGCGGTGCCTGCGCACGGCATTCTGGCGGTGACCTTTACCAACAAGGCGGCGGGCGAGATGCGTCATCGTGCGGGCAGTTTGCTGCAAGGCGGTGCGCGCGGCATGTGGATTGGCACATTCCACAGCATCGCCCATCGCCTGCTGCGGCTGCACTGGCAGGAGGCTGGCCTGCCGGAGGGCTTCCAGATTCTCGACAGCGACGACCAGCTGCGGCTCATCAAGCGCGTGGTGCAGCAACTGGAATTTGACGAAGGCCGATTTCCGCCCAAGCAAATCATGTGGTGGATTAACGCGCAAAAAGACGAAGGCCGCCGCCCGCAGCATATCCAGCCCAATCCCGCCGACGAATGGGCGCATGTCCGGCTGGCGGTGTATGAGGCCTATCAAGCGCGCTGTGACAATGCCGGTCTGGTGGACTTTGCCGAAATCCTGCTGCGCGCGCTGGAGTTGCTGCGCGACACGCCGGTATTGCTGGCGCATTACCGCAGGCGCTTTGCCGAGCTTTTGATTGACGAATTCCAGGACAGCAACGCCATCCAGTATGCCTTTGTGCGGCTCCTGGCCGGAGACAGCGGCCATGTGTTCGCGGTCGGTGATGACGACCAGGCCATCTACGGCTGGCGCGGCGCCAAGGTGGAAAACGTGCAGCATTTTTTGCGCGATTTTGCCGATGTCAGCACCATCCGCCTGGAGCAGAACTATCGCTCCAGCGCCAATATCCTGAATGCGGCCAATGCGGTGATTGCCCATAACCCCGAGCGTCTGGGCAAAAACCTGTGGACCGATTCGGGCGAGGGCGAGCTGCTGGACTTGTATGCGGCCTATAACGAAATCGATGAAGCCCGTTACGTGATTGAACGCATCCGCCAATGGGTGATGCAGGGCGGTAGCTGGGGCGATGCGGCCATTCTCTACCGCAGCAATGCGCAGTCGCGGATGTTTGAAGAAACCCTGCTGGCCGAGCAAATCCCCTATCGCGTGTACGGCGGCATGCGCTTTTTCGAGCGCATGGAAATCAAGGACACGCTGGCCTATCTGCGCCTGATTGCCTCACGCGTGGACGATGCCGCCTTCGAGCGCGCCGTCAACACCCCGGCGCGCGGCATCGGCGAGCGCACCCTGGACGAAGTACGCCGCATCGCGCGTGGCGCAGGCGTCACACTCTGGCAGGCAGCGGAGCTGGCCATCAGCGACAGCCAGCTCACCACTCGCGCCAAAAACGCGCTGAAAGGCTTTCTTGAGCTCATCGCACTGATGCAGCAAGAGGTCGGCGAGCTGTCCTTGCAGGACAAAATCGACCACGTACTGATGCGCTCGGGACTGCGCGCCCATTACGAAAAAGAATCACGCAACAGCCTTGATTCGCGCGTGGATAATCTCGATGAACTCATCAGCGTGGCCTCGCGCTTTGTACGCGGCGACGATGAAGACACGCAAGGGCTTTCCGAGCTGGTGGAATTTCTGGCCTATGCCGCGCTGGAAGCCGGTGAAGGCCAGGCCGATGCCGGTGATGAAGGCGTGCAACTGATGACCCTGCACAGCGCCAAGGGGCTGGAGTTTCCACTGGTATTTCTGGTCGGCCTGGAAGAAGGCCTGTTTCCCAATGCGCGCAGCGTGGAAGAAGCCGGACGGCTGGAAGAAGAACGCCGCCTGGCCTATGTCGGCATCACCCGCGCCCGCGAAAAATTGGTGCTCTCGCATGCCGAAAGCCGCCGCCTGCACGGCCAGGATCTGATAGGCCTGCCCTCACGCTTCCTGCGCGAAGTCCCTGCCAGCCTGATTCACGAAGTGCGCCCGAAAGTGCGCACCGCACACGCATTTTCCCAGCCACAGCACAACAGAGGACACGCCTCGCTTGCGCCCAGCGCTCCCGGCATTTCGCTCGGCGCCTATGTACGCCACAACACCTTCGGCACCGGCACCGTCACCGATATTGAAGGCAGCGGCGCCCACGCCCGCGTGCAGGTGAATTTTGATGATGTCGGCAGCAAATGGCTGGTACTGGCCTATGCCAATCTGCGACCGGCCTAAACTGCGATTTCGTGATGAATAGCGCCTGATTTTGCCATCAGGGCGCAGCTAACGCCGTGCTCAGCCAACCTGCATGCAACACAACAACCCAACCTGTCATTCTGCGCGTAACGAAGTGAAATCGCAGAATCCATATCGCACACAAAAATCCTGCGGCATCACGCAGGATGACAAAATGCAATGAAAACGCCGGGTTTCCCCAGCGTTCTCGTACTTCAGCACTGCATCAAATCCCGCAGAAGCAGTGTGCGCTGGCCTGTACCGGGGCGGCGTTGGGTTTGCTGGCCTGCATTTCCAGATAACGCAGTGGCTGCTGGATACCGGGGGCGCTGTTTTTCAGGATGCCGCGCAGCAGTGGCGACTCATTGAGCAGCAAAGCGCCCATGCGTGCCTGGGCAAACCCGCTCATGAAGCTCTCGAACGGGGTCAGCGGCTCTTCCACATAGTGCACATTGTATTTGTCCGCCTCCAGATTGCCGAGTTTGGCGGCATGCTCAATGGCCGTTTGCAGGCCACCCAGTTCATCCACCAGACCAAACTGCTTGGCCTGTGCACCACTCCAGACGCGGCCGCGCGCCACTTCATCGGTAGCTTCAACACTCTTGCCGCGCGCATCGGCCACTTTGCCGATAAAGTCGCGGTAGCCCTTGTCGATGACTGATTGAATCACGCGGGCGACTTCCGGGTTCAGCGGGCGGGTGGGGTCGAATGCTCCGGCCACGCGGGTGGTGCCGACGCCATCGCTATGTACGCCGATTTTGTCGAGTGCGCGGGTGAAATTGGGCACCAGGCCAAAAATGCCGATGGAGCCGGTAATGGTGCTGGGCTCGGCATAGATGCGGTCGGCATTCATGCTGATCCAGTAGCCGCCGGATGCGGCGACATCGCCCATCGACACCACCACCGGTTTGCCTGCGGCCTTGATGGCGGCCACTTCGCGGCGGATTTGTTCTGAGGCGAACACTTCGCCACCGGGCGAATTCACCCGCAGCACCAGTGCCTTGACCTTGTCGTCTTCGCGCACATCGCGCAGCAGTGCCGAGAGGCTGTCACCGCCAATCGCGGCACGCGGCTGCTGGCCGGGGCTGATTTCGCCTTCGGCCACCACCACCGCCACTTGCGGTTTGGAATCCACTTCGACCGGGAATTTCGGCTTGATATGGCCAAGGTACTGTGCCCAGTCAATCTGCCGGAAACCGCCTTCGGCATCGGCGTCTGCCACGCCACGCTCGACCATCAGCCTGTCCACTTCTTCGCGCGTGTTGAGCGCATCCACCAACTTGTTTTCCAGCGCATAGCGGTTGAGATCGCCGCGCACCGCCTCCACGCCGTCGGCCAGATTGTCAATCGCCGTGGCCAGTGCGGCTGCATCCAGTTTGCGACGCCCGGCGATTTCGGCCAGATAACGGTTCCAGATGTCATTCATCCAGAACAGGTCGGCCTCCTTGGCTTCGGGCGAAGCCGAATCGCGCACGAACGGCTCGGCGGCGGATTTGTATTCACCCACCTTGAACAGATGGAAATCCACGCCCAGCTTGTCCTGCAAGCCTTCGCGGAAATACGGCCGGTGTGCGGAAAGCCCTTCAAGCACGATGCCGTAGCCATCGGGGTCGAGATGGATTTCATCGGCCTGCGCGGCCAGGAAATACTGCTTCTGCCCCATGCCACGGCTGACGGCAACAATCTGCTTGCCGGCGGCACGGAAGCGTTGCAGGGCTGCGGCCACTTCTGACATCGAGGCAAAGCCGCCAGGCGAGAGGCCATCCACATCCAGCAGCATGCGCTCGATGTGCTTGTCCCTGGCGGCGCCGTCAATCACCGCCAGCATGTCGCGCAGCTGTACCTGCCCCTGGCTGTCATCCTTGCTGATATCCGCCAGAATCCGGGTCATGGCATCGCGGCTGTCCTGCTCCACCAGCTGCCCGACGGGCGCCAGCACCAGCGTGGTATTGCTGGCGAGCCTGGGTTTGCCCGATTTGCCGCCTGCGGCCATGCCAATCAGCAGCACCAGCAGGAAGAAAAACAGCAGGCCAAAGAACAGCAGGTTGAGAATCAGCCGGCGGGTGAAGTTCATCGCATCCCAAAGGCCGATGAAGAACCGCACAATCGGCCCGCGCTGTGCGGGCAGCGGCGGCGGTATCTGCGGCGGATAAATGGTGTTCATGATGCAAAACTCCGAAAATTGCTATTCAAACTATCCATTGCCAGGCCATATCGCATGTGCCAGATGTCACGCTGGCAAAACGCGGCGGGCGCTGCGGGCAAAACGCCAGGCCAGCAAAGTGGCGGCAACGCTTAGCCCGGCAATCAGCCCAAGCCACATCCCTGGCGGCCCCCAGCCCAGACCCAGCCCCAGTGTTGCCCCCAGGCTCATGCCGATGCCCCAATAGGCGAAGGCTGCCAGAAACATCGGCACACGGGTGTCTTGCAGACCGCGCAGGGCGCCATTGGAGAGCACCTGGATGCCATCGGGGAGCTGAAACACGGCAGCATACAACAGCAGGCTGGCCGCCAGTGCAGCGACTGCGACATCCCGGGTATATAGCGCGGTAATGGCCTGGTTGCCGAGCACCATCAACGCACCGGAAAACAGCTGGGTGACCAGCACCAGCACCAGCCCGGCGAAGGCGGCGCGGTAAATATCGGCGCGACTCTGCCGCCCCAGGGCATTGCCCACACGCACCGTGGTGGCCTCGGCAATCCCGAAGGGAATCATGAAACACAGGCTGGAGATATTGATGGCGATTTGATGCGCGGCCGCCGGCACTTCGCCCAGACGGCCAATCAGCAATGCGGTGACGATAAACAGGCTGCCTTCCATCGCCACGGTCATGCCAATGGGCAGGCCGGTTTTCAGAAGCTCGCGCTGCAAGGCCCGGCGCGGCCACTCAAAACGGGCAAACAGCCCAAGCGGCGCAAAGCGCCTGGCAAAGGCCAGATACAGGGCAAAGGCCAGCATTTGCAGCCAGAACATCAGTGCCGAGGCCAGCCCCAAGCCGCCAGCACCCAGCTCGGCAAAGCCCCAGCGGCCAAAGGCCATGGCATAGCCCAGTGGCGCCAGTACCAGCAACCCGCCGATGCCAAACAGCATGGTCGGCAGGGAAAAATGCAGGCCATCGCAGAGATAGCGCATCGCCAGATACAAGGTCAGCGCCGGTACGCCCCAACGGATACCGTGCAAAAACGCCGTTGCACCGGGGCGGATGCTTTCGGTGATGCCAAACGGCGCCATCGCCAGCGGCAGCAGGCTGACCAATAACCACATCAGCAGCCCCAGCCCCAGTGCCAGCCACAGCGCCTGCCGGAACAGCGGCGCGATATGCCCCGCTCTGTCTGCGCCATCCAATTCCGACACTTTCGGCGGCAAGGCCATCAAGGTACCCAGCGGTATCAGCATCGGCAACCAGAACATGGCCGAGCCCACCGATACCGCTGCCAGTGTTGCCGTGCCATGCCGGCCAGCAATCAGGCTATCGACCAACCCCACCATGCCGGTCGCCATATGCCCGGCCACCAGCGGCGCGGCCAGTTTGGCCGTGCGGGAAATTTCATGACTAAAAGGCTTGCGCTGGGACATGGGCAGAGTATCCGCAACTGGCGGACAAAATGACTTTCGGGGGGTGTGCAAACACTGCGGGCTGGCTATCTTAGTGCGCTTTTCTCCCCATCACATGCGCGCATGTCAGAACACACCCAGCCCAAGCACTGCGAAAACTGCCAGACGACCCTGCAAGGCGCGTATTGCCACGCTTGCGGGCAGTCGGCGCACAATCCGCTGAAGCATCTGGGGCATGCCATTGAGGAAGTATTCGAGTCCTTCTGGCATCTGGATGGCCGGGTTTTCCGCAGCCTGCGCGACACCTGCGTGCCAGGGCGCATCATCAACCAGTATCTGGCAGGTCACCGGGTGCGCTATCTGCCTCCGCTGCGGCTGTTCGTGATTCTCTCGCTGCTGACGTTCTTTCTTGCAAGGCTGTGGATGCCCGACATCAATACATCGAAAATCCATATCAACGAGGCACCGCAGGCGGCAAGCCCGCAGGTACTGGAAGTCGACGATGCGCCCCGGCACCCGACACACAACCCGATGAAAATCAACAGCCCCTCCGGGAGCAGCAACGCCTGGCTCAATCGCACCCTCCTGCCGCGCCTTGAGCGCAACCTGCCACATCTCAAAGACCGGGGCTGGTGGCGCGATGCCTGGCTGTCGGCATTGCCCACCACATTGTTTTTTCTGGTGCCGCTATTTGCCCTGCTACTGCGCATCAGCCATCTGCGCCCGGCCTGGACGTTTCTGGAGCACATGGTAGTGGCGCTTTACAGCCACTCTTTCATCCTGATTTGGCTATGCAGCCTGATGCTGCTGGAAAGCCTGGCGCAGTGGTCAGGGGTGGCAGTCTTGGCGCAGGCCAGCGACCACCTGTTGCTGCTGGCGCTGCCCGCACTCTGGCTCTGGCTATGGGTCTGCCAGAAGCGCGTTTACCGGCAATCAACACTACTGACCACGCTCAAGTTCGTGCTGATTGGCAGTATTTATTCGCTACTGGTTTCGGCAGGCGCGCTACTGACCCTGGTCTTGGTGCTTTTCAAATAAATCAAGGAGACACATCCATGGTGTTTTACGAAGTCAACCTGCGCATTGATACCGCTATCGCCACAGAGTACCGCGCCTGGCTGGCAGGCCACATCAAGGAGATGCTGGACGTGCCCGGCTTTGTCGATGCCGAAGTGCTGGAAGTCATCGACCCCGCGGCTCCGGCTGATTGCGTGCAGCTCTCGGTGCGCTACCGGGTGCATGGCATGGCCGCCTTGCAGGATTACTTCGAGCACCGCGCCGCCAAGATACGCGAAGCGGGCACGGCGCGTTTTGGCGGCCGCTTCCAGGCCGAAAGGCGAGTCTTGCAATCGGCCACGCTCACCTGACCGGGTTGAGCACCCGCGCCTCGGTCACGCGCGGCTCATCCAGCTGCGCCATCATCCATGTCAGCCGCTGAGCAGGCGGCTGGCGCAGCAGCGCCGCCCGCAGAGCCGCACGCGCTTGCGGCGGCGTGGAAAACGCAAGCCGCGCCAATATTTCCAGCTCGGCAGGGCTCATCGAATGCAGCAGCCGCAGCAGCTCGTCGCGCTCCTGCTCCGGCACATAGGCCAGCAAAGGTTGCAGCACCGGATACCAGCGCCCCAGTACCGGCCCCAGCCGCCAGCCGCGCTGCTCATCACCATCCAGGCGCGCAAATTTCGCCCGCAAGGCAGCCTGCTCACTGGCAGGCAGAGCCGAGAACGCCGCCGCTGATTGCCGCAAGGCCGATTGTTGCGCAGCAGGCAGGCGCAGCCAGGCATGTTTTTCTTCGCGCGCATTTTGCGCCCATGCGCCTTGCGTCGCCAGCAGCACCGCCAGCAACACACCGCGCCGCAAGCGGTCAGTCATCCATCGGCTCCGGTAAGGGTTCTTCTTGCCAGTCCGCCGACTCCGGCGGCAGCTCGATGGGGGCTTCTTCAGGAATATCCGGCAGCAAG
Source organism: Lysobacteraceae bacterium NML95-0200 (assembly GCA_002798255.1). Taxonomy (GTDB): domain Bacteria; phylum Pseudomonadota; class Gammaproteobacteria; order Xanthomonadales; family Xanthomonadaceae; genus Solilutibacter. The sequence continues at coordinate 41,343 of NWQQ01000001.1, forward strand.
CTGCCCGCCTGCCCCAGCCGCTCGGCCTGATACCAGGCAAAGAATGCCGTTTCAGCGGCAACCGGCGTGTCTTGTACGGAAATCCCCGAAAACTCCCGGTCAACCAGCACCCGCGCAGTCCCGGCATCGTAGCGAGCAGGCGCACGCTCGGCCAAAGGCTTGGTCTGGATGCGGGGCGGGATTTGATAAGTCGAGTCTTCTGCTTCATTCTCGGGCGGCCAGAACCAGGTCGCCACCAGCGCCATCCCGGTGGCAAGCGCCACTGCCAGTAGCCACCCCCAGCGCCTTGGCGGCGCTTCCGCCGATGGCTGTAGTGGCCTTTCACCATTCATATATTGCTCAATGCGAGCCCGGCGCGCCGGCGAAAAACCACGCTGACGCATCTCCAGCGCCGTGCGGCAGGCCTCCAGTTCAGCCGCGCTCAACTGGCGCTGCGCCTGCGCCCACAGCCGCTGACCGTCTTGGGGAGAAATTTTCAAAAGCGCGGCTACTTCAATCATGCTTCTGCCCGACAGCAGCACCAGCAACAGCATTAAACGCTGCCCTGGACTTAGGCGCTGCAATGGCTGCAAAGCCTGCCCCATCATCGGCATCTTGCCTGCCTGAAGCCCCGGCATCTCCAGCATTGCCCGCCACGCACGCAGCGGCGACAAACCTGATTCCTGCTGCCCTGCCAGCAATACGCGGGCAGCCACGGCATCAGCCAGCACCGCATCACCCAGCATCAGCTCGGCGAAAATCGCCAGGCTCGAAGTCAAGTCATGGGCAGTATCCGGCCTTGGGGCGGTTGCAACAGGGGAAAGAGGCGCAGACATCGGCAGCGATGATACGCGCTGTCATGCAATACGCCAGCTTTATTTGGCAGATGCAGAAAACCATGCCGTTTGCAAGCCTTATCGCGCATGTTGTGCACAATTCCTTGCAAGCCGCGCAGCGCCATACGGCATTCCCCCCACAGGCCGTACTCACCCGGAAAAAACACATAAATCATTGTTTTTATTGATTCAATTTTGCCTGGCTTTTTTTTCACCAGCCATCTCCAGGCCTGTCATGGCGGGGGAAATCGCCCTCTTTCCCACAACAATCAACATACTTATCCACAGGCGTTGTGGATAAGCAGTTTTTTCCTTTTTCAACAAGGCATTGCGGGAGTTTCACCAAATGACAGCCTGACCCTCTGATAACAGAGCCGCATCCCGGCATGCAGAAAGCACAGGCAATTGCAAGCCCCCAATTCCATGTTTTGCACAAGGGCAGGCAGAACATGGAATTGCACAAAAAATCAATCCCTACAAACAGGTTTCATGCGCGTTTCACGCTCAAGCAATTGTTTTTTATGGGAAAATTTGGCATGGCAAATTTTTCGCCATCTCCCCTCAAGCCCTATGGTGGCGGGCAAAACCAGCCACTTTCCTGCGGCTATCAACAGAGTTATCCACAGCCCTTGTGGATAACGGTATCTATCCTTTAAAAACAACACATTGCGACATATTCGTCATCTTGGCAGACAACCTTGCCATGCAACTAAGGTCTACCAGCCGGAGCTACCGGCTCTAAAATGCCGCCATGCCAAGCGCCTCCACCCTGCAACTTGCCCTGCCGGTGCCACTGCCGCAGCTGTTCGATTACAGCCCGCCCGAGGGGCATGCGCCACAGTCTGGCGATATCGGCCGGCGTCTGCGCGTGCCATTTGGCAGGCGTGAACTGGTCGGCATCGTGACGGCAATTGGCAGTAACTCCGGGCAACAGGAGTTACGTCCCGCACTTGACTTTCTCGACGCCGAGCCGCTGCTGCATGGCGAACTCTGGCAATCACTCCAGTGGCTGGCGGGCTATCTGCATGCCCCGCTGGGCGAAGTCTTGGCCACCGCCCTGCCAACGGCCTTGCGGCAGGGCGAGCCGCTGCCCGATACCGCACTGTATGGCTGGTATCTCAGCGATAGCGGCGAGCAGGCGCTTGCACAAATGCGCCAAGGCCGTCCCCGGCAGTTGGCGGAATATCTGGCAGCGCATCCGGGTATCAGCGAAAGCCTGCTGGATGCCCAGCAGCCGGGCTGGCGAACTGCCATGCGTACGCTGGAAAAGCGCGGTCAGGTCGAGCGCCGCATCATGGCTGCACCGACTTCATCCACTCCAGCCAATCGCCGCATCCTGAATGCCGAGCAGCAAAGCGCCGCCGATGCCATCTGTCAAGCGGAAGGCTTCCAGCCCTTCCTGCTCGATGGCATCACCGGCAGCGGCAAGACCGAAGTTTATCTGGAGGCCATCGCCGCCTGCCTGGCGCGCGAGCAGCAGGCACTGGTGCTGGTACCGGAAATCGGTCTGACCCCGCAAATGCTTGCCCGTTTCCAGCACCGTCTGGGGGTGGAAGTGCATGCCCTGCATTCCGGGCTTTCCGATACCGAGCGCGCCCGCGTCTGGGCCGCCGCCTGGCGTGGCCAGGCACAGGTCATCGTCGGTACGCGCTCTAGCGTTTTCGTCCCCCTGCCCAAGGCTGGCCTCATCGTGGTGGATGAAGAACACGACAGTAGTTACAAGCAATTCGATGGCATCCGCTACCACGCCCGTGATTTCGCCCTGGTGCGCGCCAAGGCACTGAACATCCCGGTGGTACTGGGCAGTGCCACCCCCTCGCTGGAAACGCTGGCCAATGCCCGCCAAGGTCGCTTTCATCGCCTGCGCCTCAGCCAGCGGGCGGCCAATGCGAATCCACCTGCAGTACAAGTCATGGACATCCGCAAGCGCCCCTTGCAAGCCGGACTCTCGCCCGAAGCCTTGCAAGCCATCAAGGATGCCCTGAGCGCAGGCGGGCAGGTGCTGGTATTCAAAAACCGGCGCGGCTATGCCCCCAGCCTGCTCTGCCACGATTGCGGCTGGAGCGCCCACTGCCCACGATGTAGCACCGATACTCATGGCAGCGCGATGACGGTTCATGGGCATGGCCGACGCTTGCAGTGTCATCATTGCGGCCAGCATCGTCCTTCGCCGCCTGCCTGCCCCGCTTGCGGCGGACTGGCGCTGCAACCACAAGGCAATGGCACCGAGCGAATCGAAGCATATCTTGCAGAGAAATTCGCCGATTTCCCGGTTATCCGCATTGATAAAGGCAGCACTCAAGGCCGCAATGCCCTGCAAAAACACTTCGATACACTCGGCAACCAGCCCGGTATCCTGGTTGGTACGCAGATGTTAGCCAAGGGGCATGACCTGCCCAATCTCACCCTGGTTGTGGTGGTCGGCATTGATGAAGGACTGTATTCGGCGGATTTTCGCAGCCCGGAAAAACTCGCCCAGTTACTCATTCAAGTCGCCGGGCGCGCAGGCCGCGCCAGCAAGGGCGGGCAGGTATTACTGCAAACCCACCATCCTGAGCATTGGCTTTTGCAGACGCTGATTGGTGGCGGCTATCACGCGTTTGCCGAAGGCGCGTTATCCGAACGGGAGGCTACAGGTTTTCCGCCATTTTCTTATCTGGCGTTGCTGCGTGCTGAAGGCAGAGAGGCGGACGTGGCGCTGGCGTTTCTTCAGCAGGCCCGGAAGTTGCTTGAAGCGGGCTTGGGTAGGCCGGCCTTGCCATTCCATGGCGCAAGCAGTGCGCTGGGCTTGAGTGGCCCGGCGCCTGCACCGCACCCACGGCGGGCAGGTTACCAGCGCGCACAGTTATTGATTTCCGCCGCACAACGCAAGCCTTTGCATCAGGCGCTGCGGGCTGTGATACCGCTGCTTTATGCACTGCCGGAGGCGCGCAAAGTACGCTGGTCTTTGGATATTGACCCGCTGGATTTGCACTAAAAGTGCTGTCCTGCAGCTGTCTTTTGCTGGCCAGTTGCCGCCCCAGCCAGATTCCTTCCGAGCTGTAGGTTCATGAGTAGCTCCGCCCCCGCCGTTCCAAGGGCTTTTCGTATCGCACACGCAGAGGCTGAAGCAGTGCCAGGCTTCCTTCGGGATTGGTTATCTGCAAAGAAAAACCCCCGACTTGAGTCGGGGGTTTTGGGAATAAAACTGGCGATGACCTACTCTCACATGCTGGATGCACACTACCATCGGCGCGGCTGCGTTTCACTTCCGAGTTCGGGATGGGATCGGGTGGTTCCACAGTGCTA
>NWQQ01000019.1 GCA_002798255.1 Lysobacteraceae bacterium NML95-0200
CCTGTCCCGTGATTACGAACGATTGCCGGACGTGCTGGGGGGATTGCACTTTGTGGTCTTCGCCATTCTCATGTTACCCAATGCCATGCCCTTGATTCGATTGGCACAAAGTTCATAACACGCTCTAAGCCCCCAAAAAATTAACTCTGATCGCCTTTATCAGATGTATGCTCAAAACTCAAGAAATCAGAGAGGATTGATTGAAATGAGCACATCAGGCAATCACGGCAACCAGCCCCGTCCCTTGGGCACCATTGTTGTTATAGGCCGGGGGCTTTCAATTTCTCTCGGCACTGACTTTGGTGGCTCCGGCATGCATTCGGAGCCGCCATCGCAGCATGCCAGTATTGGCGATGATTTCTCCAGCAGCGACACTGACAAGAATGAAATCGAAATCAAGGTGGAATTTGAGCGCCCCTTGACTGACGATGAAAAGAAAGCACTTGATGATTTGGCCAAATCCATCGCCGAAATCTCCCGGCTGCTTTCCAAACTACCTGCCGATGCCAGGATAAAGCTCAGCGACGGCAAGGAAATCACCGGCCAGGAGCTCAAGGATATCTGGAGCCGGACGGATTTTTTCATTGATGAAAAAGGAACGCCATACAGGAACCGGACAGGCCGTGGAGAAGCCGATTACAACGGAGGAAATCCCCGTGTCCGCTTCACGATTGAAACCGTGAGCAACTACGCAAGATTGAATAAAAACTCACTAGCAGGCACCAACTATATAGCCCTGCATGAATTGGCACATATGACTGCAGCCGGGCGTGCAAGCAATCAAGCACATGGGGGGCAACCTGACTACTCCCCGGGCTGGAAAAAAAACGAAAGTCTCGCCAACGATGTCGCTCATGCACTTCTCGTCCATGCCGGATTGCCCACCTTGCCTATTGGGGAAAAACAGGGCGGCTTGAGCAACCCGCCGCCGCAAGTCACCTTGCCATCCACCCCAGGTGGCGGTGGCGGTGGCGGTGGCGGTGGCGGTGGCGGTGGCGGTGGCGGTGGCGGTGGCGGTGGCGGTGGCGGTGGCGGTGGCGGTGGCGGTGGCGGTGGCGGTGGCGGTGGCGGTGGCCATGATCATCAGGTGATTCACTGAAATGAACAAGTCATTCCTTGCCGCCATCCTACCTGCACTGCTTTGTATCGGCTGCGCTTCTTCTCCCTCTACACGCGGCGCCGTACAATCGCCATCATTATGCGACCCGCCTGAAAGGGCGCTGGAGCATATCGCCATTGGCAAGCATATTATCGGGGATGCCGTACTGGAAGGCATGCACTTCCCGCCCGGACAGCCGCGACCAGAAACCTTGTATGACCAGGGCGAGACTTTTCATTTTGCATCTGCCTACCAGATGACTGGCATTTGTGCGCACCGGATCAGCTATTACTCAGATGCCCCTGTCCCAATTTTCTATGTACTGGGTAGCCCAGACACCACACCTCGTACTGCCGAGGTACTCATAATGGCAAAAGACAGCCCAACGCCATTTCATATAAAAATCATCGACAAAAAACCATTTTTTTACGACACCACTTATTCGACAGACCCCCATCCCCATATTCCTGGCGCCACATTCATAATGGCAAGGGAAATCACCACCTTATTCCATGATGAGTTGGAGGCAGTAAAAAAATATGGAAAATTCGAATTACCGCCTGACGGCAGGCGCCCCTCTCCCGAGGATCACAAAGTCATGCTCGGGCTTTGGCAAACACCACAGGGGGCTTTTATCGGCTCCTTCGTGCAAATGGCCGATGGCCGCTTTGGCCCGGTGATGGAAGAATTCAGCACACGCTTCCCGGTTGACAGCCTGCTTTACTTTCCCGGCCATAATGCCCCGCTTGGCACAATCAGTCTTGTCGCCCGGAAAAAAGGCAAGACTTGGCTGATCAGCCAGATCTGGCATCACCCAAGATACGAAGAATTGGAACAAATGGTGCTCCAACCGTAACAGCAAACCAGACCGGCGCTCCAAGGCAGGGCGCATGACGGTCAAGCGGTCAATGGGATTTTTTTCCCCGGTATCCCGGTGGCAAAATGGTGCCCCTTTTGCGGAGAGCGCCCATGACCTTCATCCACCGCTTGCGCCAACGTTGGCAGTCGTCCAATTCCCTGCTGTGTGTGGGGCTCGACCCCGACCCGGCACGCTTTTCGGAGCATTACGCCAATGATGAAGATGCGCTGTTTTCATTCTGCCGCGACATTGCCGATGCCACGGCGGAATACGCCTGCGCGTTCAAGCCGCAGATCGCCTATTTCGCCGCGCACAACGGCGGCGAGTCCACCTTGCAGCGGCTGATTGCGCATATCAACGCCACACACCCGGACATCCCGGTGATTCTCGACAGCAAGCGTGGCGATATCGGCAGTACCGCTGCGCAGTATGCAGTGGAGGCCTTCGACCGATTTGCTGCCGATGCAGTCACGCTCAACCCCTATATGGGCTACGACAGCGCCGAGCCGTTCCTGAAGCGTGATGGTCGCGGCTGTGTGTTTCTGTGCCACACCTCCAATCCCGGCGCGCGCGATTTTCAGGAGCTGCTGGTCGATGGCGAGCCGCTCTATCAGCATGTGGCGCGCACGATTGCACAAAAATGGAATGACAACGGCAATTGCGCACTGGTCGTGGGCGCAACCTTCCCCGAGGAACTTGGCCGCATCCGCAACATTGTCGGCGATATGCCGCTGTTGATTCCCGGCGTCGGCGCGCAAGGTGGTGATGTCGCAGCCGTGGTAAAAAACGGCAAGACCGCCGATGGCACGGGGCTGATGATTAACTCATCGCGCGGCATCCTGTATGCCTCGATGGGCGAAGACTTCCGCGAAGCCGCCGCCCATGCCGCGCGCAGCCTGCGCGATGAAATCAATCGCCATCGTTAAAGCAATACAAACGGGCAGCACAGGCTGCCCGTAGCATTGCATGCCGCCAATCAAAGCGCCTTCAGCGCCCTGGCGTGATGGGCGATATGCTCGCCAATAAAGCTGGCGATGAAGTAATAGCTGTGGTCGTAACCCGGTTGCAGGCGCAGGGTCAGCGGGTGCCCCATCTTTTCGCAAGCGGCCTTGAGCAGTTCTGGCTTCAACTGGCCTTGCAAAAATTCGTCGGCATCGCCCTGATCGACCAGCAACGGCAAACGCGCGGCCAGCGCATTTTGTACCAGTTCCACCGAGTCGTATGCCTTCCAGGTTTCGCGGTCATCACCCAGATACGCCTGAAAAGCCTTCTGTCCCCAGGGCGCCTGGCTGGGCGCGACGATGGGCGAAAACGCCGACACGCTACGATAGCGACCGGGATTTTTCAGCGCGATGGTAAGCGCACCGTGGCCACCCATGGAGTGCCCGCTGATGGCACGCGCATCATTCACCGGGAAGTTCGCTTCAACAAGCGCCGGCAATTCGTCCACGATGTAGTCATACATGCGGAAATGCCTGTCCCACGGCGCGCACGTGGCATTGAGGTAAAAGCCCGCGCCTTGCCCCAGGTCATAGCCCTCGTCATTGGGCACCGCCTCGCCACGCGGCGAAGTATCCGGCACCACGATGACCATGCCGTGCTGCGCCGCATACGCCTGCGCTCCGGCCTTGGTGATGAAATTCTGCTCGGTACAGGTCAAGCCTGATAGCCAATACAGCACCGGGCATTTTTCGCCTGCCAGCGCCTGGAGCGGCAGGTAGATGCCGAATTTCATCGGCGTGCCGGTGCTGCTGGAATCGTGCTGCCAGACTTCCTGACGGCCACCGAAGCTGGCATGGGATTCGATTTTTTGCATGGGATTTCCTTTGCCGTTATTGCCAGGGATTGATGAGTTTCACGCCGGTTGCCGCGAAATCCGCCACATTGCGTGTGGCCAGCACGAAGCCATGCTCAACTGCCGTGGCGGCTATCAGTGAATCGGCCAAAGACTTGCGGTCAGGTACCTGCATGCGGGCACACAAGCGCGCTGCCTTGGCAGTCAAGGGCAGGATGTTGGGCTCGAATTGGCTCAGCGTCTCCTCCAACCAGTCGCGCAGTTGCGCGCCCTGTCTGGCATCTTTGCGCTCCATGCCCAGCACTCCTGTTTCAAGCTCCATCACGGTAATGACGGAGAGATAAAGCAGATGGAAGGGCTGATTTTTTGCCCACGCCCTGACCGCTGCGGAGGGGTTCGGCTTGTTGCTGCGCAGCTCGGTCAGGACATTGGTATCCAGCAGATACATTTCAGCCTCAGCCCCAATCCGCCTCGCGTGGCAAACTGGCTCCACGCTCGGCCTCAAATTCGATGCCCGCTGCACACGGGATGCTCTCCATCACTTCCAGCAGGCTGCGCGGCCTGCCACCTTGCAGGCGGTAATAGTCCTCTATTTTCAACAGAGCCAAAGTGGGCTTGCCACGGTCGGTAATGAACACCGGGCCGTCGCTGGTCGCACGTTTGGCCGCAGCCAAATCCCGGGCAAATTCGCGGGCAGAAACCGTTGTGACTGTCATGCTGTCATCTCCGCAAAAATGTACATACATTATGACAATTACATCAGGTCAGCACCAGCACCGTACCCGGCGCAGGTACTCGGCATAGGGTTCGCCGAACTTGTGCAGCAGGATGCGCTCCTCCGGTTTGATCTGCAAAAAATGCAGCCAAAGGATGGCAAGCAGCACGCCTGGCATCGCCAGCGGATGCGCCAGCCACATGCTCCAGCCGGTCAAACAAAACACCATGCCCAGATACATCGGGTTGCGGCTATGGGCAAAGATGCCGGTAGTGACGATCTGGCTGGAGTTATCCGGCTGCAACGGGTTAAGCGTGGTGCGATGGCGGCGGAACGCCAGCACCCCAAGCGCGGCAATCAGCACACCTGCTACTCCCCACAGCCCGGCAAGCCCCGCGCGTATGGAGATGGGCAGTGGCAATCGCCATTGCGGAAAAGCCCATGCGATGCCATACATCGCCAAGGCCATTAGCGCCATCACAATGGGGGGCGGGATTTTGAGTTCCAATGCGCGCATGGATTTGGCTCAGTAATGCACCACCGAGCGGATCGACTTGCCTGCATGCATCAAGTCGAACGCACTATTGATGTCCTCCAGCGGCAGGGTGTGGGTGACGAACGGGGCGAGTTCAATATCGCCACGCATCGCCTCTTCCACCATCCCCGGCAACTGGCTGCGACCTTTGACGCCGCCAAAGGCGGTGCCGAGCCAACGCCGTCCGGTGACAAGCTGGAACGGGCGTGTTGCGATTTCCTGCCCGGCGCCAGCCACGCCGATGATGACCGACTGCCCCCAGCCACGATGGGCGCATTCCAGCGCGGCGCGCATTACATCGACATTGCCGATGCACTCGAAACTGTGGTCCACGCCCCAGCCGGTCATTTCCACGATGACCTGCTGGATGGGCTGCTCGTAGTCTTTGGGGTTGATGCAGTCGGTGGCACCAAACTGTTTCGCCAGCTCAAACTTGGCCGGATTGGTGTCGATGGCGATGATGCGCCCGGCCTTGGCCTGACGCGCGCCCTGAATCACTGCAAGACCAATCCCGCCAAGGCCAAACACGGCTACGGAATCACCGGCCTGCACTTTGGCGGTGTTATGCACCGCGCCAATGCCGGTGGTGACGCCACAGCCCAGCAGACAGACCTGCTCGGGGTTTGCCTGCGGGTTGACCTTGGCGACCGAGACTTCCGCCACCACGGTGTATTCGCTGAAGGTGGAGCAGCCCATGTAGTGATAAATCGGCTCGCCGTTATAGCTAAAGCGCGTCGTGCCATCGGGCATCACGCCCTTGCCCTGGGTGGCACGCACTGCCACGCACAGGTTGGTCTTGTTGCTCTTGCAGAACAGGCACTCGCCACATTCGGCGGTGTATAGCGGAATCACATGGTCGCCGGGTTTGACACTGGTAACGCCCTCGCCGACATCAACGACGATGCCCGCCCCCTCGTGCCCGAGCACCGCCGGGAAGATGCCTTCGGGATCATCACCGGAGAGGGTGAATGCATCGGTGTGGCACACCCCGGTATGGGTGATGCGGATGCGCACTTCGCCAGCCTTGGGCGGGGCGACGTCGATTTCAACGACCTGCAGCGGCTGTCCCGTGGCAAAGGCCACGGCAGCCCGGGATTTGAGGGTTTTGCCAGCGGTATCGGCGGGAAGGTTCATGACACGGCTCCGGGTGGTCACTTCAGATAGGAACGCACCAGCGCCACCACTTCGTCGATGGCCTGATGCATGTGCAGATGTTCGGGATCGGTGCTGTCCTCGCAGCCGACATGGCCGAAGGTTTCGCGCAGATGGCCTTGCAGCACCTCGGCCATCAGCCCGTTGATGCCGCCGCGCATCGCCGCCAATTGCTGCAATACCTCGCTGCAACTGCTGCCTGCGGCAATGGCGCGCTCCAGGCTCTCGGCCTGACCGCGAATGCGGCGCAGCCGGGTAATGGCGCGTTTTTTCTCGGCGGGACTGTGCGGCATATCACCTCCAATACTGGGGGGGAGTATATGGCAAACCAAAATCACTGCCAACAAAAAGCGGGCGCAGAGCCCGCTTTCATCAAATCCGAAGGCTGATAACGCTCAGTGCATGGTATGGCTCAGCACCCAGAACAGTGCGCCCGAAAGCAGCGCCGATACCGGCACGGTAATCACCCAGGCAGCGGCCACGGTGACAAAATGCGAGCGCCGCACCAGCTTGCGGCGGGCGCGCTCTTCCGGTGCCAGCGGTTTGCCCTTGCGGATGCCAAGCTGGCGGGCACGGCGTTCGGCATGCCATTCGCGGAAGAAGCCCACGCCAAAAATCGCGCCTACGGCGATATGCGTGGAGCTGACCGGCAATCCCAGCCAGGAGGCCAGAATCACCGTTACCGCTGCCGAGAGCGATACGCAATAGGCGCGCATCGGGTTGAGTTTGGTGATTTGGCTGCCCACCAGACGAATCAGCCGTGGGCCAAACAGCAGCAGACCAAAACTGATGCCAAGTGCACCAATGGCCATCACCCACAGCGGGATACCTACCTGGCCTTGCACATTGCCGGCCTGGACGGCGTGCACAATCGCTGCCAGCGGGCCGACGGCATTGGCCACATCATTGGCGCCATGCGCAAAGGAGAGCAATGCCGCCGAACACACCAGCGGGATGCCGAACAATTTGCGGATGGATTTTTTGCGGTTTTCCAGTCCCTGTGACTGGCGCTTGACCATCGGCACCGACAGCAGCCAGACCAACACCCCTGTGACCAGGCCAATCAGCAGCGAGGTCTGCAGGCCAATCTTGACCACCTTGGACAAGCCCTTCAGTGCCAGATAAGCCCCAAAAGCGCCAGCCATGAGGCCAATCAATACCGGCACCCAGCGCCGGGCGGCGGCAATCTTGTCTTGCCGGTACAGGATTCGCGCCTTGATGAAGGCCAGAAACACCGCGGCAATCAGCCCGCCCAAGAGCGGCGAAATCACCCAGCTTGCCGCGATTTTGCCCAATACCGGCCACTTCACCGAAGCCATGCCCGCCGCCACGATGCCGGCACCAACCACGCCGCCGACTATCGAATGGGTAGTGGACACCGGCGCGCCAATCACGGTCGCCAGATTCAGCCACAGCGCGGCGGCCAGCAGCGCGGCCAGCATCGCCAGCACAAAGGTGCGTCCATCGCTGACCGCATCCGGGGCGATGATGCCCGAGGCGATGGTATTGACCACATCGCCACCGGCAATCAACGCGCCTGCGGTTTCAAAAATCGCGGCAATGATGAGCGCACTGCCCAGCGTCAGTGCATTGGCACCCACCGCTGGCCCCATGTTGTTAGCCACATCATTGGCACCGATATTGAGCGCCATATAGGCGCCAATCACGGTCGCGGCGACCACCACGAAGGTGCCGGGCTGCACGCCGATGAAGGCCAACGAGGCGGCTGCCACCAGCACCACGAAGGCGATGGCGATGCCCGGTGCAATCAGCGGTCTGGCAACAAAGGTGGTGGCACGCTCCAGCAGGCCGATGCGCCCCAAATCCTTGTCGAGCGTTCTCCAGCGGGTGGGGGTATGGGCGTTGGGGTCGTTAGGCGATGACATAAGCCAATTTTGTCATTACTTCGGCAGTTCGCGCTTGATTTTCGGCAAGCGCCGCGCATTTATTGCGCCGGTTTGTCCAGGCTGCGCAGAATTTGCGCAAGTTCCGGCTCGTCCACTTGGGCAGCCGCCTGTTGCAGCGGCCACCAGCGGCGCTCGCGCTGGCCGACCTCGGGATAATCATCGGCCAGTTCAACTTCATCCATCTGGAACACCACTACTTCCACCGGCTGGGCAAAATCTTCGACCAGCACGCTGTCATAGTGATAGCGTCCAAGGGGTTGCGGGCGCACCCGGCCACGCGCGCCGGCCTCTTCCCAGGCCTCCTGCTGTGCCGAGCCGGGCAGGTCACTACCGGCCATCGGCCAGCCTTTGGGCAGAATCCAGCGCCCCTGGCGCTTGCTGGTAATCAGCAGCACTTCACGGCGATCTTCATGAGCGCGCAGGCACAGAGCCGCCACTTGTAGGCGTTCTGGCCGTACCCCCAACAAGTCCAGCAGCAGGCGTCTTAGTCCCATTTTTCTCGTCCTTAAAACGTAATCTGCCATGGCGCCCGTACACCGCAGATGTACGGGCGCTGGCATGCGCATCAGTCGGCCTGGCGACGCAGGAAGGCCGGGATGTCGAGATAGTCGGCTCCGCCAAAATCCGCAGCCTTGGGCGCAGCTTCTGCTGCCGGGGTGCTGCTGCCCTGCGCGGCGCCACGACGCAGCCCGGAAGCCAGCCCCTGTGCCGGGTTGAAACCAACCGCAGATACCTCGTCAATCGGCAGGCCAGTGGTGCCATCGCGCTTGGCTGTGGTCACATCCGGCACGATTTCCATTTGTGGCTTGGCACGACGTACCGGTTCGAAACCGCCACCGAAATCATTGCGCACCGGAGTGCGCTGCTGGGCAGCCCGGTTGAGGCCGGTCGCCACCACGGTGACCTTGATTTCGTCCTGCATGTCCGGGTCGAGCGAGGTACCGATGATGACCGTGGCATCTTCTGCGGCAAACTCGTCCACCGCGCGGCCGATTTCTTCAAATTCGGCCATGGTGATATCCGAGCCTGCAGTGATATTGACCAGGATGCCATTGGCGCCATGCAGATTGACATCATCCAGCAGCGGGTTCTGGATGGCCATTTCCACGGCGGCCTGGGCGCGGTCATCACCCCGGGCAATGCCGGTGCCCATCATCGCCAGCCCCATTTCGTTCATCACCGTCTTGACGTCGGCAAAGTCGACGTTCATTTCACCCGGACGCACGATCAGGTCGGCAATGCCCTGCACGGCGCCCTGCAGCACGTTATTGGCCTCGCGGAAGGCCTGCACCATGGTGGCATTGCGCCCCAGCACGGTCAGCAGTTTTTCGTTGGGGATGGTGATCAGCGAGTCCACATGCTGCGCCAGCTCCTCAATGCCCTTCAGCGCCACCTGCATGCGGCGACGGCCTTCGAACGGGAACGGCTTGGTCACCACCGCCACGGTGAGGATGCCCATTTCCTTGGCAAGCTGCGCCACCACCGGCGCCGCGCCGGTACCGGTACCGCCGCCCATGCCTGCGGTGATGAACACCATGTCCGCGCCCTGCAGCGCATCCATGATGCGCTCGCGGTCTTCCAGCGCGGCCTGACGGCCGACTTCCGGATTGGCGCCTGCGCCCAGTCCCTTGGTGACATTGCTGCCCAGTTGCAGCTGAAGCTGGGTGCCGGAGCTGCCCAGCGCCTGCGCATCGGTGTTGGCGGTAATCAGCTCCACACCCTGCAACTGGCTGGCCACCATATGTGCCACGGTATTGCCACCGCCGCCGCCCACGCCAATCACCTTGATAACTGCATTCGGGGTGATTTTTTCCATCAGTTCAAAACTTGCCATACCTGTAGTCCTCGCTGTTTGTACGTTGTCGTCTGCCTGGCAGGGCTTTGGAACTTCTTGTGTTGTTTCCATCTGCCCAGCAGGCGTTGCTGCTTTCATGGCTTGCGCCACCAATTGCCGTGACTTTTCAGCCACCGATACCACTTTCACCACCATCCACCTCCTTCTTTGCCCGCTTCCCGCATTGCTCACCCGCAACCTGCCAGCCCATCAGAACTGGCCGTTGAACCAGTCTTTCAACCGTTTGATGAGGCCAAAACCGCGACCTGCCGGCAGCAGGCTGCGCGGCCTGGGCGCGTCCATCCGGCTGCCCATCAGCAACAGCCCGACACCGCTGGCATGCACCGGGTTGCCGACTACTTCGGCAAGACCGGCCACATGCTGCGGAATGCCGATGCGCACCGGCATTTGCAGCATTTCTTCGGCCAGCTCGACCACGCCTTCCATCTTGGCGCCACCGCCGGTCAGCACCATGCCGGCGCGTACCAGCTCCTCAAAACCGGAACGACGCAGCTCGGCCTGCACCATCTCGAAAATTTCCTCGTAACGCCCCTGCACCGCCTGCGCCAGCGCATGACGCGGCAGCCGACGCGGCGGCCGGTCACCAACGCTGGGCACCTGGATGGATTCTTCAGCCGTGGCCAGCTGTGCCAGTGCACAGGCATAGCGCACCTTGATTTGTTCGGCCTCCGGCGTGGGCGTGCGCAGCATATGGGCGATATCGCTGGTCACATGGTCGCCGGCAATCGGCAGCGAGGCGGTATGCGCAATCGCGCCCTGCACGAATACGGCGATATCGGTGGTGCCCGCGCCAATATCCACCAGCACCACGCCCAGCTCGCGCTCGTCATCGGTCAGCACCGCCTCGCTGGAGGCCAGCGCAGAAAGAATCAGGTCATCCACCGCCAGGCCGCAACGCTGCACGCATTTGCTGATATTGGTGGCCGCCGACTGCGCACAGGTGACCAGATGCGCATGCACTTCCAGGCGGATGCCGCTCATGCCCACCGGGTTTTTGATGCCTTCCTGCGAGCTGTCCAGCACGTATTCGCGGGCAATGGCATGCAGGATGCGCTGGTCGGAAGGAATCGCCACCGCCTTGGCCGCTTCCAGTGCACGCGCCATATCGCCATGCGTGACTTCGCCATCACGCAGCGGCTCCATGCCCTGGGAATTGCGGCATTGCACATGATTGCCGCTGATCGAGGCATAGACCGAGCGAATCTCGCAACCGGCCATCAGCTCGGCTTCTTCCACCGCGCGCTGGATGGACTGTACGGTGGAGTCGATATCCACCACCACGCCGCGACGCAGGCCGCGCGATTCATGACTGCCCACGCCAATCACTTCAATCGGCAGGCCGAGGCTGTATTCGCCCACCAGCGCGGTCACCTTGGAAGTGCCGATATCAAGGCCAACAATCAGGGTTTTATCGCCTTTGCGGTTCATGCTGCAACGCCTGCGGAAACAAGGGTGGGGACGGGAAAACGGCTGCTGTCTGCGGTTTTCTGGGTATCGCTCCAGCGCAGCGCAAAGCCATTGGCATAACGCAAGTCCGCGCGCTGCAAGTGCTTGCCCGGCGGCGCAATCAACTGCGGCAGCAAATGCGCAAAACGGCGGATACGCGGCTCGGCGTCATGGCGGCCGACAATTACCTCAAGGCCGCTGTCGAAATGAATCGACCAGCTACCGCGGGCATCCAGCCGCAGGCCGGTGACAGCAAGCCCTGCGGTGGCAAACAGCTGGCGCGACTGGTTGTAGAGTGCGACAACCTCGCTCACCCGGTGGCGGTCGCCACCCAGTTGCGGCAGCCCCTCGGGCAGGGCATCGCCCATCACTGCGCGCGGGTAGAGATTGCCACGCTCGGACAGCAGCCAATCCTCATCCCACAGTGCAAACGGCCGGTGCTCAACAATTTTCACTTGCAGCACATCCGGCCATTGCTTGCTGATTTCGGCCTCTTCCACCCACGGCAGCCGCTCCACGGCCTGCCGTGCGTCTTTCAGGCGCACGGCAAAAAAGCCCTGCGCCGCATAGGGCTTGAGCGTCTGCTGCAACTGCGCTGCATCGACATGGCGGAACTCGCTGGTGACCTGCAACCGGGTTAGCGCAAACCGCTCGGCGCCCAGCCAGCCGTTCATCACCGCCAACAGCGGCAGCGCAATCACGGCGATGGCAAGCACGATGCCGAGGATACGGGTCAGTGCGCGCATAACGTCTGCTCCAGAATCCGCCAGCACAGCTCATCGAACTCCACGCCAATGGCGCGCGCGGCCTTGGGCACCAGCGAGGTCGCGGTCATGCCCGGCGCGGTATTGATTTCAATCAGTTGCCAGCCACGCTGCTCATCGCGCATCACATCCACCCGGCCATAACCGGTGCAGCCGGCGCTGGCAAAGGCCTGCAAAACCAGCTGCCCCAGCGCGGCTTCTTCTTCGCCCTGCAACCCCGGGGTGATATAGCGGGTGGTATTGGACTGGTACTTGGCCTTGTAGTCATACCACTGGCCTTCGGGCACGATATGGATGGACGGCAGGGCGATATCGCCCAATACCGGCACCGAAAATTCCTCGCCCTCGACCATCTGTTCCATCAGCATTTCACCGCCGTATTCGGCTGCGACCTGGCAGGCGTGTTCAAGGTCGGCCTCGCTCATGACCCGCGCCACGCCGACGCTGGAGCCTTCACTGGAAGGCTTCAGAAATACCGGCAAGCCCAGTGTTTTGGCAGCCGCACGCACATCACCACCGGGAGCGATACGCAGATAGCGCGGCGTGGGCAAGCCTTCGGCAATCCACACCTGCTTGGTGCGGATTTTGTCCAGGGTCAGCGCCGCACCCAGCACGCCGGTGCCGGTGCAAGGAATGTCCAGCGCGGCCAGCAAACCCTGCACCACGCCGTTTTCGCCATCACCGCCATGCAGGATATTGAAAACACGGTCAACTTTTTCTTTGCCAATGGCTTGCAGCAGCGCCTTGACGCCATCGACCGCAAACGCATCCACGCCGCGCGACTGCAATGCCGCCAGCACCGCCGCACCGGATTTGAGCGAGACTTCACGCTCGCTGCTTTCGCCGCCCAGGAGCACCGCGACACGGCCAAAACCTGCCGGGTCAGCCAGCTTCATGGCGGGCAATTGCATCTGGCTCATGCTGCACCTCCTGCATTTGCAAGCCCCGTGGCCGCCAATTGCTGCGCCAGCGCGCCGATGTCGCCCGCCCCCATCACCAGCAGCAAGTCGCCATCTCGCAGCACATCCGGCAGCACCTCTGTCAACTCGGCAGCACTGTTCACCACCACCGGGTCGATACGGCCACGGGTACGGATGGCACGCGCCAGCGACTTGCCATCGGCACCGGCAATCGGCGCTTCGCCTGCCGGATAGACTTCCGTCAGCAGCAGCGCATCGACGCTGGAAAGCACGGCGGCAAAATCATCAAACTGGTCACGGGTACGGCTATAGCGATGCGGCTGGAACACCACCACCAGACGGCGCTCCGGCCAGCCGCCACGGGCTGCCTTGAATACCGCATCCAGCTCCACCGGGTGATGGCCGTAGTCATCCACCAGCATTACCTGGCCACCGCCGGGCAAGGCAAGGTCGGCCAGATGGTTGAAGCGCCGGCCAATGCCCTTGAACCTTTCAAAGGCGACGGCCATCTGCGCCGGGGCAATGCCCAGCTGCCAGCCAATCGCCGCAGCGGCCAGCGCATTCTGCACATTGTGGCGGCCGGGCAAGGCCAGCGTCATCGGCGTTTGCGAGCCATCGGGCAGGTGCAGGTCGAACTGCATCTGCGCGCCCTGCTGGCGCACATTGTCGGCGCGCACTTCGGCCTGTTCGGCAAAGCCATAGGTCAGCACATGCCGCGGTGTGGCGGCCGCCAGCCCGGCCACTTCCGGGTCATCCACGCACAGTACCGCCAGGCCATAGAACGGCAGCCGGTGCAGGAACTCATTGAACGCCTGCTGCACCCTGGCAAAATCGTTGTCGTAGTTTTCCAGATGGTCAGCATCAATATTGGTGACCACAGCAATCAACGGGTTCAGGCGCAAAAAGCTGCCATCACTCTCGTCAGCCTCGGCCACCAGCCATTGCCCATCACCCAACTTGGCATTGGCGCCTGCGGCCAGCAGTTTCCCGCCAATCACGAAAGTCGGGTCTTTGCCGCCTTCATGCAGCACGCTAGCCACCAGCGAGGTGGTGGTGGTCTTGCCATGGGTGCCGGCGATGGCGATGCCACGACGGAAACGCATCAGCTCGGCCAGCATTTCCGCGCGCGGCACAATCGGGATACGCTGCGCGCGCGCCTCCATCAACTCCGGGTTGTCCGGCTTGATGGCCGAGGACACCACCACACAGTCGCTGCCCAGCACATTGGCGGCACTGTGTTCGCGGTCGATGCGTGCGCCCAGCGCCTGCAGGCGGCGGGTGGCGGCATTGTCGGCGCGGTCGGAACCGGACACCTGATAGCCCAGGGTGCACAGCACTTCGGCGATGCCGCTCATGCCGACCCCGCCGATACCGACAAAATGCACGCGGCGGAAGGCTTTGGCCAAATCGCCCGGGTCTTGCAGGCGGCGTTGCTTGACAGTGCTCATCATCACTTGGCCGCCTCCAGTACGGCGTCGGCCACCTTGGCGGCGGCATCGGGACGGGCCAGCTGGCGCGCTGCCTGCCCGGTGGAAAGCAAGGATTCGGGGTGCCGGGCAAAATGCGCCAGATGCTGCGCCAACTGCGCCGCCAGGGCATCGCCCTGTTTCACCATCAAGGCGGCATTGCGCGATACCAGATATTCGGCATTGCGGGTCTGGTGGTCATCCACTGCTTGCGGAAACGGCACCAGGATGGCGGCCACTCCGGCAGCGCAGACCTCCGCCAGGGTCAAGGCGCCAGCGCGGCAAATCACCAAGTCTGCCGCCTGCCAAGCGGCGGCCATGTCGGCGATAAAGGCTTCCGGCTCGATATTCACACCGGCCTTGGCATAGGCGGCGCGGGTTTCCTCCAGCATTGCCTCACCGCACTGATGGCGCACCTGCCAGACATCGCCCCTGCCGCTGGCGGCAAGCTCGGCCAGCGCCTGCGGCACGGCCTGATTGAGTGCCCGTGCACCCTGGCTGCCGCCAATCACCAGCAGTTTGAACGGCGCATCAGGCACGCGCTGACGCGGCGGCAGGGCGGCGATTTCTTCACGCACCGGGTTGCCGACCACCATTTCACCGGCAAAGGTATCGGGAAAGCCGGTCATCACCCGGCTTGCCAGACGCGAGAGCACCCGGTTGGTCATCCCGGCGGCGCGGTTTTGTTCGTGCACCAGCAGCGGCACGCCCAGCAGTTTCGCCGCCAGCCCGCCCGGACCTGCGGCATAGCCGCCAAAGCTCACCACCGCACGCGGGCGATGCGCCAGCAAAACCGCGCGCGCGGCCATCACCGCCGAAAGCAGCTTGAACGGCAGGCCGAGCAGTTTGCCCAAGCCCTTGCCGCGTACGCCGCTGACCCGGATGGTGTCCATCGGGATGTCATGCGCAGGCACCAGCCGGGTTTCCATGCCGCCTTCGGCCCCCAGCCAGCGCACCGGCACGCCACGGGCGCGCAACGCCCTGGCGACGGCAATACCGGGGAAAATATGCCCGCCAGTGCCACCGGCCAGAATCATCACCGGGCGCATATCGCTCATGGCTGCCCTCCATTGCCAAACGATGGCTCGATGCGCTGCCGCCGGGCTTCATGGCGTACTCCGGGCTGATACAGCCAGCCGCCCAGGCGCTGCCACAGCGCTTTTCCGGGCAGGCGTTGTTCATTGACCGGCTTGCTGCGCGGCATGCTGGCCGCCGGAGCCGGCGCAGCGGCGGCTTCCGCAGCCACGACTGCCCGGCCTTGCTGGCTCATTTCCCGATGCAGCGCCACCTGGCGCCTGGCGCGCTCCAGCTCCCAGGAGACGCGCAACAGCAGCCCCATCGCTGCAAAGGTCACCAAAATGCTGGAGCCGCCAAAAGAAACCAGCGGCAGGGTCAGCCCCTTGGTCGGCAACAGCCCGATATTCACGCCAATGGAGATAAAGGTCTGCAAGGCCATCCACATGCCGATACCAAAGCACAGATAACCGGGGAAATAGCGGCGCATTTGCACGCATTGCAGCCCCAGCCACAATATCCGGCCCACCAGCAACGCATACAGGGCAATCAGTGCGCATACGCCGATAAAGCCGAATTCTTCGGCCAGCACCGCCATGATGAAGTCGGTATAGGCTTCGGGCAGGTAATTGAGCTTCTGCACCGAGCCGCCCAGCCCTACCCCCCAAAGCTCGCCGCGACCCACCGCCATCAGCGCATTGGTAAGCTGATAGCCATCGCCGAACGGGTCTTCCCAGGGGTTAATCCACAGCCGGATACGCCTCATCCGGTAGGCTTCACGCGCCACGAACCAGATCAGCGCCGGCATCAGCAATGCCACCGGCATAATCATGCGCGGCAGGTGTACCCCGCCAATCACCAGCATCAGCGCCGCCGTTGCCAGCAGCAGTGCCGTGGTACCGAAGTCTTTCTGCACCTCAACCAGAATAATGGACAGCAGTGCTGCGGCAATAAATACCTTGAGCATTGAGCGCCAGGAGCCTTTGACCTCATCGGAAAAACGCGACAGGTAGCTGGCTAGCCAGATGACGAAAATCAGCTTGACCGCTTCTGCGGGCTGGAAGTTGATGATGCCCAGATTCAGCCAGCGCCGCGCCCCTTTGGCCGAATGCCCTAGCCCCGGCACCCAGACCAGCAGCAGCAACAAAACGCCCAGCGCCAGCAACACACGGCTGTATTTTTCCAGTTGCCGGATATCGCAGCGGTACATCAGCACCAGCATCACGCCCATGCCCATCAGCACCGACAGGATATGGCGATAGAAGTAATACATCGGCCCCAGCCCGCGCGCCTCGGCCATGGCGATGGAGCTTGAAGCCACCATGACCAGGCCTACCGAAGTCAATGCCAGCACGCACAGCAGCAGCCATTCGTCAAAGCGACCGCTTACCGCATCCAGGCGAACCGCCTGACGCTCAAGCTGGATACGGGGCGTGTAACGTCCGTCCATCAGCGCACCTTCAATGTGGCAAGGCCGATGAGCACCAGCACCACGGCGATAATCCAGAAGCGCACGATAACGCGCGGCTCCGGCCAACCTTTCAGCTCGAAATGGTGGTGAATCGGCGCCATGCGGAACACCCGCTTGCCGGTGAGCTTGAAGCTCGCCACCTGGATCATCACCGAGAGCGTTTCGATGACGAACAGCCCGCCCATGATGACCAGCACCAGCTCCTGACGGACAATCACCGCCAGCGTGCCCAGCACTGCCCCCAGCGCCAGCGCGCCGATATCGCCCATGAACACCATCGCCGGATAGGTGTTGAACCACAAAAAACCAAGCCCGGCACCGGCAATCGCCGCACAGATAATCAGCAACTCACCTGCTCCCGGCACGGCCGGAATCTGCAAATAGCGGGCAAATTCGGCATGACCGGATGCGTAGGCAAACACCCCCAGCGCGCAGGCGACCATCACCGTCGGCATGATGGCAAGCCCGTCCAGGCCGTCGGTGAGATTGACCGCATTGGAGAAGCCGACAATCCAAAAGTAGGCAATCGCCACAAAGCTGATGCCCGCCAGCGGCAGCGCCACCGACTTGAACAGCGGCACGTAGAAGGTCGTCGCTGCCGGCACATCGGCATACAGGTACAGATACAGCCCGGCGGCCAGCCCCAGTACCGATTGCAACGCATACTTGGTGCGCGAGCGCATGCCATTGGGGTCGCGCCTGACGATTTTGATCCAGTCATCCCACCAGCCGATGGCACCGAAGCCCACCATCACCGCCAGCACCACCCATACATATTTGTTGCGCAGATCCGCCCATAGCAGCACCGAGGCGAGGATGGTGATGAGAATCAGCGCCCCGCCCATGGTCGGCGTACCGGCCTTGGAAAAATGCGACTGCGGCCCATCCGTGCGAATCGGCTGGCCACCGGACTTGAGCGAGGCCAGATAGCGGATGACTGTCGGCCCCCACCACAGCGACAGCAGCAAGGCGGTCAATGCCGAGAGAATGGCGCGGAAAGTCAGGTATTGGAACAGGCCAAAATGGCCTTGCAACTGCTCCAGCCAGCGGCTCAGTTCAAGCAGCATCGCTCTTTTCTCCTTGCAGCAGGGTGACTACGCGATCCATCGCACTACCGCGTGAGCCCTTGACCAATACCCGTACATCGGCCCGCATATCGTTTTGCAAGGCCGCGGCCAATGCTTCATGGCTGGCAAACACCTGTGCGCCATCGCCAAAACTATTGGCCGCCTCTGCGCTCAATGCACCCAGCGCATACAGGCGCTTGATACCGGCAGCGCGGGCGCGCTGACCGGCTTCGGCATGCAGCCGCGCAGCATCTGCGCCCAGCTCGCGCATATCACCGAGTACCAGCCATGCCTCACCGCCTGCGGCAGCCAGGGTGTCGATGGCCGCACCCAGCGAGCCAGGGTTGGCGTTGTAGCTGTCATCAATCAGCCAGGCGCCTTTTGCCGTGCGCTGCGCGGCCAAACGTCCGGCAACGGGCGTAACGCTTTCAAGACCGGCCTTGATGTATTCAAGCCCCACGCCTGCGGCCAATGCCATGCTCGCCGCCGCCAGTGCATTGCCGATATTGTGGCGGCCTGCCAGCGCCAGGCGGATATCGGCCTCGCCCTGCGGGCATAGCAACCGGAACTGGCTGCCCTCAGCATCAGTGCGGATATTGTCCGCACGCACATCGGCGCTGCCCTCAAGGCCAAAGCGCAGCACTTTGTGGCTGCCCACGCGCGCGGCAAAGTATTCGGCAAAGGCATCATCGGCATTGATAACCGCCGTGCCGCCTTCGCGCAGGTCGTCATAGATGGCCGCCTTGGTATCGGCAATCCCCAGCAGGCTGCCCATGCGCTCCAGATGTGCCGGGGCGATGTTATTGACCAGCGCCACATCGGGCGCGGCCACGGCGGTCAGCCAGGCGATATCGCCCGGCTGGCCTGCCCCCATTTCATACACCGCGTACTGGCTGTCCTCCGGCGTGCCAATCACGGTCAACGGCAAGCCTATTTCGTTATTCAAATTGCCCGGTGTGGCATGGGTGGCGCCCACTTGCTGCAAAATCGCCGCAAGCAGAGTTTTGACACTGGTTTTGCCATTGCTGCCGGTAATGGCAAAGGCTTTGAGACGGCGCGCCCGATGCAGGCTGCGGGCGATATCGGCCAGCGCCGTCTGCGTGTCACTCACCACCACCTGCGGTAGCGATAACGGCAGCGCGTGGCTGACCAATGCCGCGCAGGCACCAGCAGTGGCGGCCTGTTGCACATGGTCATGACCATCAAAGTGCTCACCCTTGAGCGCCACAAACAGCACTTGCCCCTGCGGCAGCGTGCGGCTGTCGGTGGCTATGGCATCCACTTGCCGCGCGGCATCGGCCACGACACGGCCTTGGGTGAGTTCGGCAATTTGTGCCAGCGTCATCGGCTTCATGCCCGCCCCTCCAGCGCCGCGCGCGCTACCGCCAGGTCATCGAAGTCATGCTTGACGCCGCATACGTCCTGATAGGTTTCATGGCCCTTGCCGGCAATCAGCACGATGTCATCGGCGCTGGCCTCGGCAATCGCGGCCGTGATGGCATGGCGACGGTCGCGCTCGGCCACTACGTTCTGCATGGAGGCAAAGCCCGCCAGAATGTCGGCCACGATCGCATCGCCATTTTCAGTGCGTGGATTGTCATCGGTGACATAGACCTTTTCTGACAACCGCTCGGCAATCGCCGCCATTTGCGGGCGCTTGCCACGGTCACGGTCGCCACCGCAGCCAAATACGCAAATCAGGCGACCATCAAGATGCGCGCGCAGCGATTCAAGCGCCTGCTGCAGCGGGTCGGGTTTGTGCGAATAATCCACCACCACCAGCGGCAGACGGCCATCACCGCCCAGCCGGTTCATGCGTCCAGGCACGGGGGCAAGCTGCGGCAGCACGGCCAGGATTTCTTCAAAACCGCGCCCCTGGGCATGCAGCACGGCCGCCACCGAGAGCAGGTTGTCGATATTGAAACGCCCCAGCAGCGGCGATTGCACTGGCGCACTCTGCGCGCCAATCCGCAACTGGAACGCAATCCCGCGTGCATTCAGCGTAATACGGCTTGCCGCCACATCGGCCGCTGCCGCATTGGATGCGGAAATGCCGATAGCGCGCACCGTGGCAGGCAGCGAGGCCAGCAGGTGCGCGCCATAGGCATCGTCGATATTGATAACGGCCGCTTGCAGGCCTTCCCGCTGGAACAGCCGCGCCTTGGCCGCGCCATAGGCGTCCATATCGCCGTGATAATCCAGATGGTCGCGGCTGAGATTGGTAAACACCGCGATGTCGTAATGCA
This sequence comes from Lysobacteraceae bacterium NML95-0200, assembly GCA_002798255.1. Taxonomy (GTDB): domain Bacteria; phylum Pseudomonadota; class Gammaproteobacteria; order Xanthomonadales; family Xanthomonadaceae; genus Solilutibacter. The sequence goes on from NWQQ01000019.1 coordinate 20,312, forward strand.
CGCCATCCACGCGCCCCTGGTCGAGCGCATGCGAGCTGACTTCCATCGTTACCGTGCCGGCACCGGCATCACGCAGCCCGGCCAGCATTTCGTGCATCGGCAACACCAGCGGCGTAGTGAAGCCCGTGGCCACTTCCTGACCATACAGCCCTGTGCCCAGCGTGCCGATGGTGCCGCAGCGCTCGCCAAGCAGCTCAAAGGCCTGCGCCAGCATCTGCACCGTGGAGGTCTTGCCGCTGGTGCCAGTGACGGCGACCATCTTCATGGCGCGCGAAGGAGCGCCGTGGAAAGCATCACCCATTGTCCCCAGCCGCGCACGCAAACCGGGCACGGCGATGGCATCGGCAGGCGCTGGCAAATCCACCGGCGCCGGCGGCTCAAACAGCACCGCTGCCGCACCACGCTCACGTGCCTGCTGCACAAAGCCCAGGCCATGCGCACCAAACCCGGCGATGGCGATAAAGGCATCGCCCGGACGCACCTGGCGGCTGTCCATCACCAGCCCGGAAATGGCAAGGCCTGCGGGAATGCCCGGCACATCCGGCAACAAATCGGCAAGCAGCATGCGGCGGCTCATAGCGGGCGCTCCAAAGGTTGCGGCAGCGGCGCGGCCACCATCGCCGCAGGCGTTACCGCCTGCACCGGCTGATGTTTTTTCTGTGCGGCTATCCAGCTTTCAATATCGTCTGGCGGCACATCCATCAGCCGCAGCGCGCCCTCCATCACATTGCGAAATACCGGCGCTGCCAACTGCCCGCCGTAATAGCCCTTGGCAGGGTCAGGGTCATCGACCGTCACCACCATCGCATAGCGCGGGTTTTCTACCGGCACCACACCGGCAAAAAACGCCACATAGCGCCGCAAATAGCCGCTTCTGCCAGCAGATTTGCGCGCCGTACCGGTTTTGCCAGCCACCTGATAGCCCAAAATGGCCGCCTGGGTGGCGGTGCCGCCGGGCTGGGTCACGGTTTTCATCATCTGCATCACATTGCGGGCAATGGCCGGGTCAAGCACCTGGCGACGCTCGCCCACCTCGCCCTTGATAAAGGTCGGACGCACCGCCACGCCGTCATTGGCCAGGGTGGCGTAGGCATGCACGATTTGCATCGGGGTAACGTTTAAAGCATAGCCATAGGACATGGTTTGCTTGCTGGTGCCATCCCAGCGCGCCGGCTCGCGCAAAAGCCCGGCCGCTTCGCCCGGAAAATTGATGCCGGTACGCTGGCCATAGCCAAACTTGTGCAGGAAGTCGTAGAACTGCTGGTTGCTGAGCTGGCGGGCAATCAGCGCCATGCCCACGTTCGAGCTCTTCTGGATAAGTCCGGTCGTGGTCAGCGTGCCGTAATTGCGGGTATCGGTGGTACGAAAACCGCCATTGGCAATCCAGCCGGGGCTGACATTGAACGTGGAGTTGACCGAAATCACCCCGGCCTCAAGTCCCGCCGCCACAGTCAGCGGCTTGATGGTCGAGCCTGGCTCCAGCAGGTCGGTCAGGGCGCGGTTGCGGCGTGCCTCGACACTGACCGTGGCAATATTGTTGGGGTTGTAGGAGGGCAGGTTGGCCATCGCCAGCACTTCGCCACTGCGCACATCCAGCACCACCGCAGAGCCGCTGGCCGCAGCGCTTTTTTCCAACATCGCCTTCAGCTCGCGATAGGTCAGGTACTGGATACGCCGGTCAATGGTCAGTGTCACGTCCTGGCCCGGCTGGGCGGCACGCAACAAATCCAGATGCTCGACAAAACGGCCATCCCTGTCGCGCAGCACCTGCCTCAGGCCAGGCTTGCCGGCCAATACATCATTGAAGGCCAGCTCGATACCTTCCTGTCCCTTGTCATCGACATTGGTAAAACCCAGGATGTGGGCAAAGGCTTCCCCCTGCGGATAGAAGCGGGCAAATGCAGGCTCCTTGCCAACACCGGGAATCCCCAGGGCAATAATCGCATCCGCCTGTGCCGGGCTGAGCGCCTTGCGGTGAATCCGGATGCCTTCTTGATCTCTTTTCTGGAAAATTCTCTCGCGCAGCCCGGCAACCGGAATATCCAAAGCCTGTGCTAGCTGCTCAAGCTGTCGTTCAGCCGCCTGACGTTGCGCCAATTTTTCCGATTCCAGTGCTGCCGCCCAGTAGCCGGGCTCCAGCTTGATGAAAACCACCGGGCTGGATACCGCCAGCGGCTCGCCGTTGCGGTCGGCAATCATGCCGCGCATGGCCGGAACCTGCACGGTACGCAGGCTGCGGCTGTCGCCTTCTTTCTGATAGAAGTCCTGGTTGACAAGTTGCACCCATTCGGCCCGCAGCACCAGGGCACTGATAAGGACAATCAGCCCGACACCGGTCAGCAGCACGCGCTGGCGCACATCCAGCGACAGCCAGGCGCTGATGATTTCATTAAGACTGCGCTTGTGGCGACGATGCTTCATGGCCGCACCAGCACGATTTCATGCGCCTGGGGCGCCACCATGCCAAGCCGCTCCCGCGCTGCCTTGTCAATCAGCGTACTTTCGGCATACGTGGCCTGCTCGAGCTGCAACTGTTTGAACTCCACCTCCAGCCGGTCGCGCACGTTCTCGGCCTTGACGATTTCAGAAAACACCTGCCGGTGACGGTGACGCGCTTCAACACGCATCACCGCCGTAGCAATACAGGCCAATAGCAAAGCCAGCAATATCAGGCGCATCATCATGCTTGCACCCCCAGCTTTTCAGCCACCCGCAACACGGCACTGCGCGCACGCGGATTGGCGCGGTTTTCTTCATCACCGGCCTTGATGGCCGAGCCCACCAGCTTCAGCGTAGGCGTGAATGCCTGCACCTGCGGCAGGCGGCGGTCGGTCGGCGGCGCTTTCGCCTTGCCGGCCATGAACTGCTTGACGATGCGGTCTTCCAGCGAATGAAAGCTGATGACGGCAAGCCGCCCTTGCGGGCGCAAGGCATCATGTGCTGCAGCAAGACCGCTTTCCAAATCCTGCAACTCACGATTGACATGGATGCGGATGGCCTGAAAGCTGCGCGTGGCCGGATGGCTGCTGTCCTTGCCACGCGGCACATTGGCAGCGATGACTTCGGCCAGGTCCAGCGTGCGCAGAAACGGCCTTTGCGCACGACGCGCCACAATCGCACGCGCAATGCGGCGGCTCATGCGCTCCTCGCCATAACGCCACAGCACATCGGCGATTTCACGCTCATCGGCCGCCGCCAGCCACTGGGCAGCACTCTGCCCGGCGTCCTGATTCATGCGCATGTCCAGCGGGCCGTCCTTGCTGAAGGAAAAGCCGCGCTCGGCCACATCCAGTTGCGGCGAGGACACCCCCAAATCGAACAGCACGCCATCCAGGCCATCATTCGTGGCTGGCCACTGCCCCAGCTCGGCAAAACTGCCGTGATAGACCTGCACCCGGGCATCTGCGCCAAAACGGGTCTTGGCGGTTTCAATCGCAACCGTATCCTTGTCCATGACCAGCAGCTTGCCGGCATCGCCCAGTTGCGCCAGCACACCGGCCGCATGACCGCCACGGCCAAACGTGCCGTCCAAATACACGCCATCGGCCTTGATGCGCAAGCCGTCCAGCACCGGCTGGTATAGCACCGGCACATGCGCAGAGGTCATCTTGCTGGCCACGCCCATCACAAGTTCAACCCCGCCAATTCGTCGCTATCCATGTCCGCATCGGACAGCGTCTGGGCAATTTGCGCGGCGTGGGCTTCCTCACTCCACAACTCGAACTTCTCGCCCATGCCAATCAGGATGGCGCGACGATCGATGCGAACTGCCTTGCGCTGGCTTGCGCTGATGCTGATACGGGCACTGCCATCAAGCGACTGCAGGCTTGCCGAACCCACCACCTTCAATTGCATCAGGCGTGCATAGCTTTTGGTGCGCGGCAGCGCATTGATTTTGTCGCGCAATTCTTCCCAGACCGGCAGCGGGTAGATATACAGCGAGCCGCCCTCGAACGGGTTGTAAGTCACCACCAACTGACCGCCACAGACCTGCTCGACCTGCTCACGAAAGCAGGTCGGGATGGTCAGTCGCCCCTTTTCATCAAGGGTGATGGCGGTTTCGCCTTGGAACATGACAGGAACAATGACTCTGGCCGGGGGAATTGGGTAACACGGAAAACCACTAAATTCCACGTTATCCCACGATTTGCCACAATAAGTTCCCCCCCCCCCCTTGTCAACAGGCTTTACTGAACCGTTTTCCTTGCCACATCAATACCTTGCAAGAAACTTCAGAAATAACTCAAAGGTTTTCTTGCAAACAATTGTTGTGCATTGGTTCACATCTTTCGCGCGCCTCGTGCGTCCGCCATCGAGTTAATTTCATGAATACGGGCAGGCAGCGGCCTGCCAGCTGAACACAGGCAAACGCGCGCGAAAATCCGTAAGAGCTTGTTCAAAGTCTTCTTGTGTAGCTGTTTTTCGAGGAAAAAATCGTGCATGCAAGGCGGAAATCCTTGCAAGGTTGGACACCTTGTAAGGATTTCCAACACCGCAGGCGCGGTTTTTAGCCGAAAAACGGCCGCAATGGAGACTTTGAACAAGCTCTGAGAAGTGGCGGAGCCGGCCGATAAGCCGGGTTCTGTCTTGGACAGTCATTCTTCTTGGCCTGCCATCACTGACAGGCTCCAGCAACCTACCCGGTGCCGACGCGGGTCACGCCATGACACCCTATTTGGTCTTGCTCCCGATGGGGTTTGCCGTGCCGGTGGGTTACCCCACTCGCGGTGCGCTCTTACCGCACCATTTCACCCTTACCGCGCCCGAAGGCGTGGCGGTATCTTTCTGTTGCACTTTCCGTCGGCTCGCGCCGCCCAGGCGTTACCTGGCATCGCACCCTGTGGAGCCCGGACTTTCCTCGGCACCGCAAAGGTGCCGCGACTGTCTGGCCGACTCCGCCGCGCGCATTGTAACGGCTTGATAGCTGTTATTCCTGCCCGTAGAGCGCCTTGCGTGGTGCGCCACTCAGTTCTGCGGCAATCTTGGCCGCACCCGAAGGCGGCAGATGCGCCAGCAGCGCACGATAAATGCGCAAACCCTCCGCCAGCCGCACATCGGCACTGTCAGCCGCGCCCTCAATCAACACCACGAATTCGCCTTTTTGCTGATTGGCATCGGCCTCCACTTGCGCGGTGATTTCAGCAAGGCGGCCATCCAGCACCGTCTCAAACAGCTTGGTCAGCTCGCGCGCCAGCACCGCCTTGCGCTCGCCGCCGAATATTTCACCGGCATCGCGCAAGAACTCGCAGATGCGATGCGAGGACTCGTAAAAAATCATCGTCCGGCGCTCGCCCGCCAGCGCCTGCAAACGCTCGCGTCTGGCACCCGCCTTGGCTGGCAAAAAGCCTTCAAACACGAAGCGGTCGCTCGGCAATCCCGCCACCGAAAGCGCCGCAATCAGGGCCGATGCCCCCGGCACCGGACTGACCCGCACCCCGGCCTTGCGCGCCGCCTGCACCAGCCGAAAGCCCGGGTCACTCACCAGCGGCGTGCCGGCGTCGGAAATCAAGGCCAGCGACTCACCGGCCAAGAGCCGCGCCACCAGCTTTTCCGCCAGCGCCTCCTCGTTATGCTCATGCAGCGCCAGCAGCGGCGTATCAATGCCGAACTGTTGCAGCAGCGGCCTGCTATGGCGCGTATCCTCGGCACAAATCGCTGCCACTACGCGCAAAGTCTCTACCGCGCGCGGGCTGAAATCGCCCATATTACCAATCGGGGTGGCCACCACATACAGGCTGGCGGGTGAAGCAGATACAGGCGGCATGCGTTTCTCCGGCTAAAGCGCGGGTAGAATCGTAAAGCAAACATCCTCAAGAGTTTCCAGACATGCGCAATGCTCATTTCCGTGTGCTTTTGTTGGCAGGCCTGCTGGGGCTGGCTGGCTGCGCCAGCACCCCGACAATCACCACGGTCAAAGCGCCGCCAACCCCCAGCGCCTTTACCGAAGCACACCAGCTGGCGCAGAGCGATGTGCGTGGCAATGCAGCGCAAATCGAGGCGCTGCTTGCCACCCTGGACGATACCAGCCTTGCCCGTCATACCACCGCCCTGGCCGCCAATGACCCGCTGTATGCCCTGGCTGGCCGCGCCATGCTGCGCCGTGGCCTGACCCCGCCGCATCCCTTCAATCGCGGCCCCGAGCTTGCCAACCGCGCCCCGGCCGCTGCCGATGGCTACCGCCCACCGAACGCACTGGCGGTGCTGCTGCCCTTGAGCGGCGCGATGGCCAATGCCGCCAAGCCGGTGCGTGACGGGCTGATGGCCGCCTATTACGCCGAGCGCCGCGCCCGCCCGCCAGTACGCTTCTACGACACCAGCGCCGGGGTGGTGGCCGCCTATCAACGCGCCGTGGCAGAAGGCGCCGATTATGTGGTGGGGCCGCTGCAGCGCGGCGAAGTGGACGCACTGTTTGCCCGTGGCGAGCTGCCGGTGCCGGTGCTGGCGCTTAACCGTGGCGAGCGTGAAACGCCTGAAGGCCATATCGCCTTCTCGCTGGCACCCGAAGATGAAGGCATCGCCGCTGCCGAATGGCTGATTGCCCGCCAGGCCAGCCGCGCAGTGGTGATTCTCAATCCCGGCGATGATGCCCTGCGCCGCGCCGCCAATGCGTTTTCCGAACGCCTGCACCAGCGCGGCGGGCAAGTCATCGAAACCGTACGGCTGGGCAATGCCGCCAGCCATCTCAATATCGCCACAAATACGCCGGTGGATGCGGTGTATTTCGCCATCCGCGGCGAGCAGGCCCGCAACCTGATGCCGCAAATCAACCAGCGACCAGCCCTTGCCAACGCCGCACGCATTGCCGCCGCACAAATCACCAGCGGCATGGGCAATGCCGAAGAAGCCAGCGCGCTTGACGGCATCGTTTTCCCCGGCGAATCGCTGCAAACCCGCAACCTATCCGGGATACCCGCCAATCCCGGCACACTCACCCCGAGCGCACGCGGCGGCGCTGCCCGCCTGTTCGCCTTCGGCCATGATGCCTGGCTGATTGCCAGCTATCCCGAGCGCATCGGCAACCCGCGCGAAGGCGGCCTGGGCGGCGCAACCGGCGTATTGAAGCTGGACGGTTTTGGCAATATCACCCGCAGCCCGGACTGGTCGGTGCTGCGTGGCGGCGTTGCCCTGCCCCATAGTGGCCGCTGAACACCTGAAAACCGGGCAGGCGGCAGAACAAGCCGCCTGCCACTGGCTTGAAACGCGCGGCCTGCGCCTGATTGCCCGCAACCAACGCTGGCGCGATGGCGAGCTGGACCTGGTCATGCGTGATGGCAATACCCTGGTATTTGTTGAAGTACGCTACCGCGCCAGCGATAACTACGGCGGCGCTGCCGCCTCCATCACCCCCGGCAAACAACAACGCCTCATCCGCGCCGCCGGACATTTTCTTGCCGCACACCCGGCACTTGCACAACTGCCCTGCCGCTTCGACGTCATCACCGCCTGCGGCAACCCCGCCGCCCCGGAAATCAACTGGCTGCGCGATGCTTTCAGCGCCTATTGAGCGGCTGCCCCCTTCATAGCCACCTACCCCGCGCGTTACGCACGGTTATCAATACTTTGCACAACCTTGCCGCCGTGGACGACCAACACCCGGTCGGCGCTGGCGATGGTTTCCGGGCGGTGGGCGACAATCACCCGGGTGATGTCGAGCTGCTTTACCGCCGCGTTTACCGATTGCTCGTTGTGGATGTCCAGATGGCTGGTGGCTTCATCCAGAAACAATATCTTGGGCTGGCGGTACAGGGCGCGCGCCAGAATGACGCGCTGCTTTTGCCCGCCCGACAGGCTGCTGCCCATATCGCCAATCAGGCTGTGATAGCCCATCGGCATCGCCATGATTTCATCGTGGATGGCCGCCATTTGCGCGGCCTGCTCGACCCGCGCCTGTTCCACGTTGGCGTCGAAAAAGCTGATGTTGTCGGCAATACTGCCGGCAAACAATTGGTCATCCTGCATCACCGCGCCCATGTAGGGGCGGAGGTTTTGCGCACCAATCTTGTGAATATCCTGCCCGCCGATGCGGATGCTGCCTTCCTGAGGCTTCAGCAAGCCCAGCAATAATTTCACCAGCGTGGTTTTGCCGCCGCCGGAGGCACCGACAATCGCCACCGATTCACCCGGCTCGATGCTGAAAGACAAATCCTTCAACACCCAGGGCTCGCCATCGGCATAGCGAAAGCCCAAGCCTTCCACTTCGATTTTCATGTCGCCTGGCGGCGGCAGTTCTGCCTGCACCGTGTTGTCTTCCGGCTCGGTCAGCACAATATCGGCCAGACGCTCGCCATGCAGGCGCAGCATGCGGAACTCCATCGCCTTGTCAATCAGGCCGCTCATGCGCTGGGTAAACTGGTCTTTATAGGCCAGATAGGCAATCAGCATGCCCACCGAAAACACGTTTTGCATCGCCAGCAGCGCGCCAATCCAGATAACCGCAATGCGCTCGATGCCGAATACCAATTGGCTGACGCTATTAAACCCCAAGCCCATCCGCGCCAGACGGATTTCATGGTTGACGGTCTCCACTATCAGATTGTCATAGCGGCTACGGCGCAAGCCTTCGGCACCGGCCACTTTCACGCTCTGCATGCCGCGCAGCGATTCCAACAAATGCGTTTGCTGCTTGGCAGCGGCTACCAGTTGTTGTTCGGTGCCATCGCGCAACGGGCGATAAGCCACAAGGCGAATCCCCAAATACAGCGCCACCGCCAGCAAGGTAATCAGGCTCAGCTTCCAGCTATAGAACAGCATCAAAGCCAGCGTCACCACGGCCATCAGGCCGTCAATCAGCGCCTCGACAAAACTGGTGGTGAGGGTGCGCTGGATTTCGCGCACCGAGCCCATGCGCGAGGTGATATCGCCCAGATGGCGTTTTTCAAAGAAGGACAAGGGCAGGCGCAGCGCATGGGCAAAGACATTGCCCATCCATTGCAACCCCAAGCGCGAGGACAGATACACCACCGACCAGCCGCGCAACAGGCCAATGCCAATTTGCAGCAGCAACGCCAAGCCAAAGCCCAGCCCCAGCACGGTCAACAGGTCGCGGTCGGCCGAGACCAGCACCTGGTCCACCACCCATTGCATAAAAAAGGGTGCCAGCACCACAAACACTTGCAGGGCGATGGACAGCAACAGGATTTGCGCCAGCGCCCGCCATAGGCCGGTGATTTTTCCGGTCAACTGCCGTACCGAAATACTCGGCAATGCCTTGCGCGGGGCAAAGGCTTCGCCGGGGGCAAGTTCCAAGGCCACCCCGGTGAAATGCTCGGAGACTTCAGCCAAAGGCAGCACCCGCTTGCCGATGGCCGGGTCAAGAATCACCGCCTTGCGATGACTCACCTTTTGCAGCACTACAAAATGATTCAAATCCCAATGCAGCACACAGGGCAAGGCCAGCTTGTCCAGGTCATCCATATCCAACCGCAGCGCCCGGGTCTTGAACCCCAGCGCCTGCGCGATATGGATTAATTGATTGAGTTTCGCGCCTTTCAGCGACAGGGGAAACCGCTGACGCAGCTCCGGCAGTGAAATCTCCAGCCCATGTGCGGAAGCCACCATCGCCAAAGAGGCCAGACCACATTCAGCGGCTTCGGATTGCAAGGTAGCTTCCATAGAAATATGGTTAAATAAAAATTAGTATATGCTATCAATTTTCACACTTATCAAATTTAAATAAAACCCCTTCCGGCCACAAAACCCTATCGCCATCAGAAATTCTTACAACCCAACAATAAAATGACTCAAGCCCAATTTCTTTACGCCTAACATCAATATTTATCGGATCTTCGATTTCAAAAAAATAAATATTTCCATCACCATTCTTTCTAAATTGAAGCCCATATACTTGAGGCTTTTCTTGCAAAAAACGATTCCTATCAACTAACGACGCAAGGCTCAATGCTCTCGCCTCCCCATTCAATACAGCTTCTTTCATGCGAGATGCTGCATAAACCTGAAATTCAGGATGCATATCAGCATGCTGAACTAGCAGCCAAGCATTCCTCGAAGCCTCCTCCCCCACAACAGATTTAAGAGGCCACCCACAAGGGGCTTAGGAAGCAAACATGTGTTGACCACATGCTAACTTCTTGAAATGCCAAGCAAAAATAGATATTACCGTCACTCAAAAATCAGTGAGGCCAAGTTTCGACGTCTTTTGCGTCTGTTTGCCATGGATTTGACCGCCACGGATGCCGCGCAGTTGTGTGGCCTTTCCGTGCGTTCGGTCAATGCGGTGTACCAACGCATCCGTGCCCGCCTGGCTCAAGAATGTGCTGCGCAGTCGCCGTTCTTGGGCGAGCTTGAAGCCGATGAATCCTATTTCGGCCCCAAGCGCATCCGGGGCAAACGCGGGCGTGGCGCGGGTGGCAAAACCATCGTCTTTGGTCTGCTCAAACGTGGCGACTGCGTTTACACCGAGATCGTCCCCAATGCCTCCAAAGCCACGCTGCAAGCCATCATCCGCGGCAAAGTGGACCCCAACAGCATCATCCATACCGACGGCTGGCGAGGCTATGATGGGCTGGTTGATTTGGGTTTGGAGAAGCACTTCCGGGTCAATCACGGCAACAACGAGTTCGTCAAAGGTGCCAGGCATGTCAACGGCATCGAGTCTTTCTGGAGCTACGCAAAGCATCGGCTGGCGCAGTTTCATGGTGTACGCAAGGACAAGTTCGAGCTGCATCTCAAGGAGACCGAGTTCCGCTTCAATCATCGGCACCTTGATCTCTACAAGACACTGCTTAAACTGCTCAAAGATGACCCTCTTTGAGGCGTTTGCTTCCTAAGCCCCATCGCAAATATGAAAGTTGCTTACTGATTTTTTGGCTTCAAACCCCAAAAACAACAAAACCCGGCGCGTGGCCGGGCTTTGAAGTGATTGGATCGGGTGATGGAAATCGAATCCACGCTATCAGCATCTATCCCTGTTCTACACCCAGTCGCGCATTGCTTCGCGCACTTCCGGCAGGCAGCGGCGGCTGACATCCAGCGGTTTTTCAACACCGTGCAGCCAGACATGCGCTCTGCCCTGGCTGTCGCGGTACAGCTCTTTGAGTGCATCGCGGGCAATCAGGCAGTTGCGGTGGATGCGCAAAAACCGCTCGCCAAATTCTTCTTCCAGCGATTTCAGGCTTTCTTCAATCAAGTCCTCGCCACCGGCATGGTGAACCACCACGTATTTTTCCTCGGCTTGCAGATAGCGAATATCCACGACCGGAATCAGCCGCATATGCCCGCCGAGGCGAGTGCATAGCTGAGTGCGGACATGGGCGGCAGGCGCGGTTTGCGCTATCCCCAGGCGCTGCCGTGCGCGGCGCAAGGTTTCGGCCAGGCGCTCGCTGCGAAAGGGTTTGACCAGATAATCCAGTGCGGCATTTTCAAAAGCCGCCAGTGCGTGCTCGTCATAGGCGGTGCAAAACGCAATCAGCGGCGGGGCGCTCAATTGCTGCAATTGCCGCGCCACTTCCAGCCCGCTCATGTCCGGCATATGGATATCCAGCATGACCAAATCCGGATGATGCGTATCGCAGGCCAGCAGTGCCGTATGGCCATTGGCCGCCTCGGCCACCACGTCCACATCGGCCTCGCGTTGCAGCATGGTGCGCAAGCGGGCACGTGCCAGCGGCTCATCATCGACAATCAGGACTTTCATCGCTCCCCCCTTGCAGCCCCTCAACCCTGTGCGGAAAACCGCTGCGCAAACCAGGCGCCAAGGTCGGCAATTTCCTCGGCACAGACCTGATGCAGCATCGGATAGGCATGCCAGTCCACCTCAAAACCGGCATCGCGCAGCATATCGCGGCTACGTTTGCCGCCCGTGTAGGGCACCACCGCATCATGCAGGCCATGCGCCATGAATATCGGCTGTTTGCGGGCTGCATCGGTGAGTTTCGCCATGCTGGCCGCCCCCAGCGGCAGATAGGTGGAGAGTGCAATCAGCCCGGCCAGCGGCTCGGCGCGTTCAATCCCTGCGGCAAGCGTAATCGCACCGCCTTGCGAAAAACCGGCAAGAAAAATGCGGCTGGCCGGAATGCCACGCTCGATTTCTCGGGCAATCAAAAGCTCGATTTGTGCCACCGACTCGGCCACGCCTTCGGCATCGGCACGATTGGACAAGTCCATATCGCGGATGTCATACCAGCCACGCATCGGCACACCGCCATTGATGGTGATGGGGCGCACCGGCGCATTGGGAAATACAAAGCGCAAGGCCGGCCAGCCCTGCTGAACCAGCTCCGGCACAATCGGTTCGAAATCATGGGCATCCGCGCCCAGGCCATGCAGCCAGATAACTGCCCATTGCGGCTGCTCGCCGGTTTCGCGCTCAATACAGTCAGGAATGGATACGTTCATAATGCTCGCGATTTAACCAAAGCCCATAGCCTGACATGATTTTTCGCTTACGGCGAGATGGGCGCAAAACAAAACCCGGCATTGGTTGCCGGGTTCTGCACTGCAAGCGCAGCAGGTTTGGTGGGCCCACCAGGATTCGAACCTGGAACCAAAGGATTATGAGTCCTCTGCTCTAACCGTTGAGCTATAGGCCCGTTGTAACTGCAATCAGGTATCCAGGAAGCTGCGCAGGGTTTCCGAGCGGCTGGGATGACGCAGCTTGCGCAATGCCTTGGCTTCAATCTGGCGAATGCGCTCGCGGGTGACATCGAACTGCTTGCCGACTTCTTCCAGGGTGTGGTCGGTATTCATGTCGATGCCAAAGCGCATGCGCAGCACCTTGGCCTCGCGCGGGGTGAGGCCAGCCAGCACGTCGCGCACGGTTTCCACCAGGTTGATGTCGGTGGTGGCATCCACCGGCGACATGACATTGGTGTCTTCGATGAAGTCGCCCAGGTGCGAGTCTTCGTCATCGCCAATCGGCGTTTCCATCGAAATCGGCTCTTTGGCGATTTTCATGACCTTGCGGATTTTGTCCTCGGGCATGTCCATCTCACGCGCCAGTTCTTCGGGCGTGGCTTCGCGGCCATAGGTCTGCAACATCTGCCGGGAAATGCGGTTGAGCTTGTTGATGGTCTCAATCATGTGCACCGGGATGCGGATGGTGCGCGCCTGGTCGGCAATCGAGCGGGTGATGGCCTGGCGAATCCACCAGGTGGCATAGGTGGAGAACTTGAAGCCGCGACGGAATTCGAACTTGTCCACGGCTTTCATCAGGCCGATATTGCCTTCCTGAATCAGGTCAAGAAACTGCAAGCCGCGGTTGGTGTACTTCTTGGCGATGGAGATGACCAGGCGCAGGTTAGCCTCGACCATTTCCTTCTTGGCGCGGCGGGCTTTGACTTCGCCCTCGCCCATGCCCCTGATCAGCGAACGCATGTCCGTCAGGGTCATCGAATTCTTGCCTTCCAGCTCCAGAATCATTTCTTGCTGGGCAATGATTTGCTCGCGCACATCACGCAGGGCCGAGCCCCACTTCTGCTTGCGCTTGAGCATCTCGTCCACCCAGTCCAGGTTGATGTTATTGCTGTCCCAGGCTTTCAGAAAATCCTTGCGTGGCATCCCGGCCTGACGGATAGCCAGCTCCATGACGCGACGCTCACGGGTTTTAACTTCTTCCTGCACATCGCGCAGTTGCGCAACCAGGGCATCAAAATAGGGCAGCGGGAACTTGAAGGTGACGAAAATGTCGGCCATTTCCTGACGCAGCTTGGCCACCGACTTGTGTGCCGGACCGTGCTTGGCCAGCGCCTTTTCAAACTTGCCCCACAGCGCCGCCATCTCGGTCATGCGCAGTTTGACTTCTTCGGGGTCAGGGCCGGAAGGCGCCGGCTCATCGGCCGCGCCCGCATCATCGTCCTCGTCCCCGTCGGCGTCTTCATCCAGCGCCCCGACCTCGTCCTCCACATCCTCATCTTCAGCGGCGGCGGCGGCATTGGCTTCCTCGACATAGTCATTGAAGCCGACCACCACTTCCGGCAGGCGTTTTTTGCCATCCAGATGTTGCTGGTAGTCTTCCAGCACCAGGCTGACCGACGGCGGGAACAGCGCCAGCGAGGCCAGCATCTGGTTGATGCCTTCCTCGATGCGCTTGGCGATGGCGATTTCGCCCTCGCGGGTCAACAGCTCGACCGAGCCCATTTCACGCATATACATGCGCACCGGGTCGGTGGTACGGCCAATCTCGGCATCCAGCGGCGAAATCGCGGCAATGGCATCTTCCGTCGTGGTTTCGTCCATCTCACGCCCCGAGCCAGACTGCCCGGCCAGCAGCAGGGTTTCGGCATCGGGTGCAACTTCGTACACCTCGATTTCCATACCGCGAATCATGCTGATGATGTCTTCGATCTGCTCCGGATCCACCAGGTCGTCGGGCAGATGGTCGTTGACCTCCGCATAGGTCAGATAGCCCTGTTCCAGGCCCTTGCTGATGAGCTGCTTGATTTCGGACTGGGCCTGACGATCACTGGCCATGTGTTTCACCTGAAAGAAACTGAACCCCCAATTATACTACTTTATCCATCTGCTGCCGGGTTCAGGTTTGCAGCATGAAGGTCACCGGGCCGTCATTGACCAGGCTTACCTGCATATGGGCGCCAAACCGGCCAATTTCCACCCCGGCCGGATGCCTTTGCCGGCATTCGTTTATCAACTGCTGGTAAAGCCTCTCGGCCAGCGCCGGAGCAGCGGCGGCACTAAAGTTGGGACGCAGGCCGCTGCGGGTATCGGCCGCCAGCGTAAATTGGCTCACCAGCAGCAATTGCCCGCCGCTATCGCGCAGCGAGCGATTCATACGCCCGGCCTCGTCGGCAAACACCCGGTAAGCCAGCAGGCGCTCGGCCATCTTGACCACCTTGGCCTTATCATCACCGGCCTCGGCGCACACCAGTGCCAAAAGCCCTGCGCCAATCTGGCCGATGGTTTCGATTCCGACCATCACTTTGGCGCTGGAAACGCGCTGAATCAAAGCCAACATTGCAAGTCCTGCCGCGGGAAAGTAGCGAAGATTAACCAAATTCGCGCGTTTTTCGGCAGTTTTCTCTACACTCAACTGTCTTTGTTGATGCCTTGCCCATGCTCTACTGGCTTGCCAAACTGATCGGCCTTTTGCCCATGCCCGCACTGCGCTGGCTGGGCGAGCGGCTTGCCGCCTTCTGGCTGCACGGCAACCGCCGCGAAAGCCGGGTCGCCTGGCGCAGCCTGGAGCTGGCCTTCCCGCACATGTCTGAAGCCGAGCGCAAGGCGCTGCACCGGGCGGCCTTGCAAAGCACCGGCTGGCAGATGTTTGAAACCCTGCGCATCTGGACGCGCCCGACAGCGGAGAACCTGCGCTTACTGCGCGAAGGCGCCGGTATTGAGCTATTCGATGCTGCGCTCAGCAGCGGTCGCGGGGTGATTATCGCCGCCCCCCATCACGGCAATTGGGAGTTGCTGAACCAGTGGCTGGCTGCACACACACCGCTGGCCATTTTGTACGCCCCGCCGGAATCGGCGATGCTGGATGCGTTTTTGCGCCGGGTACGCAAGGCGCAAGCGGGCCGGGTGGAGCAAATCCGTGCCGAGGGCATCGGCATCCGGCAATTGTTCAAGCGCCTGCAAGCCGGCGGCGTGGTCGGCATCCTGCCCGACCAGCAACCCAAGCAGGGCGAAGGGGTCTGGGCGCCGTTTTTTGGCATCCCTGCCTCAACCATGACCCTGATTGGCCGCCTGGCCGAGCGTAGCAATGCGGTGGTGTTGTTCGCCTGGTGCGAGCGCGATGCGGACGGCTCGGGCTTTACCCTGCATATGCAGGCCGCCCCGGAAGAAATTGCCTGCAAAGACCCACGGGTTTCTGCCACTGCACTCAATGCCGGTATCGAAGCGCTGGTGCGCCGTAATCCTGCGCAGTATCAGTGGACTTACAAACGCTGGTCGCAGCAGCCCGAAGGCAGTGCGTTCGGCAACCCCTATTGGCCAGATTGCTATTGATATGACACAGCCCAATCCCCCGGTTTTACCCTACCCGAACACCGATACCTGGCACCCCTTACCCGCACGCGGGCGGATATTGTTCTGCCTGAGCCATGCCATCGGCCTTGCCATTTTGGGCGCTGCACTTGCCCTGGCTGCCTCGCTTTTGAACGAAACTTCGTCATGGCTCTGGGCAGGTCTGCTGGCCGTGGCCGGCCTGCTTGCCGGAGCCTTGTTCGGCATTTGGCTGGGCGCACGCCGCCACAGCTATTACCGCTGGCGGCTGGACGAGACCGGCTTTGCGGTCAAAAGCGGTAAGCTCTGGCAAAGCCATACGCATGTGCCTGCCACTCGTGTGCAGCATCTGGATATCAGCCGCGGCCCGCTACAGCGCCACTACCGGCTTGCCACCCTGACCGTGCACACCGCAGGCACGCACGGCCATGCGGTCAGCCTTCCCTGTCTTGATGGCGATGCCGCCGAAGCACTGCGCGCCGCCCTTGCCCGCCGCATTGAACCTGAAAGCGATGCAGACTGAAACGCCACCGCCCATCCCCGCGCCAGAAGCCGAAGAGCACCGGCTGCACGCCTGGTCATGGCTGTTTGTGGCTTTGCAGAACCTCAAACAATTCATTTTCCCGCTGCTGGCGCTGCTCATTGCCCGCCGTGGCGACCTGCATGCGCTGTGGCCACTCCTCGGGGTCGCGACTCTGGTGCTGATTTCAGTCTGGCAATACTTCACCTATCGCTACCGGCTATTGCCCGAGCACATCGAAATCCGCAGCGGCCTGCTGGAAAGAAAACTGCGGCAAATCGCCTATGCGCGCATCCATAACGTCGCCCTGCACCAGACGCTGTTGCACCGGCTGTTTGGCGTGGCCGAAGTGCGTCTGGAATCAGCCGGCGGCAATCAGCCAGAAGCGCAGATGCGCGTGCTGCGCATCGACAGGGCGTTGGCATTGGAGCATCTGGTACGCGAGCGCGGCCAGCACAGCAGCGGCATTACGCCCGCCGCCGCGATTGCACAAGCCGCTGCCACGCCACTGCTGACCCTGCCCACCGCAGAAATCATCCGTCATGGCTTGATTTCCAATCGCGGCATGGTGGTGGTCGCCGCCGGCTTTGCCACCCTTGGGCAATTCATGGATGAATTCATCGAACATTATTCCGGGCAGCTAGCGCGTAGCACCCGCGCCACACTCAATGGCCTGGATGTCCAGCGCCTGGAACTTGGCTGGCTGGATTACAGCCTGATGGGTCTTGTCCTGCTGCTGGCCATGCTGGTATTGCTGCGGCTGTTTTCGGTGGCGCTGTCATTGCTGCAATATCACGGCTTTGTGCTCGCCGAGAAAGGCCATCGCCTGACCGTCAGCCGGGGGCTTCTGACCCGAATCCGCAGCTCCATCCCCAAGCGCCGCATCCAGGCTTGGCAACTGCAAGAGACTTGGCTACACCGGTGCTTCAAACGCCGGGCGCTGTCAGTGGAAATCGCCGCCAGTCCGCAGCCGCAACAGCAGCAAGGGCGCGGCAGCAATGCACTGGCGCCCATCGCCACTCCCGCCAGCTGCGATGCGCTGATCAGCCATCTGCTGCCCGCCGCCCACTGGCCGCCCGGAAACTGGCAAAAACTACACCGCCTCGCCTGGCTGCGGCGCTGGCTGGGCAGCTGTGCCTGGCTGCTGCCACTGACCGCCGTGGCCGTATCGCTGCTGGGCATCCGTGGTTTGCTGCCGCTGGCATGGCTTCCGGTTTCCGCATTCCTGGCCTGGCAGGCCAGCCGCCATGCCGGCTGGAGCCTTGGCGGCTCCCTCATCGCCACCCGGCGCGGCTGGTTGTCACGACAATGGCGTTTTGCCGAAGTGGAAAAACTGCAAAGCCTGCGACTTTCCGCCTCGCCACTGGACAGGCTTTTCGGCATGCGCAGCCTGTTGCTGGATACCGCTGGCGCCAGCCCGTTTGCGCCCTTGCGCATCGACCATTTACGCCGCGAAGATGCCGAGCAGTTGCTGGACACCCTTGCCGGGCGATTGCGCCACAGCGCACTGCGCTGGTAAGCATCTGTTCAAGACACTAATCCAGCAGTTCCATCGCCATCACCAGGCCATCTTCCCGGCCATTGTTGGCAGCGGGGTAATAGCGCGGCCGGCGGCCAATTTCGTTGAAGCCCTCGTCCTGATAGAGCTGCACCGCATGAGTATTGGAAGGCCGCACTTCCAGAAAAATCCGCTGCGCGCCCTGCGCCTGCGCCGCCTGGCGCACATCACGCAGCAAGCGCCTGCCAAGCCCGCGCGACTGCCAGGCCGGGTCGATGCAGAGATTGAGCAAATGCGCTTCATCCGCCTGCACGCTGAGGACTGCATAGCCAATGATGCGCTTGTCAGCTTCCAGTACCCACATCAGATAGCCCGAACGCAGGCAATCACGAAAATTGCCCGCTGACCACGGCCATGGGTAGGCGCGCAGTTCCACCTGCATCACTTCCGCCAGGTCAGCCTCCTGCATGCGCCGCAGATTCACGGTCATTTCGCTACTCATTGCCGGGCGCGCAGGCGGCGCAGTTGCGGCCATAAGGCGCGTTTGACCGCCGCATCGCGCAAGCGTTCGGCATCAGGCAAGACAATGCCCGATGCCAACAGCACTTCAGCCGTGATACCGGTGGCGGCGGCCAGCTGCGCCACCACAAACGGGTCAGGCGGCAAGGACGCTGTGGGCCAGACCTGCCGCCACGGCATACAACCCAGCTCGCCCAGGATTTCCGTTTGCAGGCTGTCCCAGTTCATGCGACCCCGGCACTGCGCTTGCGGAACACCCTCATCAATGGCCCGGAAAGCGCATAGGCGGCGAACACCAGCAACAAGGTCTGTGGCGGATACAGCGCCAGTGCAATCAGCACGCCCAGCACTATCGGCAAGACGAAAAACGGCACACGCTCGCCCTGCTCGCCACGCTGGCTGCCCTTGAAACTGGTATAGCGGATATTGCTCACCATCAACAGCGCCACCACCACCGTGACCGCCAGCGCCGCATAGCGCAGGCCGCGCCCGGCCACATCATAGTCATGCAGTGTCCAGACAAAGCTCGCCATCACCGCCGCTGCTGCCGGGCTTGCCAAGCCAATGAACCAGCGTTTGTCCACCACCCCCACCTGGCTGTTGAAACGCGCCAGCCGCAATGCCGCACAGGCGGCATACAGGAATGCCGCCAGCCAGCCCAGCCGCCCGGTGGTGGCGCCTTCCAGATGCATGTATTCCATCGCCCAGTGATACATCAGCATCGCCGGTGCCATGCCGAAGCTCACCAGGTCGGCCAGCGAGTCATACTGCACGCCGAACTCGCTCTGGGTATTGGTCAACCGCGCCACCCGGCCATCCAGGCCGTCCAGCAAGGCTGCAACGAAAATCGCCACGCAAGCATGGGTGAACTTGTCCTGGCTCGCGGCAATGATGGCGTAGAAGCCGGCAAACAGCCCGCCTGTAGTAAACAGATTGGGAAGCAGGTAATAAACCGCGCGCGGCGGGCGGGATGGGTTTTTGTTTTCTTCCATAACCGGCAAGTGTAGCGCCTTGCTGAAGCAATGATGGCGGCTGGCTCGACCCATCACTTGCAAGCTGTCCGCCACGGTGTTGCAATGTGACCTTAGTCACAAAGGAGCTGCGCCATGCTCACACGCGTGTCCATTCTCATGATGCTCGGCCTTTGCAGCGCCGCAGCGTTTTCTCCTGCTGCCGCCCAGCAGATTTACCAATGGAAAGATGCCCAGGGGCGTACCCACTATTCCAGCACGCCGCCAAGCTCGGGCAATTACAGCGTTCGCGGGGTCAGGGCCACACAGGCAGCCGATGCCCCTGCCGCCCCCGCCGCCGAAGCCAAGCCCGAAAGCGAGCAGTGCAAGCAGGCGCGCACCAACCTCGCCGTGCTGCGCGACAGCCCCAGTGTGCAAATGGCCGGTGCCGACGGCAACCCGCGCACCCTCAATGATGAAGAACGTGCCGCGCAAATGCGGCTTGCCCAGACCATTCTGGAAACCAACTGCAAGTAAGCGCCTGTACAAAGCAGCGCAACAAAGCGGCAAGGCGCATGGCAAAATGCGGGGCTCAATCCAATCCGAGCCTTGCCATGCGCCTGTCGCGTTTTCATCTGCGTACCGAAAAAGAAACCCCCGCCGAAGCCGAAATCATCAGCCACAAGCTGATGCTCAAGTCCGGCATGATTCGCAAACTGGCCGCCGGTCTTTATACCTGGTCGCCGCTGGGGCTGCGGGTATTGCGCAAGGTCGAGCGCGTGGTACGCGAAGAAATGAATCGCGCCGGCGCCATCGAAATCCTGATGCCGACCATCCAGCCGCAGGAGCTGTGGCAGGAAACCGGCCGCTGGGAAAAATTTGGCGGCCAGCTTTTGAAAATCCGCGACCGCAAGGAAGCAGATTACTGCTATGCGCCGACCGCTGAAGAAGTGGTGACCGATTTTGCCCGGCAGGAACTTGCCAGCTACAAGCAATTGCCGATCAATTTCTATCAAATCCAGACCAAGTTCCGTGACGAAATCCGCCCGCGTTTTGGCGTGATGCGCGCCCGCGAATTTCTCATGAAGGATGCTTATTCCTTCCATCTGGACGAGGCTTCGCTACAGGCCGAATACCGCAATATGTATGACACTTACAGCCGGATTTTCACCCGTCTGGGGCTGAAATTCCGCGCGGTATTTGCCGATACCGGCGCCATTGGCGGCTCGGCCTCGCACGAGTTTCATGTGCTGGCGGACTCCGGTGAAGACGCCATCGCCTTTTCCGACACATCGGATTATGCCGCCAATGTCGAATTGGCCGAAGCCATTACCCCCGGCACGCGCGCCGACGCGAGCGAGGCGCTGCGCGATATTGCAACGCCCACGCAAAAAACCTGCGAAGAAGTGGCCGAGCTGATGCAAATCCCGCTTTCCCGCACGGTGAAATCCATTGCACTGATGACCGAAGACGCCGAAGGCGCGCCGCAATTGGTGCTGGCGCTGGTGCGCGGCGACCACACTGCCAATGAAATCAAACTGGCCAAACTGCCCGGCCTTGCCGATTACCGCATGGCGAGCGAAGAAGAAATCCGCGCCTATCTGGGCGCATCACCCGGATTTTTGGGGCCAGTCAATACCGCAAAACCGATTCGCGTGATTGCCGACCGTGCCGTGGCGGCCATGGCCGATTTTGTGGTCGGCGCCAATCGCGATGGTTTCCATATTGCCGGGGTGAACTGGGGACGCGACCTGCCGGAACCAGAAGTGGCCGATATCCGCAATGTGGTCGCAGGCGACCCCTCGCCCGACGGCCAAGGCACGCTCGGCATCGCCCGTGGCATTGAAGTCGGTCATGTATTTGCGCTGGGCAATAAATACTCCGAAGCGATGAATTGCGCCGTGCTCGATGCCCAGGGCAAGCCGGTCAATCCGCTGATGGGCTGTTATGGCATCGGCGTTTCCCGCATCGTCGCTGCGGCCATTGAACAAAATCATGATGAGGCCGGGATTTGCTGGCCAGAGGCTATGGCGCCCTGGCAGGTCGCCATCTGCCTTATCAATCCGAAAAATAACCCCGAAGTACTGGCCGCCGCCGAAGCCCTGTGCAGCGAGCTGAATAAAGCCGGAATTGATAGCGTGCTCGATGACCGTGGCCTGCGCCCTGGCGCGATGTTTGCCGATATTGAACTGATTGGCATCCCGCACCGCGTGGTGGTTTCAGAGCGCGGCCTGGCTGCCGGCACGTTTGAATATCGCCATCGCACTGCGGCTGAAGCGGAAAACCTCGACCATGTAACCCTGCTTGCCCGCCTGACAGCTCCAACACCCTGAAATTACTCAGGCACCGCTTATAAATTGCATCCAGATAATCAAGGCTTTAATATCGCTTGCGGACGGCGAATACGCCAGCAACCGATAAATGATTAAACCCGTGGAGTAAACGTGGACATTACCAAACTGAACAGCAAAGAACTTGCCGATTTGATTAGCCAGGCGCAAAAGCGCAAGCGCGTGCTGGCCAAGCGCAAGCCCATCAATCAGGTACGCGCACAAATCAACAAGATTGTGCGCGCCTCCGGCTATAGTTTTGAAGAACTGTTTGGCAGCACTGGCGCAGGCATGGCCGCTCCCAAAGCGCCGCGCAAAGCGGCCGGCAAGAGCAAGGGGCCGCGCAAAGGCAGCAAGGTGGAGGCCAAATACCGCGACCCGGCCAATGCCGAAAATACCTGGACAGGCCGTGGCAAGCAGCCGCGCTGGCTGGCCAGCTATATCGAGCAAGGGCGCCAGCTGACCGATTTCCTGATTGCCCCGCAGGCAGAAAGCACGGTTCAGTCAGCAGCTCCAGCCGCTTCTCCTGTAACCTCCAGCTACTGATTCATCCCCCAAGGCGCCGCACCAGCGGCGCTTTGGTCTTATGGCGTTCAGAGATTGTTGCGCGGCGGTGCCAGCAGGTTGCCAAACATCAGGCCGGCAATCAGCGCCAGCAGGATATTGAGCACAGACATCAGGGCAGCCTGCCCGGCGCTGATATTCTGCTGCTGCATCAAATCCATCAGGCCACGGAAGCTGACACTGCCCGGCACCAGCAGAATGATGCCAGGCACGCGAATCAGTGCACCTGGGCGGTTACGCAGTCGCGCATACAAATTACCCATCATGGTCAGCGCCAGCGCACTCAGGAACACCCCGGCCACATTGCCAAGCGCAGCGCCTGTATAACGGGAAATCAGATAGCCCGCAGCAGCGGCAGACATCACCAAAAGATAATCCCGGAGCCCTGCACGGAATGCCACGGCAAAAGCAAAGCATGACAATACAAGCCCTGTGGTTTCCACCCAATCCGGCTGTGGACGCAAATACGCTACCTGCGGTTTGACTCCCAGCATTTTTGCCAGTGTCAGTGCAATCATGGTGCCGATAGTCACCTTCAGGATAGTGCTGAGCGCACCGGCAAAGCGCGCCACCCCGGCGCCCAGATGCTGGTTGGTCAGCTCGCTGATGGCATTGGTCAGCGCCATACCCGGCAGCATGACGATGACCGAGGCGATAATCACGGTATTGAGATTAAGTGGCGCCACAAACCCAGCCACCAATACGGCCAGGGTTGCTGCCAGCATCCCCGCCAGGGCTTCCACCGATTCGCGCAATAACGGCAGGCGGCTGACGGCATAATCCAGAAGACCGATTAATAACCCGGCAATACTGGCAGTGGCGATATCCAGCCAGGGCAGGCGCAGCAGCATGGACACGCCTCCGGCCACCAGTACAAATGACAGTACCTGCATCAACTGCCAGCGCCTGCCAGGCGGCAGGTCAAGCTTTTTCAGCGCCGCCTGACCTTCGGCCAGGTCAATCTTTCCGGCCAGCACATCCTCGGCAATGCGGTCGGTCATGCCAAGACGAGCCAAATCGACTTCGCCCGGTGGCAGGCGAATCACCCGGGTTACATCATTGGCATCGGCATCACCCAGGTCGCGGAAGGTCAGAATCATCCCGGTCGGGGTGACCCAGGGCTGGCACTCCAGATTGAGCCGCGCCGAAACCCCAAGCAATGCGCCTTCAAGGCGCTGCGCTGTGGTGCCATAGGCATGCAGGCGGGCGGCAAGCTCGGCGACGAAATCAATCCGGTTGCGGGCAGAAATTTTGGCAAGTGACAGTTCTGGCATGGCAAAAGCATGACATGGATAATCCTGACCGCAAGCATCATTATCATGACCATTTCACACGCCCATCCCGGACAATCTCTAAGATGCGCGGCTCACCGATTTTGCCTGCATGACCGAACACTCCGCCCCGACCGCCGAACTGGACCTTGCCAGCGGACAGCTCAGCCTGCATGGCAGCTGGACGCTGGCGCAGTCTGTCGCACTTGAAAAAGCCCTGGCACAGCTGCACGGTGAAATCCGGGCGGTTGATGCACGCGGCATCAGCGCACTGGACTCGCTGGGGGTTTTGCAGCTGCAGCGTTTTGCCAGCCAGCATCACCTGCAACGCGAGCAATTCCAGTTTCGCCATGAGCATGAGCCGCTGATTGCAGCGATTGCCGAAGTCGCCCACAAGCCGCCCAGCCCCGTCCGCGACCTGGGCTTCAAGGCAGCGATTGCCCGGCTTGGCTTTGCTGTGGTCGATAATTACCGCGAAATCACCGCCCTGGTGGCGTTCTTTGGCGAGCTGATGGTCAAGCTGCTGCGCCTTGTGCACCAGCCGCGCCGCCTGCGCATCACCAGCGTGGTGCATCACATGGAACAGGTCGGCCTGGATGCAGTGCCGCTGGTACTGCTGCTGACCTATCTGGTGGGGGCGGTACTGGCATTTCTGGGCGCCAATATCCTGCAAGACTTTGGCGCTACCATTCTGGTGGTGGACCTGGTGAATATCGCCTTTTTGCGCGAGTTCGGCGTGCTTTTGACCGCCATCTTGCTGGCTGGCCGCACCGCCAGCGCCTTTACCGCACAAATCGGCGCGATGGTCAGCCGCGAAGAAGTCGATGCCATCCGCACCCTGGGGCTTGATCCGGTTGACTTGCTGGTGATTCCGCGCGTGCTGGCGCTGCTGCTGATGCTGCCCTTGCTGACCTTCCTGGCGATGATTGCCGGGCTGCTGGGTGGCCTGACCGTGGGCGCGGTCAGCCTGGACATCCCGCCGCAGGCCTATATCACCAAGATTTATGAGGGCATCGACATTACCGATTTCTGGGTGGGCATGTCCAAAACCCCGGTATTTGCCCTGGTGATTGGCCTGATTGGCTGCCTGGAGGGTCTGCAAGTCACCGGCACTGCGCAGTCGGTGGGTGAGCGCACCACCTCCAGCGTGGTGCAGACCATTTCCCTGGTCATCATTTTTGATGCAATCTTTGCGCTGTGGTTCATGCACATGGGCTGGTAAGGGATGGCAATGCATCAGGACACCCACATCAGCAACACTGCGCCCATCATCCGGGTACGCGGCCTGGTCAACCGTTTTGGCACGCAAACCGTGCACGACGGCCTGGATCTGGATGTGCGCCGTGGCGAAATTCTCGGCGTGGTCGGTGGCTCAGGTACCGGCAAATCGGTGCTGATGCGCACCATCATTGGCCTGCGTCGCCCCAATGCCGGTCAAATCGAGGTCATGGGCATCAATGCGCTCTCGCCCAGCCGCCGCGACCGGCAACAGGTCAAGCGCAATACCGGCGTGCTGTTCCAGGATGGCGCATTGTTTTCATCGCTCAGTGTCGGTGAAAACATCGAGGTGCCGCTGCGCGAGCATTACCCGCAGCTGGACGCTGAATTGCGTCATGAGCTGGCGCTGCTGAAAACCAAACTCGCAGGACTGCCTGCCGATGCCATCGACAAGCTGCCCTCGCAGCTTTCCGGCGGCATGCGCAAACGTGCCGGACTTGCCCGCGCACTGGCGCTGGACCCGCCGCTGCTGTTTCTGGATGAACCCACCGCCGGGCTCGATCCCATCGGCGCGGCGGCCTTTGACAACCTGCTATTTACCCTCTCCCGTGCACTTGGGCTGACGGTATTTCTGATTACCCACGACCTCGACACGCTGTATGCCATCTGTGACCGCATTGCCGTGCTGGCCGAGAAGCGCGTCATCATCAATGCACCGCTGGCCGAGGTGGAGCAATTTGACCATCCCTGGGTACGGGAATATTTTCACGGCCCACGCGCGCGCGCCGCACAGGCCACTGCACAGCGCTCAAAGCGAGATTGATTATGGAAACCCGCGCCAATTACGTCCTGATAGGCAGCTTCACCATTTTGGTCATGGCCTTTTTGTTCGGCTTCATCCTGTGGGCAGCCAAATATTCATCCGACGCCACCTGGGATCGCTATCAGGTGATATTCAACGAGCCGGTGACTGGCCTCAGCGAAGGCAGCAGCGTGCAATACAACGGCATCTCGGTCGGCACGGTCGAGCAGCTCAAACTTGACCCCAACGACCCGCGCCGGGTGGTGGCACAGCTCAAGCTCAAGGACGAGGCGCCGGTGAAGGTCGATACCCGCGCCAAGATGTCGCAGTCCGGCATTGCCGGCAGCCCGTTCATCCAGCTCACTGGCGGCAGCCCCAGCGCGCCACGGCTGGTGGCCGACAAGCGCAATGAAATCCCGGTGATTCTGACCGAGCCTTCTGCCCTGCAAAACATCGCCGATACCGCCAATATGCTGGTGGCGCGACTGGACAAGGCGCTTAGTGAAGACAACATCGCGCGCATCTCCGAAACGCTGGAGAACCTGCGCGCCACCACTGCCAGCATCAGCGATCAGCGTGATGACATCGAGAAGCTCATCAGCAATGCACGGCTGGCCAGTGACGATCTGCGCACCATGCTGGCACAAGTCAATGGCTCGGTACAGAAGGTTGACCGCGAAGTGCTGGCACGGCTGCCTGCCACCATGGACAAACTCGATGCTGCCATCGCTTCGTTCGAGGCGGCTGGTAACAATGCCAATGCGCTGGTCTTGGAAAACCGCGCGCCGATCAACCAGTTCACCCGCGACGGCCTGCAACAGCTTGGCCCCACCCTGGGTGAGCTGCGCATGTTGATGCGTGATTTGCGGCAAATCACCGACCGGCTGGACAGCAACCCGGCAGGCTATCTGCTGGGTCGTGAGCAACCCAAGGAGTTCACCCCGAAATGAGCATCTCAATCCCTGCACGCGCACTGCCGCTGCTATTGCTGGCAGCGCTGGCTGGCTGTGGCGTCGTCCCCAAGAAAACCCAAATCAGCATCCATGATCCGCAGCCTGTGGTGCAGTCAGATGCGGCCTGGCCGCAAGTGGCCACCCAGCTGGTGGTGCAGCGCCCGCTTGCCAGCCGCATACTCGATGGCAATCGCATCGTAGTGCGCCCGCAGCCGGGCGAGCTGCAAGTCTATCGCGGCGCCAGCTGGGTGCAGCCTGCCCCGGACATGCTGCAAACCGCGCTGGTGCGCACGCTGGCGCATAGCGGCAAACTTGACGGTGTGGCGCGACGTGGCGGCAGCATTGCCGGGCAGTACGAGCTGGCGCTGGAACTGCACCGCTTTGATGCCGATTACAGCGGCGGCGGCAATCCCAACACCGTGCTGGAAGTCTCGGCGCAGCTGATCCGTACCGACCGTAACCAAATCGTTGCCCACCGGATGTTCCAGGCCAGCATCCTGGCAAACGGCATGAGCGCCCATGATGTCTCCGATGCCTTCGAACAGGCGCTTGCAAAAGTGACCCATGAAATTTCCGGCTGGTCGCTGCAAACCCTGCATCGCCAACCCTGATTTGCCCAGCAGCCACCAAAACCGGACAATTCGCGCCTGTATCGAAGGAGCCACGATGGAACACATCCAGCCAGAAATCGAACGCGACGTGATGGAATATGACGTCGTCACCGTCGGCGCCGGCCCTGCCGGGCTTGCCTTTGCCATTCGCCTGAAGCAACTGAACCCGGAGCTTTCGGTGTGCATCATCGAAAAAGGCAGCACCGTGGGCGCGCACATCCTCTCCGGCGCAGTGATTGAGCCCGAGCCGCTGGATGCGCTCCTGCCCGGCTGGCGCGACAACCCGCCGCCGGTATGCGTACCTGCCCGCGAGGACGAATTCTGGTTGCTGTCGAAAGCTGGCCAGCGCAAGCTGCCGCTGCCGCCGGGCATGAACAACCACGGCAATTTCATCGTTTCGCTCGGCGGCCTGTGCGCCTGGCTGGCGCCACAGGCCGAGGCTCTGGGCGTGGAAATTTTCCCCGGCTTTGCCGCTGCCGAAACCCTGCACGATGACAGCGGCCGCGTCATTGGCGTGCGTATTGGCGACATGGGCGTAGCCAAGGATGGTACGCCCAAGGATAGTTACACCCCCGGCCTCGACATCCACGCCAAGGTCACGGTGCTGGCCGAAGGCGCGCGCGGGCATCTCACCAAGCGGCTTGTCAAGCGTTTTGCACTGGACAAGGACAGCGACCCGCAGAGCTATTCCATCGGCATCAAGGAGCTGTGGCAGGTCGATGCCGCGCGCGTCAGCCCCGGCAAAATCGTGCATACCCTGGGCTGGCCGGCGGACAACCACACCTATGGCGGCAGCTTCCTGTACCACCTCGAAGGCGGCCGCGTGGCGCTGGGCTATGTCAGCGGGCTGGATTACCGCGACCCGAATTACCAGCCCTGGGAAGCCTTCCAGCAGTGGAAAGCGCACCCGATGATTGCCCCCTTGCTCGAAGGCGGCAGCATCGTCTCCGCCGGCGCCCGCGCCATCGTCACCGGCGGCTACCAGTCGCTGCCGAAGGTGGAAATGCCCGGCGCCCTGCTGATTGGCGATACTGCGGGTCTTCTCAATGTGCCCAAAATCAAGGGCACCCATCAGGCGATCCGCAGCGGCATGCTGGCTGCCGAGCATCTGGCCGCCCAGGCGCTTTCCAGTGAAGGCTTTGATGCCCGCCTGCGCGATTCGGCGGTGATGAGCGAGCTGAAAAAAGTGCGCAATATCAAACCCGGCTTCAAGAAAGGCCTGTGGTTTGGCATGCTCAATGCCGCCTGGGAAACCGCCACCGGCGGCGCCTCGCCGTGGACCTTGCAGCAAAAAGCCGATTACAGCGCCACCGAGCGTCTTGGCAGTGCCCAGCCCGAGCGCGATT
Organism: Lysobacteraceae bacterium NML95-0200; assembly: GCA_002798255.1. Classification (GTDB taxonomy): domain Bacteria; phylum Pseudomonadota; class Gammaproteobacteria; order Xanthomonadales; family Xanthomonadaceae; genus Solilutibacter. The sequence continues at coordinate 48,812 of NWQQ01000019.1, forward strand.
ATCTGCCGCGCACACTGGCGCCGCGCGACCGCCTGCAAGGGGTGTTCTTTGCCGCCACCTCGCATGATGAGGACCAGCCGGTGCATCTGAAGGTGGCCGATACCGATATCTGCGCCAGCCGCTGCGTGGAGGAATACGGCAATCCCTGCACCCGCTTCTGCCCGGCAGCCGTTTACGAGATGGTCGAGGACGCCAGCCAGCCGCATGGCAAACGCCTGCAAATCAATGCCGCCAACTGCGTGCATTGCAAGACCTGCGACATCAAAGACCCCTACCAAATCATTGACTGGGTCACTCCCGAAGGCGGCAGCGGCCCGAACTACCAGAGCATGTAATGAACGCTGCGCAGGCGAGCTCCGGTGCGCGTGATGCGGCATTTCGCCTGCTGCGCGCCGGCTTTCGCCTGCTGCCGCTGTCCGAGCCGCGCCGCGATGCCCTGCGGCAATGGTTCCTGCAACGCTTCCCCGGCATCCGCCCGGCCAGCAAGCCACTGATTATCGGCAGCGCGCCCAGCCACCGCCGCGCCCTGCAAGCGGCCGGTAGCCGGGCACTGGGTTACCGCCCGGACAGTGCGCCCGCCCTGCCTGCCACACTGCCGGCACGGCTGGTGGCGTTCTATCTGCCGCAATACCACCCGCTACCCGAAAACGATGCTGCCTGGGGCGCGGGCTATACCGAATGGCGCGCCGTCAGCCGCGCCCTGCCGCAGTTTGAAGGCCATGTGCAGCCGCGCCTGCCCGGTGAACTGGGCTTTTACGACCTGCGCCTGCCCGATGTGCTGCGCCAGCAGGCAGCACTTGCCAAACGCTATGGCATCAGCGCGTTTTGCAGTTATTTCTACTGGTTTCATGGCCGCACCGTGCTGGAAACCCCGCTGCGTCACTGGCTGCACAACCCGGACATCGATTTTCCGCTATGCCTGTGCTGGGCCAACGAACCATGGACACGCACCTGGGATGGCAGCGCCGAGAATGTGCTGATTGCCCAGGCGCATGATGCCGAGGATGACCTGGCCTTTATCGCCCATGTGGCCGACTATCTGCGCGATGCGCGTTATCTGCGCGTCGATGGCAAGCCCATATTGTTGGTCTATCGCCCCGGCAAGCTGCCCGATGCGCGCGCCACGACCGAGCGCTGGCGGCGCTGGTGCCGCGATCACGGCATTGGCGAAATTCACCTTGCCTATACCCAGTCCTTCGAGCGTCCCGACCCGCGCGATATCGGCTTTGATGCGGCAGTGGAGTTCCCCCCCAATCTGGTGCCGGCCACCGATTTGACTGCAGCGCAGCATGCACTGAACCCGGCCTACCAGGGCACGCTGCTGGACTGGCGTGACCTGCCAGCGCATTACCTTGGCAAAGCGGCCAGCCCCTACCCGCTGCATCGCGCGGTCAATTGCGGCTGGGACAACGAGCCACGCCGTCCGGGGCGTGGCCGCACCTGGCTGCATGCCGCCCCGCGCCGCTACCGCGACTGGCTGCGCGGCGCCATCGCGCTATCGCCCCGCCATGGCACTGAACCGCCACTGCTGTTCATCAATGCCTGGAACGAATGGGGCGAAGGCGCGGTACTGGAGCCGGACAGCCGCCTGGGACACGCCTGGCTTGCCGCCACCGCCGAGGCGCTGCACCCGCCGCCACCCAAGCCTGCCCGCCCCTGTGTGCTGATTCACGCCTACTACCCGGAGGTGCTGGAAGAAATGCTGCACGCCGTGCAGCAAAGCGGGCAACAGCCACGGCTTGTCATCAACACCGTACCGGAAAAGTCCGAGGCCATCGGGCGCATACTGGCAGGGCTTGGCATGCAAGCCGAAGTCCATGCGACCGAAAACCGTGGCCGCGACATCCTGCCCTTCCTGCGCCTTGCCAACCAGTTGCTGGACGAAGGCGAGGACGTGCTGCTGAAACTGCATACCAAACGCTCCACCCATCGCGGCGATGGCGATGTCTGGCGACGTGAATTCACCGATACGCTGCTGGGCGAAAACAGCGCAGACATCCTGGCCGCCTTTGATGCCGACCCGAAACTGGGCATGGTGGCGGCTGCCAACCACCTGCAACCGATGCACTACTACTGGGGCGCAAACGCGGCCAATGTCGATTACCTTTGCCGCCGCCTGGGACTGCCCCAAGCCGATACCGAAAACGAACTGTTCGCCGCCGGCAGCATGTACTGGCTGCGCCTGGAAGCCCTGCGTCCGCTGTTGGATGCACATCTTGAGGAATGGGAGTTCGAGGCCGAGGCCGGACAAGTCGATGGCACCCTCGCCCACGCCATCGAGCGCATCATCCTCAAAACCATCCACGCTGCCGGTTACAGCCACCTCGCCTGGCCGGATAACCACCCGGACAACACCCCCTACCGCTACGCCCGGCGTGATTGAGGCGCTGCACATACGAACGGAAACAGGCACCACGTACTGGCTGAGATGGCCCCCCCTGCCAGTCAGGTGAAAAAAACCACACTCATGCCTTGCCCGTTTTCGGGCAAAAAATCTCGTGCAAGGTCTGCAAAAGCCTCAGCGCCTCGGCACTCGCTATCGCGTAATGGATGTGTTTGCCTTCGCGGCGGGTGCTGACCAGTCCCTCATTGCGCAGCACGGCCAGCTGCTGTGAAAGAGTCGGCTGGCGAATCCCCAGCGCCACTTCCAATGCCCCCACTGTGGCCTCGCCCTGCGAGAGCTGGCACAGCAGCATCAGCCGGTCGTGATTGGCCAGCACTTTCAGCAACGCCAAGGCGGCATCCGCCCCGACACGCATCTGCTCGGGGGTGATCTGGGTGGCTGGCCGGGATAGCGGAGTGCGCGTCATGGGATTGCAAACAATTTACTTAAAAATATAATATGAAATCATGTATTCAATGGCAACGAGGTTCATATGAGCAAGAGCTACAAAGAAATCATTGGTCACACCTCCTCCTGGCTGGCACCGCTGCGCCGCGACATCCCCGCCACCACCCAGGGCTTCTCGGCGCTGGCACAGGCCGCCATTTCCGATGGCGTGCTGGACAAGAAAACCAAGGAGCTGATTGCCATGGCGCTGGCCGTGGCCTCGCGCTGCGACCCCTGCCTTGGCTATCACGCCCAGGCGCTGGTAAAGCTCGGTTGCAGCCGTGCAGAACTGGAAGAAATGCTCTCGGTATGCGTATACATGGGCGGCGGCCCCTCGCTGATGTATGCTGCCAACGCACTGGCCGCCTATGAAGAATTCGGCGGCGAAAAAGCCACTGCCAACAACTGATTCGGAGGCATTCATCATGAAATTCAATGTCGGCGGCATCGACCGCCTGCTGCGCATCGTGCTCGGTCTGGTGCTGATTGGCCTCACCCTCACCGGCCATATCGGCGCCTGGGGCTGGCTTGGCCTGTTGCCACTCATCACCGGCCTGGTGCGAATCTGCCCGGCCTATCTGCCATTCGGCCTCAGCACCTGCAAGCACAAGCCGAAGTAAAACCGGGCATATCCCGAAACAACAAACGCCGGAGAATCCGGCGTTTGTTGTTTACTGCAACGGTAAAGGCAGCAAGTCCTCACACCAGCGGCACGCCGGTTTTTTCGCGCACTTCCGCCTCGCTCACGCCTTCGGCCAGCTCCACCAGCTTCAAGCCCGCTGCGCTGACATCAAATACGCCAAGGTCGGTGATGATGCGGTTGACCACGCCCACGCCGGTCAGCGGCAGGGTGCATTCGGGCAGGATTTTCGGGCTGCCGCTCTTGGTGGTGTGCTCCATCAGCACCACCACGCGCTTGACGCCAGCGACCAGATCCATCGCCCCGCCCATGCCCTTGACCATCTTGCCCGGCACCATCCAGTTGGCCAAGTCGCCCTTGTCGGTCACTTCCATCGCGCCGAGGATGGCAAGATCGATATGTCCACCGCGAATCATCGCAAAACTATCATGGCTGCCGAAATAGCTGGCTCCGGCCACGGCGGTGACGGTCTGCTTGCCGGCATTGATAAGGTCGGCATCGACTTCGGCTTCGGTCGGGAACGGGCCAATGCCGAGCAGGCCGTTCTCCGATTGCAGCCACACCTCCATGCCCTCGGGGATGTAATTGGCCACCAGGGTCGGCAGGCCGATGCCGAGGTTGACATAGGCGCCGTCGCTCAATTCTTGGGCGGCGCGCTGTGCCATCTGATCACGCGTCCAGGCCATCTCAATTACCTCCTTCGCTGCGCACGGTGCGCTGTTCGATGCGTTTTTCCGGGCTGGCATTGACCACGATGCGGTCGACATAGATGCCGGGCAGATGCACCTGATCCGGGTCGATCTGACCGGTTTCCACCAGTTCTTCCACTTCGGCGATGCACACCTTGCCCGCCATCGCGCAGGCCGGGTTGAAATTGCGCGCGGTTTTGCGGAACACCAAATTGCCAGCCTTGTCGGCCTTCCACGCCTTGACCAGCGCGACATCGGCGCGCAGCGCGGTTTCCATCACATAGTGCTTGCCGTCGAATTCACGGGTTTCCTTGCCTTCGGCCACCACGGTGCCGTAGCCGGTGGCGGTGAAGAACGCCGGAATCCCGGCACCACCGGCGCGCAGACGCTCGGCCAGCGTACCCTGCGGGTTGAATTCCAGCTCCAGCTCGCCAGAGAGAAACTGGCGCTCAAACTCCTTGTTCTCGCCCACATAGGACGAAATCATCTTCTTGATCTGCCGGGTTTCCAGCAGCAGCCCAAGGCCAAAACCATCGACCCCGGCATTGTTGGAAATCGCAGTCAGCCCTTTCACGCCGGAATCGCGCAGCGCGGCAATCAGGGCTTCGGGAATGCCGCACAGGCCAAACCCGCCCACGGCGAGCGTTTGCCCATCGGCCACGACATCGGCCAAGGCAGCCTTGGCATCGGGATACAGCTTGCTTCGACTCATCGAGAACACCTTGCTGGGAACTGCGCCCAGTTTAGCCGCCCAGCACCAGAAACTGCACTGTGCCGCCCTCTTGTTTCTGACGGTGAACAGCCTGACGGACTTTCATGCCTGTCGCGAACAAGCTCCTAGCGAGATGGCAGGCGAAGTTCCGCCAACGCGCCACCGTTATCGCCATTGCCCAGTGTGGCGCTGCCGCCATGCAGGGCGGCGACTTCTGCCACGAACGGCAGGCCAAGGCCGCTGCTGCGGCTGCTGCCATCGGGACGCGGCAATGAATAGAAACGCTCAAATACCCGGCCAAGTGCGTAATCAGGAATGCCCGGGCCGCTGTCCTGCACGCGGATATGCAGCAATCCACGGGTCTGCACGGCGCTGAGTACGACCGTGCTGCCGGCAGGCGAGAAGCTGATGGCATTGTCCAGCAGGTTGGTGATGGCCTGCCGCAGCAGGAACGCATCGCCTTGAAGCTGCAAGGCGGCATCTGCCTGGATGCGGATGTCCACTTGCGCAGTGGCGGCAGGCGCGGCCAGTGCTGCGGCGGCGCTGTGCAAAAGCGCCTGCACCTGGATGCTTTGCGGCGCATCCAGTTGTTGCCGATGCTCCACCGCCGCCAATGCCAGCAGCTTGTCCACCATCTGCGCCAGACGCTCGCCCTGCTCGGCGATGGTACGGATAAACCCCGTGCGTTCCTCGTCGCTCATCCGGCCAGCGGCGTCTTGCAGCAGCTCGGCACTGCCGCGTATCGCCGCCAGCGGGCTTTTCAGCTCATGGGTCAGGGCGTGGACGTATTCCTCCACATATTGCTTGCCTTCCAGTTTCTCGCGCATCGTGGCAAGTGCCTGCCCCAGATTGCCGAACTCGCCATGTGCCTTGGGGACGCTGGCGCGCTCGCCGCGCGTGACTGCATCGGCATAACGCTTGAGCCGCGAAAGCTGGCTGGAAATCCACCAGGCGACAATCACGCCGGTGACAAGCGCCACCGCCAGCAATGCAATCCCGGCATCCATCACTTTTTTCTGGCTGCGCTCGATGAATGGCGCCACGATGCGGTTGGGCTTGGAGACGGTCAGCACGCCGATGATGCGCCCACCATCCATGACCGGGGCAGCCACATGCATCACGCTATCGCTTTTCGGGTCGGTTTCATCTTCCGGGCTGGAGCGCGCGCCATACTCACCGCGCAGGGTGAGATGCACATCGCGCCAGCGCGAATTGTCGCGTCCCACATCGCGGCCTGCCGAATCAAATACCACGATGCCTTGCGCATCGGTCACGCTCACCCGGTAAGAAGTACGCAACTTGCCAAAGCCATACACTTCCGCATGAATATCGCGCTGCTGGTTGGCACGCATCGCCGCTGCAAATGCGCCATCGGCAATCCGTCCGGCCTTGAGGTCTTCTGCGGCCAGCTCCGCCAGCAAGTTGGCAGTGTCAATCAGCGTATCTTCCATCGCCTGCCGAACGCCGGGCTTGATTTGCTGCACGAACACTTGCGCCAGCAGTACGGCTGCCAGCGCCACAATCAGGAAATAACCAAACAGCACCCGCAGGCCGATACGCACTAGCCACGCTCCCCGGTTTCCAGCGCATAACCAAGACCGCGATGGGTTTTGATGGCCTCGAAATCCGCACCGGCATCGCGCAACTTGGCACGCAGGGTTTTGACATGAGTATCCACGGTGCGGTCGCTACTGTCTGGCGCGTTTTCCCATACCCTGTCCATCAACTGCGCGCGGCTCAATACCGCACCGGGACGCGCAAGCAAGGCGGCCAACAGACCGTATTCGTAACGGGTCAGCTCTAGCAGGCGCTCATCGAAACGGATGCGATGCCCGGCCTCGTCAATGGCAAAACGCCCATACACCCGCCAGCCTTCCGTCCGGAACGGCGCACTGCGGCGCAGCCTTGCCCGTACCCGCGCCACCAGCTCTCGCGGCGAAAACGGCTTGGCCACATAGTCATCGCCGCCCAGTTCCAGCCCCAACACCCGGTCAAGTTCGCCATCGCGAGCCGTCAGAAAAATCACCGGCACATCGCTTTCGGCACGCAGCGCGCGACAGACTTCAAAACCGCTGATATCCGGCAGACCCACATCCAGAATCAGGACATCGACCCCGCCCTGGCGCAGCCGCGGCAGCACCTGTCCGCCAAGCAGCAGATGCTCGGCCTGCCAGCCCTCGGCACGCAGCGCAAACAACACACTCTGGGCGATGGCGGTTTCGTCTTCGGCAAGCAGAATCAGCGGCATGGCAGGTCAAGTTTGGCAGGCTCACCATTATGACCTGTGCATGCCGAAGACAGGTCTGCAAATAACCCCGACCAATGGCGCCTGGCTGTTTTTGCAAAGCCAAGGTTAATAGCCTCTGAATATTTGGAGGGCTCCCCGCAGGTCATGGAGCCCTGCCACGAATCAAACATGCCAATGATTGATTCGTGCACGCCAAGTCCGGCATATCCGGACTTGGCGTGGGCTGGCAACGCCAGAAAGGCGTTGTTCAGACCTTCCTTAACTTTCGCCAAAATGCATCTGCAAGCCCAGATACCAGCTACGTCCGGCAAAGCCCTGGCGGCCAGAGGGGCCATTGAGCGAGCCACGGACTACATCCGGATACTCATCGCCCAGATTGCGTATGCCGAAATACAGGCGGGTATCGTCCTTGGGACGGAAACCCACCTGGATATCGTGATGGCGGAATGCCTTGACGAAAGGCCGGTCGATATAGCTTTCAGCCGTGGCGCGCTGCGCATTGATGAGTGGCGGACGTAGTGTACTGCTGCTGAAATTGAAGCCGTAATTGGCATCCCAGCGCCCGTACTGCCAGCCAAGGTCAAGATTCACCACCCATTCCGGCGATGAGCCGCCAAGGTCGGTATTAAAAATGCCAAGCTCGTCGGTAATCACCGGCAGCAGCGACTTCTGCACATCCAGCCGGTGCGTGCGGGTGGCATTGAGGCTGGTACGGAAGGTACCGGCGCGCGCCGTTTGCAAGCTGTGTTGCAAGCTGAATTCAAAGCCGCTGGTACGAATGCCCGCCACATTGATATAGGAAAGCTCGACAAAATTGGCAAAGCCAGTCGTGCGGTCGCGGCCAATCAGGCGACAGAACGGGTTGTCCAATGTGGGCGAGTCATAGCAGGCATTGAACAGGCTGGCCTGGTTGGGACGCAACACTGCTCCTGTCATGCGGATATCGAAATAGTCCAGACTCATCACCAAATTGCGCAGCCACGGCAGTTGCCAGAGCAGGCCATAGGTGCGGGTACGTGCGGTTTCTTCTCCCAGATGGGGATTGCCGCCGCTGATACCGGGAAAGTAAGTGCCCAGCATCGGATTGAAGCTGTGCGGATCAATGCCCAGCGCAGTCAGGTCGGCAATGCAGTTGGCGCGGCGATATTCGGTGCCAAGGTTCCAGTTGGCCGGTGCGCAAGGATCGCGTGCACCGCCCATGCTGGCCGAAATCGCGCGGCGCGGCTCGAACAACTCGGCGATATTGGGCGCACGCACGGCCGAAGACCAGGTGCCGCGCATGGTCACGCCCGCCAGCGTTTCCCACATTGCGCCAAACTTCCAGGTTCGGGTCACCCCGATGATGGAGTAATCCGAATAGCGACCGGCTGCATCGAGCTTCAGCAGTTTCACTGCCGGGTGAATATCGCGGAACAGCGGCAGCGAGACTTCAGCAAAGGCTTCGCGCACGCTGAACTTGCCGGAAAGGTCGCTGCCATTGGTATAGGCCACCAGACGGCGCGAACCGGAGAACGCGTCAAAATCGTAGTCGGACTGCTCCTTGCGGTATTCAGCCCCCAGCACCATGTCAATCGCCCCCCCCTGCAGATTGAAAAAGCCACCGCTATCGCCAGCCAGATAACCATTCATCACGGTCTGCTTGTTGAGCAGGCGATTTTGCGTGGGAATCCAAATCCAGTGGATGGCGGCCTGGTTGACGCTGTTGTCACGGGTAAACGGATTGAACGGTACGCAGCCACTGTCCGGCCCCGGGGTGAAGGTCACAGGCCCTAGCGAGGTCACAAACGAGGTGGAAATAAAGTCGATTGGCAGACTGTTGAAACTTGCCGGATCAAGATTGCTACGACAGGTCACCTGCCCGGTGGCCGGATCAATCACCGCATCCATCGCTGCCAGATAGCGATCGTACATGCGGTTGTTGGCGATGACTTGCCTGCGCTCGGAGCGGCCATGATTGAGCGACAGGTCGTAGCGCAGATATTGCCCCAGATCGCCTTTGGCGCCGACCAGGATACGCCAGGATTGCTTGTCTATCTTGTCATCCCGAAAACCCGAATCCAGATCCCAGCGGTTGAACATGATCGGGCGCGTGCCATCAATACCGCCAAAGGCTTCCAGCACCGTGGCCGGTAGATACGGGTTGTCACGCTTGGCCTGGCTGCCCACAGTCAGCGAGTGCTGCTCGATGGAGCGGTTTTTGATGTCGGCATAATGCAGGCTGAGATAAGGCCGGAAAGCATCACTGACATCGTAATCGGCCTTAACCGTCAACAGGTTGCGGCGCGCCATCGGCCGGATGCCCTGGGCAAACAGCAGCCAGTTGGGGATGCCATCGCCGCCAACTTCGCCAGTACCGCCAAAACTGCCGACATTCACCCCATGCTGGAACGGTGTGCCATCCCCATTGAAGCCGCCAGTGGGATTGAACGGGTCAAAGCGCGCACCGCCCTCGGTGAAAAACGCCTCGCGGGTACCCGGCATCAGCACATAACGCGGGCTGCTGCCGCTCAGATTATTGACCTGCTCATGCACCTCGGTACTGGACTGCCTGCGTGCCGTGGCCGGGGTCAGCGGACGGCTGCCGAAGGTATAGCTGGCGGTGATATTGCCTCGGCCTTCGGCAAAATTGCGCCCGAAGGTCAGCGAATACTGCTGGTCACGAAAATCGCCACGCTGGGCATCGCCATACTGGCCTTCAATCGCCAAGCCTTCAAAATTGCGCTTCAACACAAAGTTCACCACCCCGGTCACCGCATCGGCACCGTAAATGGCCGAAGCGCCGCCGGTCAGCACGTCCACGCGCTCAATGAGTGCGGTGGGAATCACATTCACATCCACCGCGCTGGTGCCGGAAAAACCGCTGACAAAACGATGCCCGTCCACCAGTACCAAGGTACGGTTGGGGCCGAGATTGCGCAGGTTCAGCGCACTTTCGCCATTGCTGACTTCATTGTCGCCATCGGAGCCGACCAGTGCGCCGACTTCATTCACCACTTCCTGCACATTGGTTTTGCCGGTGTAGGCAATGGCTTCGCGGTCGATGCTGGAAATCGGATTGGGCGTATCCATGTTCGGCGACTGGATGCGCGAGCCGGTCACCACCACTTTGTCCAGTGATGCAGCAGAAGTTTCCGCCGCTGGCGTGCCTTCATTGCTCTGCGCCACAGCGGGTACAGCAAACGTGATACCGGCCAATACCAGGGCAACGGCACTGGCCAACAAACTGGGCTTGGGCATGATCAGATACTCCTGGCGGGAAAGTCTGTTTGACGACGAATGGAAATGATGCGTACCGGCGCATCCAGCATCTGGCCTTTGACATAAGGCTCATCGGTGGGTGCATTGGCAGAAGACGCATGGATTTTTCTCACCACCTCCATGCCTTGCAGCACCTGTCCGAATACGGCAAAGCCCAGTTTGTCCGGGTTGCGCGCGCCACCTGCATCCAGCACCGGGTTATCACCGATGGAAACGAAAAACTCGGCCTGTGCGCTGCCCGGCTCAAGTCGCGCCATCGACAAGGCGCCATCGACATGACGCAAACCGGTATCGGCCGTGCTTTCATGCACAATCGGCGGAAACGGCGCAGGCTTCGCATCAGCCACATCCGGCCTTGAAATGCCCCCCTGAATCACATTGATAGTGGCCGGATTACGGTCATTGTCCGGACGCACGGTGCGGTAGAAACTGCCACCGTCATATGCCCTGGCATCGACAAGACGCAAAAAATTGTTGGCCGTCACCGGGGCTTTGCCCGGATAGACCGCCCACAGCATGGCGCCTTCGGAAGTTTCCACCCAAAGGCGCACTTCTTCTGCATTGGCACCGACTGCGTCATTGCCCGCCCCCGGCTTGTCGGTATCAGGCTGAGCCGCACAGGCTGCAAGTGCCGTCGCAATCAACAACACAGCCGCACGTATCCAGGTCTTGATGGAAACCTGCCAAACCCCATTTGAAGCTGCAACCAACATCACGCACCTCACAAGAGCTGCGGCCATTGCCGGCCGGAAAACCAGCGGGGCATCCCTGTCCTGGCCTGCGATGGCTTGAGCATGACGCAACAGACATGCCCACTGCAACAGGTTTGCAATGTTTTTTGAACACACGCCTGCGCAGGGTGAAGCGCAAAATTTTGGAAGGTCTGAACAACGCCCTCCCAAAAGGGTTCCCATTACCCACTCGGAACCTGTGCATCTGCTATAGCATTCGCCTTCCTTTGCCACAGTTTCAGCCATGAACTATCGCCACGGTTTTCATGCCGGCAATCATGCCGATGTCATCAAGCACATCGTCCTGCTGGCGCTTTGCCAGGCGCTGACTGCCAAGCCTGCCGCCTGTTTTGCGCTGGATACCCATGCCGGGCGCGGGCTGTACTGGCTGGATGCCGACGAGGCGCAGCGCACCGGCGAGGCCGAAGGCGGTATCGCCCGGCTCAGCGCAGGCCAGAATGCCTTGCTTGACCGCTACCTGGCTGCCGTGGCTGCCTGCCGGGCAACGCATGGCGCAAGCGCCTATCCTGGCTCGCCCTGGCTCTTGGCACATGCGCTGCGCGCGCAGGACCGGGTGGTCGCCTGTGAATTGCAGGCTGAAGAAGCCGCTGCACTGCACCGGCATTTTGCTGCCGAGCCACGCCTGCATGTACATCACCGGGATGGCTATGCCGCGATGAAGGCACTGCTGCCACCGCGCGATGGCACAACCCGCTTGAATCGCGGGCTGGTTCTGATCGACCCACCCTACGAGGCGCAACTGGCCGAGTTTGATACCGCGCTGGCTGCCATCGGCGATGCGCTCGGGCGCTGGCCGCAGGGCATTTATGCGCTGTGGTATCCCATCAAGCAAGGCCGCGTACTGGCTTCTTTCATGCGTCGCGCGGCAGCCTTGCCTGCCAAGTCAGCACTGCTTTGCGAGCTGTTGGTACGCCCGGACGATTCGCCACTGCGTATGAACGGCAGTGGCCTGATGGTCTGGAATGCGCCCTGGCAGCTTGATAAAACCCTGCAACCGGCACTCGAAGTCCTTGCCAAAACGCTGGGCGAAAACGGCCAGGGACGCGTCCGGCTGGAATGGTTGAAGCAAAGCTGAGGTTACAACCAGCCCTTCTGCCAGGCCAGCCGATAGGCCTCGACGCGGTTGCCTACCCCCAGTTTGATGATGGCCTCCGACAGGTAATTGCGTACCGTGCCCGGCGAGAGGCTCAGCTCGCGGGCAATGACCTTGTTACTCAGTCCCTCGCCTGCCATGCGCAGGATTTGCCTCTCGCGTTCGGTCAGCGGGTCGGGCTCCTGCCAGGCTTCCAGCGCCAGTTGCGGGTCGATGCTGCGCTGGCCTTGCATGACGCGGCGCAAGGCTTCGGTCAGCCGCTCCATCGGCGCGTCTTTGAGTAAATAGCCCTGCACACCGGCCTCCAGGGCGCGGCGCAAAAAACCTGCCCGTGCGAAGGTGGTGACAATGACCACCTTTACCGGCAAACGGTTTTCCGCGATACGCTGCGCAAGCGCCAAACCGGAAAGTCTTGGCATCTCGATATCGGTGAGCACGATATCCGCCGCCTGGGTTTGCAGCGCCTGCCAGGCGGCCTCGCCATCGGCCACGCTGGCGATGACTTCGATATCCGGCTCCAAACTTAATAATGCCGTCATCGCCTCGCGCAGCAGGGTTTGGTCTTCGGCCAGCAACACCCGAATCATGCCGCGCGCTCCATCGGCAATTTCAAAGTCAGGCGCGTGCCCCGGCCTTTTGCCGATTCAATCTGCAATTGGCCGCCTAGCGCCTGGATACGCTCGGCCATGCCGGCCAGGCCTGTGCCACGCGGCGTGGCGCCGCCGCGCCCGTCATCGGTAATGCTCATCACCACCTGCCGATTGGATTCGTCATGCTCAAGCCGCACCATGACGTTACTGGCGCGGGCATGGCGCTGCACATTGGTGACCGCCTCGCGCAGCGCCAAGGCCAGTGCAGTTTCGTACTCCGGCGATAGCGGCAACGTGTCGATTTCGCTTTGCATCTGGATACCTTCCATTTCCAGCAGGATTTTCGCCGAGGCCAGTTCCGCCGCCAGCATCGCACTGCGTATGCCGCTGACCGCTTCGCGCATCTGGGTGAGTGCATCGCGGGCGATGGCGGCCACCTGCTGCATTTGCCCGGCGGCAGCCTGACTGTCCTTGTCAGCCAGGCGTTGTGCCAGTTCAGCCTTCAAGACCACAGTGGACAGGGTTTGCCCGAGGCTGTCGTGCAGGTCGCGGCCAATGCGTTCGCGCTCGGCCATGCTGGCCAGCCTGCGCACTTCATCCTGGGTCAGCTTCAGCGCCGCCTGCTCGCGCTGGCGCTGCTGCTCCAGATAGTTGAAGAAGAAAATCGTGATACTGAGCAAGGCCACCGTGCCAATATGCAGTCCTGCCCATTGCAGCGGGTAATGGCGCCACACCCATGCGCCATAAATGAGCTGCATCAGCAAAAGCGCCGCCAATTTGCCGCGCAGGCCGCCATGCAGATAAATCAGCAATGCCCCGGCATAAATCACATAGGTATTGGCAAACGCATTGCAGGGCAGCAAGCCGATACCAAGGACAAAAACACCGGCCAGCGCCCAGGGCTGGTAACGCCTGTCTGCATGCAGCACACAAAAGTACAGCGGCAAAAACAGCGCGACTGAACATAAAGTCGCACCCCAATGGAACGGCACCTGCCGCCAGTCATCGCTGACGCTCAACCAGCGCCCCAAAAGCGGTACAAACAGGAATGCCAGATAAGCCAGGCTCAGCAATGGCTCCCAGCCATGCTGGGCGGTGTAGTTTTGCAAGCGGGTGGCGAGCGCGCGTTTCATCACCGACAAGCCTAGCGCATATGCAAACGGCGGATGGCCGGTAGCGCAAACAGCAGCGTGGTCAACAGCAATCCCCCCGCATGCAGCCAGACGGATTTTTCGCTGCCAAGATTCAGGGCCTCCAGCGCCAGTTGCGCCAGGTGATACAGCGGCCACAGTGGCGCGGCATCGGCCACCCAGGCAGGCAGCATCGACAACGGCATCCACAGGCCGGACAGGAAGGCCATCGGCAGGAACACCAGATTGATAATCGCCACCGCGCCATTGGCGCCAGCCAGGCTGCCCAGAAACACGCCCAAGGCTGCAAATGGCAGGGCGCCCAGGGTATGCACTGCCAGCAGCCGCAGCGACTGCGCCAGCGTCAGCGTGGCCTGGGTAAACAGCAGTGTCAAAATCATCATCAGCAGACTGATGATGAGCGCAAACAGCATCGCCATCCCCAGTTTGGCAAGCAATACCGCCGACATCGGCATCGGCATCACCCGGCGCAGCCGCATCAGGCCGCTTTCGCGTTCGCTGGCAATGCCCAGCCCTACCCCGAACAGCGCCGCCATCGCCGAACCAAACACGCCGTAATTGGCCAGCATATAAGGGGCGGCGCTGGCGCTGCCCTTGCCCAGAATCACCGCGAACATCAGGAAAAAACACAGCGGAAACAGCAGGGTCGGCAAGTAATAGGAGGGCGTGCGAAAGCTGCGCCGACACTCGTTGATGAATTCCAGCCAGTGGATACGCATCAGCGATACCGCGCCGGGTTTGTGTGTTGTGGCGTTCATTCCTGCGGCTCCTGAGTCAAAGCAAGAAAAGCATCGGACAGGCTTGGGCGGGTGACTTCCAGCGCCGCCAGCATGCTGTCGGCAGCCATTAGCTGCGGCAGCACTTTCAACGCATCAGCCGTGGTGATGAGTAGCTGCCCAGCCTCGTCACGGCGAGCATCCACCACCTCCGGCCAGGCTGTGACAGCGGCCATATCCAGACGGCTATGGCAGCGGATTTTCTGCAAGGCCACCTGGCGCCTGATTTCATCCACCGTGCCCTCGGCCAGCACCCGGCCAGCGTCAACCACCAGCACCCGGTCGGCCAGGGTTTCGGCCTCTTCCAGATAATGCGTGGTCAGCACGATGGCCGTACCGCGCTGGCGCAGCTCGCCGATGGCCGCCCATAAACGGCTGCGCGCATCAATATCCAGCCCCGTGGTTGGCTCATCCAGAAACAGCACTTCCGGCTCGCCGCACACTGCCAGGGCAAACTGCACCCGGCGCTGCTGGCCGCCGGAAAGCTGTTTGTAGCGGCGCGCTGCCAAGCCTTCCACCCCGGCCAGACGCATGCACGCATCCAGCGCCATCGGCTGCGGATAACAGGCGCGGGCAACTTGCAATAATTCCTGCACGGTGGAGGCTTCCGGCAGACTGGCGCTTTGCAGCATCACGCCGATACGGCGGCGCTGCGCCATTGCACCGGGCGCCTTGCCAAACAACTGCACCACACCCGATTGCGCACGCTCAAGCCCCAGCCACAATGCAATCGCGGTGCTCTTGCCCGCGCCATTGCGCCCCAGCACCGCCAGCACTTCCCCTGCATGCAGGGCCATATCCAGCCCGTTCAAGGCGCGTACTGCGCCATAGTTTTTGTGCACATTTTCAAGCTGCGCCAAGACCTGAGCCATCGCCCTGCCCCATTGCCAATGATGGCGACAGCTTGCCGGCATCAGCCCGAAAACAGCAGTGGCAAAGCACAGGCGTTGCGCATGACAAATGTCACCAGGAATTGAAGAGCCTCTGTCTCCCCAAAAGCAAAGCCCCGACACTGGGCCGGGGCTTTGAATATCTGCTATCGAACTTGATCTCACTCGGCGCTCGGTGCTCCCGGGCGATCAACCATTTCGATATAGGCCATCGGAGCGTTGTCGCCAGCGCGGAAGCCGCACTTGAGGATACGCAGGTAGCCACCCGGGCGGGCGGTGTAGCGCGGACCGACAACGGTAAACAGGGTGCCGACGGCTTCCTTGTCACGCAGGCGCGCAAAGGCCAGACGGCGGTTGGCCACCGAATCGACCTTGGCGAGGGTAATCAGCGGTTCGACGACGCGGCGCAGCTCCTTGGCCTTGGGCAGGGTGGTCTTGATGATTTCGTGCTTGATCAGCGAGGCGGCCATGTTTTTGAACATCGCTTCGCGGTGAGCACTGGTACGGTTGAACTTGCGGCCAGCATTCTTGTGACGCATGAGTTTGTTCCTTGAATTAAAAGATTGAGGCGTTGAACTTCGCTGTCGTCATCCTGACGCTTTGATGGACTGCGGATGGTCCGGCGGCGCTTTCCATGAGCCGCAGTGGGCCGATAACCCGTTAAAACCTTGCCCGCCTGCGAACAGGCGGGCAGGGAAAAATCAACCCAGCATACCGTGCTGGGCAGCACCGGCCGGCGGCCAGTTGTCCAGCTTCATGCCAAGCGAAAGACCACGCTGAGCCAAGACTTCCTTGATTTCGGTCAAGGACTTCTTGCCAAGGTTCGGGGTCTTGAGCAGCTCCACTTCGGTGCGCTGAATCAGGTCACCGATGTAGTAGATGCTTTCGGCCTTCAGGCAGTTGGCCGAGCGCACCGTCAGCTCCAGGTCGTCAATCGGGCGCAGCAGTGCCGGATCAATGCCGGTACTGGCCTGTTTGGTAGCACCGCGCTCACGCTGGGTGAAGTCACCAAATACCGAAAGTTGGTCGGTCAGGATGTCAGCAGCAGTACGCACGGCTTCTTCTGCATCAATCGTGCCGTTGGTTTCGATATCCAGCACCAGCTTGTCGAGGTTGGTGCGCTGCTCGACACGGGCGGCTTCCACCGCATACGCCACGCGGCGCACCGGCGAGAAACTGGCATCCAGCACCAGGCGGCCAATCGCCCGGGTTTCTTCATCCGGACGACGACGGGTAGCAGCCGGCTGATAGCCGAAACCACGCTCAACCTTGAGCTGCATGCTGATGGCAACGTCTTTGGTCAGATTGCAGATGACATGCTCGGGGTTCAGTACTTCCACATTGTGGTCGAGCTGGATGTCGGCAGCAGTCACCACGCCCGCACCGCTCTTGCTGAGGGTCAGGGTGGTGCTGTCGCCGCTTGCCATGCGAATGGCGACATCCTTGAGATTCAAAAGGACTTCAAGCACGTCCTCCTGAAGACCCTCGATGGTGCTGTATTCGTGCAGCACGCCGTCAATCGAAACCTCGGTGATTGCACAGCCGGGAATCGAGGACAGCAGCACACGACGCAGTGCATTGCCGAGGGTGTGGCCGTATCCGCGCTCCAACGGTTCGATAACGACCTTGGCACGATTGCCGGTGGTACGTTCGATTTGGGGCGCGCGCGGACGCAGCACTTGGTGGGCAGTAGCCGTCATGTAGGGCATCTCCTGACGAACCCCCGAGCGGTCGGGGATTCGTGGTTGAGGGGATTACTTCGAGTACAGTTCGATAATCAGCGCTTCGTTGATGTCCGCAGGCAGATCAGCACGATCCGGCACGGCCTTGAACACGCCAGCGAACTTCTTGGCGTCCACTTCCACCCAGGAAGGCGAAAGATCCATCTGCTGGGCAACCGTCAGCGCCTCCTGCACGCGCAGTTGCTTCTGGGCACGTTCAGAAAGGCTGATTTCGTCACCGGCCTTGACCGCATAGGACGGCAGGTTGACGAACTTGCCGTTCACCAGCACGCCGCGGTGCGACACCAGCTGGCGAGCCGAAGCGCGGGTCACGGCAAAGCCCATGCGGTAAACGACATTGTCCAGACGGGTTTCCAGAAGCTGCAACAGGTTTTCGCCGGTGTTGCCCTTCTTGTTGGAAGCCTTCTTGTAGTAGTTGCGGAACTGACGCTCCAAGAGGCCGTAAATACGCTTGACCTTCTGCTTTTCACGCAGCTGGGTGGCGTAGTCGGACATCTTGCCCTTGCGGGCGTTCGGGCCATGTTGACCGGGCTTTTGTTCCAGTTTGCACTTGGAATCCAGCGCACGCGCCGGCGATTTCAGCGACAAGTCGGCGCCTTCGCGGCGGGCGAGCTTGCAGGTAGGACCAATATAACGAGCCATTGTCTTTCAGCTCCTTTTAGACGCGACGCTTCTTCGGCGGACGGCACCCGTTGTGCGGGATCGGCGTCACGTCGATGATGTTGAGGATTTTGTAGCCGACGTTGTTCAAGGAACGCACGGCCGACTCACGACCCGGACCCGGGCCTTTGATGCGCACTTCCAGCGACTTCACGCCGTAGTCCAGTGCCGCCTTGCCGGCCTTTTCAGCGGCAACCTGGGCGGCGAACGGGGTGGACTTGCGCGAGCCACGGAAACCGGAGCCACCGGAGGTAGCCCAGGACAGGGCATTACCCTGGCGATCGGTGATGGTCACAATGGTGTTGTTGAACGAAGCATGGACATGCGCAATGCCGTCGGTGACGACGCGCTTGACCTTCTTCTTGGTCTTGGTAGCAGAGGGCTTTGCCATGTCGATTCCTTACTTCTTGATAGCCTTGCGCGGCCCCTTGCGGGTACGGGCATTGGTCTTGGTACGCTGGCCGCGCAGCGGCAGGCCGCGGCGGTGACGCAGGCCGCGATAGCAGCCCAAGTCCATCAGACGCTTGATGGACATGCCGACTTCACGACGCAAATCGCCTTCGACAATGTACTTACCGACTTCAGCGCGCAGGCGCTCGACTTCGGACTCGGACAGGTCACGGACTTTGGTGCTTGCCGACACACCAGCGTCTTCACAGACCTTTTTGGAACGGGTACGGCCAATGCCGTAGATACTTTGCAGCCCCACCCAGATATGCTTCTGGGCAGGCAGGTTGACACCTGCAATTCGCGCCATAACGCGGTCTCCAATCGGTTGATTTTGGCCAGATGCAGAGCAAATGGCCGGGGAAACGGAAAATGATAACAAATATCCCGGCTTCAAGGAAAGCTGCAAGCCACACAGCTCCGGCATGGGGAGTGTGCCCATGCTCCGGCGAACGAATCTCTGCGAGGCGCGAGCCACACCCGCTACTCTTGCAGGTGCATGACAGAAATCCACCCGTGCGCGGGATGCCGCCCGGGTCGCCCATCAAACCGATGCGTGAGAGGCATCGGCGCGAATAAGATGCCGAAGGATAACAGACTTCGGCGTTTGTGTGCGGCTGCCGGAAAATCCGGCAGCCTGTGATTGCTTTTGCTGGCGAATCAACGCCCGCGTGTCCCGCCCCTGAGGTTGGCTTTCTTCAGCAGGCTTTCGTACTGGTGCGACATCAGATGCGCCTGCAACTGGGCGATGAAATCCATCACCACCACCACCACAATCAGCAGCGAAGTGCCACCAAAGTAGAACTGGGTGGACAGCTCGGTACGCATGAACTCCGGCAGCAAGCAGACGATGACCAGGTAAATCGAGCCTGCCAGTGTCAAGCGTGTCAGCACGCCGTCGATATAGTCACCGGTCGCTTTGCCTGGACGAATACCCGGAATCAATGCCCCCGACTTCTTGAGGTTGTCGGCGGTTTCCTGCGAGTTGAACACCAGTGCAGTGTAGAAGAATGCAAACCCCATAATCAGGGTCGCCAGCAGAATCAGGTACAGCGGCTGCCCCGGCGTCAATGCCGCAGCAATGCGCTGCATGATGCCTGCACCGCCATCATTGCCAAACCACTGCGCCGCAGTCGCCGGGAACATGATGATGGAGCTGGCAAAAATTGGCGGAATCACCCCGGCCATATTGAGCTTGAGCGGCAGGAATGAGGATTGGTTCTGATAACCACCGCGACCGCCCTGACGGCGTGCATAGTTAACCGTGATGCGGCGCTGACCACGTTCGACAAACACCACAAACCAGGTAAAGCCGAGCACCAGTGCGGCAACCAGTATGGCCGTTGGCACGCCCATATCGCCGTTCTTGATTTGCTCGAAGGTTTGCACTACTGCGCCAGGCAAGCCCGCCACAATACCGGCAAAGATAATCAGCGACACGCCATTGCCGATGCCGCGCTCGGTGATTTGCTCGCCCAGCCACATCAGGAACATGCTGCCTGCGGTCAGTGCCACCACCGCAGTGAACACAAAACCCATGCCCGGGTTGGTCACCACCGGCGTACCATCCGGTGCAACCTGCCCCTGCAAGGCAGTGGCAATACCGATGGCCTGGAAAACCGCCAATGGAATCGCCCCTGTGCGCGACCACTGGGTAATCTTGCGGCGACCGGATTCACCTTCCTTCTGGATGGCTTTCAGGCTGGGGAAGATCTGCACGCAAAGCTGCATGATGATGGAGGCCGTGATGTAGGGCATCACGTTCAACGCCAGCAGCGACAGACGCTCCAGAGCCCCGCCCGAGAACATGTTCATCATGTTCACAATGCCCTGCTGCTGCGACATAAAGGCAGTCATCGCCTCGGGATTCACCCCCGGAACCGGGATATGGCAGCCGATGCGGTAGATAATCAGGGCACCCAGCACAAACAGCAAACGCTGGCGAAGTTCAGTGAACTTGCCAGCGCCTGCCATGCCGGCCAACGCACTTGCGCTGCGCGACATCGCGGGATTACTCCTCGACCTTGCCGCCAGCGGCTTCAATCGCCGCCTTGGCACCGGCCGTTGCCACCAGACCCTTCAGCACAAAAGCCTTGGTGACTTCACCCTTCTTGACCACTTTGACTTTCTTGACGCCAGCCGGAATCAGCTTGGCGGCACGCAGCGCAGCGAAATCGACTTCACCGGCTTCGAGCTTGTCCAGCTGGTACAACAGCACTTCGGCAGTGTCCTTGGCCATGCGCGAACGGAAGCCGATCTTCGGCAGGCGCATGTACATCGGCATCTGGCCGCCTTCAAAGCCGGCCTTGATTTTGCCCTTGCCGGAGCGGGCGAACGAACCCTTGTGGCCGCGACCGGCAGTCTTGCCAAGACCGGAGCCAATGCCGCGACCGACGCGCACGCGCTCGGTGCGGGCGCCCGGTGCGGGCTTCAACGTATTGAGTTTCATGAATTATTCCTCCACGCGCACCAGGTAGTGAACCTTGTTGATCAGGCCACGAACCTGCGGGCTGTCTTTGAGTTCGCGCACGTCATTGAGCTTGTTCAAACCCAGCGCACGCACCGACAGGCGATGCTTGGCCTGCGAGCCGCGCAGACCCTTGACCAGACGCACCTTCACGGTGCCCGTATTGTTGTTATTGGACATGGAGAATCTCCTCGACCTTCTTGCCGCGCTTGGCAGCGATATTGGCAGGCGAGTGCATCGCGGTCAGCCCCTTCAGGGTGGCGCGCACCAGATTGATCGGGTTGCGCGAGCCGGTAGCCTTGGCCAGCACGTTCTTGACACCGACCGCTTCCAGCACGGCGCGCATCGCACCACCGGCAATCACGCCGGTACCTTCGGAAGCGGGCTGCATGTAAACGCGCGCCGCACCGTGGCCGGATTTCACCGAGTGCCACAGGGTGCCATTGTTGAGGTCAACCGTCTTCAGGCTCTTGCGTGCCTGTTCCATCGACTTCTGGATGGCCACCGGCACTTCGCGCGCCTTGCCATAGCCGAAGCCGACTTTGCCATTGCCATCACCGACCACGGTCAGTGCGGTAAAGGTGAACTGACGACCGCCCTTGACGGTCTTGCTGACGCGGTTGACCGCCACCAGCTTTTCAATCATGCCGTCATCGATTTCTTCACGCGGAGCGCGATCACGATCACGGCCACGCGATTGACGTTCTTCTGCCATTGTGAATTCCTTATGGGTTACTTGCGGCATTGCC
This sequence comes from Lysobacteraceae bacterium NML95-0200, assembly GCA_002798255.1. Classification (GTDB taxonomy): domain Bacteria; phylum Pseudomonadota; class Gammaproteobacteria; order Xanthomonadales; family Xanthomonadaceae; genus Solilutibacter. The sequence goes on from NWQQ01000019.1 coordinate 70,506, forward strand.
GCTTATCGTTGTTGGGTGACACATAACCATCGCGGGCGGCCGCGCAAGGCAGCCACCCGAATGGGAATCTTAGAACTGCAGGCCGGCTTCACGCGCCGCATCGGCCAGCGCCTTGATGCGACCGTGGTAGCGGTAACCGGAGCGGTCAAAGGCACAGGACTCGATGCCGGCAGCCTTGGCACGCTCACCAATGAGGCGACCGACCTTGGCAGCAGCTTCGATGTTCTTGCCGTTCTTCAGGCCATCCATCACATCGGACTGGGTGGTGGAAGCCGAAGCCAGCACCTTGGAGCCATCAGCAGTAAACAGCTGGGCATACAGATGCTGACCGGTACGCAGCACCGACAGGCGCGGCACGCCGAGCTTGCGGATATGGGCGCGGGTGCTCTTGGCACGACGCAGACGGGCGGATTTCTTGTCCATTTCTATACTCTCTTGGAAGCTGAAAACATGGGATGCCAGGGTGAAGTTTCAACACTTCACCCGCGAGCGCCTTAGGCTTTCTTGGCTTCCTTGCGGATGATGACTTCGTCGGAATATTTCACACCCTTACCCTTGTAAGGCTCCGGCGGACGATAGGCACGAATCTTGGCGGCGACCTGACCCACCAGTTGCTTGTCAGCACCGGCCACGACGATTTCCGTCTGGGTCGGGGTGGTGATGGTGATGCCTTCGGGGGTGTTGAACACGACCGGGTGCGAGAAACCCAGCGCCAGGTTCAGATCCTTGCCCTGCATCGAGGCACGATAACCCACGCCGACCAGCTCCAGCTTGCGCTCGAAACCTTCGGAGACGCCCTTGACCATATTGGCCAGGATGGCACGCAGCGTGCCGGTCATGGCAACGCGCTCGGGGCTGGCTGCATTCAGCAGGATTTCGTTGTTTTCAACCTTCAGGTCAATCCCTTCGGGATGGGCGATGGACAGGTTGCCCTTGCCACCCTTGACATTGATCTGACCGTTTTCGTTCTTGATTTCCACGCCCTTGGGCAGAGCGATCGGCTTCTTGGCTACGCGAGACATGGGATTCCCTCCTGTTAGGCCACGAAGCACAGGACTTCACCGCCGACGCCAGCCTGGCGTGCAGCAGCATCGGTCATGATGCCCTTGGAGGTGGAAACGATGGCAATACCGAGGCCGCCGAGCACTTTCGGCAAATCATTCTTGCCGCGATACTGGCGCAAACCCGAGCGCGAAACGCGCTTCAGGGTTTCAATGGCAGGCTTGCCCTGGAAATACTTGAGTTCGACCTCGAGCTCGGCCTTGCCGCCGCCCAGGTCTTCAACGCGCAGGTCGGCGATATAGCCTTCGGCCTTGAGGACGTTGGCGATGGCGACCTTGGTCTTGGAGGACGGCATTTTCACCGTCGGCTTGCCAACTGCAGCGGCATTCTTGATGCGCACCAGCATGTCGGCGATGGGATCAGTCATGCTCATGAATTATTCCTTGAGTCAGCACCGATATCCGCTTTCGCAGAAATCTTGTGGATGGATAAACCCGGCAGGCACAAGGCCAACCGGAGCTTGAAGCTTGGAAAGCTGCTTATTGTGCCGCAGATTGCTCCACGGCGCAAGTTTACATGCCAACGGGCAGGCATTGCGCCTGCCCGTTGCCGATGCAGTTACCAGGAGGCTTTGCGCAGACCTGGCACGTCGCCACGCATGGTGGCTTCGCGCAGCTTGTTGCGGCCCAGGCCGAACTTGCTGTAAACGCCCTTCGGACGCCCCGTCAAAGCACAACGGGTGGTCTGGCGAACAGGCGAGGAGTCACGCGGCAGTTTCTGCAACTTGACCGAGGCTTCCATTTTTTCTTCATAGGAAGCGGTCTGGCTCTTCAGGATCTTCTTCAGCGCCTCACGCTTTTCGCCATGTTGCTTGACGAGCTTAGTGCGCTTGAGATCACGGTTGATCATGCTGGTCTTGGCCATGCGTATCTCTCTTGATCAGCGGAACGGGAAGCGGAAGGCTTCAAGCAAAGCCTTGGCTTCTTCGTTGGTCTTGGCGGTGGTGGTGATGGCGATATCCATGCCACGGGTCGCATCGATCTGGTCGAAGTCGATTTCCGGGAAGATGATCTGTTCCTTCACACCCATGTTGAAGTTGCCGCGACCGTCAAACGACTTGCCCGAAACACCACGGAAGTCACGCACACGCGGCAGCGAGATATTGATCAGGCGATCAAGAAACTCGTACATATGCGCACGACGCAGGGTGACTTTGCAGCCAATCGGCCAGCCGTCACGGATTTTGAACGAAGCCACGGAAATGCGCGACTTGGTGACCACGGGCTTTTGACCCGAAATCTTGGCCATGTCGGCCACGGCATTTTCCAGCACTTTCTTGTTGGTCGCCGCTTCACCCACACCCATGTTCAGGGTGATTTTGGTGATCTTCGGCACTTCCATCGGATTGGTGTAGCCAAAACGCTTCATCAGCGCCGGCACCACTTCTTCCTTGTAGATTTTTTCCAGTCGAGTGGTCATAGCTTCATTCCTCAGGCGTCAACCGCCTCGTCGCTGGAGCGGAACACGCGAATCTTGCGTCCATCCTCCAGCACCTTGGTCTTGATGCGCTCGCCCTTGCCGGTGGCCGGGTTGAACAGCATCACGTTGGAAACATGGATCGAGGCTTCGCGCTCGATGATGCCACCGGGCTGCCCGGCTTGCGGGTTGGCCTTGGTGTGGCGCTTGACCATGTTGATATTGGACACGACCACGCGGTCGCCCAGGACGCGAATGACATCGCCTTTCTTGCCCTTGTCCTTGCCGGTGATAACGACGACCTGGTCGCCTTTCTTGATGCGATTCATGGTGTCCTCTCCCTTACAGCACTTCAGGGGCAAGCGAAACGATCTTCATGAACTTTTCCGAGCGAAGTTCGCGCGTGACCGGCCCGAAGATACGGGTACCAATCGGTTCATGCTTGTTGTTGAGCAGCACGGCGGCGTTGCCGTCGAAGCGAATCAGGCTGCCATCGGCGCGACGCACACCCTTGCGGGTACGCACCACGACAGCATTGTAAACATCGCCTTTCTTCACCTTGCCGCGCGGAATGGCTTCTTTCACCGACACCTTGATGATGTCGCCAATGCCGGCATAACGGCGCTTGGAACCACCCAGCACCTTGATGCACATGACTTCCTTGGCACCGGAGTTGTCGGCAACGTCGAGGCGGCTTTGCATCTGGATCATGGTAGGGCCTCCTCGTTATTCGGCTGCCTGGGCGAGGACTTCAACCACGCGCCAGTTCTTGGTTTTGGACAACGGTGCGCATTCGACGATGCGAACCAGATCGCCTTCTTTGCAGGCGTTTTCAGCGTCATGGGCATGCAGCTTGGTGGAGCGGCGGATGTACTTGCCGTACAGCGCGTGCTTGACGTGACGCTCAACCAGCACCGTCACCGTCTTGTCCATCTTGTTGCTGACCACGCGGCCTTCGACCGTGTGCTGCTTTTTATCAGTGTTATTCATGGTCAATCCTGTGGGTTACTGCCCGGCAGCGCCGAGCAGCATTTTGACACGTGCGATTTCGCGACGAACGCGACGCACTTCGTGGGTCTTGGCCAGCTGGCCGGTCGCCTTCTGCATGCGCAGGGAGAATTGCTCTTTCTGCAGATCAAGAAGGTGAGCCTTCAGCTCGGCGCCAGACTTTTGGCGGAGTTCTTTCAGTTCCATCAGCGCACCGTCCGGTTCACAAATTGGGTGGTCACCGAAAGCTTGGCAGAAGCCAGGCGGAACGCTTCGCGTGCCACTTCTTCGCTGACGCCTTCGATTTCATAGATCATACGACCCGGCTGAATCTGCGCGACCCAGTATTCCACATTACCCTTACCCGAGCCCATGCGGACTTCGATCGGCTTTTCGGTAATCGGCTTGTCGGGGAACACGCGGATCCACATCTTGCCGCCACGCTTGACGTAGCGGCTGATGGCACGACGGGCAGCTTCGATCTGACGCGCGGTCAGACGGCCGGTTTGCGTGGCACGCAGGCCATACTCACCGAACGACACCTGGTTTGCGCTCCAGGACAGGCCTTCATTACGGCCCTTGTGCTGCTTGCGATACTTGGTACGTTTGGGTTGCAACATGATTAACCCCTTGCTTCACGTTCGCCACGCGGTTGACGCGGTGCACGAGCAGGACGCTCGCTACGCTCATTGCGCGGCTCTTCGTTCTTTTCCTGGCCCACTTGCGCGAAGTCGAAGATTTCGCCCTTGTAGATCCAGACCTTGATGCCGATCACGCCATAGGTGGTGTGGGCTTCGGCAAAGCCGTAGTCGATGTCTGCACGCAAGGTGTGCAGCGGCACGCGGCCTTCGCGGTACCACTCCGAACGGGCGATTTCAGCGCCATTCAAGCGGCCAGCAACATTGACCTTGATGCCGAGTGCGCCAAGGCGCATGGCATTGCCCACCGCACGCTTCATGGCACGACGGAACATGATGCGGCGCTCCAGCTGCTGGGCGATGGACTCGGCCACCAGCTGTGCATCGAGTTCAGGCTTGCGCACTTCGCTGACATTGATGTGCGCCGGAACGCCCATCATGTCGGAAACTTCCTTGCGCAGCTTTTCGATGTCCTCACCACGCTTGCCGATCACCACGCCCGGACGGGCGGTGTGAATGGTGACGCGTGCGGACTTGGCCGGACGCTCAATGGTGATCTTGCTGATACCGGCTGCGGCCAGCTTCTTGCGCAGCATGTCGCGAACCTTGAGGTCAGCGGCCAGAAACTCGGCATATTCCTTCTTGCCGGCATACCACTTGGAATTCCAGTCCTTGGCGATGCCAAGACGGATGCCTACGGGATGTACTTTATGACCCATGATTACTTGCCCTCGGCGACGACGATGGTGATGTGGCTGGTGCGCTTCAAGATGCGAGTACCACGACCCTTGGCACGCGCCATGAAGCGCTTCAGGGTGGGGCCTTCATCGACCATGATGGTCTTGACCTTGAGTGCATCAGCATCGGCACCGACATTGTTTTCAGCGTTGGAAACTGCCGACCACAACAGCTTGTGAATCATGGCAGCGGCCTTCTTGTCACTGAACTTCAGGAGGTCAAGCGCACGGGCTGCGGGCAGGCCGCGAACTTGATCTGCCACCAGACGGGCTTTCTGCGGGGAGATGCGCGCGGTGCGCAGGACTGCTTTGGCTTCCATTGTCATCTCTCCTTATTTCGACTTCTTGTCGCCGCCGTGACCTTTGAAGGTACGGGTCAGCGCGAATTCGCCGAGCTTGTGGCCCACCATGTTTTCGTTGACCAGCACCGGCACATGATTCTTGCCGTTGTGGACAGCGATGGTGAAGCCCACCATTTCCGGCAGGATCATCGAGCGACGCGACCAGGTCTTGATCGGCTTTTTGGTGTTATTACCCGCTTCTTCCACCTTCTTCAACAGGTGGTGGTCAATGAACGGGCCTTTTTTGAGTGAACGTGCCATGGCCGATTAACTCCTGCGATCGCGCACGATGAACTTCTGGGTGCGCTTGTTCTTGCGGGTCTTGTAACCCTTGGTCGGGACGCCCCACGGGGTGACCGGGTGCGGATTACCTTGGCCGGCCTTGGCTTCACCACCGCCGTGCGGGTGGTCAACCGGGTTCATCACCACACCGCGGACGGTGGGACGCACGCCGCGCCAACGCTTGGCACCGGCTTTACCCAGCTTTTCCAGGTTGTGCTCGACGTTGCCGACTTCACCGATGGTGGCACGGCATTCCACTGGCACCTTGCGCATTTCGCCCGAGCGCAGGCGCAACGTGGCATAGCCTTGCTCGCGTGCAATCAGCTGCACACCGGCGCCGGCAGCACGCGCCATTTGCGCGCCCTTGCCCGGCTTCATTTCGATGCAGTGGATAGTGGTACCCACCGGGATATTGCGCAGCGGCAGGGTGTTGCCGGCACGAATCGGTGCGGACTCACCCGACAGCACCTGGTCGCCCGCCTTCAGACCCTTCGGGGCGATGATGTAGCGACGCTCACCGTCCACGTACAGCAGCAACGCGATGTGCGCAGTGCGGTTGGGATCATATTCAATGCGCTCAACCTTGGCCGGAATGCCTTCTTTGTTGCGCTTGAAGTCGATGATGCGGTAGTGCTGCTTGTGACCGCCACCGATATGGCGGGTGGTGATACGGCCGTGATGGTTGCGGCCACCAGTTTTGCCCTGCTTTTCCAAAAGCGGTGCATATGGCGCACCCTTATGGAGATCAGGCGTGACCACGCGAACCGCGCTACGGCGGCCGGCGGAGGTCGGTTTGAAAGTCATCAAAGGCATGGTGTACTCCTTAGGCCTTCGCCGTCACGTCGATGGCCTGGCCTTCGGCCAGCTTGACGTAAGCCTTGCGCCAGTCGCTACGGCGACCGGGACGTGAACGGAAGCCTTTCTGCTTGCCCTTCACGTTGACCACGTTCACCGCCTCGACCTTGACATCAAAGATCTGCTCAACGGCAGCCTTGACATCGGCCTTGGTCGCCGTGGTAGCCACTTCAAAGACGTATTGATTAGAAACTTCCTGCAAACGCGCGGTTTTTTCCGAAACGCGCGGCGTACGAATCACTTCATAGATATTGGTGCTCATGCCAGCCACTCCTCGATTTTCTTCACCGCATCGGTGGTGATGATCACCGAGTCGGAGGCTACCAGCGACACCGGATCCAAGCCCTGCACATCACGTACTTCGACGTAGGGCAGGTTGCGAGCAGCCAGGTACAGCGATTCACTGGCTTCCTCAATTACCAGCAGCGGGCGCTTGCCTGCTTCCAGCTCCTTGAGCTTGCCAACCAGACCACGGGTCTTGGGCGAATCCACTTCGATGGCATCCACAACCATCAGGCGATCCTGGCGATTGAGTTCCGACAGAATGGCGGACATCGCAGCGCGATACATCTTGCGGTTGACTTTCTGCGCAAAGCTGCGCGGCTTGGCCGCGAAGGTCACGCCACCGCCGACAAAGATCGGCGCAGTCAACGCACCGTGACGGGCACCGCCGCCCTTCTGGCGCTTGGACTTCTTGGTGGTACCACTGACTTCCGAACGGGTCTTCTGCGCCTTGGTACCAGCGCGACCGGCGTTGCGGTAAGCCACCACGACCTGATGCACCAGGTCTTCAGAGAATTCACGGCCAAACACCGCGTCGGATACCGACACCTTGCCGCCGTTTTTGATGGTCAGTTCCATGCTCATGCTCCCTTGCTTGCCGGACGCACGATGACATCACCACCCGGCGCACCCGGCACCGCACCGCGCACGGCAATCAGGCCGCGCTCGGCATCCACCTTCACAACCTGAAGGTTCTGGGTGGTCTGGGTTTCGGCACCCATGTGACCGGACATCTTTTTACCCGGGAACACACGGCCCGGAGTCTGACGCTGACCAATCGAGCCCGGAGCACGATGCGACAGCGAGTTACCGTGGGTGGCATCACCCATGGTGAAGTTCCAGCGCTTGATGGTGCCCTGGAAGCCCTTACCCTTGGTCACGCCCTGGACATCGACCAGCTGGCCTTCGGCAAAGATGTCGGCGCGAATTTCGCCGCCCACTTCAAAGCCGGAGAGCTTGTCATCCGCCACGCGGAATTCCCACAGGCCACGACCGGCTTCCACCTTAGCCTTGGCCAAGTGACCGGCACCGGCCTTGTTGACCAGCGCAGCACGCTTGACACCGGCAGTCACCTGCACGGCGCTGTAACCGTCGTTTTCGACCGTCTTGATTTGGGTAATGCGGTTCGGGGTGGCTTCAATCAGCGTCACCGGGATGGACTTGCCATCTTCGGTAAACACGCGGCTCATGCCAGCCTTGCGCCCGACCAGACCCAGTTGATGAATTTTCGTCGACATGATGATGCGCTCCTCAGGTCAACTTGATTTGCACGTCAACACCCGCAGCCAGTTCGAGCTTCATCAGCGCGTCCACGGTCTTGTCATTGGGGTCAACGATATCGAGCACACGCTTGTGCGTGCGGGTTTCGTACTGGTCGCGCGCGTCCTTGTCGACGTGCGGCGAGACCAACACGGTGTAGCGTTCAGTCTTGGTCGGCAGCGGAATCGGGCCACGCACTTGCGCGCCGGTCCGCTTGGCCGTCTCGACAATCTCGCTGGCCGAGCGATCGATCAGGCGGTGATCGAAGGCCTTGAGCCGAATGCGGATTTTTTGGTCCGTCATGACGGAAGTTCCTCGGTTAATAGCCCTGCCTTTCAGCAAAGCCCCTGCAAACGCAGGAAGTTCAAAAGAGCGACAGGTGAAACGGCTATTTGCGCCCCACCCCGTTACAACCATCCATTCAACAACAATGGCGGCCCGGTCACCCGGCCCGCCCAGAGCAAAAACAAACGCGCAATGCCCCACACATGGGGAGCCCCACGCGACCTGTCCTTGTCTGGCGAATACGAGGCACTCCCTGCACCTCATTTCGCTGGCACCGTGGAAGCATACATCCTTCCACAATCAGTCGCGCATTTTGACACAGACTTCCAGCAAATGCAAAGATTTGTATCCAAACCTATTGCGCTGCCCGTACGGCATGAACGCCGAATCGCCCGAACCCGGAGCCGAAGAATTTTCTAAGCTGCCTGTGCGGCAGTGAACAACTGGCTGATGTGGTGGCGCTATAGCGGGATTTTCTAAGCTGCCTGTGCGGCAGTGAACAAGAGGCGCTGCTGGCCGACCGCGAGGCCATCTTTCTAAGCTGCCTGTGCGGCAGTGAACATTTGTGAGCGGCTATCACGCGGCGAGCCATTTTTCTAAGCTGCCTATGCGGCAGTGAACTGGAATGCCTGCGTATCGGACGGTGCGCGACTTTTCTAAGCTGCCTATGCGGCAGTGAACCGCCTCGTGCTCGGTCTCCAACCGCGCCAGCATTTCTAAGCTGCCTATGCGGCAGTGAACCCATCGGCGGTGGCGCCACCGGCTCCACCTTTTTTCTAAGCTGCCTATGCGGCAGTGAACTGGCTCATCAAGTGGACGCTGGACACGCACGATTTCTAAGCTGCCTGTGCGGCAGTGAACGGTGGCACAAACCCGCTGCTGGCCAGCGCAGTTTTCTAAGCTGCCTGTGCGGCAGTGAACGAAGTGGACCGCACCACCATCGTGATCCGCCGTTTCTAAGCTGCCTGTGCGGCAGTGAACTATCGCCGAGTTGCATCGCGGCGTGCATCTGTTTTCTAAGCTGCCTGTGCGGCAGTGAACTAGAGCACTTCCACTCTAATCTTTTGTTTTTCAAAGAACAATGAGGATTTCCAGCCTGCAAACCCAATTTTCTTTTGGGCTTGTATCTTATTGATTTCAAAGGCCGTCCTTGGCCATTGAAATTTTTGGGTCAAAACAGGGGGACGCTGCCGCCAAGGCTGAGTCCGTGGCTATTGAAGCCGCCTTGGCTGGGCTGTTGGACTGGGCGCTGATCAAGGTAGAGGCGATAGCGTTGGCCAGTGCTACGGCTGTACAGGGTAACAAAAGGCAAGTCCAGGCGGTCGCCCGAGCCATCAGGGATGCATTCGCGTGCTGCATCTGCACTCAAGCGATGCCGACGCATGGCACGCTTGCGCATGTTTTTTGCACTCTTGGCCTGACGCCGCCCCACTTGCAGCCAGCCCTGTGGCTTGGGTGCAGGCATAAGCCTGGTGCTATGCAAGTGGTCGCGCATCCCGCGCAACCAGTCCTGCTGCATCAAGCACTCAAGCGCCGTTTCCTGCCCATGCAAGCGTAGCTTCAAGCCCAAGGTGGGATAAGCGCCATCACGCCAGCCGGGAAAGCTGATGCCGATGCTGTTTTCTTCAAGCATCACCAAGACGCGATGAAGTTTCGCCACAAGTGCATCCATCAGCACATGCTGCGGAAATTCATCATCCGGTTGCAGGGTGAATTCGATATAGGCATCCATCTCAAGCCTCGCCGAATACGCCACCACGAATCAATACCGCCATGACATAGTGCTGCTGCGCTTCAGTCGGCACTTTGTCTTTCAGCATCCAGCCATCGAACAGGGTATAGAAGTCATCTTTGCTGCCTTTGGGCTGGCGATAGGCTTTGCCTTGGGTCGTCACTGAACCATAAGGCTCCACGGCAATTGGGCCATTACCCTCCGCCTCTTGATACCAGTCATCCACGGTGCGCAGGGCATTGCCGATTTTCTGCGAGTGCATGGCGGCGATGCCGTCTTGTTTTGCCCCCACAAAGTAGAGCGTTTTGCTCTTGTCGCCACGACCACGATCCAGAATCAACTCCTGCGAGGGGAAAACCTCTTGCCCATTCCCAATACGCACATAGGCAGTGATTTGCAGCAGCACATGAGTTTCCCCACGCAAACCCTGGGCAATCAAATCGGCAAGGGCTTGCAGCTGTGCCTGCGCATCACTGGGCACATTGAAATCACGCAACGAGAAACTCAGGGCATCAAAGCGGCCGACAAGCGTTGCTTGCCCCTGCTGAAAGCGGGTGACTTCCACTTCCACATCTTCTGCGCCCACGCGGTTGCGCCACAAGAAGCGGCCATTGGCAAGATTGATGGCGTAGCGGCGCGCCAGTTCACGGAAACCGTGCCTGGTCGCATAGTCCTGCGCCAAGGTGATGAGCTTTTTCTGATAATCGGCCTTGTTGCAGGCCGAAGGCTGACCCACGCCCGGCAATACGCGCAAGGTGAAGCGCACCCGCAGGGTGTCGGCATCCATTGGCAGGGCGGCAACATCCACGGTTTGCAGATTGGGCTTGTCGATCGCGGCATCGAGCTTGAGCGGGTCTTGCTCAGCAGCTTTCAGGCGATTGGAAATCGTGCCGCGCACCGATTTTTCCTGAAGGCGCACCGGCGACCAGCCCCGGTCATCATTGCGCGCCGCCCAATTGCCTGAATGAAAGAGTGCATCGGACGGGTCGAGTTTGCGTTCAAAAGCCAAAACGGAAGGGGTTTCTTTACTCATGATGCAGCTCCTTGTCAGTCGAAGATGGAATAAAACTCGTCATCCGAGTCATCGTTACAGCGGTAGTCATTGCGGCAGCGATACAGGCCTTGCCCGGGCGGGCTATCGGCATACCAAAGCAGTTGCTCTGCGGTTTGCAGCCGGTGCGGGCTAACCCATTCACCCAGCGAATACAGGCTTTCGACAAATTGGAACGGCGTGCCTTCATCGCGGGCATTGGCGACCGTTCCCGGTGCCTGCCTCTCTGTCAGCGCGGCATAGCCCACCGGGATGGGCACGACCCAACCACTGCCTTTGGGCCGGTCATGCTGCCAACGGCCTTCCTCGTTGTCATAACGCCAGTTCAGGCGCGAGCGCGATAGCCAGGCATCCAGCACCGTGGCTTCAGGGTTTTCTTCACGCAATGTAGTGAGTGCTTCTGCCAGCAGGTCATCACGCGCCACCAGCGCAAAGCCGGGCAACAGGCGCAGGCGAAGCCGCTCAAAAAGTGCCTGCCGGCCAGCTGCATCGCCGGTCATCGCCACCCAGTACGGTGCGGTGTAACGCTTTGCCGGCAACAGCACGCCACCTGCAATGCGCATGGTCTGCACCATTTGCGCTATTTGCTCTGCCAAGGCCTGGTCCGCCGCTTCATCCATACCAAGCTTGACCCAATCCACTGCCAACACCAAACTGATTTGCAGATGAATGCGACCTTCTTCCACAATCGCAGCCGTTTTTCCATCTCTTCCAATGGGATTACGCGTCAGGCTGAAGCCCTTGATATAGGCATCGTTCACCAGCACCTGATGGCGATGGCAGACCACACCCACGGCGCGGAACTTCAACCCCGAAATGCCTGAGGCAACCAGCTTGCGCTGCAAAGCCCACATCAAGCCGATAAAGGCCGTCATGGCAGGGAAGCCATGGGTCAGCGGGCTGGAGATAGCATTGGCTGCCTGCACCTGCAAGCGCGGCAAGACCAGCAAATGGCTGTAATCCGGGCAGTGACTCATGCCGATACCTCCGTGTGCCAATCGCGGCTGGATGGCAAGTCACGCCGAATCGGATTCGGCCAGTCGGTATCCACCAAAGCCTGTCGCGCAAAATGACGCAACTCGACACTGCCGACGGCAAAGCCGTTATCGCGCAGCCATTGATTGAGCCATTGCGCAAAACGCTCGGCAATTTCATCCGGCCAATCCTGCCTCTGCCAAGCCGCCTTGAAGATCTCGTCTGCGGCATAGCCATCCGGGTCTTGAGCCTGATCCCGATTGGGCAGCCGAGCACGCTCCGGGTCAAGCCAGAGCTGTTCGCAAAGAGGGAGCCTGCAGGCGGCATCACGCGTCCAGCCGGGCGGATAGGAATCTCGCACCGTGACTGCAAAGGCAGCCAAAATGCTGCCCAGCCGCTGTTCCATGGCACGGCGCTTCTGGTCTTGCTGCATCCGTCGCTGCTTATACGTGCCAAGATGCCGTGCAAGTGCTTCAAGCTGCTGCTGCATGTCCTGGAAATGCAAAAGGCGCATGAAGGCGGTATCCAGATTCAGAAAGCTGCGTGGACGGTAACCATTCCAAATCGGGGGGAATGAGGCCAGCAAATAGTTGCTGCCGCCACGTTCGCTATTGAGCTGCGAAATGTTCTGTGGCTTGGTGCCGCCCAGCTTGCGAATGGCAAGTTCGGGATATTCTGGAATTTGCATATCGCTGGGCTTTTTATCCCGCCGCGCGCGCCTAGCCTCGACAATGGCCACATCAAAGCGGCTGTATTGAATGGCCTCGTGTACCGCTTGCACCAAGCTGCTGGGAAACATCGGCTGCAACAGGATGTATTCACTGTCATCACCGGCATCCTCGCCTGTGCACCAATACAACTGCTTGGCATAGGTGTGGCTGGCGTAGCTGTCCGCCTCACGCTGCAAGCTGCAAAAAGCATCAGCATAAGCCCTGGCGGTGTCGGGATTGTCTGACAGTGCTGCAAGCAGGTCGGTATCTGCTTGCAGCAACCAATCCAACAAACGCTGACCTTCCACTTCCAGCCTCAGCAATTTGTAAACATCCAGTGCTGCGGCATTGCCCACGACATCTTCGGCAAACTGCATGCCCAATACATGCGAGCCAAGTTCATCACGAGCCGGCAAATTGGCAGGCGGCACAAACAGGCTGCTGCCTTTGGCATCGGGGTGCGTCGCTTTCAGCACATGGGTGACCATCTGAATTTGTGCCACGCGGCGCGCGGCATCAGCCAGCCAAGTGTCATAGTCATATTTGGCCGCCTGCGCTGAATCGGCAGCCTCTGCGCCTTTGAGCTTGGCATCGCGACGCTCCTTGATAAAGCGAGCGATAGCCTCATAAAACTTTTGCTTACGTGAATCCACGGGTAATCAACTCCTTATGACCATAGTGGTCATGGTATAGAATGCCCGCAGCAATCTGCTGCGAGTGGTTTTAGATGGATGGGCTCCTGATCGGAGCCTTAACCTCTTAAGGCGCGATGTGTGCCAATCATCTCGACCTCCTTACTTTCTTCGCCGAATTGATGGGATACCAGATTGCTCTGAACGGCTCCCGTTGCAGCGGGAGCCGTTCACCTATATTACCTACCCAGAACTTAATGTCAATCCATTGCCTGGGAAATTTCAATATCCATTGCTTGGAATACTTTACAAGCCCCGAGCTGGTAGAATCCAATCAACCCTGCCGTACAGGCAGCTCAGAAAATTGCTTGGGAGATTTCCAAGCCCTAATCCACTGCCGCATAGGCAGCTTACGGGGAATACGCACTTCCCCTCTCATCTAGTACCCCCAGCACCAGGTCCCAATACCATTGATTGAGGCCTGTGCGCTTCGGGGCTTCAACTTCGGTATAGCGTTTGGCTGCATCCATCAGGCTGATGGACTTTTCTTCTGCCAAAGGCCTTAAAAGCTCAAGCAAGTCAAACTGCATCCAGGGCGAAATACCGGGGGCAATTTCTAGTTTCAACGACTTAACCTCGCCTTTTGCCGAGGCGTACAGGCTGTGCTTTCCGTCTTGCAAAACGAAGTGAGCCTCAAGGCAGGTTTCATCTTCGTCTGGCAGGAACACGAAGGTTTGCTCACCATAGGACGAGTCGCGGAATGGTTGCTGCTGCGGCATGGCCCAGGTCAGGTGCGCCAGCGGCAATGTCCAGAAGGTGCTGGCATTGGGCTCCTGTGGCTTGTCGGTGCGCAGCGACAAATACATACGCGCATGCTCCAGATCCACCAGCCGACTTTGCCATTGCAGATCATGGATGCTCTGCGCACGTTGGATACGCGGGCGGGCATCAAGGACTTGGTAGTGCTCGTCGGGCAGCAGGATTTGCAAGTTGTTGCTGCTCATGCGCAGCGGACGTGCTTTTTTATCGAGCAGGGAGGATTGCTCCTCCTCAAACCCCGGCCGGATAAATGCCGCCTCCCCCGGCTTCTCGAAACTGCGCAGGTTGCGCTCGAAAATCAGCACATTCGGGCTATCCGGGCTTCCCTCACGATGCCGCCACACCCGTCCGGCCAGCTGGATCAGCGAGCGCATGGAAGAAGGCTCAACCACAGCCCAGTCGTAATCGTGGTCACGCCCCACCTCGGCCACGGGACTGGCCAGCACCACAAACACATGATTCTTGGCGGGATAACGCGCCAATAGTTCACGCACTTCCGGATGCGACAGCACCGGGTCGGTTTCGCCACGACGGTCCAGCACCTTGTCCAGTACGCGCTCGATTTCCGAGCGCATCAGCAACGGGAAGCGCGCGTGATATACGCAGAGATGGATATGGGTATCGGCAGGCGCGCCTAACCGGAACAACTCTCGCGCCACCTCCTGCAATGGGCCGATGTTCGCCATGCGCACCAGCCCAAAGCTCACCTGTTTGCCGCTGCTCATGTCCGTTTGTGCATGGCGTTGATGGGCTTGCAACATGGCCGCCTGCACCTGCACGGCAAACGCCTTGCGGATTTCTGGCTCGGTTTTTGCAGCAATCTCCAGCGGCAACAATTCACCCTTGCGCCTGGGCGCTTCCCGGCTCAATGCCTTGATGCGCTTTTCAATGAATGTCTGATGTTGCGTCTTGAACTGCGCCAAGTCACTGCATGCAGCCGCTTCAACGCGATATTCGTCCACCCAAAGGCAGGCGACTTCCGGCGTGCTGGCCTGCCCGCCATGCTGGCCGCGATTACGCTGGTAATGGGCACGGCCTGCCGCATACGCCTGATACAGCCCCTGCACCAAATCCGGCGGCAGCGTGGCTGATGACAACAACACCCGGCTCCCCAGAAGTCCCGCCCAATGCACCAGCCTTGCCAGTGCCGGAATATCGGCCAGGTCAAAATCATCCGGCTCATCCAGTACCAGGTCACTGCTCATCAGCCGCAGCATCGGTGCAATTTGCCGCCCGGCGCGCTGCGCTTCGGTAGCCGGAGTCAGATGGTCAATGGTGCACACCAGCACCGGCGCGCTCAACAGGCTTTTGATGCGTGCATCTTGCAGCGCCATGCGCAGCAGTGGGTGGTCGGCAGTATGCCCTTCGTAAACGACACTGCCTTCCTCCTCCATCAAGGCCTGGCTTGAAGCCGAGCCGCTGCGCTCTGCGCGCTGCTCGTGATACTCGAATAGTTCACGGCTTGCTGCACCGCCCACCCGGATGGCGATGTCATCCTCATTCAGCCCCAAGTCTTTCTGAAAAGAACGCCCGGTTTGCAGGGTCAAGCTGCGCAGGCCGACGGCAAAGCTGCAACGCATCCCGCGCTGCGGGTTGGCCAGTGCTGCCATGATGCGGGCATTGGCCAGCGTCTTGCCGCGTCCGGTAGAGGCCATATTGATGATGAAAGCGCCATGCTCGTCTGCCCTGTGGCGCAGGCTTTCTGCTGCATCAAAGGCTTTGTCCTGCCAGCGAAAGCGCGCATCTTTGCTGCGCTTTCTAAACCGCTTGTGTTGCAGATGCGGCAAATGCCCGGCAAAGCTCGGCAAGTGATGGCCGATATAGCCTGCATCCCGGGTCACGCCCAGCAAATGCTCGTCCAGCTTCTGCTTGAGCTTGCCATCGCTATCGGTATTGGCATACAGGGTGCAGGCTGCATCGCCTGTGACACGGCGCCCATCCCCAGGCTTCAGTGATGAATAATGGTGGTCGGCCAGCATCAGTCCCATGCGGGCGATATGCATGACATACGGGTTTTCCAGCCATGCGCCCTTGCCCGCTTTGGCCTGCAACTCCAGCAATTGCCGTGCAAGCCGGGCGGCACGCGCCCGCCATGCGGGCAGCAAGACCGGCAGCTCGCCTGCCATTTGCCAATAGGGCTGCAATTGGCTTGGCGATGCCTCGGCAAGCTCGGGGTTCCAATCGTTCCAGCCAACACGGATGCTTTGCCATAGTTTTTCTGGCTGCAAATCCAGCGGATTGAACTTTTCAGACTTCTTCCCAAACCACGGGTTTTGCGTGTTCTGGACGACCGGCAAAGTCAGCAATCGATGATGTGTCACCACCAGCCAGGCGATTGCAGCGGCCAGCGGCGGCAAATCCTTGAACGGCGGTTTGCTGCCAGCATCCAGACCATCGCGGAACAGGCGCGCGCTATCCAACCAAGTGGCATCATCTTCTGCGGTGGGCGCTGCCAAACGCTGCAACCAGCTGGCATCGTCATCGGTGCCCACAAAGGCCAGAAATAGCCGCAGTGACAGCCATTCGTGCCGGTACAGATTGCGCTCGAACTGCTGGCTGCGCAGCCGCTTCTGGAACGAAACGCTGGCTTTGCCAAGGTCATGCAGCAATGCGGCCATCTGCATCAACAGACGGATATCTTCAGCGCTATGCCAGTCGTTTTCATCGTCGGCGCGTATCACATTGCCTCGCGTGGTGTTGGTCGGCACTGCACCCTGAGCATTGAAGCGCGTGG
Source organism: Lysobacteraceae bacterium NML95-0200 (assembly GCA_002798255.1). Lineage (GTDB taxonomy): Bacteria > Pseudomonadota > Gammaproteobacteria > Xanthomonadales > Xanthomonadaceae > Solilutibacter. The sequence continues at coordinate 87,304 of NWQQ01000019.1, forward strand.
CATCGCCCACCACCCACAACAGTTCGGAATGGTTGATGCCGCGTATCCAGTGACAAGCCACGGCGGTATTTTTACGCGCCGTTTTGCGCAGCAAACGGCGCAGCGTATCCAGCCCATCCCGGGTTATCGGCGTTTGCCAGGTGCGCTCACCGCGCCGTTCGGCGAACTGGTCAAGAATACGGCGGGTCTGCTTTAGCGCCTGGCCACGGCACTCGGAAATCAGCAGGATATTCATGCGCGGCGCCCATGCATGGCGATGTCTTTCAAGGTCTCAATCATGAAATCCAGTGCCTCCATGCGGGTCAGTTGCTCAATGCAGGTCTGCCGGAATGCCTGCTCCTCATCGCCACGCATGGCCGAGACAAAGGCTTGCGGCAATATCACCGCGTCCTTGACCAAGTCAGCCACATCAAATACCAAGCCACCGCGCCGGGTCTTGCCATGCAATACGGCCAAGCCATGCGGCAGCCCCAGCACCCAGGTGGCGCTGGCCGCCAGCCCATAGGCCAGATAATTGCCGTGATCCAGAAAACGGTTGGCGGGGTCAAGGCCGGTGCCGCGCTTGGCCCGACTAAAGTCGCCATAGCCACTGGTGCGCGCAGCCAACGCAAACAAGGCTTTGCTGAGCCTGGCTTCTTCGGTCAGCAGTGCGGTGATATCGGGGCAACTGGCAACCACTTGTGCAGATTTTTCCAGCAACTTTTTCAGTGCACCGGCATCCACCTCAAAACCGGTCTCGCGCAATGGCTTTGAGTTCTGCCACTGCTGTGCAATACAGTGCAAACGCGCTTGCTGTAGTTGCTTGGCCGCCGCAAGCCTGGCCTCATCATCAAACCAGAACGATACCCAGGCTTGCAGATATTCGGTGGAGCGGTATTCGCTCTGCGGGCTGAACCAGGCCACATCAATATCCACCTCGTTGGCAGAAAACAGTGGCGTGCCGCCACCGCCACAAAAGCCCACCATCACTCCAGCCTTGGCAAACTCACGCATCGCCGCCTGCGTGACCGAAGTGCCCGTCCCCAGCAGCACGACCGAAGTATTGGCGATGGGGATATTCCAGTACAGCGATTGCTTGCCGGCATCGGTGACGTATTCCACCCGCCCGCCATTGACCAGCACCCGGCAATGCTGCAGGTAATAGATATTGGCACGCTTGGATAGCAGGATGGTTTTAAGGTCGGAAGCGGCAATATCGTCCATGGGATGTCCACTCAAAAAAATGCACTTTAGCGCAGCATCCGCTTGCTTTCCCATGCACAAAAACAAACCCCCGGCTTATCGCCGGGGGTTTGAGTATTGCCTTGTGGCAGATATCAAGAATTACTTGATGATCTTGGACACCACGCCGGCGCCGACGGTACGGCCACCTTCGCGGATGGCAAAGCGCAGACCTTCGTCCATCGCCACCGGGTTGATCAGGCTCACCGTCATCTTGACATTGTCGCCCGGCATCACCATTTCAACGCCTTCCGGCAGCTCAACTGCACCGGTGATGTCGGTGGTGCGGAAGTAGAACTGCGGACGGTAGCCCTTGAAGAACGGGGTGTGACGGCCGCCTTCGTCCTTCGACAGCACATACACTTCGGCTTCGAAGTCGGTGTGCGGGGTGATCGAACCCGGCTTGGCCAGCACTTGGCCGCGCTCCACTTCGTCACGCTTGGTACCGCGCAGCAACAGGCCTGCGTTGTCGCCCGCCTGACCCTGATCCAGCATCTTGCGGAACATTTCCACGCCGGTCACGGTGGTCTTGGTGGTCGGGCGGATACCGACGATTTCGATTTCGTCGCCCACCTTGATCACGCCGCGCTCGATACGGCCGGTCACCACGGTGCCGCGACCGGAGATCGAGAATACGTCTTCCACCGGCATCAGGAACGGCTTGTCCACGTCACGCTCGGGTTCCGGGATGTAGCTGTCCAGTGCGTCCACCAGCTGCAGGATGGCCGGCACGCCGATTTCCGACTGGTCGCCTTCCAGCGCCTTCAGAGCCGAACCCTTCACGATCGGGGTGTCGTCGCCCGGGAAGTCGTACTTGCTGAGCAGCTCGCGCACTTCCATTTCGACCAGTTCCAGCAGCTCGGCGTCGTCCACCATGTCGGCCTTGTTCAGGAACACGACGATGTAGGGCACGCCCACCTGGCGGGCCAGCAGGATGTGTTCGCGGGTCTGCGGCATCGGACCGTCAGCGGCCGAGCACACCAGAATCGCGCCGTCCATCTGAGCCGCGCCGGTGATCATGTTCTTGACGTAGTCGGCGTGGCCGGGGCAGTCCACGTGCGCGTAGTGACGGGTCGGGGACTCGTATTCCACGTGTGCGGTGGAGATGGTGATACCACGCGCCTTTTCTTCCGGCGCCGCGTCAATCGAGGAATAGTCCTTGAAGTCGCCACCGAAGCGCTCTGCGCCCACCTTGGTCAGGGCTGCGGTCAGCGTGGTCTTGCCGTGGTCAACGTGACCGATGGTGCCGACGTTCACGTGCGGCTTGGTGCGCTCAAACTTTTCTTTTGCCATTTCTGGAACCTCTGTTTAGATGATTGAATTTGGGATGGAAAGCATGATGGAGGTGGCTGCTGCGGTCAATCACGAACCGCAGCAGCCAAGCTCAATCAGCCGTTTTTCTTCATGGCCGCTTCAGCGATATTGGCCGGTGCTTCAGCGTAGTGGTCAAATTCCATGGTGAAGGTGGCGCGCCCCTGCGACATCGAACGCAGGCTGGTGGCGTAGCCGAACATTTCGCCCAGCGGAATCATGGCATTGATGATCTTGCCCGAGGGGCTGTCATCCTGGCCTTGCAGGATGCCGCGACGACGGCTCACGTCACCCATCACGTCACCCAGGTAGTCTTCCGGGGTCACGATCTCGACCTTCATGATGGGTTCGAGCAGCACCGGGCTGGCCTTGTGGAAGCCCTCCTTGAAGCCCATCGAGCCGGCGATCTTGAACGCCATTTCCGAGGAGTCCACTTCGTGGTAGGAGCCGTCCACCAGACGCACCTTCACGTCCACCACCGGATAACCGGCGAGGATGCCGTTGGCCATCGCTTCCTGGATACCCTTGTCCACGGCCGGGACGTATTCCTTCGGCACCACGCCACCGACGATGGCGTTTTCGAACACATAACCGGCACCCGGTTCCTGCGGCTCGATTTCCAGCCAGACGTGACCGAACTGACCCTTACCACCGGACTGGCGCACGAACTTGCCTTCGGACTTGACGGCCTTGCGGATGGTTTCACGATAGGCCACCTGCGGCTTGCCGACGTTGGCTTCGACGTTGAATTCGCGCTTCAGGCGGTCAACGATGATGTCCAGGTGCAGCTCACCCATACCGGCGATGATGGTTTGACCGGACTCTTCGTCGGTACGCACGCGGAACGAGGGGTCTTCCTGTGCCAGACGGCCAAGTGCAATGCCCATCTTCTCCTGGTCGGACTTGGTCTTGGGCTCGACCGCCATCGAGATCACCGGCTCCGGGAAGCTCATGCGTTCCAGCACAATCGGGGCATCCTGGGCACACAGGGTGTCACCGGTGGTGACGTCCTTGAGACCCACGGCTGCGGCGATGTCACCGGCCAGCACTTCCTTGATTTCGTCACGCTGGTTGGAGTGCATCTGCAACAGGCGGCCAATGCGCTCCTTCTTGCCCTTGACCGAGTTCAGCACTTGCTCACCGGCGTTCAGCACGCCCGAGTACACGCGGAAGAAGGTCAGCGAGCCCACGAACGGGTCGGTCATGATCTTGAACGCCAGCGCCGAGAACGGTGCCTTGTCGCTGGATTCGCGGGTCAGTTCCTTGGTTTCGTCATCCATATCGACGCCACGCACGGCCGGCACGTCCACCGGCGAAGGCAGCAGCTTGATGACGCCATCGAGCATCGCCTGCACGCCCTTGTTCTTGAACGCAGTACCGCAGAACATCGGCACGATTTCGGTCTTCAGGGTACGCTCGCGCAGGGCGTTGACGATTTCTTCCTCGCTCAGCTCTTCGCCGCCGAGGTACTTGTCCATCAGTTCTTCGTTGGCTTCGGCAGCCGATTCCACCATGAAAGCGCGGGCTTCTTCCGCCTGGGCTTGCAGCTCGGCCGGGATATCGCGGTATTCAAAGCTCAGACCCTGCGAAGCGCTGTCCCAGTGGATGGCCTTCATCTTCAGCAGGTCAACCACGCCCTCAAAGTTGTCCTCGGCACCAATCGGCACTTGCATCGGCACCGGGTTGGCACCCAAGCGTGCCTTCAGCTGGTCACGCACCTTGAAGAAGTTGGCACCGGTACGGTCCATCTTGTTCACGAATGCGATGCGCGGCACTTGGTACTTGTTGGCCTGACGCCACACGGTTTCGGACTGCGGCTGCACGCCACCGACGGCACACAGCACGAACACTGCACCGTCGAGCACGCGCAAGCTGCGCTCCACTTCGATGGTGAAGTCCACGTGCCCGGGGGTGTCGATGATGTTGAAGCGGTGTTCCGGCATGGACTTGTCCATGCCCTTCCAGAACGCAGTCGTTGCTGCCGACTGAATGGTGATGCCGCGTTCCTGTTCCTGCTCCATCCAGTCCATGGTGGCGGCGCCATCATGCACTTCACCGAGCTTGTGGCTCTTGCCGGTATAGAACAGGATGCGCTCGGACGTGGTGGTTTTACCGGCATCGATGTGCGCCATGATGCCGAAGTTGCGGTAACGCTCAATAGGAGTGGTGCGTGCCACGATCGTCTCTCTTTGTTTGTTTGCCCGAAAAAACCGGGCTTTCAGATGGCCGGACGCCGCCTTGACGGCGGCATCCGGGTGAATTCGCGAAAAATCGCTGGTATCGCGCTTTCGCGATGCACTCACCGGCAGATGCCGATGCTTGCGACCAGCGGCAAGCCGCCGGTCATGAAGCCATTACCAACGGAAGTGCGCAAACGCCTTGTTGGCATCGGCCATGCGATGCGTTTCTTCGCGCTTCTTGATGGCGCCGCCACGGTTTTCCGAAGCGTCCAGGAGCTCGGCGGCCAGCTTGCGCGGCATCGAGTTTTCACCGCGCTTGCGGGCGGACTCGATCAGCCAGCGCATTGCCAGCGCCATGCGGCGGGAAGCGCGCACTTCCACCGGCACCTGATAGGTCGCACCACCAACGCGGCGGGACTTCACTTCAACAGTCGGGGCGACATTGCCCAGTGCCTTTTCAACCAGCTCCAGCGGGTTGTCGTTCTTTTCGCCGATGACGTCCATGGCGCCATAGACGATTTTTTCGGCCACGGACTTCTTGCCGCTCAACATGACCATGTTGATGAAGCGGGCGATGGTTTCGCTACCGTGCTTGGGATCGGGCAGCACCGAGCGCTGCGGGGTATTGCCTTTGCGGGACATTGATTTCTTCTCGTGTATTCATTGCGCCCAAAACGGGCGCGGGAAGCATCAGCGATGCAAGGGGATGCGGCGAAATGCGCCGCACTCGCGTATCACTTCGGACGCTTGGCGCCGTACTTGGAGCGACGCTGGCGACGCTTGGCCACACCGGCAGCGTCGAGCGAGCCACGCACGGTGTGGTAACGCACACCCGGCAGGTCCTTCACACGACCGCCGCGAATCAGCACCACACTGTGCTCTTGCAGGTTGTGACCTTCGCCACCGATGTAGGAAATGACTTCATAGCCATTGGTCAGACGCACCTTGGCCACCTTGCGCATCGCCGAGTTCGGCTTCTTCGGGGTGGTGGTGTAAACGCGGGTGCACACGCCACGACGCTGCGGGCAGTTTTGCAGCGCAGGCGAGGTGCTCTTGTAGGTTTCAGGGCTGCGCGGCTTGCGCACGAGCTGATTGATGGTTGCCATGCTTTTCCAGTTGTATCTGCGGCTCGAGGGCCTTGGGAGTTGACTCACCCCGAAACCGGGGCAAACAAAAAAACTTTAGCCTGCACACGGTTTACCCGTGGCAAGCTGCCAAAAACGTACGGGCCTGCGCCTTGACGCAACCACCGCACAACCCCGCGCATCCTTGTGCCGAACACGAAGTGCTTCCTGCCCTTCATTTCGGGTACTGGGTGGCACAAGGCCACCGAAAACTCACAAAGCCTACGAGGATTGCTTTTGCTTGTCAAGTCCCCGCAAGACCCTGCGACTACGCGCGGGGTGACAGGGGTTTGCTTGCGACGGCGCGCAGTAAGGATTCGCAACGACCAGGCTGCGGACACGGGAAACGCGCTGTATAGGCTGATGGAGCTTGCCAAAACACGAAAAGGCCGGGTTTCCCCGGCCTTTCGTATTACCGCAGTGCCCAGGGCTTATGCCTCGGGGCTGTCTTCAATCATCACCTGCTCCACCGGGGTTGGTACCACGGCGGCCTCTTCAGCCGTGGCATCGCCTGCCAGCACGTCGATATCGGCGGCGGTAAGGCCGGCGGCATTGCGACGACGCTGGGTGTGGTAAGCAAGACCGGTACCGGCCGGAATCAGGCGGCCGACGATGACGTTTTCCTTCAGGCCGCGCAGCGAGTCGCGGGTGCCACGCACGGCTGCTTCGGTCAGCACGCGGGTGGTTTCCTGGAACGAGGCGGCGGAGATGAAGGACTCGGTCGCCAGCGATGCCTTGGTGATGCCGAGCAGAACCGGCTGGTACTTGGCCGGCAGTTCATTGCGGCTATCGGCGCGGGCATTGTCCTCGATGACGCGCTGGCGCTCGGCCTGCTCACCCACCAGATAGCGGGTATCACCGGCATCGGTGATTTCCACCTTGCGCAGCATCTGCCGGACGATCACTTCAATATGCTTGTCGTTGATCTTCACGCCCTGCAGACGGTACACGTCCTGGATTTCCTTGGTGAGATAGGCGGCCAGTTCTTCCACCCCCTTCAGGCGCAGGATGTCCTGCGGGTTGGGTTCGCCATCCACCACGGTTTCACCCTTCTGGATGTGCTCGCCTTCAAAGACGATGATCTGCCGGTACTTGGGAATCAGCTCCTCGTGATCGACGCCATCGGCGCCCTTGATGATCAAGCGCTGCTTGCCCTTGGTGTCCTTGCCGAAGCTGACCACACCGGAGATTTCCGCCAGGATTGCCGGATCCTTCGGCTTGCGGGCTTCAAACAGGTCGGCCACGCGCGGCAGACCACCGGTGATGTCGCGGGTCTTGGAGGCTTCCTGCGGAATCTTGGCGACCACATCACCCACGCCAACGGCAGCGCCATCTTGCAGGTTCACCACCGAGCGCGGCGGCAGCAGGTACTGCGCCGGCTGGTCGGTGCCGGGGATGTTGAGGTCATTGCCCTGGGCATCGACGATGCGCACCAGCGGACGCAAATCCTTGGCCTGCGAGCCGCGACGCTTGGGATCGGTGATTTCGCGCGAGGCAAGGCCGGTGAGGTCATCGGTCTTTTCGATCACGGTCACGCCATCGACGAAGTCATAGAAGCGCACGAAACCGGCCACTTCCGAAACGATCGGGTGGTTGTGCGGATCCCAGTTGGCCACGGTTTGACCGGCCTTGATGGCGGCACCGTCCTGGACGCTGATGGTGGCGCCGTAGGGCACCTTGTAGCGCTCGCGCTCACGGCCATGGTCGTCCAGCACCGACAGCTCGCCCGAGCGCGATACCGCCACCACGCCGCCGGACTCGTGCGCCACGGTCTTCATATTGTTGAACTTGACCGAGCCGGTGGTCTTGACGGTGACATTGTCGATGGCCGCAGCACGCGAAGCAGCACCACCGATGTGGAAGGTACGCATGGTCAGCTGCGTACCCGGCTCACCGATGGACTGTGCCGCGACCACGCCGACGGCTTCGCCCATATTCACCAGATGGCCACGCCCCAGGTCACGGCCATAGCAGTGCGCGCACACACCAAATGGCGCGTCACAGGTGATGGTCGAGCGCACCTTGATGCTCTGCACGCCGGCATCTTCCAGACGTTGCACCCAGGCTTCGTCAAGCAGGGTGTTGCGGGTGACGATCGGGTCCTCGTCATTGCCGGGCAGGAATACGTCTTCGGCCACCACGCGACCGAGCACGCGATCCTTCAGCGGCTCGACCACATCACCGCCTTCCACGATCGGGCTCATGGTCAGGCCATTGTGGGTGCCGCAATCGACTTCGGTAATCACCACATCCTGCGCCACGTCCACCAGACGGCGGGTCAGGTAACCGGAGTTCGCCGTCTTCAGTGCGGTATCGGCCAGACCCTTGCGCGCGCCGTGGGTGGAGATGAAGTACTGCAACACGTTCAGGCCTTCGCGGAAGTTCGCGGTAATCGGCGTTTCGATAATCGAGCCGTCCGGCTTGGCCATCAGGCCGCGCATCCCGGCCAGCTGGCGAATCTGCGCCTGCGAGCCACGGGCGCCGGAGTCGGCCATGATGTAAATCGAGTTCATCGACTTCTGGTCAACGATTTCGCCCTGGGCGTTTTCCACCTTGTCGGTGCCGATGGTGTCCATCATCGCCTTGGCGACGCGCTCGTTGGTGCGCGACCAGATATCGACCACCTTGTTGTAGCGCTCGCCGCCGGTGACCAGACCCGACTGGTACTGCTGCTGGATTTCCAGCACTTCTTCTTCGGCCTCGGCCAGAATGCCAGCCTTCTCCTGCGGGATGATCATGTCGTCGATGCCGATCGACACGCCGGCGCGGGTGGCGTAGGAGAAGCCGGTGTACATCAGCTGGTCGGCAAAAATCACCGTGTCTTTCAGACCCAGCTCGCGGTAGCAGGTATTGATCAGGCGACTGATCGCCTTCTTGTTGAGCTCGGTATTGACCAGGCTGAACGACAGCCCTTCAGGCAGGATGTCGGCCAGTAGGGCACGACCCACCGTGGTATCGACCACGCTACGTTTTTCCTGACGCTCGCCGTTTTCATCCAGCACCACTTCGCTGATGCGCACCTTGACCTTGGCGTGCAATTCCACCACGCGGTTGTCATAGGCACGCTTGACTTCGGCGACATTGGCAAAGGCCATGCCCTCGCCTGCCTTGTTTTCCAGCGCACGGGTCATGTAGTACAGCCCCAGCACCACGTCCTGCGAGGGCACGATAATCGGCTCGCCGTTGGCCGGGGAGAGGATATTGTTGGAGGACATCATCAGCGCGCGCGCTTCCAGCTGGGCCTCCAGCGAAAGCGGCACGTGTACCGCCATCTGGTCACCGTCGAAGTCGGCGTTGAAGGCGGTACAGACCAGCGGATGCAGCTGGATGGCCTTGCCTTCAATCAGCACCGGCTCGAATGCCTGGATACCCAGACGGTGCAGGGTCGGCGCGCGGTTGAGCAGCACCGGGTGTTCGCGGATGACTTCTTCGAGGATGTCCCAGACTTCGGCTTCTTCACGCTCGACCAGCTTCTTGGCCGCCTTGATGGTAGTGGCCAGGCCCTGGCGTTGCAGCTTGGCAAAGATGAACGGCTTGAACAGCTCCAGCGCCATCTTCTTCGGCAGGCCGCATTGGTGCAGGCGCAGATAGGGGCCGACCACGATCACCGAGCGGCCGGAGTAGTCCACGCGCTTGCCGAGCAGGTTCTGGCGGAAGCGGCCCTGCTTGCCCTTGATCATGTCGGCCAGGGATTTGAGCGCACGCTTGTTGGTGCCGGTGATGGCGCGGCCACGGCGGCCGTTGTCCATCAGCGCATCAACCGATTCTTGCAGCATGCGCTTTTCGTTGCGCACGATGATGTCCGGCGCGGCCAGTTCCAGCAGGCGGCGCAGGCGGTTGTTGCGGTTGATGACGCGGCGGTACAGGTCGTTGAGGTCGGAAGTGGCAAAGCGGCCGCCATCGAGCGGCACCAACGGGCGCAGATCCGGCGGCAGCACCGGCAGCACGGTCATGATCATCCATTCCGGACGGTTACCCGAATCCAGGAAGGCCTCGACCAGCTTGATGCGCTTGGTGAGGCGCTTGAGCTTGGTTTCCGAGCCGGTGGAAGCAATTTCTTCCTTGAGTTTGACCATCTCCGCCTGCAGGTCGATATTGCGCAGCAGCTCGAATACGGCCTCGGCGCCCATCGCGGCTTCAAAGTCTTCGCCATGCTCGGCGCGCGCCTGCCAGAACTGCTCTTCAGTCAGCAGCTGGCCTTGCTCCAGCGGGGTCAGACCCGGCTCGGTGACCACATAGGCTTCAAAGTACAGGATGCGCTCGATATCGCGCAGGGTCATGTCCAGCATCAGGCCGATGCGGCTGGGCAGCGACTTCAGGAACCAGATATGCGCCACCGGGGCGGCCAGGTCAATATGCCCCATGCGCTCGCGGCGCACTTTGGCCAGCGTGACTTCGGTGCCGCATTTTTCGCAGACCACGCCGCGATGCTTCATGCGCTTGTACTTGCCGCACAGGCATTCGTAGTCCTTGACCGGGCCAAAGATGGCCGAGCAGAACAGGCCATCACGTTCGGGCTTGAAGGTCCGGTAATTGATGGTCTCGGGCTTTTTGACTTCGCCAAAAGACCAGGAACGAATCATGTCCGGGCTGGCCAGCGCAATCTTGATGGCGTCAAAATCCGGCACGGCGCGTTGTTGGTTGAACAGGTTGAGCAAATCTTTCATGGGTTATCTCCGGGAGTGGCAAGCAGGGTGAGCGGGGAAAGGCGGCAGCGTCTGGCCGCCGCCTGCCACATCAGTGCTCTTCCAACTCCATATTGATGCCGAGCGAGCGGATTTCCTTGACCAGCACGTTGAAGGACTCCGGCATGCCCGCCACCATGTCGTAATCGCCATCGACGATGTTCTTGTACATCTGGTTACGGCCCTGCACGTCGTCGGACTTCACCGTCAGCATTTCTTGCAAGGTGTAGGCCGCGCCGTAGGCTTCCAGCGCCCAGACTTCCATTTCACCAAAGCGCTGGCCGCCGAACTGCGCCTTGCCGCCCAGCGGCTGCTGGGTGACCAGCGAGTACGGGCCGGTGGAGCGGGCGTGCATCTTGTCGTCCACCAGGTGGTTGAGCTTAAGCATGTGCATATAGCCCACGGTGGTCTTGCGGTCGAAGGCTTCGCCGGTACGGCCGTCATACAGCTGCGTCTGACCGCTGCTCGGCAGGTCGGCCAGCTCCAGCATCGCCTTGATTTCGCTTTCTGCCGCGCCATCGAACACCGGGGTGGCCATCGGCACGCCGTCGGTCAGGTTCCTGGCCAGGGTCAGCAGTTCTTCATCGCTGAACTGGTCAAGGTCAACACGGGCTTCGCCCAGCACCTTGGCATCGTGGTTGTAGATTTCTGCCAGGAACTTACGCAGCTCGGCCACCTTGGCCTGGGCTTCGAGCATCTTCTGGATTTTCTGACCCAGCCCCTTGGCGGCCCAGCCCAGATGCACTTCCAGAATCTGGCCGATGTTCATACGCGAAGGCACGCCCAGCGGGTTCAGCACGATGTCCACGGTCTGACCGTCGGCCAGGTACGGCATGTCCTCGACCGGCACGATGTTGGACACCACACCCTTGTTGCCGTGGCGGCCGGCCATCTTGTCGCCGGGCTGGATGCGGCGCTTCACTGCCAGGAACACCTTGACCATCTTCAGCACGCCCGGCGCCAGATCATCGCCCTGGGCAATCTTGGCGCGCTTGTCGTCGAAGCGGCGCTCGAATTCCTTCTCGTGCAGCGCGATTTGCTTCTGCGCGCGGTCAATGGCTTCCGCCGCGTCCTCGTCCTTCATATTGAAGTGGAACCAGTCGCGCGGACGGGTCTGGTCCAGCACCAGCGAGGTGATGGTTTCGCCCTTCTTCAGGCCGCCACCGCCATTGGCGGTCTTGCCGAGCAACTGCGCACGCAGACGGGCAAAAATCGCCGCTTCCAGAATCATGCGCTGGTCGTCAAAGTCTTTCTTGACGCGGCGCACTTCTTCTTCCTGAATCTGGATGGCGCGCTTGTCGCGCTCCACGCCATCGCGGGTAAACACCTGCACGTCGATGACGGTGCCGTCCATGCCCGGCGGCACGCGCAGCGAGCTGTCCTTCACATCGGAAGCCTTTTCGCCAAAGATGGCGCGCAAGAGCTTTTCTTCCGGGGTCAGCTGTGCCTCGCCCTTGGGCGTGACCTTGCCGACCAGGATGTCGCCGGCGCGCACTTCGGCGCCGATATACACCACGCCGGACTCGTCCAGACGGTTCAGCGCGCTTTCCGAGACATTGGGGATGTCGGCCGAGATTTCTTCGGCGCCGAGCTTGGTGTCACGGGCAACGCAGGTCAGCTCCTCGATATGGATGGTGGTATAGCGGTCTTCTTCCACCACCCGCTCGGACAGCAGGATGGAGTCTTCGAAGTTGTAGCCGTTCCACGGCATGAACGCCACCAGCATGTTCTGGCCCAGCGCCAGTTCACCGATATCGGTGGACGGGCCATCGGCCAGCACATCGCCACGCTCGACCACATCGCCGACCTTCACCAGCGGCCGCTGGTTGATGCAGGTGTTCTGGTTGGAGCGGGTGTACTTGACCAGGTTGTAGATGTCCACGCCGGCATCGATTTCGCTCTCGATTTCGGCATCGTGCACCTTGACCACGATACGCGCGGCGTCGATTTGCTCGACCACGCCGCCACGGCGGGCGTTCACGGTCACGCCCGAGTCACGCGCCACGGCGCGTTCGATGCCGGTGCCCACCAGCGGCTTCTGCGCACGCAGGGTCGGCACGGCCTGGCGCTGCATGTTGGCGCCCATCAAGGCACGGTTGGCGTCGTCGTGCTCCAGGAACGGCACCAGCGCGGCAGCGACCGACACCGTTTGCATCGGCGAGACGTCCATGTAGTCCACTTCCGCAGGCGCACGCAAGCCGGTATCGCCCTGGTAGCGGCAGTTGACGAATTCCGCCGTCAGCTCGCCCTTGGCATTGAGCTGCGCATTGGCCTGGGCGATGACCGCCTTGTCTTCCTCAATCGCGGAGAGGTATTCAATCTGGTCGGTAACGCGGCCATCCACCACCTTGCGGTAGGGGGTTTCCAGGAAACCGTACTTGTTGGTGCGGGCATACACCGCCAGCGAGTTGATAAGACCGATGTTCGGGCCTTCCGGGGTTTCGATGGTGCAGACGCGACCGTAATGGGTCGGGTGCACGTCGCGCACTTCAAAGCCGGCACGCTCGCGAGTCAGGCCACCCGGACCCAGTGCCGAAACGCGACGCTTGTGGGTCACTTCCGACAGCGGGTTGTTCTGGTCCATGAACTGCGAGAGCTGCGAGGAGCCGAAGAACTCCTTCATCGCTGCCGCCACCGGCTTGGCATTGATCAGGTCCTGCGGGGTCAGGCCATCGGCCTCGGCCATGGTCAGGCGCTCCTTGACCGCGCGCTCGACGCGCACCAGACCGACGCGGAAGGTGTTTTCGGCCATTTCGCCGACGCTGCGCACGCGGCGGTTGCCGAGGTTGTCGATATCGTCCACCACGCCGCGACCATTGCGGATTTCGGTCAGGGTGCGGATGACATCGAGAATGTCGGAGCCTTCGCCGTATTCGGCCACCAGACGCTTGGACTCATCATCACTGCGCTCGGCCAGATACTTGTAGTCGTACAGCACCGGCGCGCCGGTTTCTTCGCTGCGCCCCAGACGGCGGTTGAACTTCATCCGTCCTACCGTCGAGAGGTCATAACGCTCGAAGGTGAAGAACAGGTTGTGGAACAGGTTCTGCGCCGCATCCTTGGTCGGCGGCTCGCCCGGACGCATCATGCGGTAGATTTCCACCAACGCATCCAGCTGGGTGCGGGTCGCATCCACGCGCAGGGTATTGGACAGGTAGGGGCCACGGTCAAGGTCGTTCACCCACAGCGTGCCGATGCTGGCGATACCGGCACGGCGCAGCTTGCCCAGCAGCTCCTCGCCAATTTCTTCGTTGGCCTGCGCCAGCAGCTCGCCGGTAGCCGGGTCAGCCACGTCATGCGCCAGGATATTGCCGTAGATATAGCTGTCCGGCACGGCCAGCGCCTCGATACCCGCTGCTTCCAGCTGTTTGATATGACGGGCGGTGATGCGCTTGCCCGCCTCGACGATGACCTTGTCGCCATCGGCCAGGTCAAACTCCAGCGTTTCGCCGCGCAGGCGCTCGGGCACCAGCTCCAGCTGCACGCCTTCAGCCGGGTCGATATGGAAGGTATTGATTTCGTGGAAGTGCCTCAGCATTTCCTCGTTGCTATAGCCCAGCGCACGCAGCAGCACCGACACCGGCAACTTGCGGCGACGGTCGATACGGGTATAGAGCGCGTCCTTGGGGTCGAACTCGAAGTCCAGCCAGGAGCCGCGATAGGGAATCACGCGCGCATTGAACAGCAGCTTGCCCGAGCTGTGGGTCTTGCCACGGTCGTGGTCGAAGAACACGCCGGGCGAGCGGTGCAGCTGGCTGACGATGACGCGCTCGGTGCCATTGACGATGAAGGTGCCGTTATCGGTCATCAGCGGCACTTCGCCCATATAGACCTCTTGCTCCTTCACATACTTCACCGCCTTGCTGGAGGACTCGCGGTCGTAGATCACCAGACGCACGGTGACGCGCAGCGGTGCGCCGTAAGACAGGCCACGATTGCGGCATTCGCGCTCGTCAAATACCGGCGCGCCCAGGGTGTAACCGGCATATTCCAGCGCGGCATAGCCGTTATGGCTGACAATCGGGAAGACCGAACCAAGTGCAGCGTGCAGGCCTTTGTCCTGGCGCGCATTCATCGGCTTGTCGGCTTGCAGGAACTCGCGGTAGGAATCCATCTGGATCGCCAGCAGATAGGGCACTTCCAGAATCGACTTGCGCTTGCCGAAATTCTTGCGGATGCGCTTTTTTTCTGTCAGAGAATACGTTGTAGCGGGCGTGGTCATGAAAACACCTTCATTGTCACGGGATGGCGCCTGAACGCCATCAGGTTGACCGGAACCGTCCGGGGGACGCGAGCCATAGCAAGAAGTTGCTGGTATTGCCGGCACCAGCACGCCCTCTGCCACTACTTCTGCTATTGGCTCCACGGGCACAAGACCCGAAAACATCAGGCAGGAAGCCTGCCCAAACCTTCGTCAAAACAACGGCTTGGGCAGATGGCCGGCCTGCTTCTGGACGTTTGCGGGCAAGAGACAAAAACTCCGCCCCATCAAACGACCAAAGGCCGAGAGCGTTTTGCGCTCCCAGCCCTGGGCGTGTCGCCGGAAAACCGGCGACGGTATCGCACTTACTTGAGTTCGACCTGGGCGCCAGCGGCTTCCAGATCTTTCTTCATCTTTTCGGCGTCTTCCTTGGACACGCCTTCCTTCACGGTCTGCGGTGCGCCTTCGACCATGTCCTTGGCTTCCTTCAGACCCAGGCCGGTGATGGCGCGGACGGCCTTAATCACTTCAACCTTCTTGTCGCCGGCAGCCTTCAGGATGACGTCGAATTCGGTCTGCTCTTCAGCCGGGCCTGCAGCAGCGGCCGGACCTGCAGCCACAGCCACCGGAGCGGCAGCGGACACGCCGAACTTTTCTTCGATGGCCTTGACCAGTTCCATCACTTCCATCAGGTTCTTTTCAGCGATGGCGTCAACGATTTGTTCGTTGGTAAGAGACATGAGATTTACCTTAAAAGTAGTTTCAAATGGGTTGTTGGGCCAAAGCCGGCATCAGCCTTCGGCCGGGGCTTCAGCAGCAGCGGTGTCACCGCCTTGTTTGTCGGCCACTGCCTTGACGGCGCGGGCAAACATCGAGGCCGGTTCGGCCAGCACGCGGGCCAGCATGCCCAGCGCCTGGTCGAGGGTCGGCAACGAAGCCAGCACTTCGACATGGCTGGCGGGGTATTGCTGACCACCGACTACGACAAGCTTCGGTTGCAACTTGTCATTGCCTTTGGCGAACTCCTTGATCAGGCGACCGGCAGCGCCGGGTTCCTCAGTCGAGAACGCATACAGCAGCGGGCCTACGAGGTCGTCTTTGGCGACTTCGAATTCCGTGCCTTCAACAGCACGCGAGGCCAGGGTGTTCTTGATGACTTTCAAGTACACGCCGGTTTCACGCGCTTTCTTGCGCATCGCGGTCATTTGCTCGACCGTGGTGCCTGCGTATTCGGCTGCAATCAAGGAGTGCGCCTTGCCGGCGACTTGCGCCACTTCGGCAACGACGTCTTTCTTTTGGGACAGATTCAGAGCCATAAGCACTCCTGTTGGGATTGCCGCAGACCGCTCCAGCGGCTTGCGGGACGTGTTGATGCCTTCCCTGACATCCGGGGATCAACCCCTGGTGCGCTTCTGAACCGGGACAACCCGTGAAACTTCCAGAAGGGCGACCATCTGCGCAGGATGCTGTTGCTGATTAAGCAGCCCCGCTTGCATCGACGGCGATTCCCTGCCATGCCGAGCTTCCCTGCCCGTCGTCAATGCGCGCTGACCACTCCTGCGGTCTTTGATGGCTCTGCGCAGGGCGCAGCGCCTTCAAACGGGACGCGGATTCTATCCGCATCAAAACGCCCCGGCAAGCTGCCGGGGCGCGGTACTTCAAAATTACTTCAGGTTCAGCGAGGACTGATCCACCGTAACCCCCGGCCCCATGGTGGAGCTGAGCGACACTTTCTGCAGATAGGTGCCCTTGGCGCTGGAGGGCTTGGCCTTGATCAGGTCAAGCAGCAGCGCGGTCAGGTTTTCCTTCAGCTTTTCAGCGTCAAAGTCGGCCTTGCCGATGGTGCAGTGGATGATGCCAGCCTTGTCGGTACGGTAGCGCACCTGACCGGACTTGGCGTTCTTGACCGCTTCTGCCGGATTGGCGGACACCGTGCCGACCTTCGGGTTCGGCATCAGGCCGCGCGGACCCAGCACGGTACCGAGCTTGCCGACCACGCGCATCGCGTCCGGGGTGGCAATCACCACGTCGTAGTTCAGCTCGCCGCCCTGCATGCGCTCGGCCAGGTCGTCCATGCCGACCGCATCAGCACCGGCAGCCAGGGCTTCATCAGCCTTGGCGCCGGCGGGCACGAACACCGCCACGCGCACCGATTTGCCGGTACCGGCCGGCAGCACGGTGGAGCCGCGCACCTGCTGGTCGGACTTGCGCGCATCCACGCCCAGACGCACCGCCACGTCCACGGCTTCGACGAACTTGGCCTTGCTGTTGTCCTTGATGATCTTCAGGGCTTCATCAATCGGGTATGCCTTGCCCGGCTCAACCGCAGCGGCAATTGCTTTTTGTCGTTTGGTCAGTGCCATGTCTTATTCCTCCACCGTCAGACCCATCGAGCGAGCCGAGCCCGCGATGGTGCGCACTGCTGCGTCAAGGTCGGCAGCAGTCAAATCCGGTTCCTTCGCCTTGGCGATATCTTCCAGCTGGGCGCGCGTGACCTTGCCCACTTTCTGGGTATTGGGACGGCTGGAGCCGGACTGGATACCGACGGCCTTCTTCAGCAGGATGGTCGCCGGCGGCGTCTTGGTGATGAAGGTAAAGGTACGGTCGGAATAGGCCGTGATAACGGTCGGAATCGGCAGACCCGGCTCCAATTTGGCGGTTGCCGCATTGAATGCCTTGCAGAATTCCATGATGTTGAGGCCGCGCTGGCCAAGCGCCGGGCCGACCGGCGGCGACGGGTTGGCTTGACCCGCCTTCACCTGCAGCTTGATGTAGCCAATGACTTTCTTTGCCACGTTAGTTTTCTCCTGGAGTCTCTCGCCTGCACGCCAAGGGCTGCGGGGCTTCTCCGTTACATGAAACAAGGCACAGGCAAATGCTGCGCCTCACCTTGAGGTCAGACGGACTTTTCCACCTGACCAAATTCCAGTTCCACCGGGGTGGAACGGCCGAAAATCAGCACCGCCACACGGACACGGCTCTTTTCGTAATTGACTTCTTCAACCACGCCATTAAAGTCGTTGAACGGGCCATCGGTAACGCGCACCATTTCGCCCGGCTCGAACAACACCTTGGGACGCGGCTTTTCAACGCCATCCTGCACACGTTGCAGGATGGTATCGGCTTCGCGGTCGCTGATCGGCAGCGGCTTGTCCGCCGTGCCACCGATAAAGCCCATCACTCGCGGGGTTTCCTTGACCAAATGCCAGGATTCGTTGTCGATGCGCGGAATGCCGTTGTCATCATGGGTGGCGATTTGCACCAGCACATAGCCGGGAAAGAACTTGCGCTCGGAACGGCGCTTTTGGCCGGAGCGCATTTCCACGACCTCTTCAGTCGGCACGATGACATCGCCAAAACGCGATTCCATTTCCATGCGCACAATACGGTCACGCAGCGATTGCGCCACGGTCTTCTCAAAGCCGGAATAGGCATGCACCACATACCAGCGTTTGTTGTCGGTCGTGCTTTCCATCGTTATCCCTTTGCCTTGCCCATCAGCGCCACAGCAGCTTGGTAAACTGCGAAATCAGAAGGTCAAAGCCGCCCAGCAGCAGGCTGATGACCACCACCACAATCATCACGATCCAGGTGGTACGCATGGTTTCCTGACGGGTGGGCCAGACTACCTTGCGCAATTCAAAACGGGTTTCGTAGAAAAACTCGCGAAGTTTCGGCCCCAGGCTCGAGCTCATGAATACCCCGGCACCGGCAATCAGCCCCAGCACCACCGAACCAACGCGCAGCCAGCTGTTCCATTCATTCTGGAACCAGTAATACACAAATACGCCGGCTGCCACCAGCAAACCAGCGATTACAAACTTGGCGATATCGGCGCTGGAAGCGCCGTTCTTGTCTTGGACGACCTTGGTGTTCAAGCCGCGAGTTCCTCGGTTGAGCTGCGGCTGCCAGGGCATTCCGCATCATTCACCCACCCCGCGACCGGGATGGTTGGCACGCCAGGAGGGACTCGAACCCCCAACCTGCGGTTTTGGAGACCGCTGCTCTGCCAATTGAGCTACTGGCGTACATGGTTTGACTTTACTGCAAATGGCAACGGCGGCAAACGCCGCCTTTGCCGTGTGGTTGCCACCCTTGCAGCAAGGGCGGCAACTTTATCATTACTTGATGATCTTGGACACCACGCCGGCGCCGACGGTACGGCCACCTTCGCGGATGGCAAAGCGCAGACCTTCGTCCATCGCCACCGGGTTGATCAGGCTCACCGTCATCTTGACGTTGTCGCCCGGCATCACCATTTCAACGCCTTCGGGCAGTTCCACCGCACCGGTGATGTCGGTGGTGCGGAAGTAGAACTGCGGACGGTAGCCCTTGAAGAACGGGGTGTGACGGCCGCCTTCGTCCTTCGACAGCACGTACACTTCGGCTTCGAAGTCGGTGTGCGGAGTGATGCTGCCCGGCTTGGCCAGCACCTGGCCGCGTTCCACTTCGTCACGCTTGGTGCCGCGCAGCAAGAGGCCTGCGTTGTCACCTGCCTGACCCTGGTCCAGCATCTTGCGGAACATTTCCACGCCGGTCACGGTGGTCTTGGTGGTCGGGCGGATGCCGACGATTTCGATTTCGTCACCCACCTTGATGACGCCGCGTTCGATACGGCCGGTCACCACGGTGCCGCGACCGGAGATGGAGAACACGTCTTCCACCGGCATCAGGAACGGCTTGTCCACGTCACGCTCGGGTTCCGGGATGTAGCTGTCCAGTGCGTCCACCAGCTGCAGGATGGCCGGCACGCCGATTTCCGACTGGTCGCCTTCCAGCGCCTTCAGCGCCGAACCCTTGACGATCGGGGTGTCATCGCCCGGGAAGTCGTACTTGCTGAGCAATTCACGCACTTCCATTTCCACCAGTTCCAGCAGTTCGGCGTCATCCACCATGTCGGCCTTGTTCAGGAACACGACGATGTAGGGCACGCCCACCTGACGGGCCAGCAGGATGTGTTCACGGGTCTGCGGCATCGGGCCGTCAGCGGCCGAGCACACCAGAATCGCGCCGTCCATCTGGGCCGCGCCGGTGATCATGTTCTTGACGTAGTCGGCGTGGCCGGGGCAGTCCACGTGCGCGTAGTGACGGGTCGGGGACTCGTATTCCACGTGTGCGGTGGAGATGGTGATACCGCGAGCCTTTTCTTCCGGCGCCGCGTCAATCGAGGAATAGTCCTTGAAGTCGCCACCGAAGCGCTCTGCGCCCACCTTGGTCAGGGCTGCGGTCAGCGTGGTCTTGCCGTGGTCAACGTGACCGATGGTGCCGACGTTCACGTGCGGCTTGGTGCGCTCAAACTTTTCCTTTGCCATTTCTCTACTCGGGTCTGGTCAGGGATGATTCGGTGATAAACCGATGAAGATGGTGCTCACGAATGGAATCGAACCATCGACCTCTTCCTTACCAAGGAAGTGCTCTACCGACTGAGCTACGTGAGCGGATTCATGTGTGGCGGGACAACCCAATGGAGCGGGAGACGGGAATCGAACCCGCACCATCAGCTTGGAAGGCTGAGGTTCTACCATTGAACTACTCCCGCACCGGGAGATTTCGGCGCATCAGCAAGATGGTGGAGGGAGGTGGATTCGAACCACCGAAGGCGTAAGCCAGCAGATTTACAGTCTGCCCCCGTTGGCCGCTTGGGTATCCCTCCGTCGTTTTTGCTGACGGGCGAAACAGCTCGCTATTCTGCCATGCTTTATGCGGATGTCAACGGGTCAATACAAAAATTTTTCACCTTCGTAGCCTCAATGCGCTGGCGCGTCGCGCCCGGCGACCTTGTAGGCAGCGGTTTTGACATCGCCCTGCAAGGTTTCGCTGGCATAAATCGCCACCTGCGGAGGCGCCTTGACGCTCACCCAGCCGCGATACATGCCGGGGGTATTGAACGGGAAGGCATAACCACCATCGGCGGTCATCACCAGTGCGCCGCCATCGCCGCCCAGGGCTACGATTTCTTCATTGATGACCTTGCCGCCGGCCTGCGCTGCGCTCTCGCCACGATGCGCCACGCGGGCGCAAATATTGTGCGCGGCGGCAGTGCGGATATAGAACTCGCCCCAGCCGGTACCGGATACCGCGCAGCGGCTGTCTGCCCAGGTACCGGCACCAATCACCGGGCTGTCGCCCACACGATTCCAGCGTTTGTTGGTCATGCCGCCGGTGGAAGTGCCTGCAGCCAGATGGCCTTGCGCATCAATCGCCACCGCACCGACCGTGCCGACATAGCGGCGATATTCAGCCTCGTCACTGCGTGCAGCCTGCTTGCCTGCTTCTTCTGCCAGGCGGCGCTGCAATTGCTGCCAGCGTTTTTCGGTGCGAAACCAGTCCGGCTCCACCAAGGTCAGGCCTTTTTCTTCTGCAAAACTTTCCGCGCCCTGCCCGGTCAGCATCACATGCGGGGATTGCTCCATCACCGCCTGCGCCAGGGTAATCGGGTTTTTCACCCGCCTGACGCCCGCCACGGCGCCGGCGCGCTGGCCATTGCCGAGCATCAGCGAGGCATCCAGCTCATTGTGGCCTTCATGGGTGAAGACCGCGCCACGCCCGGCATTGAAATAGGGGCTGTCCTCCAGTACCACGATGGCGGCAATCACCGCTTCTTGCGCACTTTTGCC
Source organism: Lysobacteraceae bacterium NML95-0200 (assembly GCA_002798255.1). GTDB lineage: Bacteria > Pseudomonadota > Gammaproteobacteria > Xanthomonadales > Xanthomonadaceae > Solilutibacter. The sequence continues at coordinate 108,643 of NWQQ01000019.1, forward strand.
CGCTTTGAGAATCGCCTGACCGCGCAGCAAGGCTTCTTGCAGGGCAGTCCGTGCACCGGCTTCTTCTGCTGCGCTCAAATCCCCCGGCGCCACGCCTGCGCCGCCGTGGATGATGAGCTGCGGGGTGACGGTTTTCTTCGGGGCTTCATCAGCCAGTGCTGCAGCAGGCAAAGCCAACATCAATGCAGCAGTCAACAAGGTACGCATGGAGAACTCCTCAAGGTTTCAGGGGAACCGCCGGGGCGAACTGCAATTGCCCGGCGTGGATGGAGGCTTTTGATTCAAAGGCCGGATTTTCAACCTGCCAAGTGCGGGCATTGACCCGGCTTTGCGTGCCGATGCCGGTCACCTGCCAGTCTTGCGCCTGCAGCGCCTGGCCTGCCTCCAGGGTAAATGCGCCCGGACGAAACAGCCAGGCATAGCCGCCAGTCCGGCTATACAGCCTGCCCTGCCCAGCTGCGTCGATACATAACGCGGTTTCCTCATCCACGCCCAGCCCCAGCAAGGGCGCTGTGCCATCGCGCTCGGCCAGATGCGCCAGCATGGTCATCAGCCGCGCCTGGCGCTGGCGTTCATTGAAATGGGTATCGGTCAGGATGCCGCTGGAATACAGCGGCTCAAGACGCAGGAAATCACTCACCAGGGTCATGGCCGGGGTGCGCGCATCCGCCAGCGCCTGCGCTGATGTCAGGCTGCCGCCATCCAGTGCGCCATACACATGCCGCCCCTGCACCGCCAATCCGGCACTGGTGCCGCCCAGCGGCTTGCCTGCCGCCACATGGCGATTGATGGCCGCCTGCACCGGCGTGTCCTGCCAGAAACGCAGATAGCGCGCCTGGTCGCCACCGCCGATGAAAATGCCGTCGGCGCTTTCAATCACGGCCAGCACTTCCGGGTCAAACGCCGCTTCACGGCTGTGAAACACCAGTGTGCGCACCGAAGTTACGCCGCCAATCCGCCGGTACATTTCGCGCTGATTCTGGTTCTGCATCGAGGCGCGCAGCACCACGATATGCCCGTGACCTGCGCGCCCGAAAAACCAGCGAAAAGCCTCTTGCGGCCATTCACCGCCACCGACCAGCATCAGTCCTGGCTGCATCCTGCCGGGTGTTGCCGCAGTCACATCGCCGATTTGGTAATAGTCATAGGCCGCGCGCTGGCCGCCGGAAACGCTTGCACAGCCCGCCAGCAGTGCACCCAGCAAGCTCAGGCTGTACATGAGCAGCTTTCTTATCATGCCTCCCAACCCCTGTCCGGATAGCCAAGCCGACTTTGTTTTAGCACGAAACACCAAGCATTCCGAGGCGCCCATTCATGCGGCTATGCAGCAATACAAGATGTAAAAACTCTGTTATCACTGCCGCCGTAGGCACTCTCACGGGAGATTCTCATGCGCAAGACAGTCCTTGGTCATGCCATCTTTTCTGCGTTGACGCTCACCCCGGCGCTGGCGTGCGCGCAAGCCGCATCCACCGAAGCAACGGCCTCGCAGCCCCTGGACAAAATCACCGTCACCGGCTCGCGCATCCCGCGCACGCAAGTGGAAGGCCCGGCCGCCATCACCGCCATCTCCGCCGAACAAATCCAGGCCAGTGGCTTTACCTCGGTGCCGGAGCTGTTGCGCTCGCTGACGCAAAACGGTGGCGAAACCCAGGGGCAGCAGTCCTCGATGGGCGCAGCCACCACGCCGGGCGCGCAACAGGTCAGCCTGCGTGGCCTCGGCGCCAATCACACGCTGATATTGATCAACGGCCGCCGCGTGGCCGACTTCCCGCTGCCACTGCAAGGGCGCAGCAATTTCACCGATGTCGGCAATATTCCGCTGGGCATGATTGAGCGCGTGGAAGTGCTGACCGGCAGCGCATCGGCCATTTATGGTTCGGATGCAATGGCCGGGGTCATCAACCTCATCCTGAAAAAATCCGCCGACGGCACCCACATCGACTATCGCTATGGCAATAGCAGCCGCGGTGGCGGCCAGTCACAGCGCCTGACCCTCACCAGCGGCTTCGAGCGTAATGCCTTCAGTGCGGTATTCGGGCTGGAAGTACAAAACAAGAAGCCGCTTTGGAGCACCCGGCGCAGCATACAAAACTCCACCTTGAATGCCCCCGATGCCGATAGCCGCCTGCCACGGCTGATTGCCGAAATTTATGACGATGACGCAGGCGAGAACATCGCGCCGGGCGATGCCTGCGCGGCCATGGGGCATCTCAACGAAGGCACCACGACGCTGGCCAATGGCGATTATGGCGCCTACTGCGGCAGCGAGCGCGCCATCGCCTACAACACCATCGAGCAGCAGCGCAAAGGCATCAATGCCTATGCCGCGATGCGCTATCAATTTTCGGAGAACTTGGATTGGTTTGCCGACCTGCAATGGGGGCGACACAAAGTGGCGCTGCTCAATACCCCGACCCGCTGGGCCTTCCAAGACCCGGCTTCCACCCGCAATTACGCCAATGTGTTCTACAACGCCCATAGCGGACGTTATGAAGCCTGGTGGCGGCAATTTGCACCGGAAGAAATGGGCGGCATCCGTCGCGCCATGAACCGCAATACACAGAAAACCCTTGCCGTTGCCACCGGGCTTGAAGGCACCTGGGGCGAGGACTGGCAATGGCAGGCGGCGCTCAACCACGCGCAATACAAGGCCGATGTACGCTTTGCGCGCATCCATGCCGAGGCCGCCAATCGCCTGTTCCTGGGCGAGCGCCAGGGCTATGACAGCGACGGTTATGCCATCTACAACACCGACCCCGAGCGCCTGTTCCGCCCGCTCAGTGTGGCCGAATACGACGCGATTGCCGCGACCTCGACCTTCCGCCCGAAGGCACAGACCGACACGCTCTCGCTCACCGTCAACAACCCCGCGCTGTTCTCGATGCCCGCCGGGGATGCCGGTTTTGCCGGCGTTCTCGAATATGGCCGCCAGTCCTATGCCATCCATCCCGACCCGGTGGCACTCACTACCGGCTATTACGGTGCCCGCTATGGCGATGGCAGCGGCAAGCGCAATCACTGGAGTGTGGCAGGCGAAGCCCGCATCCCGCTGCTTGCCAGACTCGATGCCAGCCTTGCCGGTCGCTATGACCGCTACCGCTATGCCGGCAATCAGCCCGGCAAATTCACCTACCACCTGGGGCTGGAATGGCGGCCGCTGGACAGCCTGCTGCTGCGCAGCTCCTACGGCACCGGCTTCCGCGCCCCCGACCTGCACTACCTGTTTGCCGGCGAGGACTATTTCCGCACCCGCGCCACCGACCATTACCGCTGCCGCCTGGCCAACCCGGATGCACCGATTGCCAACTGCCGCAGCAGCCTGCGCCGTGCCCGCGTCACCAATATCCGCACCGGCAACCCGGCGCTGGACGTGGAAACCAGCACCTCGCTGACCGCCGGTATCGTCTGGTCGCCCACGGCGGACTTCGATATTTCGCTGGACTACTACCGCATTCGCATCCGCAACCAGGTGCAAGATTTCAGTATCGACGCACTGCTGCGCCAAGAGGCCGATTGCCGTCTGGGACAGACTCCGGGCGGCAGTCCGGTGGATGCGACATCGCCCAGTTGCGTGGATGCCATTGCCCGGGTGATGCGCGATGGCGCAACGCTGACCGGCGTGCGCTTCAACCCCATCAATATCTCGCGGGAGGAGACTTCCGGCTTCGACCTTGCCAGCCACTATCGCCTGCGCACCGAAAATGCCGGTGACTTCCGCTTCCGCGCCAGCTATAGCTGGGTACACAAACACACTAGCCAGCAATATCCGGGCGACCCGATAGAGAACCAGCTGGCCGTGGATACGGGTTATTACATCCCGCGCAGCAAGGCCAATATCGGCCTTGCCTGGGAGAAAGGGCCAATGGGACTTAACCTGTACGGGCACCGGCTGGGACGGATTTCCAACTACGACAACAATGCCTGGACGCCCGCCACCTGGCGTCTGAATGCCGGTGCGCATTACGACATCAGCCCGCAGCTGGGCATCGCCCTGTCGGTCAACAATCTGCAGGACAAGATGCCGCCGCGCGATGCGACCTATAGCTCATACCCCTATTACGATATTTCCTGGTATGACGCGGTGGGGCGCAGCTACTGGCTGCAACTGAGCTGGAAAATCGGCAAGCAGTGATTGCCATCGCCACAACGGCAACGCCCGGCAGGATTTGCCGGGCGTTTGCATATCGGCACGCTGGCGACTTATTTATTACCACCGGTGCTGGCCACACGCCTCTGCGCAGGCTGGGCTACGCTGCGGGAGGCCGGCGCAGCCTGTGCCGCAGCTGCCCCGCCCACACTCATGCGGTCGATATTGCGCTCTACCGTGGCAAGACCGATACCCCGCACATTCGCCAATTCTTCCACGCTCTTGAACGGGCCGTTCTGCTCACGGTAGGCAACGATTGCCTGCGCCTTGGCAGGCCCGACATTCACCAGCACGCGACTGAGTGCTTCGGCATCGGCGGTATTGAGGTTCACCACTTCATTGGCAAAGGCATTGGCAGCGATGAGGCACAGCAACAGCAACAGCGCCTTGACGGAGAAAAATACGGTTTTCATGACCAGCTCCTTTATCTGCAACCCGGCCATTCCGGGCAAGTTCAGTGTCCTGATTGCAGCTGCCCATCGCCATCATCCAGCACCACCTATGGCTGACAGCCAAGGCGCATTGAAACTGTCGGACTTTTGCCTGCCATGCAGGCAGACAAGCGGGTATTTGCCCCTGCAACAAAGACGATTCAGGCATCAGCTCGCCTGCCAAAAGCAAAGACCCGCCGGCGGCGGGTCTTTGGATGGCGCATTACACATTGAAACGGAAGTGCAGCACATCGCCTTCCTGTACACGGTATTCCTTGCCTTCCAGACGCAGGCGGCCAGCCTCTTTGGCGCCGGCTTCGCCCTTGTATTGGATGAAGTCATCAAAGGCGATGGTTTCGGCGCGGATAAAGCCCTTTTCAAAGTCGGTATGAATCACTGCGGCGGCCTGCGGCGCGGTGGCGCCTTTCTTCACCGTCCAGGCGCGCACTTCCTTGACCCCGGCAGTGAAATAGGTCTGCAGACCGAGCAGGGTGTAGGCGGCGCGAATCACGCGGTTGAGGCCGGGTTCTTCAAGGCCGAGGTCGGCAAGGAAGGTGTCGCGGTCGGCATCGTCCAGCTGCGAGAGTTCTTCTTCGATGGCGGCTGACACCGGCACCACCTGCGAGCCTTCGGCCTCGGCATGGCGGCGCACCGCATCCAGATGCGGGTTGTTCTCGAAGCCATCCTCCAGCACATTGGCCACATACATCACCGGCTTGATGGTGAGCAGGAACAGGTCGCGGATCACCGCCTGCTCGTCCTCGTCCAGCCCCAGTGCGCGCACCGGACGCCCCGCATCCAGGCCTTCACGCACGCGGCTCAGCACTTCCACGCGCCGTTTGGCGTCCTTGTCGCCACTTTTGGCATTGCGCTCGGCGCGTTGCAGGGCTTTTTCCACCGATTCCAGGTCAGCCAGCGCCAGCTCGGTGTCGATGGTTTCGATATCGGCCAGCGGGTCAACCTTGTTGCTGACGTGAATTACGTCCGGGTGCTCGAAGCAGCGCACCACATGGGCGATGGCATCGACTTCGCGGATATTGGCCAAGAACTTGTTGCCCAGCCCCTCGCCCTTGGCCGCACCGGCCACCAGTCCGGCGATATCGACAAACTCCACGGCGGTAGGAATGGTGCGCTCGGGCTTGACGATTTCAGCCAGCGCATCCAGACGCGGGTCGGGCACCGGCACCACACCAACATTCGGCTCGATGGTGCAGAACGGAAAATTGGCCGCAGCGATACCGGCGCGGGTCAGGGCATTGAACAGGGTGGACTTGCCGACGTTCGGCAAACCGACGATGCCGCATTGAATGGCCATGAAAAATCCTCAGAAAAATCGCCGCGCAAAGCCTTCAAGCCTTGCCGCGGCAGGAATTGGAAGTATGCAGGCGCTTCATCGCCTCGTTGAAATTGCCAGCCAGCGCCAGCGGCAGTACGTCGATGGCCGCATCAATAGCGCGCTGGGTCAATACCTCGTCCTCGCCGCTGGCACGCCCCAGCACCCAGCCGACCACACGCTCTTTGTGGCCGGGGTGACCGATGCCCACGCGCAGGCGGTGGAAGGCGCCATGGCCGAGCACGCGCATGATGTCGCGCAGGCCGTTCTGGCCGCCGTGACCGCCATCGAACTTCAGACGGATATCGCCGGGCGCCAAGTCAAGCTCGTCATGCGCCACCAGCATCTGCTGCGGCGCAATTTTCCAGAACTGCAACGCCGCCAGCACCGATTTGCCCGACAGGTTCATGAAGGTGGCGGGCTTGAGCAACCATACCTCCTGCCCGGCGATGCTGGCTCGCGCCACACTGCCAAACAGCTTGCCTTCGGCGCGCCAAGCCGCACCGGCATTTTCTGCCAGGGCATCCACAAAACGAAAACCCGCATTGTGGCGGGTTCCGGCGTGTTCGGCTCCGGGGTTGCCAAGGCCGACGATCAAACGCAATTCACTCATAAAGCAAAGGCGGTGCAGATTTCGCTGCACCGCCCCGGGCGATTATTCGCCTTCACCTTCGCCCTCGGCAGCCGGGGCTTCATCTTCCACATGACCCTTGCCATAGCGCGCCACGGCCACGGCCGGGTTGAATTCGTCGCTGATGGCATGTGCCAGGCGCACGCCTTCGGGCAGCTTGACATCGGACAGGTGCACGGTGTCACCGGCCTTGATGCTGCCCAGATCCACTTCGATGAACTCCGGCAGATGGCGCGGCAGCATCACCACTTCCACATCGTTGAGTTCGCTGGTGACGGTCACTTCAGCGGACTTGCCGGCCGGCGAATTTTCGATGTTGGTGAAGTGCAGCGGCACGCGCACGGTGATTTCCACGCCCTGCGGGATGCGCTGGAAATCCAGGTGCATGATGATTTGCTTGTACGGATGGCGCTGCATATCACGCAGCAGCACGCGCTCGACCTTGCCATCGATATCCAGGCTGATCAGCGAGGAATAGAACCAGTCATGCTGCTGAGCCAGCCACACCGGCTCCTGGTTCAGGGTGATGCTCTGTGGCGCTTCGCCGCCACCGTAGATGACCGCAGGCAGCTGACCGGCACGACGCAGGCGGCGGCTCGCACCTTTCCCCTCGTCCTTACGGGCAAATGCCACAAGTTTGTGTTGGTTGGACATGTTGTCTCTCACTTAAGGTTCATTGAAAGCCGCATCGCTGCGGCAGGGCGACTCCCCCGCGACCAGAGGAGCCGATTTGCGCAGCTTGCACTGCGCGAATGCTTTGAATCAATCCACGTACAGGGAGCTGACCGATTCGCCGAAGGCAATCCGGCGGATGGTTTCGGCCAGCATCTCGGCCACGGAAATCTGGCGAATTTTGTCACAAGTCCGCGCCGCATCGGAGAGCGGAATGGTATCGGTCACCACCAGCTCGTCCAATGCCGAGCGGGTGATATTGTCGATGGCAGGCCCCGACAACACCGGATGGGTGATGTAGGCGGCCACCTTGGCAGCGCCGTTTTCCTTGAGCGCGGCAGCGGCAGCGCACAGCGTGCCGGCGGTATCGACGATGTCATCGACCAGTACGCAATTCTTGCCGGCCACATCGCCGATGATGTTCATCACCGTAGCGACATTGGCGCGCGGGCGGCGCTTGTCGATGATGGCCAAATCGGCATCGTCCAGGCGCTTGGCGATGGCACGGGCACGCACCACACCGCCGACGTCGGGCGAGACCACCACCATGTTTTCGGTGCCGTACACGCGCCAGATGTCGGCCAGCAGCAGGGGCGAGGCATAGACATTGTCCACCGGCACATCGAAAAAGCCCTGGATCTGGTCGGCATGCAAGTCCAGGGTCAACAGCCGGTCGGTCTTGACCGCACTGAACATGCTGGCAGCGACCTTGGCGGTAATCGGCACACGCGCCGAACGCGGGCGACGATCCTGGCGGGCATAGCCGAAATACGGCACCACCGCAGTGACCTTGCTGGCCGAGGCGCGCTTGAGCGCATCAATCAGCACCAGCAGCTCAAACAAGTTTTCCGCCGAAGGCGCACAGGTCGGCTGAATGACGAAAACGTCCTTGCCACGCACGTTTTCTTCGATTTCCACCTGGACTTCGCCGTCGGAGAAGCGCCCGACCAGCGCCTTGCCCATGCGGATACCCAGCTCGTCACAAACGGCCTTGGCCAGCGGGCGATTGGCGTTACCGGAGAAAACCAGCAAATTGCTACCGTCCATCGTCAATCCTGAAGCAAACCCTGAAAAGAAAAACGGACGAATGAGAAAGCGGGCGACCATGCGCTGTGCAATTCATCATTCGTCCTGTTGTATGGCAGGGGCGGAAGGATTCGAACCTACGCATGCCAGGATCAAAACCTGGTGCCTTAACCACTTGGCGACGCCCCTAAATTTGCGTTGTGCTCTCCAGTGCATCCAGTAGTGGTGAGCGCGCTGCACCTGTCACCACTTGCGTTTGCAACGACAAGGGTAACCGGGCTTGCGCGGCTCGGGCTTCATCCAGCGTGGAAAACTCGACGAAGCAACCACTGCCGCTGCCGGTGAGTCTGGCTTTGCCAATGCTTGCCAATGCCTCCAGCGCTGCTGCGACTGCCGCTTCACGCTTTCTGAGCACCGGCTCGAACGCATTGCCGACCCGTTCCCCGGAGAGGAAGTTGCGTATTGTGGCCGGCTTTGCGTTGCGAGTCAATTCTTTTGATTGAAAAAGTTCAGCCGTCGGCACATGCACCCCCGGAAAGGCCAGTACATAGGCCGCCTCCGGCAGCTCAACCGGAGTGATGCGCTCGCCCACACCTTCTGCCCAGGCATTGTGCCCATACACAAATACCGGCACATCTGCGCCCAGTTGCAAGCCCAGCTGCGCAAGTCTTGCCACCGGTAGGTTCAACTGCCACAGCCGGCTCAATACCCGCAGCACGGTGGCCGCATCCGAGGAGCCGCCGCCAAAGCCACCGCCTGCCGGGATGCGTTTTTCGATGGCGATATCCGCCCCCATCGGGCAGCCGGTTTCGGCCTGCAACAAGCGCGCGGCACGCACTGCCAGGTCATCGGCCTCGGCCACCCCGGCAACAGAATCGCCCACACGGCAGATACGGCCATCCGCGCGCAGCCGCAGATGCACGCGATCACCCCAGTCCAGCATGCGGAACACGGTTTGCAGCGTGTGATAGCCATCCGCGCGGCGGCCAGTGATTTCCAGCATCAGATTGAGTTTGGCAGGCGCCGGCCAGGCGCTCCAGCCATCGCTTGCAGGAAATTCACGGCTATTCATTGCGCCTCACTCCAGGTATCCACCACCAGCCGCACGCGGTTCTGCCCCTGGCTTGCACTGATGCGTGCAGGCCATTGCCCGCCGGGGGTGAACTCGATATGCCAGCCGTTTTGCACCAGCCCAAGCAGCCTGCCATCGGCGGCAAAGCGGTATTGCAAAACCGCCATATCCGGGGCGGGACGACCCCGCAGCCAGTGCTGCAAGGCCGAGACTGGAATATCCCAGCCGGTGATTTCCCGCAACAGGATTTGTGCATCAGCGCCATGCCGGGCACCTTCAAGCAGGCCATGAATCACCGCCCCGTCATCGGCCACCGAAAGCTGCCAGCTTTGCCGGGTCAGCGGCGCCGAAAGCATCACCCGGTAGCCTTCTGCGCCTTGCTGCTGCCATTCAATGCGGGCATTGCCGCTCTGTGTACCGCTAACCATCGCCACCCGGCCGGTCATTGCCCAATGCGCATCGACTTCTGCCGGCAGTGCTGCAATCTGCAGCTTGCAAGTTTCGCTCTGCGTATCGGCACTACACACCAGGGCAGGCGCTTGCGGGCGCGGCGGCTGCCCGGCGCAGGCAGCAAGTGTCAGCACACAGCTGATGACAAAAATTTTGAGTTTCAAAGTTCGGCTCCGGTGACTTGCAAGGCACGCTTCAAGGCGCGGTGCTCGGGATCCAGTTTGCGCGCCTGGTCAAAATACTGCCGGGCTTCATCACGCCGTCCCATCACCCACAGCACTTCGGCGATATGCGCGGCGACTTCGGCATCGCGATGCAGCACAAAGGCGCGCTTGAGCTGTACCAGGGCTTGTTTATGCCTGCCCAGCCGGTACAGCACCCAGCCATGGCTGTCGATGATGGCGCCATTGTCCGGCTCGGCCACGCGGGCGCGGTCAATCAGCGCCAGGGCTTCCCGATAGCGGCGGGTGCGGTCGGCCAGCGTATAGCCCAGGGCATTGAGCGCCATCACATTGTCCGGCTCAATCAGCAAAATTTTGCGCAAGCTGGCCTCGGCGCGCTCGATATCGTCAAAGCGCTCCCAGGCCAGCGCCTGCGCATAAAGAATGTCGATGTCATCGGGCAATGCCAGCAAGCCGCGCGCATAGGCGTCCAGCTCTCCTTCGCGGTCGCCATCCTGCTGGCGCAGCTCTGCCTCGGCCAGAAAACCATCACGGCGCGGGTCATCGTCCCAGGCGTCCTTTTGCACCTCACCCGGCACGCTGTTTTGCAGGGCGCGCAATTGTGCATAGGCTTCGTCCTTGCGCCCCAGGGCATGCAGAACCACCGCGCGGCGCAGCTGCAACACATGCATCCATTGCGGCGCCTCGATGCTGTCATACCATTCAAGCGCGGCCGGATATTGCTTGAGCATTTCCGCCATCTGCCCAAGGAGCAGCCGGTAACGCGGCTCGGCATCAGCCGGTGGCGGCTGCATCTGCCGATACAGTGCCTCCAGCCCTTGCTGATTACCGGAGCGCTCCAGCAGCGATGCGCGCAGCGCCTGGATTTGCAGGTTTTGCGGCTCTTCAGAGAGCAACTGCTCGGCAGTGGCCAGCTCGCCCATACGCTGATATTCATCGGCCAGGGCGATACGCAACTGCGGATGCGCATCCACCCGGCTGCGCGCTTCGGCCAGTTTCCGCATCGCGCCGGGCTTGTCATCGGCAGCCAGGGACAGCGATGCCTGCAACAGCAAGACGTGCGGCTCATCGGGAAAATTCCCGGCAACCGTTTCCAGAATCTGCCCGCTCAGCTGCATCTGCCCCGATAGCTGCGCCAGCCTCGCAAACGGCAGCACGGCTGACCAATTATCCAGCGGCAGCCGCCCGCGCTGGTAGAGCCGCGCCAATACCCAGGCGACATCGGGATTGTCTGCATTCACCGAAGACAGCACCCACAAGGCATTGCGCCAGCCTTCAGGAACGGACGAGGCCAGCAATTTTTCCAGGGCTGCCAGCGCCCTGCCGCGCCGCCCCTGCCGCAATGCCAGCATCGCTTCAACCGTATCCATGTCCCGCGATGGCGCTGCATGACGCTGCCAGAGGGCAAACGCCGCACTCGCCACCGGCATGTCACCGGCCAGCAATGCAATATGGGTGGCGCGCTCGGCAAGTTTGGCATCGCCAGCGCTGCGTGCGGCCTGCAAATAGTGGCAGGCGGCCTCGTCCAGCTTTCCGGCCTGTACCGCAAATTCGCCTGCCATGCCGGAAGCCAGCGCCGCTTCGCCGGGCATTGCCTTGTCACAGGCGGCCGCCAGCGGCAACGGCGCAAACGCCAGCAATAGCGGCAATAACAGCTTGGAAATACAACGAGCTTCGTTAGACATGGGCAGCAGCGTAAAATGCGCTTTGGTTCCAGATTGCTGCCAGCTTAAACGCAAGCCGCTGAATATGCCGAGCACCCCCACTTTCCACGCATTGGGTGTCAATCATCAAACCGCCCCGGTTGCTCTGCGCGAGCGTCTGGCGTTTGATGCTGCCGCCTTGCCGGAAGCGCTGGCGGCACTGAAAGCCATGCCGGGCGTGCATGAGGCAGCGATTTTGTCCACCTGCAACCGCACCGAGTTGTACGCGATTGCCGATGGCGAAGGCACCGCCTTGCGCGACTGGCTGGCCGAGCGCCCCGGCGAGCGCCTGCCACTGGATGCCTATCTGTACCGGCATCAGGATGTCGATGCGGTGCGTCACCTGTTCCGCGTCGCTGCCGGGCTGGATTCGCTGGTGCTGGGCGAGCCGCAGATTCTGGGGCAGGTCAAGGATGCCTGGACACAGGCGCGCGATGCCGGCAGCCTCGGCAGCCAACTGGACCGGCTGTTCCAGCAGGCCTTTGGCACTGCCAAGCACGCCCGCACCCATACCCGTATCGGCCAGCATCCGGTATCGGTGGCCTCCACTGCCGTGCGGCTGGCGCAGAACACCTTTGCCCGCCTGGAAGATTCGCATGTGCTGCTGATTGGCGCGGGCGAAACCATCGAGCTCACCGCCAAACACCTCTCCGAAGGCCGGGTCAAGCGGCTGATGGTCGCCAACCGCACGCTGGCGCATGCCCAGGACATCGCCAGCCGTCATGGCGGTTTTGCCCTGCCCCTGTCCGAGCTTGAGCGCCATCTGGCCGAGGCCGATATCGTGTTTTCCGCCACCGCCGCGCGCGACCCGATTTTGTTGAAGCCGCAAGTCGCCGCCGCGCTCAAGGCGCGCAAACACCGCCCCATGCTGCTGATGGATCTGGCCGTGCCGCGCGATATCGCACCGGATATTGCCGAGCTTGCCGATGTGTTCCTGTACACCGTGGACGATCTGGAGCGCGCGCTGGAAGAAAACCGCCGCAGCCGCCGCGAAGCCGCCGAGGAAGCCGAAACCATCGCCGCGCTGCATGCCGAGCGATTCATGGCGCGCATCCGGCTACTGCGCCACGATGCGCCAGTACGCCGCCTGCGCGCCCATGGTCAACTGGCGCGCGATGAAGCCATGCGCAAGGCACAGCGGCTGCTGTCCAGTGGCGCCGACCCGCAGGCCGCGCTGGACTTGCTGGCACATACCCTGACCAACCGCCTGCTGCACGCGCCCACCATCGCCCTGCGCGATGCCGCTGCCAATGGCGATGGCGAACTGGCGCGCGCCATTGACCGCCTGTTCCCGCCCCTGCCCGATGCCGACGACCATGCAACCGACGCTACGCCGCAAGCTTGAAGTCCTTGTTGAGCGCCGCGACGAGCTGGAACGCCTGCTGGGCGAGCCTGCCGTCATCGGCAATCAAAACGAATTTCGCCGCCTCTCGCGCGAGTTTGCCCGGCTTGAGCCGCTTGCCCGGGCACTGGCCGATGAAGCGCGCGCACGCGCTGACCTTGCCACCGCCGAAGAGATGCGCGCCGACCCGGAGCTGGCGGAGTTGGCCGCAGATGAAATCGAAAGCGCCCGCAACCGTTTGGACACGCTGGAAACCCAATTGCTGGCGCATCTTTTGCCGCGCGATGCCCGCGATGACGGCAGCCTGTACCTGGAAGTACGCGCCGGCACCGGCGGTGACGAGGCGGCGATTTTTGCCGGCGACCTGTTCCGCATGTACAGCCGCTATGCCGAGCGCATGGGCTGGCGGGTGGAGGTGGAATCGGCCAATCCCGGCGAGCATGGCGGCTTCAAGGAAATCGTCGCCCGCATTGAGGGCGAAGGCGCCTATGCGCGGCTGAAGTATGAATCCGGCACCCACCGGGTGCAGCGCGTACCGGCCACCGAGTCGCAGGGCCGCATCCATACCTCGGCGGCGACGGTCGCCATCATCGCCGAGGAAGCCGGTGATATCGACATCCAAATCAACCCGGCTGACCTCAAAATCGACACCTTCCGTTCCAGCGGCGCCGGTGGCCAGCACGTCAACAAGACCGAATCGGCCATCCGCATCACCCATCTGCCCACCGGCGTGGTGGTGGAGTCGCAGACCGAGCGCAGCCAGCACGCCAACCGCGACAAGGCGATGAAGCGTCTGGCCGCGATGCTGGCCGAGGCCGAGGCCGAGCGCCGCCAGGCGGCACAGGCGGCCGAGCGCAAGCTGCAAGTGGGCAGCGGCGACCGCAGCCAGCGTATCCGCACCTATAACTACCCGCAGGGACGCATCACCGACCATCGCGTTGAAGGCCTGACCCTGTATGACCTGCCGAACATCATCGAAGGCCAGCTCGATGCACTGATTGAGCGACTGATGCACGAGGCGCAGGCCGATGCACTGGCACAGCTGATGGCCGAATCTTGACCGCCGCTGCACTGCCTGCTGCCAAAATCAGGCAAGATGCCCCCATCCCCCCGCACAGGGCATGCCCTGACAGGACTGCTATGAAAACCCAAGTACGCCAGGCCGAGCTTGAAGATGTCGATGCACTGGTTCCGCTGTTTGACGCCTACCGCCAGTTCTACGACCAGCCCAGCGACCTGCCCCGCGCCCGCAACTGGCTGCGCGCGCGCATCGGCAATAACGAGTCAGTGGTGCTGATTGCCGAGCAGGGCGATAGCGCCCTGGGCTTTGCCCAGCTCTATCCGATGTATTCCTCGGTGCAGACCGCGCGCATCTGGGTGCTGAACGATATCTATGTGCCGCCGGAAGCGCGCCGCCGCGGCATCGCCAAGGCGCTGCTGAAAGCCGCCATCGACTACGCCCGCGCCGATGGCGCCAGCCATCTGCAACTGGAAACCGGCCGCCGCAACGAAGCGGCACGCGCACTGTATCGCGCATCCGGCTGGCAGGAAGACGATACCCAGTGGTATTCGGTCAAGCTATGAAGCCCACCGCTATGGCGTTGCGCGCGGGCGCACCAGGGATGCAATGACCCGCATCAATATCGTGCCGCCCGCCGAGCTGTGCGACCAGCACCTCCTGGCCGAGCACCGCGAACTGACCCGCATCCCCAATCTGGTGGCGCGCGGCAAGTTCAATCTTGCCGGGCAGCCTGCCGAGTACAAACTGGGCGAAGGTCATGTGCGGTTTTTCTTCGACAAACTCGCCTTTTTGCAGCGCCGTTACCTGGCGCTGCATCAGGAATGTTTGCGACGCGGCTTCAAGGTCAGCGATATCTGGCCGGCCGATTTGCCCGCTGACCCGGCACTTTGGCGCGACTATCAACCCACGCCCGAGGCACTGGCCATCAACCGCGAACGCATTGCCCTGCGCATGCCCGCCAGGGCGCGCTTTACTGCCCCGCGTGCGGATGCTTGAGCCGCAGCGAGCGATACACACTGCCGACACTGCGCTGCAACAGCTCGCGTAGCGGCAGGCGCAGCTCATCGACCACCGCCATTACCGCGCTGCCCAGTGCATCTTGCTGGCAGGGCAGCTCCACCTCGTGAACCGGGATGCGCAAACGCCCGGCGCTGTACAGCTCGGCCATGCGCACGCTTTCCAAATCGCGTGCCAGCAGCCAGCCGCCGCTTTCGGCACGCACCACGATATTGGCGCTTGCCAACTGGCATAGCATTTCTTGCAGCAGGGTATCGGTCAGCATCGGCTCCAGTTGCCGCAATTCATCGCCATGCAGGCCACGCCCCTGGCTGCGCGCCTCATGAAAGCGCCCCAAAAGGCGCAGCATGCCGTAGATTTCGTAGCCTTCGGGCAGGCGCAAGCTTTGCGGCTGATAGCGGAATGCCGACAGGCTGGAGGCAAACGATGCGCCCAGCAATACCGCCACCCAGCTGAAATAGGTCCACATCAGCAGCACCGGCAACAAGGCCACCGAGCCGTAGATGCGCTCATAGGTATTGAAGTTGCCCAAAAACACCCCAAGCCCCCATTTCACCAGCTCAAAACCGCCCACCCCCAGCAGTGCGCCTGCCAGCGCATGGCGCCATTTCACCGTGCGGTGCGGCACCACCCGGTAGATGGCCGTGAATGCGCCCAGCTCAATCAGAACCGGCGTGGCGCTGAGCAGCAGGCTTTCCAGCCATTGCCCCGGCTGGGAATCGAATATCGCCAGCGCAAAGAATTGCGCCGAGAGCGCCATGCTGGCCACCGCAAACAGCGCGCCCAGGGTCAGCACCGTCCAGTACACCAGAAAACGGCCCAGCTTGGGCCGTGTGCTCGGCACCCGCCAGATGCGGTTGAAAATCGCCTCGACGCTGCTCAGCGTAATCAGCAGCGATATCACCAGTACCACCGTGCCCAGCACGGTCAGCGCATTGGCGTTTTCGGAAAATTGCAGCAGGTATTCTTCGACCGCGCGCGCCGATGAGGGCACGAAGTTCATGAAGATGTAATCGCTCAATTTCTCTGCCCAGCGCCCCTCGGTGAACACCTTGAACGCCGAGAGCGTGCTGAAAATCACCGTCACCAGCGGCACCAGCGCAAACAGGCTGATATAGGCCAGCGAACCGGCCGCCTCGAACAGGCGGTCATCGACAAAACGCTGCCAGACAAAACGGGCAAAGCTCAGCAGGCGCCCCCGGTCGGTGGCATGCTCAAACACCCTGCGGGCATCATGCTGGATACGGTCGGTGAAAGAGAGTCGGCGCATTGCACAAGACTACCCCATACACTGTGCATCCTGATTGGCAACTGACAACCCGAACGATGGAAATTCTGGTGCTGTATTTCAGCCGCAACGGCTCGGTGGCGGCGCTGGCGCGGCAAATCGCCCGCGGCGTGGGCGAGGTCGCCGGCATGTCTGCGCGCTTGCGTACTATGCCGCCGGTCGCCCCGCAAACCGAAACCGCACTGCCGCCGGTGCCCGAAAGCGGCGCGCCCTATGTCTCGGCTGATGACCTGCGCGAATGCGCAGGACTGGCGCTGGGCAGCCCCACCCGCTTTGGCAATATGGCCGCTGCCGTCAAGCATTTTCTCGACACGCTTGGCAGCGAATGGGCCAACGGCACCCTGATTGGCAAGCCCGCCGGGGTGTTCACCTCCAGCGCCACCCAGCATGGCGGCCAGGAATCGACCCTGCTGTCGATGATGATTCCGCTGCTGCACCACGGCTGCGTGATTACCGGCATTCCTTTCAGCGAGGCGGCGCTGTCCTCCACCCGCAGCGGCGGCACCCCCTATGGCCCCAGCCATGTGGCTGGCAGTGATGCCGATGCCACGCTCAGCGATGAAGAAGCTGAACTTGCGCGCGCCTTTGGCCGTCGCCTGGCAGGGCTGGCCAGGAGGCTGGGCGCATGAAGGGCATGAGTGGCGCACACAAAACCGTGCTGGTTTCGCTCCTCGGCATTGCCACGCTATATACGCTGGGCTTTCAGGGACACTGGCTGCGGGTCAGCTTCAATGCCCTGCCGCCGCTGCTGTTTGCCGCCGCCATCGCCCTGCGGGTTCGCACCGCCACCTTCTGGGCCAGCATCATGGCGCTGTTCTGGTTCTCCTACGGGGTGATGGAAGCCTGGGCATGGCAAGGCAGCGCCCGCCTGTATGCCCTGGGCATCACCGCACTCTCCATCGTGGTGATTGTGGCTGGCAGCTGGGCGGGACTCATCGCACGCTTTGGCAAAAAACCGCAGGACTAAACGCCTGTTCAAGCAGCGCAAGCCGGGCGGCACGCCCCCGCCCGGCAGAAATCAGCCCAGGGTCGGCAGGCTGATTTTGGCGGGCTTCTGTGCTGCCGCAGGCAGCGGTTCTGCGGGCATGTCTTGCGCGGCCATCACCCGGTCGATGCGGCCATGCCAGGCGGCGCCCTGGGCGGAAAGCAGGCGCACGCAGTCAGCGGCATAGCTCTCCGGGTTGCGCAAGTTGGGGTCAACATCTTCCACCGTGGCGCGGCCACGCAACGGGGTGCGCATCGGCCCCGGTTGCAGGCCGCAAATGCGCACCGTGGAGCCGGCCATCTCCGCCGCCCACTGCGCCACCAGCGCGGCGCGCGCCTGCTGGCTGATGGCATACGGCCCCCAGAATGGCTTGCCGACATGCTCGGCATCATCCACCACAAACAATACGGCCGCATCACTGGAGGCCTTCAGCACCGGCATCAGCGCAGAAGTCAGCCACATCGGTGCGGTGACATTGATATGCATGGCACGTGCCACATGTGCCGGGTCGGTGTATTCCAGCGGTGTCAGCGCGCGGAACTCGGCAGCGCAATGCAGCAGGCCATCAAGACGACCAAAGGCATCCTGAATGCGCTCAGCCAGTTGCAGATGGTCATCGGGCGTGGCGCCTTCCAGGTCCATCGGGTACAGCAGCGGCTCGCGGCCAATGTCTTTCAATACATCGTAAAGCCGGTTCAACATGCGCATATTGCGCCCGGACAGCACCACGGTGGCGCCGGCGCGCGCCATCGCCTTGGCAGCGACCTGCCCCAGCCCGCCGGTGGCGCCGGTCAACAGGATGATGCGCCCGTCAAGGCGCGCTTCTGCCGTTGTACTCACGCCTTGCCAGCTTCGGCCACGATGCGCGCCAGCTCACCGGACTCGAGCAGCTCCAGGGTGATGTCGCAGCCACCAATCAGCTCACCATTGATGAACAGCTGCGGAAAGGTCGGCCAGTTGGAATAGCGCGGCAAATTGGCGCGCACTTCCGGGTCTTCCAGCACATTGATGGTGCGCAGCTCGGTGGCCCCGGCCGCCTTCAGCGCCTGCACCGCACGGCTGGAAAAGCCGCACATCGGGAACTGCGCCGTGCCTTTCATGAACAGCACAATCGGGTGGGATTCAACTTCGCTCTTGATACGCTCCATCACGGACATGGCAACTCCAGACACTGCCTCACGGGCAGAATACGTTGGGGGGAATTAGAATGGCGCATTCTACCGCCAGCCGCGGCCTCCCCGCTGCGGCTTCATTCACCCCCAAAGGAGCAAGCCATGGCCATTGAGCTGCCAGCCCTTCCGTATGACCGCACTGCACTGGAGCCGCATATCTCCGGTGAAACCATCGACTTCCACTACGGCAAGCACCACAAGGCCTATGTGGACAACCTCAACAAGATGATTGAAGGCACCGAATTTGCCGCGCTTTCGCTGGAAGACATCATCAAAAAATCGCAGGGCGGCATGTTCAACAACGCCGCCCAGGTGTGGAACCACACCTTCTACTGGAACTGCCTGTCGCCCAACGGTGGCGGCGAGCCGACCGGCAAGCTGCTGGAAGCCATCAATGCCGCCTTCGGCGACTTTGCCAAGTTCAAGGAAGAATTCACCAAGACCGCCATCGGCACCTTCGGCTCCGGCTGGGCCTGGCTGGTACAGCGCCCGGATGGCTCGCTGGCGCTGGTGAGCACCTCCAATGCCGCCACCCCGCTGACCGGCGATGACCAACCGCTGCTGACCTGCGATGTCTGGGAGCACGCCTATTACATCGACTACCGCAATGCCCGCCCGACCTATCTGGAGCACTTCTGGAACCTGGTCAACTGGGACTTCGTTGCCAAGAACATGAAGTAAGCGCGCAAGCTCCATGCTTGAGCAAAAGACAAGGCCGGGGATTTCCCGGCCTTGTTGGTTTTCCCCCGCAGCTGCTCGCATTGTGAGCAAATCGTTAATATCATTGTGACGAGATTCTCACACTGCCCCGCATGAGCGCCGACTCCGACGATATTGCCGACACTGCCAGTTTTCACATTGAGCCAAACATAGCCAGCGGCAGTCCGGTATCAGCCCAGGTGATCCGCACCCTGGTAAACGAGGCGCAGTGCTATCGCATGCTGCTTGAGTCCATGGAGCTGGGCATCGTCATCCATGCCGCCGACGGGCAACTGCTTTACATCAATCCCGCTGCCATCCAGATCCACCGCATGCCCGATGATGAGCATGACTGGCGGGCGCCGCTGGACTCCAATGACTGGCTGGTAGTGGACAGCAATGGCAAGCCGTTGCCACTTGAAGCGTTTCCCGCCATCCGCGCCTTGCGTGAAGGCCGCCCCCTGCAGCGGCAGACTTTGGGTATTTTCCGCGTCAAGGACGGGCATTTCCGCTGGCTGGAAGTCACTGCCATCCCGCATTTCAATGAGGGCGAAGCCAAGCCCGCGCAGGTGCTCTCCATTCTGCGCGACATCACCGACGAGCGCCGCGACCGCAGCCTGTGGACGCGATTGCAGACCCTGGCCGACACCGGGGTCTGGGAGTGGAACCGCAGCAATGGCCAGTTCTATTTCTCGCCCGGCACCTTGCGCCTGCTGGCGCTGGAGGCTGCGCCCAACTCGCTACCAGCCTGCCTGCGCCTGTTTCCCAGCCATGAAATAGAGCGCATCTCCTCCGCCATCGAGCAGGCGCTGGACCGGCAGGAAAGCTTTGTCCTGGAAGTTCAACGCTTCAATCCCCAGGGCGAAGAGCAGTGGCTGCGGCTGCGTGGCGAGCCTGACCGTGTTGACCCTTTTGCCAGCCGCATCAGCGGCACCCTGGAAAACATCAGCCACGACAAGCGTGTGGAAAAGCAGTTACGGCAGCAAGTGCGTACTGACCCGCTGACGGGCCTGCTCAATCGTGACGCCATCATTGCCGAGCTGGATGCCCGGCTGCACTCGGGCAATGCCGCACTGGCGGTGCTGTACATCGACCTGGATCGCTTCAAGCAGGTCAACGACACCTTTGGACACCGATTTGGCGACCAGCTACTACAGCAGGCGGCCAGCCGCCTGTTGGCAGCGGCCGGAGCGCAGGCCTGCTGTGCCCGTCTGGGCGGAGACGAATTCCTGCTGCTCTGCCCGGACAACGGCGAGGCCGCCATCGCCCGCCTGGCCGAGCAGGTGCTGGCCAAAATTGCCGCCGCCTTCCAAATCGAAGGCCAGTGCATCAGCATCAGTACCAGCATCGGTATCGCCCGCGCACCGCAGGATGGACATGAGGCGCTCATGCTGATGCAGCATGCCGATACCGCGATGTACGAAAGCAAACGTCGTGGCAGCAACCGCTGGCTGTATTACCGCCCGGAATTCGAGCGTTACAGGCGGCAGCAGCAGCGCCTGCAAGCGGATATGCCCATCCGTCGCGCCATCGACAATGGCGAAACCAGCCTGCGGTATTTGCCGCAGTTATGCGCCAGCGGCAACCAGCTGCTTGGCTTGGAGGTGCGGCTGCACTGGCAGCACCCGCAAGACGGCGAAATTCCGCCAGAAGTCTTTCTCCCCCATCTCCAGCGCACGGGTGAAATCATTCCGCTTGGCAACTGGGCAGTGCGCCAGCTCTGCCTGCAAATCCGCCGCTGGCGCGATGCCGGGCTGACGCCACCACCTGTGGGCATTGATATTGGCTGCCACCAGCTTGCCCATGAAAGCCTGCTACGCACCGTGTCAGAAGCACTGCTTGAAACCGGCATTCCCGGCAACAGCCTGATATTTGAAATCGACGAAGAAATCCTGCTCAATGACGCCGTAATGGCCGCTGCCCATATTGACCGGCTACAGGCACTGGGCATCGGCTTTGCCATTGATGATTTTGGCGCTCAGCATGCCGCACTCAACTGCCTGAAACGCATCCCGGCCTGCCAACTGAAGTTTTCGGCACGCTGGCTGCAAAACGCTACCGGCACCCCGGCCAATGCCGCCCTGTGCCGAGCCACTGTCGAGCTTGCCCGGACACTCGGGCTGACAAGCATCGCGTTGGGCATTGATGAAGCGCAGATATTGGCCTGCGCGCGCCAACTGCCATTTACCCAGCTACAGGGACAGCTGCTGGCAACACCACTCGATGCCGAAGCCCTGGCAGCCCAATGGCTACAGCCAAACGGCGCGCGCGGCTAAACCTGCACAAAACCGCACCGCAGCCCTGCGCGTAGCCACTCCCACAAACTGTCACCCTGCGCGCAGTCGCAGGGTCTACTCGAAAATCTCTGGAGGATTCTGCGACGGCGTTTCGCTTGCGCAGAATGACGGTTAGTTTTGCTTGCCGTTGGCCGTTGCTTTTGACTTTCCGCCCTGTTCGGACGCGCCGAGTAGCGCAGCGGCCAATGGAAACAAGGCAGGGCATGTTTGAGCAGCGCGAAGCGATGCGAGTTTGCCCTGCCGCCATTGGCCGCGAGCAACGCAGGGCACCCCGCATAGCGGGGCGCGGTAGCAGGGCTGGTTTCTTTGCCTCCTTTCTTTGCCAGCAAAGAAAGGAGGTGCGCTGCCGGGCGCAGTCCCGGCGCTGAATAAATATCGGAAACCCAGAAAGATTCTGCGGCTGCACTGTGCTTGCGCAGAATGACGACTGCTTTTGCTGTTGCCGTTGTTCTTGCTTTTGCCTTTCTGCCCTGTTCGGACGCGCCGAGTAGCGCAGCGGCCAATGGGAGAAGGCAGGGCATGTTTGAGCAGCGCGAAGCGATGCGAGTTTGCCCTGCCGCCATTGGCCGCGAGCAACGCAGGGCACCCCGCATAGCGGGGCGCGGTAGCAGGGCTGGTTTCTTTGCCTCCTTTCTTTGCCAGCAAAGAAAGGAGGTGCGCTGCCGGGCGCAGTCCCAGCGTTGAATAAATATCGGAAACCCAGAAAGATTCTGCGGCTGCACTGTGCTTGCGCAGAATGACGGTTGATTTTTAGACCTTTCACCCTGCGTGCAGTCGCAAGGTCTACTCGAAAATCTCTGGAAGATTCTGCAACTGCGCTTTCGCTTGTGCAGAATGACCGTGGATTTTTGATAGTTTGTCAGCGACCTGAACCATCGGCCAAGCAAAACCCCCGCATCGCTGCGGGGGTTCTGCTTGTGGTCAACACGAAGGGCCGGATTAGAAATCCATACCGCCCATGCCACCCATGCCGCCAGCGCCCGGCATGGCCGGTTCTTCCTTCTTCGGCATTTCGGCCACCATCGCTTCGGTGGTAATCATCAGGCCGGCAATCGAGGCGGCGTTCTGCAGTGCCGAACGGGTCACCTTGGTCGGGTCGAGGATACCGGCTTCGACCATGTCCACGAACTCGCCGGTGGCGGCGTTGTAGCCATAGTTGCCGCTGCCTTCCTTGACTTTGTTGATGATGACCGAAGGCTCATCACCGGCATTGGTGACGATTTCGCGCAGCGGCGCTTCCATCGCGCGCAGGGCGATTTCGATGCCGTGGGTCTGGTCTTCGTTGGCGCCCTTCAGGCCCTTCAGGGCTTCGCGGGCGCGCACCAGCGCCACGCCACCGCCGGGGACGATGCCTTCTTCCACCGCAGCGCGGGTGGCGTGCAGGGCGTCTTCCACGCGGGCTTTCTTTTCCTTCATTTCCACTTCGGTGGCAGCGCCAACCTTGATGACGGCCACGCCGCCGGCAAGCTTGGCAACGCGCTCCTGCAGCTTTTCACGGTCGTAGTCGGAAGTGGTTTCCTCAATCTGTGCCTTGATTTGCTTGATGCGCGCTTCGATTTCGCCGGTATCGCCAGCGCCGTCGATGATGGTGGTGTTGTCCTTGCTGACCTGCACCTTCTTGGCGCGGCCAAGATCCTGGATGGTGGCCTTTTCCAGCGACAGGCCGACTTCTTCGGAAATCACCGTACCGCCGGTCAGCTTGGCCATGTCTTCGAGCATCGCCTTGCGACGGTCGCCAAAGCCCGGCGCCTTGACAGCACAGACCTTGACGATGCCGCGGATGGTATTGACCACCAGGGTCGCCAGGGCTTCGCCTTCGACTTCTTCGGCGACAATCAGCAGCGGCTTGCCGGCCTTGGCGACGCCTTCGAGCACCGGCAGGAGGTCGCGCACGTTGGAAATCTTCTTGTCGTAGAGCAGGATGAACGGGTCATCCAGGTCGGCCTGCTGGCTCTGCGGGTTGTTGACGAAGTACGGCGAGAGGTAGCCGCGGTCGAACTGCATGCCTTCCACCACGTCCAGTTCGTTGTCCAGGCTATTGCCTTCTTCAACGGTAATCACGCCTTCCTTGCCGACTTTCTTCATGGCATCGGCGATGATGTTGCCGATGGATTCGTCGGAGTTGGCGGAGATGGTGCCGACCTGGGCGATGGCCTTGTCATCGGCGGTGGGCTTGGAGAGCTTCTTCAGCTCTTCGACAGCGGCCTTCACCGCCTGGTCGATACCGCGCTTGAGATCCATCGGGTTCATGCCGGCCGCCACGGCCTTGGAGCCTTCGCGAATGAAGGCCTGTGCCAGCACGGTGGCGGTGGTGGTGCCGTCACCGGCGTTGTCATTGGTCTTGGAAGCGACTTCCTTGACCATCTGCGCGCCCATGTTTTCAAACTTGTCGGACAGCTCGATTTCCTTGGCGACGGACACGCCGTCCTTGGTGATGGTCGGAGCGCCGAAGCTCTTTTCCAGCACCACGTTGCGCCCCTTCGGGCCGAGCGTGGCCTTCACGGCATTGGCAAGTACGTTGACACCGCGCACCATGCGCGAGCGGGCGTCTTCACCGAAACGAATGTCTTTGGCAGCCATTGTTCAATTCCTTCTATCTATAAATGTGGAAATCAGGCGAGGATGGCGAGGATGTCGTCTTCGCGCACAATCTTGTATTCAACGCCGTCCTGCTTGTAGGCGCTGCCGGCGTACTGGCCGTAAATCACCTTGTCGCCGACCTTGACCTGCATCGGACGGGTCTGGCCGTTGTCCAGCGCCTTGCCTTGACCCACGGCAATCACTTCACCCTTGGTCGGCTTTTCTTTGGCATTGTCCGGAATCAGGATGCCACCGGCGGACATTTCCTCGGCTTCGATGGGCTTGACCACGATACGGTCATACAGCGGCTTGATATTCATGCTGAATCTCTCAACTGATTGATTTAAATGAAAAACCCGGCAACTTTGGCGCAACTTTCCAAAGTCGCGTCCAGCCGGATGCCCTGAAAGATGGGGCAGGCACTGGCGCTTTCAAGGGGGGAAGTTGCAAGATTTTTGAAATTAGCCAGCTTCACCCGCAAGTCGCAGCGCCTCCTCTGCAAGTGCTTGGGAAATGCGATAACCATTGCTTTGCATTTGCTCCAACAACGGCGCAATGCGTGTAATCCTGCCGATGCGCCTGGCTTGCAGTAATACGCCAAGCACGCCAAACAGTGGTAGCCCCTGGCGGCGGGCTGCTTCACGACCACGACGCTCATCCATCAACACGCCACAGCCCAGGGCATGCGCAAGACTCAGCGCCTGTGCTTCACCTTCATCAAGATATGCAGCTACGGAAATATAAATTTCGTCAGCACGACTTGGGTGTACCTGTGCCTGTGTCCTGGCAAAAGCTGAAATATTGGCCGCCCATCTGCGTGCGGGGTCAGCCGTGGTTTCATCCAGCACCGCTTGCGGCACATGGAGCGCGCTGAAAACGGCACTCAACAATTCAAGCTGGTCACACCCGGCCAGTGCAATCAGCGGCCCGGAATCGGCAACAACAACAGGCCGGGTCATGGCACTACATCGAAAGCATCAAGTTCCTGTGCAAGTTCCGCCGGGGCGTAATCACTCACCGGAATACCCTGTACAGACAGGTGCGCCAAAAACTGTGGCAAGCTCATCCGCGCAAGTTTGGCAGCGCGCGCTGTGGTCATCGCACCACTTTTGAACAGCTCAACCGCCAAGGCAACATGAACCCCGGACTCAAGCAACTCCTCGGTAAACGGCACACTGACAAACAGCGGCTGACCACGGCGCGTAACCAGTGCAAGACGGCCTTGCTCGGCTTCGCGGCTAAGTTCACCAGAGCGTTCGCGCAATTCGCGGATAGTGAAAGTGTGCATCTGCCCCTCCAATTAAGCCCCATTATTGGGGAACAAATATGAAGGCAAGTCAAATTCCAAGTGCCCGTTCAATACACCTCGCGGCGGTAACGGCCTTCGGCTTGCAATTGGTCGTGCAAAGTTTTGCCCAAGGTTTGCAGGATGACCGCATCCACTGCCGGTGCCATGCGTTGCAGGCTGCCGCAGACATAAATCACCGCGCCCTGTGCCACCCACTCACGCAGGCGCGCAGCTTGCGCGGCCAGGACATGCTGCACATAGCGATGCGCACCGCCGTCCCTGGAAAACGCCGTATCCAGATGCTCGATGAAGCCCTGCCGCTGCCAGTGCAGCAGCTCGGCTTCAAAATGAAAATCATGCGCCGCCTGGCGCTCGCCAAACAGCAGCCAGTTGCGCCCCATGCCGCGCGCTGCACGCGCTGCCAGATGTGCGCGCAAGCCGGCGATGCCGGTGCCGCTGCCAATCAGAATCATCGGCGCATCGGGCGAGGTGTCGTGGAAGGCGGGATTGCTGCGCAGGCGCAGCCAGATTTCGCTGCCAAGTGGTGCATGGGCGGTCAGCCAGCCGCTGCCCAGGCCAAGCTGGCCTTGCGCATCAAACGTCTGCCGGACCAAAAGCCGCAGCTCGCCTTCGGCCGGAATCGAGGCGATGGAGTATTCGCGCACCGGCAGGGGGACGATTTGGGCGGCGATTTCGGCGACTGTTTTCCCGGCAATGCTTTCAGCTGCGGGCAGGCGGGCATAGGCCAGCAGGTCTTGCAAGGAAATGAGCGTCCCGTGGCGGTCAATCTGGGTTTCGCCATCGAGCCTGGTTTCAAGTAGCCATTCACGTACGCGCTGTGGCGCGTTGCATGGGGTGATGACGGCAACATCACCGGCTTGCCAGTCCATGTTTTCGCCGGTCAATGTGATTGCCCAGGCGCTATCGGCTACGCCGCCGGGGTTGAGGCATTCGCGTGCCATCAGCCGCCAGGGTTGCGGCTCGGCAAACACGGGAGCGGCAAGCGCCGCGCCGCCTGCCAGTTCACTGAGCTGATCTTGCCAAGCCGCCAGTGCTTTGGGGTTGCCTGCATCCACATCAATACGCGGAAACAGCGCCACTGCGCCTGCCGCGTGCATGGCGGCATCCAGTTGTTTGCCATAGGCGCAAAACGCCTGATAGCGGCTATCCCCCAGCGCCAGCACGGCATATTGCACGCCCGCCAGCGGCTCTGCCTGCAAGCCGGGCAAGAAGCTGGCGGCATGCTCGGGGCAGTCGCCTTCGCCGGTGGTGCTGGCGATCAGCAGTACGCGGCGGTGCTGGCGCAGCATGGCGGCATTGGCGGCCTCCAGTGGCAGGGCATGGGCGCTCACGCCTGCCTGCGCCAGTGCAGCCGCGCCCTGCTCGGCCAACTGCATGGCAAATCCGGTCTGGCTGGCCCATAGCAACAAGATGCCCTGACCATCACTGGCGCGCGTCTCACGGCTTCGCAGGCAGAAAAAGCACAGCAATGCAAAGGCCACCAGCGCCAAGCCGGCCAGCCCCAGTCGCAGCGATGAGGGCGCGCCCTGCCACCAGGGGTCGCGCTGCCAGTAGCCCAACGCCGCCGCCGCTGCCGCCAGCAGCGACAGCAGCAGGCTGTTTCCTAACGCACTGCGACTCATCGGGCGTTATTGCGGCAACACTTCCAGCGTGGCTACATAAGTCAGGCGGCGCTGGCTGGCCTGCTTGATGCGGGTCTTGTCATCGCGGCTGGTCGCTTCCAGCCAATACATGCCGGCACTTGGCCAGCTGACCTTGAATTCACCCCGGGCATCGGTTTTCAGCTTGATTTCGTCCTGCGCATTGCGATAACGGGTTTCGCCACGGATGATTTCAAGCTCGACACCTGCCGCCGGTTGCCCGTCAATCAGCAGGCGGAAGCGGGCTTCCTCACCGGCAAACAGGTCATTGGGATGGGTAATGGGCTGCATTTCCAGGCCACGACCGCTGATTTTCAGCGCTGTGTCATTCGGAGCGTCCCGGGTGACAAAGGTTTCTATCCGGGAAATACCCTCATTGACGCGCAATTCCTGGGCATTGGCCGGGACTTCTGCGGCAAAACGCTCGGCAGTGCCGCGCCAACGCTTGTTCTGGCCGTTTTCTTTCCAACTTGCCATGATGCCGTCGTTGACGGCCGCCAGCCGCCAGGTGCCGGGCTGGTTGAGCTCGACATCAAACACGCTGCGGTATTTGCCGGTCGCCAGGTTTTGCGCCTGCACCACGCTGCCATCCGGCGCGGTGATGATGAGGCCATCGGTGCGCAGCGGCACATGGTTGAAATAGAACAGGTCATTGGACACGGCCGCATCCACGGTGACCCAGGGCGCATTGCCGGACACCACCGTTTGCGACGGACGCATCCAGACTTTATGTGCCTGTGCGCCGAATGGCAGCGCCAGCGCCAGTAGCAAGGCAGAGCGGCGGAGAAAAGTTTTCATGTTGATACTCGCTTAAGGGGTGGAAGTGAGGCTGATGCGGCCAAGTTCACTCTTGCCCTGGGCATTGCCGGTGCTGGCAGCGCGCCATTTGAACGGGATGCGCAAAAGCTCGCGCCCGCCGACTTCGCGGGCGGCTTCGACCACCAGCACATAATCACCGGCAGGCAGCTTGCCCAGCTCCGGATGCTGCTCGTTGAACAGCAGCGAATGCGTGCCCGCCGGACGGGTCGGGCCGCTGACGCCATCGACCGGCATCGACAGGCTGCGGCCACTGCGCCGCCACCACTGGCGCAGGTCGGGCAGCCACTTGGTGCCTGCGCCTTCGCTATTGCCGCGCTGCTGATACCAGACCGCCAGATTGGCTTTGGCATTCTGCTCGGCATCCTCCACCCAGACCGCCACATACGGGCGGTGATATTCGGCCACATTCAACTGCGGCAGTTGCAGTTCAACACGGACTTCTGCGGCCTTGACCGGCAACGCGGCAAACGCGCAAAGCATAAGTGCAGGGATAACACGCATGAGGACACTCCAAAGGTCTAATGAACAAAAACAAGCACAATCAATAGCGGCAACACCAATCCCAGGCCGACCCATGGCCAGGTGGAACGGCGCTGCCTGGCATGCATTTGCAAAAGCCACAGCCCGCTGACGGTGAACACCACACAGGCCACGGCAAACAGGTCGATGAACCAGCGCCAGGCCGCGCCGGTGTGACGACCTTTGTGCAGGTCGTTGAAATACGCCAGCCAGCCACGGTCGGTGAACTCGGCCTCGACTGCGCCGCTTTCACGGTCAATGCTGACCCAGCCATCGCCGCCGGGGCGCGGCAGAGCCAGATACACCTCATCAGCCGACCACTCGGCTGCCTGGGTTCCGATATGCACCGGCAAGGACTGATTCAGCCAATCACTGACCGTTATTGGCAGCGGCGCATGGCCTTCTTCGCGCGCGCCCAAGGCTCTCAAGACAGAGGCCGGCATCTCCAGTTGTTTGCGGCTGACTTGCGGTGCCGACTCAATGCTGGCGGCATGATTGAGGGTGATGCCGGTGATGGAGAACAGCAGCATCGCCGTCAGGCAAATGGCCGCACTAATCCAATGCCATTGATGCAGCTGCCTGAGCCAAAAACCACGGCGCTGCTGACGTGCCAGCAAATCGGCGCTTGCCATCAGCAATCCCCCCGGGAGCGCCGGGCAGACATTGCCATGAAGAGCCAAGCGGGGGCGTTACCAGCCATGAGAGATGAGCGCGCAGCGGCAAGAAAAGGGTGAGGAAGATAACAATAACAATTCTCATTAGCAAGATTGATTTCACCCTGCCTGCACAAAGGCTTACCCTATGCCAAATGTCCATCCTCGTCTGTTTCAATACTTGCCCCAGCCACGAATGCGCCGAGTCGATTGCAGCGGCACTGCTGGGCGAGCAGCTGGCCGCCTGTGTCAATATCGTGCCGGGGCTGACCTCCATCTATCGCTGGCAGGGCAAAGTCGAGCGCGAGGCCGAGTGCCTGCTCATCATCAAAACGCATAGCGAGCAGTTTGATGCCTTGCGCAGCCGGCTGATTGCGCTGCATCCATATGAACTTCCCGAACTCGTCGCAGTCCAAGCTGCCGATGGCCTGCCCGCTTACCTTGACTGGGTTCGCGCCGAAACCACCTGATAAATACAACGCCCGATGTCTTTCCTGAGCCGTACTTTTCTCACTCTTGCCCTTGCCCTCAGCAGCCTTGCCAGCCCGGCACAAAGCGCCGACCCCGGCGAGCTGCCGCCGGTCGATACGGTATTCAAGCCCAGCGTCAGCGCCCCCAGCCGCGAGCTGATTGAAGTGCGCTGGCAAATTGCACCGGGCTATTACCTGTACCGCCATCGCACCCAGGTCGAGCCACTGGGCGGTTTTACCGCTGGCGCACTGCAAATCCCGGCCGGACAGAAACATCACGACGAATTTTTCGGCGATGTGGAAACCTATCGCGGCGAGCTGAAAGTCAACCTGCCGGGCAGCGCCAGCGCCAATGCCGAGCGCATCGCGCTGCGCATCAAATATCAGGGCTGCGCCGATATCGGCCTGTGCTATCCGCCGCAAACCCGCACCCTGAATGTACGTCTGCCCGCCGCAACCCCGCCTGCGGTGGCCGATGCCGGTTTCGCCGCGCTCGGGCAAAGCCTTGGCAGCGGCCAGGGCGCGGCACTCAATCTCCTCGGCAGCGCCCAGCCACTGCCGCCGGAGCAGGCCTTCCGCATGGAGGCGATTGCCGATGGCGGCAGCCGCCTGCTGCTGCGCGCCACGCCCGCCCGCGGCTACTACCTGTATCGCGACAAAATCAGCCTGCGGCTGGACAATGCGCCCGGCATCCAGCTTGACAAGCCGGCCTTTCCCGCCGCCCGCGACCACCGCGATGAGCACTTTGGCGCCGTCAAGGTGTATTTCGACGAAGCGGAAATCCCCATCCCGCTGCAACGCAGCGGTACCGGCGCCCAACCACAGGAAGTCACCCTGCATATCGGCTGGCAGGGCTGCCAGCAGGAGGGCATCTGTTACGAGCCGATGCGCAAATCTTTCCGGCTGGCGCTGCCTGCCATTGACGATACCCGCCAGACACGGGCGAGTGCGGTGGAAACAACAGCAGCCCCGACAACGAACGGAGGCGCCCCGGAAGCTGCCGATATGCCTGCGGACATGGTGAACGCCGCTGATGCAGCTATCGCCAGCGATACCGCAACCACCATGCCCGCGGCAGCGCCTCTCCCTGCTGAAAGCAACGTCAGCGCCGCACAAGGCAGCCAGCGCAAGCCGATTGGCCTGTGGGCGGCGCTGCTGTTGGCGCTCGCTGGCGGGCTGATTCTGAACCTGATGCCCTGCGTGCTGCCGGTACTCTCGCTCAAGGCGTTATCGCTGGCACAAAGCGGCGAAAGCCCGGCGCATGCCCGCCGGCACGCCCTGTGGTACACGCTGGGCGTGCTTTCGGCGTTCGCGCTGCTGGGCGGCATCGTGCTGGCGCTGCGCCAACAATTGCTCGCCAATGGCATGAGCTGGGGCTTCCAGCTGCAAACACCCTGGGTGGTGGCAGCGCTGGCACTGGTGGTATTCGCCTTTGGCCTGTCGCTCTCCGGGCTGTGGTATGCGCAATTCACCGCACCACGCGCCGGGATGGGGCTATCGCAAAAATCCGGGCATACCGGCGACTTTTTCACCGGCGTGCTGGCAGTGGTGCTGGCCACGCCCTGTACCGCACCGTTCATGGGCGCAGCCCTGGCCTATGCCTTTATCGCCCCGGCCGGTATCGCCATGCTGGTATTTCTGATGCTGGGTCTGGGGCTGGCCCTGCCATTCCTGCTGATTGGCTTCATCCCGGCGCTGGCGCGCTTCCTGCCCAAGCCCGGCGCCTGGATGGAAACGCTCAAACAATTGCTGGCCTTCCCGATGTATGCCACCGCCGCCTGGCTGGTCTGGGTGCTGGTACAGCAGCGCGGTGCCGATGCTTTCGGCCTGTGGGCACTGGCCGCCATCGCCCTGACCCTGACCCTCTGGGCATGGACGCGCGCGTGCACCTTGAGCCAGCGCTGGCTGCTGGCACTGGCCCTGCCTGCACTGCTTGCCAGCCTGTGGGCCGTGCACGGCATCCAGCGTCTGCCGATGCTGCGCAGCGAGGCTGCCGAAAACAGCACCGCCACCACCGGCCGGGTCAGCTATTCACCAGAGCTGCTTGCCCGTTTGCGCAGCGAAGGGCGTGCGGTATTCGTCAACATCACCGCCGACTGGTGCGTCACCTGCAAGGCCAACGAGCGCGCCGTTTTTGCCCGCGAGGGCTTCCAGAGCGCGCTGAGCGAAACCGGAGTGGTGTATATGGTCGGCGACCATACCGATGTTGACCCGCAGATTTCCGCCTTCCTGCGCGAGCATGGCGCGGTCGGGCTGCCGCTGTATGTGGTCTATCCCGCCTCCGGCGCAGCCCCGCAGATTCTGCCGGTGGTCATGACCCCGGACATTGCCCGGCAGGCGCTGTTTGACGCGGTGAAATGATGCGCGAGAGCACCCGCCTACTGCTGATTGCCGGCATCGCTGGATTATGCGGCCTGGGCGCGGCGCTGTGGATGAAAAGCCCCGGCCCCATCTGGGGCAACGAAAGCGGCCAACGCCTGCTGCAAACGGCGCTGGAGCGCCCCGCCCCTGCCGGGATCGCCAGCGCCCGGCGCGGCCAGCCGGTACCGCCGGTGGCGTTAAAAACCCTGGACGGAGAAGCCACTGCATTACCCCTGCCTGCTGGCAAAATCACCCTCATCAATGTCTGGGCCAGCTGGTGCAGCCCCTGCATCCAGGAAATGCCGCTGCTGGCCGAATTTGCAAAAAGCCAGAACCCCGACGGCATCCAGGTCATCGGCATTGCCCTGGATGAGGCCGAAGCGGTACAAGCCTGGCTCTCACGCATGCCCTCGCCCTATCCGCACTATCTGGACACGCCCGGCCAGCGCGATGCCAGCGTGCTGCTTGGCAATAGCGCCGGGGTATTGCCCTATACCGTGCTGATTGATGCCGAAGGCAGGCTGCTCAAACAGCGGATTGGCCCTTTCAGCTCGGTTCAAGATGTTTTCCAGTGGAGCCGCGCCTCCCTATAATCGCGCCCCCATTCACAGTTCCGTACCTGCCCTCCAGGCCTGCCCCGGGGAGAGGTATTTCCGTGTCTCCGAAACCTGCCGCCGGCATCTGCTGGCCTGCCTACTACAATATTCCTGCAACAGCTGCACCATGCCTGCTAGTATTCAGCTCACAGTTGACTTTTTTCCGGAAGCCGAAGGGCAGCCGGTTTACCTTTCGCCACGCATGCTCAATCTCCAGCAAATCACCATCGCCCGCGACACGCTCGATGTCATCGAGAACCTGTCGCTCACCTGTCCGACGCCCGGCATTTTGTGGCTGATGGGCACCGGCGGTGCCGGAAAATCCTCCACATTGGCGGCACTGGCTGGCGCTGATGGCGAAGCACTCAAACTACAAGGCAGGGTTGAGCTTGATGGCGTGGACATCCGCTCGGGCAAGCTCAATATCGTGCATGTGCCACAGCACGCACAAATCGAGCCGCGCCCCGAGCCACTGATGACCCAGCTACTGGCATTGGCGCCTTCACTCACGCCCAAGACCGTACTGGACTGGCTGACCGAAATGGGGCTGGAAAATCCGCGTGCCGCCGCCAATGGCCGTACCAGCGCGCTTTGCCCCAAGGTGCGCAAGGCGCTGATGGTGCTGGTCTCCCTGCATACCCCTGCCGACCTGTGGCTGCTGGACGAACCCACCGCCAACCTTGACGAGCTTCAGGTCAAGTGCGTGCACCAGGCCATTGCCAGCGCCTCGGCACAAGGCTGCGTCATCGCTTCTACCCATAACCGCCAGGACTGCCTGACGCTCGGCGGACATGTTGCCCTCATCGCCGGTGGCGTCCTGCAAGAATTTGCGCCTTCCGCACAGTTTTTTTCCGCACCCGGCACCACAGCTGGTCAGACTTATGTTGAAACCGGCAATTGCAACCTGCCGCGCAAATCCCGGCCACAGGCGGCCGAAGGCCGTCAGCTTGGTATCTGGTGGGTGGTGCGTGGCCTGATGTGCGGCATGAGCCGTCCCGGCATGATTACCGCTGCCGCCGAGCAGTACCGATATCTGGCCGAATCCAATATCAAGGTCTTGATAAACCTTGAGGAGGGTCTGCGCTACCCGCTTCAGGAGCTGCGCGATGCCGGTATCGAGTTCCGCCACGTACCGATGCCCGACATGGCCGCGCCCAGTTTTGACCAGGCGCTGGAAATCTGTCGCCTGGCAGAGTCCCTAATCAGCAATAATCAGGGTATCGTATTGCACTGCCGTGGCGGTCTGGGTCGCACCGGCACCTGTCTTGCCAGTATCCTTATCTGGCATGGGGAGACAGCGGAAAACGCCATCAACATCATTCGCAGCCACGAACCCAAAGCCATCCAGTCAAGATCGCAGGTCGCGTTCTTGCATGACTTCGCCGAGCGTATCTACGGTTGGCGCAGCACCCCCACACCACCTCAGCTACAACAACCCGGAGATATGACTGATGTCCCTCGATAAAGCCCTAGCCACCGCCCAGGCTGATGTCCCCGAATGCGTTGCCACCGGCTACGTTGACATGGAAAGCGGCCTGCTGCTTGGCGTAAAGACCGTTGACTCGCACCCCAGCGAAGTGCTTGACCTGGTGGCCGCCGCAACCGGCGACCTGTTCCAGGGCAAGAACGTGGTGGAAATCGAAAAGCTGTTCGACAAGGCACGCGGCATTACCACCCGTGATGCCAGCAACCACTACTTCAAGGAAATCGTGGTGTTCAGCACCAACCTGATCCACGTATTCATCCGCTCCAAGAAGTATCCCGGCCAGGCTGCCGTGTTCGTCTGCCGCGCCTCGGCCAACATCGGCATGGTGATCGTGCGCTCGCGCTCGGCCATGAACGCCATTGAATCGGCCATGTAAGCCATGAGCCCGGGGAGCTCCGGCTCCCCGGCTTTGCCACCGTTTTTCCGCAAGGGTTTTCAAAGTCAAGAGAGTTCCCATGGATCGCCACCTGGTGATTGTCTGCCTGAATTTCCCACCTGATGAAGTGCAGTCGGCACGCGGCCTGCTGAAACTGCTGGTCAATTTTCTGCCCGGACGCTGCGAAATTGCCGGCCCGGACCAGGAAGGCGATTTGTATCTGGTCAACCTTGACGCGGAAACGCCTGCCACCCCGCCCGAGGGGGCTCATGTCGTGGGTTGCTCCATCAGGCCGCGCGAGCACGCCCCCGGCACCATCCATCGCCCAATCCGCCCATCGGCAATGCTGGCGGTGGTCAGCGACTTTGTTGAAAAATTCCCCGGCACCGGCCAAGAATCCGGTGCGCACAATTCCCGCGCCAGCAAACCTGAAAAGAAAACCGAAGATCCGCCCGGCGGACTTGAATGGAATTACCAACTGCTTTCCTGGCCGCTGGATTTCCAGCAAATGTCGATGGAAAGCTGGCGCGTACTGGCCTTCCTCTCCCGCTACCGCGCCAATCTGCCACAAATCGTCAAGGCCACCGAGCTTTCCGAAGGCGAGGTTTCCAGCATTGTTCGCCAGCTGACCGAAATCGGCTGCATCGAACGCAGCGCCAACAATCCCAATACCCCGGCTGCGACTTTCCGCCAGGGGGATGACGAGCCGGCCGCACCGCCCAGCGGCTGGCGCAAACTGGCATCCAAAATGGGCAAACTGCTTGGATTTGGCTCATGATTCCTTATCGCCCCTCTTTCAAGATTGCCTTTATCGGCCCGCCGGGAGTGGGTAAAACCACCTGTATTCGCGCGCTCAGCGATATCGCGCCGGTCGATACCGACGTTGCCAGTACTGACGATCTCATCTACATGAAGCCCACCACCACGGTCGCCTTTGACTATGGCGAGATGGACTTGAAGGACGATGGCCGCCTGCTGCTTTATGGCCTACCCGGGCAGGCGCGCTTCAGCTATATGTACAGCATCGTCCGCGAAGGCCTGCTCGGCACCATCGTGCTGGTGGATGCCGCCGCGCCCGACGGCCTTGAAGGCTTCAGGGAAACCCTGGATGCCTATGCCGTGGAGCTGCGCAAGGGGCCATGCGTGGTAGCGGTCAACAAAAACTCGCCCTCCATCAAGAACACCCTGCTGGAATGCCAGCGCCTGATGCGTACTTACCGCCTGACAGTGCCGCTACTGCATGTGGACATCCGCCAGATGACGGACATGGGGCTGCTGTTCCATCTGCTGTTTACCCAGCTTCAATACGGTTTCGAACAAGACACTTTGGCGACCCGGATATGAAAACCAGTCTGACTGCCGTTGACCTTTCCCATATTGACCGCAATACCTGCACCGAAGCCATCAATGAGCTGCTGCTCAATTGTGACGGCGTCACCGCCGTGATGCTGGCGCTGCGCGATGGTCACTCGTTCATGGAGCGCAGCAAAATTCCGCTCGATGGCGGCAAACTTGCGGCCATTACCAGTTCGCTGCATGCCCTGGGCGCCACCGCCCTGCGCGAGCTGCGCGCCGGTGTACTTGACCATGTACTGGTCACCGGCACCGAGGGCAAGCTGCTGATCGCCTCCATTCCCAATAGCGATGGCATGCTGATTTTGTCGGTGCGCACCAATAGTGATGCGCGTCTTGGCATGGTATTGGGACGCACCATGACCGCTGCGCAGAAAATCGGCAGTTCGTTCTAAACCCGCCACGGAAGCCACCGAATTTTTCTCGGAAGCCACCTGCATGACTACGCCCGCCAGCCCGAAAATCCACTATCAGGGGCAGCCGTTTGCCATTGAGCCGCAGGAGAGCGTGCTCGAAGCCCTGCTGCGCCAGGGGCAGGACGTTCCCTATTCCTGCCGCAAGGGCTCCTGCCTCACCTGCATCGCCAAGCTGGAGTCGGGCGAGGTGGAGCACAGCCGCCAGGTGGATGCGGGCATTACCGGCAGCGGACACATCCTGTGCTGCGTGGCTTACCCCAAGAGCGATATCCAGCTGGCGCCTGCCGACATGACAGCGCTGGCCATTGATGCCGAAATCATTGGCCGCACGCAACTGGCTGACGATATTTTCGAGCTGCAAATCGCGCCGATGCGGCAGCTGGACTT
Organism: Lysobacteraceae bacterium NML95-0200; assembly: GCA_002798255.1. Lineage (GTDB taxonomy): Bacteria > Pseudomonadota > Gammaproteobacteria > Xanthomonadales > Xanthomonadaceae > Solilutibacter. The sequence goes on from NWQQ01000019.1 coordinate 145,079, forward strand.
CCACCCCGGCCAGCATGTCCGCCTGATTCGCCCAAGTGATGAGCTATCAAGGCAATACTCGATTGCCAGCCAGGCCGATGCTGACTTTTTCTTCCGCATACACCTGCGCCGCCTGCCCGACGGGCAAATGAGCCGCTGGCTATGCGATGAAGCCGCCATTGGCGAGCGCCTGCGACTCATCGGCCCGACCGGCAGCTGTCATTACACCCCGGATATCCACCACGGCCACCCCTTGCTGATGCTGGCCACGGGCACTGGCGGCAGCGCACTGCTGGCCATTGCCCGCGATACGCTGATGCAGGGGCATGCCCAGCCGATTCATTTCTACCACGGCGTGCGTCAGGCCAGTGAGCTGTACCTGCTGGATGAAATGCGCCAGCTGGCTGCGCAATATCCGCAATTCCAATATCAGGCCTGCATCAGCCAGGGTGAAGCCCCTGAAGGCATGCGCGCAGGTCGCATCACCCAGACGTTTGCCAACGATTTGGGGGATTTGGATGAATACGGCGTTTTTCTGTGCGGCAACCCATTGATGGTCGAGGACGCGCGCTTTCAAGCCTCGCTCAAGGGCGCTCGTCGTCGCCTGACCCTGGTGGATCCTTTTGAAAGCGCCTATCCGCCCGCGCCACGCGATGCCGAGAAAATCGCCAGCATCGAGCCGCAGCCGGAGCTGTGGGAAGCACTGGAGCGCGGCGAAAAACTCAGCCAGATTCTCTCCCACTTCTATGACATGGTGTACGAGGACGAGCGCCTTTCGCCCTATTTCCACGGCATTCCCAAAGAATTCGTGGCGCAGAAGGTATATGAGTTTTTTGCCAGCCTGTTCGGGCGCGAAACCGGCTTCTTTGGCCGCAATCCGTACAATACCCATCACTGGATGGTGATTTCCAACGATATGTTCGATCACCACGAGGCGTTACTGGAAAAAGCCATTCGTGCCTTTGACATCCCCGACCCGCTGATCCGCCGCTGGATGGCCATCAACGAGTTGTTCCGCTCGGAAATCGTCAAATCCGCCCCGCGCGGCATGATTTCCGCAGGTGTGGAGCAGCCGGTCAAGACCCACGAAGTCAGCGTGCTGGAAATGGATACCGTCTGCGATGGCTGTGGCAACGAAATTCTGGCCGGGCAACCGGTTCGTTATCATCATCGCGTCGGTACCCTGCACTGCGCCCGCTGCGCCGGTATTGATGTCTCATCCTTTTCACCATCAGCCACTATAGCCAAACAGCCCCAGGACACTCATCCATGAGCAATATCCGTGAATCGCTCAATACCCTCATGAACATTGAAGGCTGCGTCGCCGCAGCGTTGGTAGACCAGGACAGCGGCCTGGTAATCGACAAGAGTGGTGGCAGCGATATGGATTTCGAGCTGGCCGGCGCCAGCATCACCGACGTGGTGCGTGCCAAGGTCAAAATGATGGGCATGCTCAATATCAAGGAAAAAATCGAAGACATCCTCATTACCCTCGACACCCAGTATCACGTCATCCGTCCCAGCCGCAACCGCGACGGCATCTTCCTGTATGTGGTGCTGCGCAAGGATTTGGCCAATCTGGCGCTGGCGCGCCTGAAAACGGCCGATGTAGAAAAGAACCTGGTGATCTGACCCCCAGCCCTGCCGGGAATGCCATCTACCAGCAATTGAGACAGAAGTCTCAATTCAATCGCGCACTTTAAACTTCTGCCAACATCGGCGATCTGGACAGTAACATCGCTTTGTCGCACACTGCGCGCCTGACTTCCCGTATTTGCTCCAGATGCCGAAAATCCTCGTGCTGCATGGCCCCAACCTGAACCTGCTTGGCAGCCGCGAACCGCAGGTTTACGGCCACACCACGCTGGCCGAGATTGACGCGGCGCTTGTTGCACAAGCCGCAGCTTGCGCTATCACGCTACAAACCCTGCAATCCAACGCCGAGCATGCGCTGATTGAGCGTATCCATGCCGCGCGCGAGGATGGCACTGGCTTCATCATCATCAACCCGGCCGCCTTCACCCATACCTCTGTCGCATTGCGCGATGCCCTGGCGGCAGTCGCCATCCCGTTTATCGAAGTACACCTGTCCAACATCCACGCCCGCGAGCCGTTCCGTCAGCACAGCTATTTCAGCGACCTGGCCGTAGGCGTGGTCGCCGGTCTCGGTGCAGCGGGCTACCAATACGCACTTGCAGCCGCGATTGAACGGCTACAGGCTGTCCATCGCTAATTTCCACCCGTTCCTGTCCAAGAGGTTCCCCATGGATCTTCGCAAAATCAAAAAACTCATTGACCTGCTGGAAGAGTCGAATCTCAACGAAATCGAAATCAGGGAAGGCGAAGAGTCAGTTCGCCTGTCCCGTGGCGGCAGCTTCGTCGCCGCCCCGGTGGCCACCGCTCCGGTAGTACACAGCGCCCCCGCCGCCAGCGCCAACATGCCGATGCAATCGCCCGTCCAGGCCGCCACCGGCGGCAGCCCCAAGGCCGGCCCGGAACTGCCCGAAGGCCATGTGGTACGCGCGCCGATGGTCGGCACCTTCTATGCCAGCCCGGCACCGGACAAGCCGCCGTTTGTCACTGTCGGCGCCACGGTCAAGGCCGGCGACACGCTCGGCATCATCGAAGCGATGAAGATGTTCAACCCCATCGAGGCCGAAGTTTCCGGCACCGTGCTCGCCATCCAGTGCGAAAGCGGCCAGCCGGTCGAGTTCGACCAGCCGATGTTCGTCATCGGGTAAGCCGCCATGCCGATGCTCGAAAAAGTGGTCATCGCCAACCGTGGCGAAATCGCCCTGCGCATCGTGCGTGCCTGCCAGTCGCTGGGCATCCGCACCGTCGCCGTCCATTCCACTGCCGACCGCAACCTCAAGCATGTGGCGATGGCGGATGAATCCATCTGCATTGGCCCGGCGCCTTCACCAGAAAGCTATCTGAATATGCCGGCCATCATCGCCGCCGCAGAAGTCACCGATGCCCAGGCCATCCATCCCGGCTACGGCTTCCTGAGCGAAAACGCCGACTTTGCCGAGCGCGTGGAACAGTCCGGCTTCATCTTTATCGGCCCCAAGGCCGACACCATCCGCCTGATGGGCGACAAGGTGGAGGCCATCCGCGCCATGAAGGCCGCTGGCGTGCCCTGCGTGCCCGGCTCCGGTGGCCCGCTGGGGGATGATGGCGAAACCAATATCAAAATCGCCCGTGAAATCGGCTACCCGGTCATCGTCAAGGCCGCAGGCGGCGGCGGCGGTCGTGGCATGCGCGTGGTGCACTCGGAAGCCGCCCTCCTGAACGCGATTGCCACCACCAAGAGCGAGGCCAAGGCCGCTTTCGGCAACGACATGGTGTACATGGAGAAATTCCTGGAAAACCCGCGCCATGTGGAAATCCAGGTGCTGGCCGATGGTCAGGGCAATGCCATTCACCTGGGTGAGCGCGACTGCTCGATGCAGCGCCGCCACCAGAAGGTGGTGGAAGAAGCCCCGGCGCCCGGCATCACCCCGGAGCTGCGCGATGAAATCGGCAAGGTCTGCGTGGAAGCCTGCATCCGCATCGGCTACCGTGGCGCCGGCACCTTCGAATTCCTGTTCGAAAATGGCCGCTTCTACTTCATCGAGATGAATACCCGCATCCAGGTGGAGCACCCGGTCACGGAAATGGTCACCGGCATCGACCTGGTGCGCGAGCAGCTGCTGATTGCCGCCGGCCGCAAGCTCAGCATCAAGCAAAAAGACGTAGTGCTGCGCGGCCATGCCATTGAATGCCGCATCAATGCCGAAGACCCGGATACCTTCTTCCCCTGCCCCGGCCTCATCAGCCACTTCCACGCACCGGGCGGCCCCGGCGTGCGCGTGGATACCCATATCTACGAGGGTTACCGGGTGCCGCCGAATTACGACTCGATGATTGGCAAACTCATCGTCCACGGCAGCAACCGCGATGAGGCCATCGCCCGCATGCGCGTGGCGCTGTCGGAAATGGTGATTGACGGCATCAAGACCAATGTGCCACTGCAACAGCGCATCATGGCCGATGGCGGCTTTGCCGCAGGCGGGCAGAATATCCATTATCTGGAAAAGCGCCTGGCCGAAAGCCGCGAGCGCTCGCTGAAACTGAGCTGACCACCCAAGCCGGGCATGAAAAACCATGCCCGGCTCTCCAACATCATGAATACGCGCGACTACCGCCGCTTTTCAAGAGTCGCCCAAGCCCGCTTCCGCCCGCTGGCCGAGCAACTGGGCTATACGCCCTTTGGCAGTACCCGCTTTGCCCGACTGCACCCGGCGGGCTGGCATGAAGTGTTCTGGCTACACAGCGGCTGCCCTGACGAAGATGCTTTCAGCGTGTATTACGGCATCGCGGCCACTGCGCTTTACCCCAGCCAACCACCCCTGCCATTGCAGCAAGCGCCGGTACTGCTGCATCAAGTCCTGCGCAACAGCGCAGGCGCTAGCGGCTTTGGCTGCGCCAGTCGCGCCCAAGTGAGCACCAGTGCCCAAGCCATCGCACAGCTGTACCGGCAACAGGCACTCCCCTGGTTTGCACGCTTCACACGCTGGCAGGACATCACCAGCGAATACGCGCAACGCCAAAACCAATGGCTGAGCCAGACGCAACCTGACCAACACGATACGTTTGCCGCTCCACAAGCATTTTATGGCCTGCTGCTGCTAAAAACCGGACAGCCCGATGCTGCCCACCGCTGGCTGCAACAATCCCGCCGCTTGCTGCTGGGCAGCGAAAAGCGCGAGAACTGGCAAGAAGCCCTACTGCAAGACATCACCCGTGCTCTAAACAAGCTGACCACTTCAAAGCACTGAGAGCTGTCCTACGCTTTACTCCCCCCCCCCCCCCCGAATTATCATCCTGCACTTTTCCAAAAAAGTGCTAAGGATGCCTGATGACTTACCGTCACGACCCCGCCCTTGAGTTTCTTGGGCAAATGCAATCTCGTGATCTTGATGATCTTGTTTACTGCCTAACGCATGACAAAGACGGTGAAGTTCGCTTCACCGAAACACTGACATCCAGCGAGCCTTACAAAAGGTATCACCCGGATCATCAAAAATATTGGCAACTTGTCGCCGCCGAACTGCAATGTTTCGGTGCCAACTCCTTTGCAACCCTGTTCCGTGGTGGACGCGGTGTTGAGTACAAGGAAATCCTGACGGATGTATGCAATAAAGTGAAAGTCAATTACAACAAATACGATAGTGTTGAAAACATAGAAGGTCAGCTGCTTGGCAAGATATTTTCCGATGCCGTAGCAAAAATGACACCAGAAGAGCTCAAAACACTGGCAAGTGAGCTTGGTATCGATCATAAAGACGGCATTACGCCAGAGCTTATGGTCGCCTCCTTCCAGACCATTTTTAAACTGGGCGGCTTCAAGTCCTATAAGCTCACACTTATCGTCGTAAATTGGGTATGGCGCATGATCTTCGGAAAAGGCCTGACCTTGGTAGCCAACGCCTCGCTTATGCGCGCCCTGGGCATGCTAACGGGGCCCATTGGTTGGGCTATTACAGGGGTATGGACCGCCGTCGATATTGCAGGTGCGGCTTACCGTGTTACCATTCCCGCAGTCATTCAGGTGGCCTTGCTTCGTCAACACTTTCTTTGCCAACAGCAAGGTATCCATATTCCGACAAGCTTGCCATCTGGCAGATAACTCTCCCGCCCCCGGCAGTACGTCCTCGATACGCGCATGCGTCCATCCATCGAAGGCCGAGCCCGGGGGCTTTGTTTTTGGCATCATTGGCATCCCACTCCCAACCCTGCCCCACGATGCCCTGGCTGCAACTGACACTTCCCGTTTCCCAAGCCCAGTTCCCGGCCTACGAGGCCGCGCTGGAAAATGCCGGTGCGCTGTCGGTAACACTGCAAGACGCCGATGCCGAAACACCGGATGAGCAGGCGATTTTCGAACCGGGCGTGGGTGAGACCCCACTCTGGCAGCAGATGATGCTCTCGGCCTTGTTCGAGGGCGATACCGATGCCGGGGCGCTGCGTGCGCAGCTTGAGGCCACGCCTTCACTTGACTGGTCGGCACTGGTGTTTGAAACGCTGGAAGACCAGGACTGGGAACGCGCCTGGCTGGATCAGTTCCAACCGATGCGGTTTGGTCATCGCACCTGGATTGTCCCCTGGGATCATGCCCTGCCAGAAGCCGCGCAAGCGCCCGATGCTGCCGTCATCAGGCTCGACCCCGGCCTGGCGTTTGGCTCCGGCACCCACCCCACCACGGCGCTGTGCCTGGAGTGGCTGGATGAGCTGGCCAATACCGGTGTGCTGCAAAGCCGTGAAGTGCTGGATTTTGGCTGCGGCAGCGGCATCCTCGCATTGGCTGCGCTGAAGCTGGGCGCCGCCCATGCAATAGGTATCGACAATGACCCGCAGGCCATCGTGGCCACTACCGATAATGCCGCGCGCAATGGCTTGGCCGCACAAATGCAGGTGTATCTGCCCGAGGCCGCGCCCACCCGCCAGTACCCGGTGGTGCTTGCCAATATCCTCGCCAGTGCCTTGGATGAGCTGGCCGAGGTCATCAGCGCCCAGGTCGCCCCTGCGGGCGTACTGGCGATGTCCGGCATCCTCAAAGGGCAAGAAGACGAGCTGCTGCTGCGTTATGCTCCATGGCTCGAAGATTTCCAAGTTGCCACGCAGGAAGACTGGGTTCGAATTACCGCCCGCCGCAAGAGTCAACCATGAGCCAGACTACCCAAGACACGCCCAGCTTTATCGCCAACCACGATGAAGTCACGACCGCCCCGGAGGCCAGCCCGGCCATCTGGCTCGCCTGTGGCGTGCTGCTGGTCAGTCTTGTGCTGCTGGTTTTACTCGCTGGCCGTAGCACCCTGGCGGCCTCCGCCAGTACCCGTCCGCTGGCGGAAAAAGCCTGCGCAGTTCTTGGTTGCAGCCTGCCGCTATGGCGCGATGCCAATGCCTTCCGCATGCTCGAACACGATATCCGCAGCCTGCCCGACACGCCCGGCGCGCTGCGCGTGGTGGCGGGCTTCCGCAATGAAGCCCCTTGGCCGCAAGCCTGGCCGCAACTGGTGCTGACACTTTCGGACAATAACGGCCAGCCGCTGGCGCAACGCGCTTTCACCCCCGCCGAATATCTACCCCAAGGCCACCCCGAAGTCATCGGCGCCGGGCAAACGGCCAGCCTGCAACTACTGCTGCGCGAACCTGCGCGCGAGGCAGTGGCCTTCCAGTTCGGCTTTATCGCCTCACCTATTCAGTGAAATGGGACAAGAATCACGCTAGACTGCGCGCCCCTCACGCGGTCAGATGCTCAAAGGATGCCCCGTGCCACAGTCTCCAGCCAGCCAGCCCGCTCCATTGCGCGAACACGTTGCCGCGTCCGTGCGTCGCTATCTGAGTGATCTGGATGGTTGCGTCAGTGGTGACCTGCACCAAGTGGTATTGCGCGAGATGGAAATCCCCCTGTTCATCGAAGCATTGAACTATTGCAGCGGCAACCAGAGCCGCGCAGCCGAGTTGCTCGGCATCCACCGCGCCACCTTGCGCAAGAAACTGCGCGAATACGGTATTAGCTAGTTTCCCCAGACTTCGCCCATAAAAAACGCGCGGCTTAGCAGTCGCGCGTTTTTTGCATTTGTATAAATTACAAGCGACGGGTCTCGATAATGTCGCCATTAGCCATCAACGCTGGCAGCTCTTGGCGCTTGAGGATGATACGTTCTTCTTCATCCCAGCCGATATTCTTGAGATCACCTCGCAGGTCATTACGTGCACCACGTGCATTCGGCCAGCCCGAGTTTTCGGTAATCACCACAACCGAATCGGCTTTGACTTCTACCACCTTCAAAAGACCAAATACTTCTTCATCCGTATTGTTGTTGCGAGCATCACTGAAACCAATAGCGGAGATTGCGCTGAGCTTGGCGGCATAGAGATCCCCCACTTGCGGATTTTCCAGCAGCGGATCGGTTTTACCCACATCTTCGGTGCGTTGCTGGGCAGCGGCTATGGCATCAGAGCCATTCGATTTACCACTGCTCACGACTCCTTGCAGCTTGTCGCAGGCCGACAGCGACACCAATGCGGCAAGTGCAACCACCATAGACCAATTACGCATAAACACCCCTTGTTTGAAAAGAAACTTGTCTGCTGATTGTACGCGCCTTGCCGCCTTCCAGTGGCGGGCAAACATGCACACTGACGGCAGACTTACAATAACCGCCCCTGTCACAGCTCGTAATTACCCATGTCACTCAAACCCGTCACCGGCGAAACCCGCCGCATCCGTCGCGCCCTGCTTTCGGTTTCCGACAAAACCGGACTGATTGAGCTTGCCAACGCCCTGGCAGCACTGGATGTTGAGCTTATTTCCACCGGCGGCACAGCGCGCAGCCTGCGCGAGGCTGGCCTTGCGGTGAAGGATGTCAGCGAAGTCACCGATTTTCCGGAAATGATGGATGGCCGGGTCAAGACCCTGCACCCCAAAGTACACGGCGGCCTGCTGGGGCGCGCCGGTACCGACGATGCGGTGATGGCCGAGCATGGCATTGCCGCCATCGACCTTCTGGTGCTGAACCTGTATCCGTTTGAGCAAGTCTCGCAAAAGCCGGATGTCAGTTTTGAGGAGCTGATTGAAAACATTGACATCGGCGGCCCGGCGATGCTGCGCTCGGCAGCCAAGAACTTTGCCCGCGTGGCAGTTGCCACCGACCCGGCACAATACCCGGCGCTGCTGGCCGAATTGCAGGCCAATGCCGGCGCGCTCTCGGGCAAGACCCGCTGGCAGCTTTCGGTCGCTGCCTTCAACCGCGTGGCGCAATACGATGCACGCATCAGCGACCTGCTCTCGGCGCTCAATGATGACGGCGAAAAATCCAGCTTCCCGGCACAGGCCAATGGCAGCGCCATCAAGGTGATGGACTTGCGCTATGGTGAAAACCCGCATCAGCAGGCCGCCTTCTACCGCGATGTCGCCCCCGCCCCCGGCACTCTGGCCACCTTCAGCCAATTGCAGGGCAAGGCGCTTTCTTTCAACAACCTCGCCGATGCCGATGCCGCATGGGAATGCGTACGCCAGTTCGAGGCGCCGGCCTGCGTCATCGTCAAACATGCCAACCCCTGTGGCGTGGCCGTGGCTGCCGATGTGGCGGCCGCCTACGAGGCCGCCTATGCCACCGACCCGACCAGCGCCTTTGGCGGCATCATCGCCTTCAACCACACGCTGGATGCCGAAACCTGCAAGAGCATCCTTGACCGGCAGTTCGTGGAAGTGCTGATTGCTCCGGACTATGCCCCGGCTGCGCTGGAGTACGCCCAGAAGAAAGCCAATGTGCGCGTTTTGCGCATCCCGATGGCCGCGCGCCAGGGCACGCCGGTGGAGGTCAAGCAAATCGGTGGCGGCCTGCTGATGCAAAGTGCAGACCTGCACCAAGTACGCCGCGATGAATTGCGCGTGGTCAGCCGCGTAGCCCCCACCGAAGCACAGCTGGACGATTTGTTGTTTGCCTGGCAAGTGGCCAAGTACGTCAAATCCAATGCCATCGTCTATGCCCGCGACGGACGCACCATCGGCGTCGGCGCCGGGCAGATGAGCCGGGTGTATTCGGCGCGCATCGCCGGCATCAAGGCACAGGATGCCGGGTTGCAGGTCGAAGGCTCGGTGATGGCCTCGGACGCTTTCTTCCCGTTCCGCGATGGCATCGACGCTGCGGCTGCGGCCGGCATCAAGGCCGTGATTCAGCCCGGCGGCTCGATGCGCGATGCCGAAGTCATCGCCGCCGCCGACGAACATGGCCTTGCCATGGTGTTCACCGGCGTGCGTCACTTCCGCCATTAAGCCTATCAGCCACGCTCCCGCCACCCGGCTTGCATGTGCACCGGGTGGCGTTTGGCATCTCGTTGCAACCTCGCAGCCTTTCAGCACGTTGTTCCTGATGACTTCTGCAAAGCGCAACTCGGATACCGGGCATTGATTTACACTGCGGGCTTGTTGTCTTTATCCGGCCCGCATGAAAACTCCACTTGCCTCTGCCCTGGCACTGGCGCTCGCCGCGCTTGTTTCCCCCGCCACCAGCCACGCACAAGCCACTGCCGCCCACACTACGCAGGCCAGTGAAGATGCGCGTTTTCAGGCTATTTATCAGCGCGAATGGGCCTGGCGTCAGCAGCAGGAAGGCCATGCCGGCGAGGAGGACAGCACCGCAAGCCGCATCGGCCTGCCGGATGTTTCGCCTGCCGCGCAGGCGCGCCGCCTGAAGATGTGGGAATCGGTGCTGCGCGAGCTGGACGGCATCGACCCGAGCAAACTCTCTCACGCCGAGCGCATCAATTACCGGGTGTATCGCCCGCAAATCGAAGACTTGGCCGCTGGCGTGCGTTTCCGCGATTTTGAGATGCCCTTCAATGCCGACTCCTCGTTCTGGTCATGGCTGGGCTTCATGGGGCAGAGCCAATTGCGCAGCGTGGCGGAGTACCGCGCCTATATCGCCATGCTGAATGATGTGCCGCGCTACTTTGACCAGCACATCGACAATATGCGTGCCGGGCTTGCACGCGGCTTTTCCGTGCCGCGCGCCACGCTCGATGGCCGCGACCAGTCCATCGCCCAGGTCGCGGAACTCAAAGACGTTACCCAGGCTGCGCTGTACGGCCCGTTCAAGCAAATGCCCGCCAATATCCCGGCTGTCCAGCAAGAGACCCTGCGCCGCGAGGCACGGCAGGCGCTTGAGACATCGGTCATCCCCGCCTATGCCAAGCTGCTCGTATTCTTCCGCAACGAATACATGCCGCGTGCGCGCACCACGCTGGCCGCCGAGGCCATGCCCGATGGCAAGGACTGGTATCGCCAGCAAATCCGCCACTACACCACGCTGGACATGAGCGCCGAAGAAATCCACCAAATCGGCCTGAAGGAAGTCGCGCAAATCCGCGCCGAGATGGAAGCCATCATCCAGCAGGTGGGCTTTGAAGGTCATTCGCCACAAACCCGCTTTCAGGATTTCCTCGCCTTCCTGCGCAGCGACCCGCAGTTCTACGCCAAAACCCCACAGGAGCTTTTGAGCCGCGCCGCCTGGATTGCCAAACGAGTGGACGGACAGCTTGGCAAAATCATCGGCAAACTGCCGCGCAACCGCTTCACCATCGTCGAGGTGCCGCCGGATATCGCGCCGTTCTGGACTGCCGGCCGTGGCGGCGCCAGCACTTACTGGCTTAATACCTATGACCTGCCCTCGCGCCCCTTGTACAACCTGCCCGCGCTGACCCTGCACGAAGCCGCACCCGGCCACGCCCTGCAAGGCTCGCTGGTGATGGAGATGGGCGAAACACCCGCCTTCCGCAAGCAATACATCAGCGCCTATGGCGAGGGCTGGGGGCTGTATTCGGAATGGCTGGGCAAGGAAATGGGCATCTATGAAACCCCCTACGAGGATTTTGGCCGCCTCACCTATGCCATGTGGCGCGCCTGCCGTCTGGTGATTGATACCGGCGTGCATCACAAGGGCTGGAGCCGCGATGAGGCGCTGGCCTACCTGCGCGAGAACACCGCGCTGTCCGAGCACGAAGTCACCACCGAAGTGGATCGCTATATCTCCTGGCCGGGACAGGCGCTGTCCTACAAGCTCGGCGAAATCGTGATGATGCGCCTGCGCCGCGAAGCCGAAGCCGAACTGGGCGAGAAGTTCGACGTGCGCCGCTTCCACGACGCCCTCCTCGCCCCCGGCTCCATCCCCCTGCCGCTGCTGGAAGAGGAAATCCGCGGGTTTATTGCCAGCGAAAAACGCCGCCAATGATTTCCGGCAAGAACGGCACCGGCGTGCGACGCAGCAACACTGCCCGCACGCCTCCTCATTTACTAACCAGCTGGAATTCCTTGGCGTATTCGCCGGAGAAATCACACAGCCCGGCGCGCAGGCGCTGCGGCATGTCGGCAAGGCCAGTGCCGACATGCACATAGCCTGCGGGCAGAATCATGTCGGCGTTGCCCAGATGCGCCTCCCCCGGCAGGCGCTTCTTGTCCACCTCGCTGCTCAACTGCATTCTGCCCTCCCAGCCCACCGGCGCGACCTTGAACCGGTCTTGCTTGTCGTTGAGGCGATAGCAGAACAGCACCACATCGCCGGCATAGCTTGGCGGCGGGGTGTAGGTGGGCATTTCACTCCACGTGCCCTGCTGTTTGCGCAACTGGATATCCGAAACTGCCACCGCATAGCTTTTCAACAGTGGCATATAGGGCAGCCAGGCCAACCGGTAATCGCGCCCGGGCAGCGGCCACTCGCCAGTGCGCAAGGGGATTGCTGGCTCAATCGGCCCCAAATCCGTGCCCAGATACAGCTCGCATTGCGGGTTGATGCCGATGAATTCCTGCGCATCCTTGGCATTGACCCACAAGCCTTGCAGACGCTGGTCACAGTGCGCATCCGCAGCGCGACTATGCCGGGCATCGGCGTCGAAACCGGCTACCATGCAGCCGCTAATGCCTAGCGCAATACCGGCTAGCAGCGCACAGCGCAAAACACGACTCAACAATATTGCCCTATCCCCCATCTGTCTGGTTGCGCAGTGTGCCATGCCCACCCAGCACCTGTCAGGCGCTGTTGCATGCGCATTTGCCATCGGGCATAATGCCCGACTCTCTGCGGCTGCGTCTTTTGCAGTCTGTGCCCGAAGCGCGATTTGGGTCGCAGGTTTTACCCGTATCGCGTGGCGGTTTTCCGCCGGGGCCGCCGTCTTCCAGGCTATGGAAGGCATCCACTGACACCAGAGGTGCATCATGCCCCGTCAATGCCAAGTCACCGGCAAGCGTACGACGACCGGTAACAACGTCTCGCACGCGATGAACAAAACCCGTCGCCGCTTCATGCCCAATCTTCACGAACGCCGCTTTTGGGTGGCTTCCGAAAACCGTTGGGTGAAGCTGCGTGTTTCCACCAAGGCTCTGCGCACCATCGACAAGAACGGCATTGATGCCGTGCTCGCCGACCTGCGTGCCCGTGGCGAAAAAATCTAAGGAGTCCCTGACATGCCCTCCAAGCGCGACAAAATCCGCCTGATTTCCTCGGAAGGAACGGGTCACTTCTACACCACTGACAAGAACAAGAAGAACACTCCCGGCAAGATGGAAATGAAAAAGTACGACCCGGTGGTGCGCAAGCACGTGATCTACAAGGAAGGCAAGATCAAGTGATCTTCCACGAAAACGCCCCGCATTGCGGGGCGTTGTTTTTTGGCGGTCTCACTACAGCGCCTTCTGGCTTGTCATTCTGCGCAAGCGAAGCGCAGTCGCAGAATCTTCTGGGGCTTCGATGTTTGCTCAACGCCGGGACTGCGCCCGGCAGCGCACCTCCTTTCTTTGCTGGCAAAGAAAGGAGGCAAAGAAACCAGCCCTGGCTCCCGCGCCCCGCTGCGCGGGGTTCCCTGCGCTCCTCACGACCAATGGCGGCAGGGCAAACTCGCATCGTTGCACGATGCTCAAACACGCCCTGCCTTCTCCCATTGGTCGCTGCGGTACTCGACGCCTCCGAACAGGGCAAAAGCAAAAGCAAAAGCAAAAGCAAAAGCAAAAGCAAAAGCAAAAGTCATTCTGCGCAAGCGTAGCGCCGTCGCAGAATCTCCTTGACTCGCCATAAAGACCCTGCGACTTCGCGCAGGGTGACTGTTTCGGGTGCGACTACGCGCGGGGTGACAGGATGCGGGTGCGACTGTGCGCAGGCAGGTAACGGTTTCGGGTGTAACTACACAGTTGCAGATGTACTACGCGCAGTTTGAATGTCACACGGGCTCGCCATGAGAACCTCCCAAAGGTTGAGGTTCAACCTTTGGGGTGCAGTTCAGTGCGTGCCTAGAGTGAATCAGTGCTTGGGCTGCGCCGCCGGTTGCGCATCGCCTGCCCGGTACGGATATTTGGCAAAAATGGCGGTGATGGCAGCATCAATATCGGCAGCGCGCTCCTCGGGGCTGCGACGCACCACCCGGCCGATGGCATCGCCTGTCCATACCATGCGGTTGTGCCTGGCATCGACCAGATCCACGGTCAGCGTGCCTTCGGTATAGCGGCTGATATGCGCCTCGTCATACCAAATCGGGAATGCCACATAGGCGCGCGCGCGGTAGCTCCAGAAATACTGGAAATCCATGCGCGGCGTGGTGTAAACATCGCGGCGCTCCTGTACCGCGCCCTGGAAATTGACCTTCAGGTCGGGCGCGTCTTCCACATAGCGATAGCCCCGGGCTTCCATTTCACGCTGGACATTGGTTTTGATGCGCTCGCTGATCCAGCTGGAATAACCGGACTGCTCCATGGCAATCGGCGAATACCAGCCCCAGGTTTTGTACTGGCCAAAATTCGCCCCGGGGTCGTAATCGGTACGCACATGCGGACCGGAGGCACAGCCAGCCAGCAGCAGCAACAGACCCGCTGCGACCAGCAGTTTGCGCAAAGAAAATAGTGAGTGAATCTTCATAAAACACCCCATCAACAGTGGTGCCTGCAGTGTAAAGCAGCAACCATGCGCAAGTGCCTGAACCGGGCTGCCAGTGCGGCAGCCCGTTGCCGCATATTCAGTACGGTTTATTCGATGTGATAGACCTCGGCACCCTGTTCGCGGAATTGGCTGGATTTCTCCGCCATCCCGGCCTTCAGGGCTTCTTCTTCGCTGATACCATGCTCGGCGGCGTAGTCGCGCACGTCCTGGGTGATTTTCATCGAGCAAAAATGCGGGCCGCACATTGAGCAGAAATGCGCCTGCTTGTGTGCTTCCTTGGGCATGGTTTCATCGTGATATTCCATCGCCCGCTCCGGGTCGAGGCCAAGATGGAACTGGTCTTGCCAGCGGAATTCAAAACGCGCCTTGCTGAGTGCATTGTCCCGCACCTGAGCTCCGGGATGCCCCTTGGCAAGGTCGGCAGCATGGGCGGCAATCTTGTAGGCCATGATGCCCTCGCGCACGTCCTGCCGGTTGGGCAGGCCAAGATGTTCTTTGGGGGTGACGTAGCACAGCATCGCCGTGCCGTACCAGCCAATCATCGCCGCGCCAATGGCGCTGGTGATGTGGTCATAGCCCGGCGCGATATCGGTGGTCAGCGGCCCGAGCGTGTAGAACGGCGCTTCGCCGCATTCGCGCAGCTGCTTGTCCATGTTTTCCTTGATGAGCTGCATCGGCACATGGCCGGGGCCTTCAATCATGGTCTGCACATCGTGCTTCCAGGCGATTTGGGTCAGCTCGCCCAGCGTTTCCAGCTCGCCGAACTGCGCCGCGTCATTGGCATCGGCAAGACTGCCCGGGCGCAGGCCATCGCCCAGCGAGAAGGCTACGTCGTAGGCCTTCATGATTTCGCAGATTTCCTCGAAATGGGTATAGAGGAAATTTTCCTTGTGGTGCGCCAGACACCATTTGGCAAGAATCGAGCCGCCGCGGCTGACAATGCCGGTCACGCGCTTGGCGGTCAGCGGCACATAGCGCAGCAGCACCCCGGCGTGGATGGTGAAATAGTCCACGCCCTGCTCGGCCTGCTCGATCAGGGTGTCGCGGAAGATTTCCCAGGTCAGTTCTTCGGCGCGCCCATCGACCTTTTCCAGCGCCTGATAAATCGGCACGGTGCCGATCGGTACCGGCGAGTTGCGCAAAATCCATTCGCGGGTTTCATGGATATGCTTGCCGGTGGACAGGTCCATCACGGTGTCCGCGCCCCAGCGAATCGCCCAGACCAGTTTTTCCACTTCTTCGGCAATGCCGGAGCTGACCGCGCTGTTGCCGATATTGGCATTGATTTTGGTGAGGAAGTTGCGGCCGATAATCATCGGCTCGCTTTCGGGATGGTTGATGTTGTTGGGCAGGATGGCGCGTCCCCGGGCGATTTCGTCGCGGACGAATTCCGGAGTGATGATGCGCTGAATATTGGCGCCGAAATCATGCCCCGGATGCTGGCGCAACAAATGCGCCTCGCGCACCGCTTCCAGCCGCTGGTTCTCGCGGATGGCAACGAACTCCATCTCCGGGGTGATGATGCCGCGCCGGGCATAGTGCATCTGGCTGATATTGGCGCCACTCAGCGCACGACGCGGCTTGGGGCGGTTGGGAAAGCGCACATGGGCGAGTTTGGGGTCGGCCTCGCGGGCGCGACCAAAATCCGAGGTGATGCCGACAAGTTGCTCGCTGTCACCACGCTCGGCAATCCAGGCGGCGCGCAATGGCGCAAGCCCTGCGGCAAGGTCGATATGGACCGCCGGGTCGGAATACGGCCCGGAGGTGTCATAGACCGTGACCGGCGCGTTTTCTTCGCCGCCAAACAAGGTCGGCGTACGGGTCAGCGCGATTTCGCGCATCGGCACGCGAATATCCGGACGCGAGCCTTCGACATGGATTTTCTTCGAGCCGGGAATGGGCTGGGTGACCTCGGCAGACAGCGCTTCGGTCTGCTGGATGAGTTGGCTGGGGATGGCATTCATCGAACTTCGTCCTATGGCAAAGGGCAGTGCCCGTGGCGGAACGAAGCAGGCATACGCGATGCACTGTGCAGCTCTTAACTTTTGGGAGGCTCTGAAAAGCGTAGCGAGCGAGTGACTGGTGGTGGAGGCCGGAGCGCAGGAAGCGCAGTGTACATGGTGGTACATGAGCATTCCGAGCACCGCCCGCCGCCGCCAGACACACGCGCAGTAGCTTTTCAGAGGCTCCCGAGCTCCCTACGGTGGTATCAACCACATCAGGTTCAAAGGGACTGTCTCAACCGGCATGCCGGTACCCCTGCTTCTTGCGGCATGGTAGAGCCTTGCGCGGTTTTTTTCATCCACGCCCCAGGCATGGCATCATGCCGCCTGCCTGTTTTCACTGGAATGCCCAATGTCCCAGCCTGTAGAAGCCCGCGCCTTTGCGCCTGCCAGCGTCGGTAATATCGGCGTGGGCTTCGACCTTTTGGGGCATACCGTGACAGGCATTGGCGATATCGCCCATGTGCGCCGGATTGAGAGCCCTGAAGTACGCATTGCCTCGATTGATGGCGAGCTGTCCAGTGTTTGCCAAATCCCGCTGGAGGCTGCACGCAATACTGCCGGACAGGCACTGATCGCGCTGCGGGCGCAAACCGGGATTGGTTTTGGCTTCGAGCTGCGGCTGGAAAAAGGCATCCCGCTGGGCTCCGGCCTCGGTGGCTCGGCGGCCTCTTGCGTGGCGGCACTGGTAGCGGCCAATGCACTGCTGCCCGAGCCGCTTGCGCGCGATGCGCTGTATGCCTGCGCGCTGGAGGGCGAATTTGTCGCCAGTGGCAGCCGCCAGGGCGATAACGTCGCACCGATGCTGCTGGGCGGCGTGGTGATGTGTACGCCCACACAGATATTGCCGCTACCCGCCCCGGACTGGCTGCATGCCGCCGTGGTTCACCCCGAGCAGATACTGGAAACCCGCCGCGCCCGCGCCGTGCTGGCCGAGCCCTATCCGCTGTCACAAGTGGTACAGCACTGCGGCCATCTGGCGCTGTTCCTCACCGGGCTTGCCCAGAGCAAGCGCGAGCTGATTGCCGCAGGCCTGAAGGACATCCTGGTGGAGCCACGCCGTGCGCCGCTGATTCCCGGTTTTGCCGAGGTCAAGGCCGCCGCCCTTGAGCATGATGCGCTGGGCGCCAGCATTTCCGGCGCAGGCCCCAGCGTGTTTGCCTGGTTTGATGATGCCGGGCGCGCCCATCAGGCCACCGCCGCGATGCAGGCAGCCTTTGCCGCTGCCGGGTTTGACTCCCAGGCCTATGTCGGCCCGGTCAATGGCCCGCACGCCGAACTACTGGGCTGAAGCGCAACATCCGCCAGCTTCAGCGGCTGGCTGCTTCCAGCCGGTAATCAATATGCGCCTGCTGCCACTGTCCATGTGCATCGCGTGCGCGTACTTCCACCCGGTGGCTGCCGGCTGGCAGACGGGTATCCAAGGGCGCACGCCAAAGATGCGTTGAAGTGCGTGCCTCCGGTGAGCGGTCAAAGCCGCGCAGTTGTTCGCTGCCATCATCACGGGCATTTTCTGCCGCAAGCCAGGGGTCTGGGCCGTGGAAGCGCTGCATCGGCCGCCACGCGCCGCCATCAATACGGTATTCGACCTCGGCATCAGGCCGGGCGATGAACACATTGGCATACACGCCCCAGGCCGGATACGCGCCCTGACGCAGCACTTTCGGTGCATGCAGGCGCATGACATCCGTGAATGCGGCATCCTTGCCATCGTGCTTGGCCGGATGCCAGGCAAGCCGATAGCTGCCATCACCCGCCACATGCAGCCGGGCATGGCCATTGGGCGTGCCATCGGCCATGGTGGCATCGGGGATGCCAGCGGCATTGGGCGCACCCGACCAGAACGCGCCACAGGCCGCGCCGACATTGAATTCATGCAAAGGTTGCGCACCCTGCCAGCCGCTGTCGGCGCCATGCCAGTGATGGCCGAGGGTGTGATGATGGCCGCTCAAAACCAGCATATGCGGGAAATCACGCAACAGCGCAAACAACCGCTGGCGGTCGGCCGCGCGGAATGTCTCCACGCCCGCTTCCTTGTCGAACAGCGGGATATGCACGCCGAGCACCAGTAGCGCATCACGCGGCACGCTCGGCAAATAGGCTTCGAGAAAGGCGAACTGATCCTCGCGCAGACCGCCCACATAACGCGGCGACTGTCCCGGCTGGTAAATCACATCATCCAGACCGATGAACACCAGCCCCGGCTCCTCCCAGGCGAAAGTGTCTGCGCCGAAATGACGGCGATAGCTCGCCAGTGAACCGGCATCATCCGCGGCATCAAAGTCTAGGTCATGATTGCCGGGGATATGCAGCCACGGCGTTGCCAGCCGTGCCATCTGCGCCTTGAGCTGCGGATACAGCGCCAGATTGTCATCCACCAAATCGCCCAGGGTGACACCAAAGCGGGCGCGGGTCTTGCCCACCAGCGGCTCGATGATGTCGCGGCGGAAATAATCCAGCTCGGTGGCATCCTCGGTCTGGCTGTCGGCAAACAGCAGCACCTCAAAGCGGCGCTCATCACGGTGCGGGCTTGGCAGCAGGGCAAAATCGCGGCAGCCATGAGCTGCATGCCAGTTGTCAGGCAGGCCATCGGCACGCAGCGGCAGCGCATGCGTGGCCGGCTTGATGAGAAACAGCGGCGCCTCGGGACTGCCCGCCAATTGATAGCGGCCATCCTCCCCGGTGCGAATCAAGCGCTTGCCATCGGACACCAGCACACCGGCCAGCCCCGGCTCGCCCGCATCCTGACGCTGGTTGCCGTTGCCATCTTCCCAAACCCGGCAGTCCGAGCCTGCCGCCCGGGCATCGGCAAATGCAATCGACAAGGCAAACAGCAACAACAACGCGCGCATGAGGCAGCTCCGGGCAAACGGCGCATCATTTTAGCGACCCGGCAGTACAGCCTGTATCCTGCCCATCTCAGCCGGGATAACTCGCATGGACTACCTCAGCACGCGCGGCCAAAGCGCCCCCACCCCTATCGACCTTGCCCTTGAGGCCGGTCTTGCCGCCGATGGCGGCCTGTATGTGCCAGAGCACATTCCGCAGCTTGCCGATACAGCGCCCTGGCCTGAGCTTGCCAGTGCGGCCACGGCGATTCTGGCGCCGTTTTTTGCCCACTCGCGCCTTCGCGAGCGCCTGCCGCAGCTCTGTATCGAAGCGTTCAACTTTGCCGCGCCACTGCGCCCCATGCGCGGCCAGGGCGATTTTTTGCTGGAGCTATTCCACGGCCCCACCGCCGCCTTCAAGGACTACGCCGCACGCTTTTTGGCCGCATCACTTACTGCACTGCGCGCTGCCGATGCGCCGGTGCGCACCATCGTGGTCGCCACCTCGGGCGATACCGGCGCTGCCGTGGCTGCGGCCTTCCATCGCCGTGAGGGATTCCGCGTGGTGATTCTCTACCCGCAAGGCCGCGTCTCGCCACGTCAGGCACACGGGCTGGAATGCTGGGGCGACAATATCCACACACTGCGCGTTGCCGGCACTTTCGACGACTGCCAGCGGCTTGCCAAAACCGCCCTGTCCGACAGCGAATTGCGCGCGCGCCTGCCGCTGGGCTCGGCCAACAGCATCAGTCTCGGTCGCCTGCTGCCGCAAATCGCCTATTACGGCCATAGCGCCTGCGCGTTTTTTGCCGAACACGGCCAGCGCCTCAACTTCATCATTCCCACCGGCAACCTGGGCAATGCCAGCGCGGCATTTCTGGCACGCAAGATGGGGCTGCCCATCGGCGATATTCATCTGGCCTGCAATGCCAACGACACCCTGCCGCGTTTTTTCCAGGGGCAGGACTACGCCGCGCAAGCCACCCGCGCCACGCTGGCCAATGCCATGGATGTGGGCGCGCCCAGCAACTTCGAGCGCCTGCGCCACTGGCATGGCAGCGATGCCGAACTGCGCAGCGCCATCAGCGCCAGCAGCAGCGATGACACTACCATCCGCGCAGAAATTGCCGCCGCCCCCACCCGCCACGGCACCATCCCCTGCCCGCATACCGCTTGCGGCCTTGCAGCCCTGCATACACTGCGCAAGGCAGGCGATCACCGTCCTTGGGCAGTGGTGGCCACCGCACACCCGGCCAAATTTGAAAGCATCGTCGAGCCGCTGACCGGACACAGCATCCCGCTGCCCACAGCACTGGCCGAGTCACTGGCACGCCCGGCGCAGGGTGAGCCACTTGCCAATGACTACCACGCCTTGCGGCAGTGGTTACTGGTGCTACCCAGCCGGGGCTAACGTCGCGGGCGGCAGTTTCCGTAATTTCCAGGATGCTTCCAGTCCCGTAATATCCACACCACTGTCAGTTCCCGGCATTCCCTGACTCCACTCCAACGAGGATTCCATGTCGCAATTTCCTGATGTTTTCCCGCAAAAGCCGCTGAAAGTTGCCCACTTCGGGCAAAACATGCTCATCACATTCGCACTCATCATGCTGGCGATTCTCATCGCCATCGGCCTGGGCGCCTGGGGTGTCGGTCTTGGCAAAGCTGCCTATGCCGACTGGAAAATCGGGCGCGACCATCACGTATTGCCCGATGCCCGTATCAATGGCGAGTGCAAAACCCGCAAGAGCGTACTCACCAGCTGTGATGTCAGCATCCGCCATGACGGTCAGGAATGGAAAAAATCATTCTCTTTCTTCTCCGTTAGCAGCAGCAGTTACAGCGTCGCGGCCATCGCCTCGAATCAGGATCCAGCCCAGGTCACTCTGGATTTGGCTGCCGACAAGGCGCTAAACCGCATGCTGTTCGCAATTGGCATTTTTGCCATCGGCCTGCTTGTATTGTTCACGAGCCTGGAGACCCTGTTCGTTAGCCTGCCCCGCCAGCGCAAATTGCTGGCAGCCCTCAATACCGCTGCAGCGCAGCCCTGGCAACTGGTTGCCGTAGAGGCCGGGAAAGGCGCGCACAACTACTCGCCGCATATCAACGGCAAACCTGAAAGAATTCGGTTGAATCCTGAAAAACTCAAGCCCTGGGTGATTGGCGGCAGCGACGAAAAGCCACAAATACTTGCCATTGCCGGCAAAAACGGCGCAAGCCCAGTACCTTTGGCCGGAGAGCTTGCCAATATCAACGGCCTGAGCAAGCAGGAAAAGGCAGAAATCTTGCAACGCATTGATGCGCATTTTTCAGCCTGAAGCCACTGCTGTATAAAGCCCGGCGGGTGATGCAAACGCATCACCCGTTTTTTATGCCTGTCCCCGGGCTTGACTCGGGGGCTTATGCCTGCGTTGTCCAAGCAACCAGCTTCAGCACCAGCGGCCGAAGGCCATCAGCGCCGTGGCGTAAAAGGTGAAGACAATACCGCTGTACTTGCCGGGGATTTTTTCATGGGATGGCTGGCGCGCCAGATTACACACATAGGCAAAGCAAACTATATCCATCCAAGCCACGCACGGCTACGCACAAGCAACAGGCCAGCATTCTGTTGATGATGCCTTTATGATGCACGGCAGTCCAAGCCATTCCACCCGAGGAACACGCCATGAATACCCCGCAAACCACCATCCTGCCTGAAGGCATGGCCGCCTGCATCGTCATCGAGGCCGACATCGCCCAAGCACGCCTTGACGGGGTGCGCCGCGCCTGTGAGCAGATGGCGGTGATTCTGGAAGCGCATCGCAGCCGCCAGCCGGAAGCGCAACTGGGGCTGGCGGTCGGCTTTGGTGCAGGCCTGTGGCCGCAGTTGCGCCGCGATAGCGCAGAAGGCGCCGAGCTCAAACCTTTCCGTGCGCTGGGCAACGGCCTGGCGCCAGCCACCCAGCACGATATCGCCCTCCATATCCAGTCGATGAGCCACAGCGCCAATATGCTGCTGGCGCTCGAGGTACTGGCCGCCTTTGGCGATGCCATCAAAGTGGCGGATGAAACCCACGGCTTCCGCCTGCATGAGAACCGGGGCTATGACGGCTTTGTCGATGGCACCGAGAATCCCGCAGGCGATGCCCGTCCGCCGGTCGGCGTGATTGCCGCCCCGGCGACAGATGCCGGTGGCAGCTACCTGCTGCTGCAAAAATACCGCCACGACCTCAAACGCTGGAATGCCCTCAACGATGAACGGCAGTCGGCCATCGTTGGCCGCAGCAAGGCCGATGATGAAGAATTACCCGGTGAGGAGCGCCTGCCCGACAGCCATCTGGGACGGGTTGACCTGAAAGAAAACGGCAAGGGGCTGAAAATCCTGCGCCAAAGCCTGCCCTATGGTACGGCTTCCGGCGAGCAGGGGCTGATGTTCATCGCCTACTGCGCGCGCCTTCATAACATCGAACAGCAACTGCTCAGCATGTTCGGCGAAACCGATGGCCGCACCGACCTCCTGCTTGGCAATATCAGTACCGCCATCAGCGGCAGCTATTACTTCGTGCCATCCCGGGAGCGCCTGGCGGATTTGGCCTGACCCGGAAGCTACACTCGCCACCCACTATGGGCGGCGACGACAGCACTCAACAATGCCACCAGCAGCCGGAAGTTTTTCATCAGCACGGGCAGATGAGAAAAACCACGAAAAATCCTGGCAATTTTTCACCTGCTACCCACGCGGCAAAAAACTGGCGGTTATAGCCCGGTAACTGCGCACAACAAAATGCCCGACAAGCTGGCTTGCCGGGCACAGGTCGGCTCCAGGCACTTGCCCGCGATACAACGGCGGGCAAGGCTGTTGGCGCTACATCAGAAGTCGTAGCGCGCGGTGAAGCGCACCGAACGCGGGCTGAATGTAGCGCAACAAATCTTTTACAACAAGGTCAGTTCCTATTCAGGATTGTGATAGCCACAGCCGGTATTGCCAGCGCGACTGCTAGCGCCCCAGCAGCCTGTCCAGCCAGCTTTTTGCGGGTTTTTCTGCCTCGCTCTGTTCGATACCGCTTTCGATGGCGGGCGGCCACTGGATACAGGGCTGATATTCGGGCGCATAACCGGCCACAAACGGGAAGCGGCGTGCGCCGGGGCAGCTGGCATCACTGCCATGCGCGCCACTGACCCAATGCCATTCGATGCCCTCATCGCCGACTTCCAGCGCGCGGCTTGGCAGGTGCTGGAAGATGCCCGACCACACCCGCATCGCGCCGGTGGAGCCATACAGGCCGGTGGACTGGTTCTGGTCATTGCCCATCCATACCACCGCCAGATGGTCACCGGTCCAGCCCGCAAACCAGCTGTCACGACCGTCATTGGAGGTGCCGGTTTTGCCTGCGGGCTTGAGCCTGCCAAGGCCATCGGCCAGCAACCGCCGGCCAGTGCCATTGCTGATGGCTTGTTGCAGGGCGATGGTAATCAGCCGGGTCGCCACGGCATCGCCTTTCTGCGCTGGCGGCGGTGCGCTGTCGTAGCGGTTGAGCGCCTGCCCCCTGGCATCCAGCACGCCGCGCACCGCGCGCAGTGGCTGCACTTCACCGCCCGAGGCCAGAAACTGGTACATCTGCGCCATCGCATACGGGCTTTGGTCGCTCGCGCCCAGCAGCAGTGAGGGATTGGGCTGCATCTGCACTCCGGCCAGGGTGCGGGCAAGCTCGGCCACGCGCTCAGGGCCGACTTCCATGCCAATCCGCACCGTGGCAAGGTTGTAGCTCATCGCCAGGGCATCAATCATGCGTACCGTGCCATGGCTGCGACCATCGGCATTGCCCGGCGACCAGGTACGGCCATTGGCAAGCCGAATGGTCAGCGGCGAATCATCCACGCTGCTTGCCAGTGACCATTGCTGCGGCTGCGCCAGCGCCAGCATGTAAACGAACGGTTTGATGATGGAGCCGACCGGGCGCTGCGCCTCCAGTACGCGATTGAAGCCCGGCATGCCAAAATCCTTGCTGCCCACCATCGCCAGCACATGACCGTTATGCACATCGGTCACCACAAGGCCGGTTTCCAACGGCACCTTGCGGCGCTCGCCCAGGGCTTTCATGGTGCGCGTCACCGCGCCTTCGGCATAGCCCTGGGCGGACGGCGACATCGTGCTCATCACCGCAAGCCCTGCGCCTTGCAGGGAATCTGCCGGATAGTCGCGTATCAACTGCCTGCGCACCAGATCGATATAGGCCGGAAAACGGTTGGGCGCCGCACCGCCCGGTTCCTTGCTCACGCCCAGCGGCGCGTTCAGCGCGGCATCGTATTCGGCCTGGGTCAGCACGCGGTTTTCCAGCATCTTTTGCAGCACGAAATTGCGCCGCTCAAGTGCGCGCTCGGGATTGCGGCGCGGGTCGTAATAAGAAGGGCCGTTGACGATGGCAATCAGCAGCGCGATTTGTTCGTCACGCAACTGGTCAAGGCTGCGGTTGAACCAGAACTCCGAAGCCGAAGCCACGCCGTGAATCGCCTGCGAGCCGCGCTGCCCCCAGTACACCTGGTTGAAATAGGTTTCCAGAATGGTGCGTTTGTCATAACGCGCATCCAGAATCAGCGCGTAGAGGACTTCCTTGAACTTGCGCGAGGCAGTGACTTCCTTGCCGATATCCAGAAGGCCGCTGCGCGCCACTTGCTGGGTCAGCGTGCTGCCGCCTTGCAGGCTCTTGCCGCCGGAGCGCAGCGACACCCACACCGCACGGATTATGCCGGTCGGGTCGATGCCATGATGGCGGGCAAAGTCGCGGTCTTCCACCGCTTGCAGGCCGGTGACCAGCTTTTCCGGCACCTCGCTCAAATTGACCAGACGGCGCTCTTCCTGGCTTTTGCCGTGCAAGGTGGCGATACGCGCCGGATCCAGCCGCGCTGCACGCAGTTGGCTGCCGTCGGCTTTTTGCAGGCTGACCACACGCCCGCCGGAAACCTGCACCTGGATGCGCTGCGCAGCGATGCGGCCTTCCACATCAAAATAGCCCCGGCTGGAAATGGTGAAATTGCCGTCCTTCTGTGCATAAGTGCCGGGACGGATGCCCTGCCCGTCATCGTGATAGGCCGCTGCATCCAGCTCAATCTTGAGCGTGGCCGCATTCATGGCGATGCCCGGCTCCAGCTGCAAAGGACGGGCATAGATCCGGGTCGGCAACTGCCACTGCAACTGGCCAAAACGCTCACTGACCTGGTTGTTCAGATACACCATGTAGGGCACCAGAAAACCCAAGCCGATACCGGCCAGCGCCAGCCCCAGAACCAAAAACCGGCGCAGCCAGCGCGCGACCAAGCCCGGCTGGGCATCGGCCTCGTCCAACGTATCGTCGTAGTCAGGGTCGTCGTAATCGTATCGGGCCATGCGATGTGCAGCGGAAGCTGTCAAGAGTGCGAAAATAACAGGAGTGCGAGTCTATCCCAGTCCGGTCAATCCACACTCCATCCCCCTTGTTTCTCGTCAGCCAGTATTCCATTAATGCCATCCCCCACCCGCCTGCGCCAACGTTTGCTTCATCTGCATGGTTTATGGCTGCGCACCCGCGCAAGCCTGCGCAGCCGTGGTCTTGCGCCCACACTGGCACGCATACGTGAGCGACTGACGCCACCCAATAGCGCGCACGCAGCACCGCTGTTTTTCCCGGATACCCACACAGCCATCGCTTTCCCGCCTTGTCCACAGCCGCTGGCCAGCCTCATCATTCCGGTGTACGGCCAGCTTGAAACCACCCTGGATTGCCTGCAGGCGCTGTCCGCCCATGCGCCTGACCTGCCATTTGAAGTGATTGTGGTGGATGATGCCTCGCCCGATGACAGTGCCAAAGCACTGGCGCAATACCCCGGTATCAGGCTGATTGTCCGCAAGGAAAATGGCGGTTTCGTTCTGGCCTGCAATGAGGGCGCAGAGGCGGCTCTTGGTGAGTATCTGGTGTTTTTGAATAACGACACCATCCCGCAACCTGGCTGGCTGGATAGATTGCTTGATACCTTCACCCAATACCCCGATACCGGTCTGGTTGGCGCGCAACTGGTTTACCCCGATGGTCGCCTGCAAGAATCCGGCGGGCTGGTATTTGCTGACGGACAGGCTGCCAATCGGGGGCGCTTCGGGGCTCGCAACCATCCTTATTACAGCCGCTTGCAAGATGCCGATTACTGCTCGGCAGCCGCGATAGCCATACCCGCCCACCTGTTTCGGCAACTGGGCGGTTTTGACCGGCGCTATGCTCCAGCCTATTACGAAGACACCGATTTGGCTTTTGCCGTGCGCGCGGCAGGCTTTGCCGTGCGCGTACAGCCCGATGCCGTCGTGGTACATGACGAAGGCACCACTGCAGGCACAGACCTCAATCATGGCGCCAAAGCCGGACAGGTGCGCAACCGCGAGGTATTTGTCCAAAAATGGGCCGATACCTTGCGTGAATACCCTCGCACACCCCATCACGACAATCGCGCGCAAGTTGCACGCGCAAGAGCGCAGATATTGTTTATTGATAGCGATACGCCGCGTCCCGACCGCGATTCGGCCTCACTGCGCCTGTTCAACCTGATGCGCCTTGCGTGCGCAGAAGGTGCGGAAGTCAGCTTCATGCCTGACGATGCCGCCCATGCAGGCCGCGCCACGCAGGCACTGCAACGCTGCGGCATCGAGGCCTGGTATGCGCCTTTCATTGCACCCCCCAGCCGCTGGCTCAGGCAAGAAGGCTCGCGCTTTTCCACGATAGTGATTTCACGCCACCATGTTGCGCAGCGCTGGATTCCGCTGATTCGCCGCCATGCGCCACAGGCACGCATCGTATTCGACAGCGTGGACTTGCACTATTTGCGCGAGCGCCGCGAAGCCGAGCTGACCCAGAATGCAGCAGCGTTACATGCGGCCGAGCGCACCCGTCAACGTGAAATCGCCGTCATGCAATCGGCCGACATCACCTGGGTCGTCAGCGCGGCCGAGCAAGCATTGTTGGCACAGGAATGGCCGGATATCCGGGTTGAACTGGTTTCCAACCTGCACAGCCTCGCCGATGGCGGCCTGCCATTTGCCGAGCGCCACGGACTGGTTTTTGTCGGCGGCTTTCGTCATCCACCCAATGTGGACGCGGTACTTTGGCTTGCCAACGACATCTACCCGCATCTCAGAGCCATGCTGGGCGATATCCCACTCGACATTATTGGCGGAGATGTTCCGGCAGAAATTGCCGCACTCGCTTCACATCCCGGGATTCACATTCGCGGCCAGGTACCTGACATCACCCCCTGGATGAATGGCGCACGCATTGCCCTTGCCCCCTTGCGTTTTGGCGCGGGCGTGAAAGGCAAGGTCAATCTGAGCATGGCGCATGGACAGCCGCTGGTGGCCACTTCCTGCGCGGTGGAGGGGATGCAACTCACCCATGCACACGACGTGCTGGTCGCCGACTCAGCCAAAGGCTTTGCCGATGCAGTCGCACAGCTTTATCGCGACGAGGCGCTTTGGACGCGCCTCTCGGAAAATGGCCGTGACAATATCCGCCGTCATTTTTCTGCCGATGCAGTGCGTCCGGCATTGCGTCGCAGCCTGTTTGCAGGCTAATTCAGCGGGTTGGCATCCAAAAACGCGCGAATCATCCCCGGCAGCTCTTCGCGCTTGTCTTCCAGCACATAGTGGCTGGCATCCGGGTAGGCCTGCATCTCGGCATGGGGCAGTGCTTTCTGGAAGCCCGCCAAGAAGTGATGGTCAAACACGAAGTCGCGCAACCCCCAGCCAATAAACGCCGGGCGGTCGGCATAGCTTGGCAGCTTTTCTGCGGCTGCCTGCAACAACGGCCAGGCACGGTCGCGCGCATCCAGCGGAATATCCTGCATGAAGCGCAGGGTGGCGATGGCGTTCTGCCAGCCGTCGTACACCCCGGAATAGGCCTGCTTGATGGCAGGCTCCAGAATCCGCACCGTACCGAAGGCCGCAGCGCCACGCGCAAACAGGTTGAAACGGCGAATCAGCCAACCACCGAAGCGTGAGTGCCTGCCCATGGCAATCTGCCAGGGCATCGGTTTTGCTGCGGGCAGCGGAAAAGCCGCGGTATTGGTGATGATGAGCCGCTTGATTTGCTCGCCATGCTGCAAACCCCAGCCAAAGCCAATCATGCCGCCCCAATCGTGCACGGCCAGGGTCAGCGACCCGTTGATACCCAAATGCTTCAGCAGAGCATCGACATCCTCAATACGCGAAGCCAGGGTGTAGTCATAACGCGGCTGTGCGCCTTTGGCATCGTCCGGCTTGTCCGACAGACCCATGCCGATGTGGTCAGGCACGATGCAGCGATATTTGTCGCGCAATGCCAGCACCAGATGCCGCCAGTAATAGCTCCACGACGGGTTGCCGTGCAGCATCAGCACCACCTCGCCATCGCGCGGGCCTTCGTCCAGATAGCTCATCCAGATACCCGACCGTACCTCCAAGCGCTGCGGCTTGAAGGGATAGTCGGGGCGGTAAATTGCTTGGGAGTCGGTCATTTTCATCTCATCATGATTGCTGCTGGGCATTGTGCAGCGACTGCGCCCGGCGAATCATTGCCAACACGTCCGCAGATGTATTGCTTGCAACCAGCTCGATTCCAGGATGATAGCTGGCAAATACGCGGAATACTTCGTCTGCAAATGCCTGGCCGATACTGCTGACACCCGAGAAGTCCAGCACCACGGTACGGAAGCCTTCCACTTTTTGCAGCAATCTTTTGGCCTGTGAACGGGAAATCAACGACTCATCGCCCACCCGGGCCAAACGTACCGGCACCACCGTTTTGGCAAAGGCGAAGTCCTCCGGGCCGCTGGAATATTCGCTGAAAACCTCGCGCATGATTCGCTCACTATCGCGCTTGATGCTCATCTCCACCCGCGTCCCCCGTACAGCCTGCCGAGGCTGTACCTCCTCCAGCCAATCATCGTCATAGGCATGATCATGATCGAACAACAGACCGCCTGAGTGGATACCGAAACGATCAAACATGCGCGAGGTGAAAAAAATCCCTTCGCCGGAATGTCGCCTTGGATCCGTAGTGAGTTTGCCCTTGGACAAATGCAGCAGCGCCAAACGCTCATCGGGAAGTGCCAGCGCCCGGGTAATCTTGCGAAAAATCCCAACGCCATCATCTGCAATGACAAGGTGCAAGCGCGCAGCATCCAGCTGCATTTCCACCCATACCGACTGCGCACCCGAATGGTCAATGCAGTTATTCACCATTTCAGTCACACCGTAATGGGCAATATCCCTTACCGGCTCGGCAAGATCGGACAGCAATGGCAGCAGGTCACGAAACCACACATCATCTTCGGCCAAGCCGCTGGCCGGATAACTGCGAGAAAAACGGCGATTGTTGCCCAGCGAATAGCGCGGACGGGTGCTACCGCCAGATTTGCGGAGATAGCCATCCGCTACCAACTGCTTGACCCGCCCCCCCACATATTGACGGGAGAAGCCAAGCTGGGCAGCTACCATGCTGACCAAGTCTTGCGGGTGAGTGATGACCGCCTGCAACAAGGCAGTATCAATTTGGGCAGAACGATTAGGGCGAGCCATACGGAATTGTAAAGTCATGCCCTGCCAATTGACAACTTAAAACCAGAATACTGACAACTTAAAAAAACAAAAACAATAACAATCAATAAGTTACCAAACAACTTCGGACATGGTGCAGTTCAGCCCCGAGCCGATGCCAAGCAGGGCGATACGGTTGCCTTTCTTGAGGCGGCCAGCCTGCTTGAGCTTGGAGAGCACAATCGGCACTGAAGCCGGGCCGATATTGCCGTGCTCGCCGAAGATGGTCATGACTTTGGCCGGGTCAATGCCCAGGCTCTGAATCAGACTCTGGGTATGCACTTTGCTGACCTGGTGCACTACGAACTGGTCAATCTCCTGCACCGCCCAACCCATGGCTTCACGGGCGACATTGAAGGTCTTTTGTGCCAGTTGCATGCCCTGAATCAGCAGCTGCCGGGTATCGGTCACCATGCGGTCGAGGTTGCCGCGACATAGGGTGTTCCATTCGGTCGCAGAGCGGGTCACGCCGCCTTTGTAGCGCGGCGCGTCCGGGGCAAGCTCGGCGCGTGCCAGCACCATCGCCGCCGCCCCGGAGCCCAGCGTCAGTGTTGCCAGCTCGTTGCGGAATTCTTCTTCGGTCGAATCCGGGCGCAGCATGCGCTCGATGGTTTTTTCGTAAGCCAGGTCAGCGGTTTCGCCATCCACGACCAGCGCGTAGTCGATTTCGCCACGCTCCAGCATGCGCGCAGCCATGTCCATGCCATTGACAAAGGCAAGGCATGCATTGGCAACGTCATAGTTTTGACAGGTATCGGCCACTTTCAGATTGCCCGCCACGATGCTGGCGGTGGACGGCTCCAGATAGTCACGGCTTACCGAAGTGCTGACCAAAAGCCCCAGCTTGTCCGCGCTGATGCCGGCATCCTGCAATGCCAGCACGCCGGCCTCGGTCGCCGCATCGCTGGAGAGCTTGTCACTGCCCCACAGGCGGCGGGCATGAATCCCGGCAATGTCTTTCAATACATCCACACGGATACCCAGCCGGTCAAGCGTGGGCTTCAGGCGCTCGTTGATTTCCTCAGAGGTAACCTTGTGCGGCGCATCCACATGCGCGATACCAACGATGGCGACATTATTGAAAAGCATGGCGGCGAGCTGGTCAGAAAAAGACCGGCAATTCTAGCAGAGTCAAGCACCTGCCGTGAAAAGCCGGGCATCTCTGGACAGGCGTTCAGTACCACCGCCCAGCCGCAATCAGCGCAGGCAACGCCAGGCGGCAAAACGCTGCATGCCTTCAACCGGCTCACTCAGGGGATGGATATCCGTTGCCGGGAAACTCACCGCCTTGTTGCGCGCCAGCGTTTCCAGCTCTTCGGTCACCTTGATGGCATTGCGGCGGTAGAGCGAAACCTTGTCGGTCACTTCCACTTCAATCTCGCCAAGCCGCTCACAATTTTCCGGGGCGGCACGTAATACCCGCACCTTCTGTGCCTCAGGTTGAATCGGCACCCAAGTGCAGGCGGTCAACAACAGGGGAAAAACCACAGCAGCAGCAAAGCGCATCAGACTCTCCGATATGAACGACAATGCCGTCATTGTGGCGGGCATTGCCGGGGAACGGAACCTCCCTGCCTGCAATTTGTTCATCAAGTGACTGAACAAATTGAGTCGCAAGCCCCCCCAACACCAGCCATGGCACTCCGTCATATTTGTAATTCATCCCAAAAGGCTGCCCGCAGCAGCCAATCAAAAGAAAAGCCCCTGTTTCCAGGGGCTCTTCCGTGACAGATACAGCGCATCAGAACTTCTGGGTGTACTTGAAGTACCAGAAGCGACCGATATCGAAGCCGCCGTAATAGGCGTAGTTCGAGCTCGGCTTGCTGTACATCACCGGCGCATAGCGACCAAACACGTTGTTGGCGCCGAAGGACACCGTGCCATTCCACGGGGTCTTGACGCGGAACTGCACGTCGTTGAACGTGGTCGAGCCATTGCGGTGATGCGGAACCACCTTGCCCAGGGTATCCGGAGCCTGGTAGTTCGGGATGTTGCAACGCTCATCAAACTCGCAACGCTCCTTCATCGCCGAGTAGTAGCGCGCCGTCCAGGTGACACCAAAGTTGCCGTAATCCCAGCTCAGGCCCAGGTTGGAGCGCAGGCGGAAGGTGGAGCCAAAGCTCACCGACTGGCTGATCGGGGTATCGACATCGTTGGTGGACTTGGAGGCATAACGGCTGAAGTAGGTGCTGTCCGAGTTGATGCCGAAGCGGCCAAAGCGTTCGGTATCAAAGCGGTAGGCCACACTCAGGTCATAGCCTTCAATGTCGGTGAACCCGGCATTGCGATCACCACGACGCAGATCGGTGACGATATGACCCAGCGACGGGTCACGACGGAACAGGGTGCAGCGGGAAGCAACCCCCTTGACATAGCAGTCATCCAGGATAGCCGTTGCAGAGTCACCGACCATGGTGTCGTCGATACGCACACGCCACCAGTCCAGCGCCACATTCAGGCCTTCAAGGAAGCTCGGGCTGTACACCAGACCCGCCGACCAGCTACGCGATTTTTCCGGCTGCAGCAGCGGGTTGGAGCCGCTGATAAACGGCACCGGGGTCTGTGCAGAGACACCATCGCTGGGCAGGAAGCCCTGCTTCAGCTGACGGAAATTGGCCGGCACATCAGCCAAACAGGCCGGGGTGCCGCGCGCCACGCCGTAGACCGAGTCACAAGGATCAGCAAAGGTATCAAAGCTCTGCGAACCAGTTGCATACAGGTCACTGATAGCCGGAGCGCGGAAACCCTGCGCCCAGGTACCACGCACCAGCAGGTCTTCGATCGGCTTCCACTTCAGGCCAAACTTGCTGTTGGTGGTATTGCCAAAGGTGCTGTACCGGGAGTGGCGCGAGGCCAAGTCAAAGCTCAGCTCCTGGAAGCCGGTCACGCCGGAAAGCACCGGGATATGCAGCTCGGCAAAGACTTCGGTGACATCATACTTGCCCGCGGTCGGACCGGCAGCCAGATTGGTGGTCTGCCCGGATTGCGCCAGCGCGTCCGGATAGTACCCGCCTTTCTCGGTGCGCTTTTCATAGCCCAGGGCATAGCCGAGGTCACCCGCCGGCAGGGTGAACAGGTTGCCGCTGATATTGGCAAACACCATCTTGGTGCTGGTATTGCCGGTAGCATGCTCGGTCGGGTACAGGAACTTCTGCAATGCCGGGTCAGCCAGCGAGTTGGCCACCGCACCGGTACCGAAACCGGCAAACGGGTTCCACGGCACGCAGTCTGCCAGCGGAATCGGATTGGCGGGGGTACCAC
This sequence comes from Lysobacteraceae bacterium NML95-0200, assembly GCA_002798255.1. Classification (GTDB taxonomy): domain Bacteria; phylum Pseudomonadota; class Gammaproteobacteria; order Xanthomonadales; family Xanthomonadaceae; genus Solilutibacter. Next base: position 178,188 of record NWQQ01000019.1, read on the forward strand.
ACTGCACCACGCCCGAAGCGTTCATGAAGGACGGGCCAACTGCCGCACGGACATTCTGGACATTGAAGTTACCGGTATTGATGGTCACCAGCTTGTTGTCGGCATAGGAATAACCGGCTTCCCAGTCCATATAACGCTCACCGAACTCGAAGCTGCCTTCCAGCGAGGTCACAAAGCGCCAGCTGGTCAGATTGCTGGTGGTGATACGCGGCATTTCCCAGCCACGACGGCGCCAATGTACATCCTGTGCACCAGCGGTCGGATTGAAGTAGCTGTCTTTCGACATCGGTGCATCAACGCCCTTGGCGGCCGACTGCAGCGGATAGCCGGCAATCTGGCGCACCGCTTCACGCTGGCTATAGCTGATGTCCGTATTCCAGCGGATATTGTCGCTCAGGTCATAGCCTGCGCTAAGCGACAGGGTACGTGCACTGAGCGGGGTCAGGACATGCATCTGGTCGGAAGGCTTGCTGCAATCATCCGGACAAGCCTGACGGTGGAAGTTCGCCGCCCCCAGCGCATTACCATCCTTATTTGCGGCATGCCACACGGAACCACGACCGGGTCTGGCATCCAGCGTGTAAGTACCCCACTGCCCTACCGAGGTGTAGCTGTATTGCGGGTAGCCCGGATAGCTGTCGGTGGAGAACCAGCGGTTGCGTGCCCAGACTTCGCCTTCTTTGCGGTATTCGGCACCAACGGTGATATAGCCACGCTCACCGGCCACGCCAACTACGCCGGAGACGCGCTCCTTGGCGCCATCACCCTGGCTGTATTGGCCGTAATAGGCTTCGACTTCCGCGCCTTCGTAGTTCTTGCGGGTGATGATATTGATCACACCGGCAATGGCATCGGAGCCGTAGGTGGAAGAGGCACCGTCTTTCAGGATATCGATGCGCTCGACCATGATATTGGGGATAGCGGAGATATCCTGCAGACCGTCGGTGTTAATCGGCAGGCGCTTGCCATTGACCAGCACCAGGGTGCGGGTAGCCCCCAAATTGCGCAGGTCGATATATTGACCGCCAACACTTTCACCTGAGGAAAGAGGACGCGAACGGCTGACCGGCGGCGAACCGGCAGCGGTCATGTTTTGCAGCACATCGGCCACGGAAACCACGCCCTGGGCTTCCAGCGCCTGACGGGAGATGGTGAAAACCGGCTTGGCGGTTTCAACGTCGGCCGAACGGATGCGCGAGCCGGTCACTTCGATACGGTCAAGGTCTTTGGCCTTGCTTTCTTCCTGGGCAAAGGCAGTACCGGAAACCAAGGTGGCGGCACTGACGAACAGGGCGATTTGAATCGCACTGGCCAGCTTTTGCTTTTTGGTGTTCAACATGAGGGAGTATCTCCTGAGGGGTTAATGATTCCCGCACGCCCCATCGAATAAGTGCGCACGAAATCGCCGGCGAGCATAACGCAAACTTTACACTTATGAAAGGCGCGCATTCAGCTTCGAGTGCGGCGTATTTCACGGTTTTGAAACAACAACTTGGCAAGGAAGCGCCATTACCTGCTTGTTTCCATGCCGCAAGCCATCGGCAAGCACATCAGTCCTGTGCCTCAAGACAAATCACGATGGCGCTGCCAGTCGCCTCCAGGCGCTGGCGGCTGCGGCGCTGTCCGCCTCGCAAGACAAGCGTGTCGCCGGTGTGCAGCTGCTGATTATCGGCATCCTGCAACTGCGCTGTGCCCGATATCATGTGCAGCACCCATGTTTGGGCCGGGGCAGCAAACAGCGTGGTTGCTCCCACCAGCGGACGCAGCCACATATCTGCACGGCAGTGTGCGGGTGACCACATCAGATTGAAATCCGTGGTTGCGCCAGCCAGCAGCCGACTATGCAGCTTGCGACCGCCATCAAAGCGCAGACGCGGGCTTTCCGGCGTAAGCATTGCCCGTTCGCCATCGGCAAACTCGAACGCCATGCCTGCACCGGAAAGCAGCACGATTTCGCGCTCAATACCCGGAAAAAGCGAAAACTCGCCATCTTGCTCCACTTCTGCCAAGGACAGCCGCCAATGCCACTCATCGGCATCGCCATGCCGGGCTATTTCCCGTGTCCAGCCCCCGTCATTGCGCCAGCGCTGACGCACGGTTTGGGCAAAGCGCACAATCTGGATTTCATCGCTCATGACTTCAATGCCTGCGGGGACGGTCAAGTTTCGCGTTGGTAATCGACAAAGCGGTACGCGGGTTTGCCATCCGCCGCCGGGAAGGATTCGCTATGGGTCTTTCGCCAAAGTGCCGGGTCAAACTGTGGAAAAAACGCATCGGCATCGGCGACATGCTTGTCCACCCAGGTCAGATGCATGCGCGCAGCCAGTGGCAGGGCAAGCCGGTAGATTTCGCCACCGCCAATTACCATCAATTCCGGCATATCGACGGCAAGTTCAAGCGCCTCATCCAGTGAGGCCAGGGCTTGCATCCCGGCAAACGGCACTTGACCGCTGCGGGTCAACACCCAGTTGCGCCTGCCGGGCAGGGCGCGACCTAACGATTCGGCGGTTTTGCGCCCCATCAACACCGGCTTGCCCAGGGTCAGGCGTTTGAAGCGCTGCAAATCCGCGGGCAGCCGCCACGGCAACTGGTTATCACGGCCAATGGCATGCTGGTGATTGAGCGCGGCAATCAGGGTGATGGCAGACTTGCTCATACCGCAACCGGCGCCTTGATGGCAGGCTGCGGTTGATAGCCCTCGATTTGGATATCGTCAAACCCAAAGGCGAACAGGTCTTTTACTTCCGGGTTGAGTCGCAACTGTGGCAATGCGCCCGGCGTGCGGGCAAGTTGTTCGCGGGCCTGTTCAAGATGATTGGAATACAAATGCGCATCGCCCAGGGTGTGCACGAAATCGCCCACTTGCAGGTCGCAGACCTGGGCAATCATGTGGGTGAGCAGGGCGTAGCTGGCGATATTGAACGGCACGCCCAGGAAAATATCGCCGCTGCGCTGGTATAGCTGGCAGCTCAACTTGCCATCGGCCACATAGAACTGAAACAAGGTGTGGCAGGGCATCAGCGCCATTTGCGGCAGCTCGGCCACATTCCAGGCGCTGACAATCAAGCGGCGGGAGTCGGGATTGCGGCGAATTTCATCCACCAGCCAGGCGATTTGGTCGATGCACTTGCCATCCCGGCCTTGCCAGCTACGCCATTGTTTGCCATATACCGGCCCCAGCTCGCCGTTTTCATCGGCCCATTCATCCCAGATGCTGACCTTGTGCTCGCGCAGGTAGGCGATATTGGTCTGCCCTTTGAGAAACCACAAAAGCTCGTGGATGATGGAGCGCAGATGCAGTTTTTTGGTGGTCAGCAGCGGAAAGCCCTGCGACAGGTCAAAACGCATCTGGTAACCAAACACGCTGCGTGTGCCAGTGCCGGTGCGGTCGGATTTTTCCGTGCCTGATTCCAGCACATGGTTGAGCAAATCCAGATACTGGCGCATGGGTCAGCCCCCGGCTGCCAGCGTCGGCTGCTTGCGCGATTTCCACAGCCAGTACAGCCCCAGCACTATCAGCGGCAGGCTAAGCAGCTGCCCCATGGTCAACCAGCCAAAGGCCAGATAGCCAAGCTGGGCGTCGGGCACACGCACAAATTCCACCGCAAAACGGAAGGCGCCATACAGCAGTGCAAACAGGCCGCTGACAGCGTAGCGCGGACGGGGCTTCATCGAGAACCACCACAGCAGCGCGAACATCACCACGCCTTCCCAAACCATCTGATACAGCTGGCTGGGGTGGCGGGCATAGGCGTCCAGTGCACCGGATTCATACAACAGCTGCAGATTGGCAGGCGGAAGATCGGCCATGTAGTCGGGCAGCGCCGAGGGGAAAATCACCCCCCAGCTGCCATCGGTCGGCCGCCCCCACAGCTCGCCATTGATCCAGTTGCCGAGCCGCCCAAAACCCAGCCCCAGCGGAATCAGCGGAGCAACAAAATCCACCACGTCGAAGAAATGCAGGCGATGCTTTCTGGCCCACCACAATGCCGCCAGCAGCACGCCAATCAGCCCGCCGTGAAAGCTCATGCCGCCTTCCCATATCTTGAAAATCTGTACCGGGTTGGCCAGATAGGCTTGCAGGTCATAGAACACGATATGTCCCAACCGCCCGCCCAGTACCACGCCCAGCATGCCGTAGAACAGCAAATCGCCAAAAGCCTCGTTATCAATACCCGGCAGGCGCCCTTGCTGGATGCGTCGCCGCCCCAGCCACCAGGCACTGGCAAAGGCCAGCAAGTACATCAGCCCGTACCAGTGGACTTTCAGAGGCCCCAATTGCAGGGCAACCGGGTCAAGTTGGTGCAGATAAATCGGCATGGCGAGCGAATCGTGACGAAAACCGCATTGTGCCTGATGCGCTGCGGCAAGGCATCCTGTCAGGAAAGAATCACCGGCCGGTTGGGCAGCTCATCCAGCCCGCCCCCGGCATCGCAGGGGTAGTGCTGCTTCAGCAGCGCACCAATCTCGGCCACCGCGCCAGTAATCGCCGCCTGGTTCTGCCCTTGCGCCAAAAGCGCGGAAATATGCGCGCAAATATCCTGCCAGTGCGCGCCATCCACATGCGCGGCGACGCCACGGTCAGCCACGATTTCAATGCGATGCTCGGCCAGCAGCAGATAGATCAGCACGCCGTTGTTTTCTTCGGTATCCCAGACCCGCAGCGCGGCAAACGCCTGCTCGGCCGATTCACGGGCACTCACTCCTGCCAGCACTTGCCGCAGCGACAGTGCCGCATCCACGGCAAAGCAGATTTCACCCCGGTGCTGTTTTTCACTGGCGGCGATGACCTGATGGATATGCTCCAGAGCTTGCGGCGGAAACGTACGGCGCACAGAAGGCGCGAATAAATGTCGCAGGATTCGTTTCATCACCAGCTCCCTGAAGCGCCACCACCGCCGGAGCGGCCGCCGCCACCCGACCAGCCACCGCCGCTGCTGCTGGAACGGCTGCTTCCACTCGACCAGCCACCGCCACTGCTGGAGCGTCCACTGCCACCGGCATAGCCGCGTCCACCGCCGCCCTTGCCATTGGCAAACCAGAAGCCAATCACTGCCGCCATAAAAGCCATGAGCCAGCTCCCGGATAGCAACAGCGTCAGTCCGCCGGCAATACCGCCGTTGAACAGGATGAACCACCGGCGCGACTTTTTGTCCACGTCCAATAGCAACGGCTTCTTGCCCAAGCCCAAGCACAGTAGCAACAATACTGACAGAATCGGGCTGATGGCCAGCGACACAATCATGACACCCGGGCCGCCATCGAAGAGGCGGCGGCGCTCGCTGCGAACCTTGTGCGCGGCTACCGGCTCGGGCAGGCTTTCACCCTCAATCAGCCGCACCAGTTGTGCGCTGGCATCGACAATGCCACCGGCGTAATCGTTTTGACGAAAGCGCGGCACCATGTATTCCTGAATCACCCGGCTAGCGATGGCATCGGGAATCGCGCCTTCAAGGCCATAGCCAGTCTGGATACGCACGCGGCGGTCATCCTTGGCGACAACCAGCAACACGCCATCATCCACGCCATCGCGCCCCAGCTTCCAGGCATCGAATACCCGCTGCGAATACTGGGCAATGTCTTCCGGCGCGGTGCTTGGCACCATCAGGATTTGCAACTGACTGCCCTTGCTTGCGCGCAACTGCACGGCCTGCTGCTCCAACTGTGCACGGGTCTGGCTATCGAGTGTGGCCGTTGTATCCACCACCGGCGAATCCAGCGCCGGAATGATGGCGGGCTGCTGTGCCCATGCCCGCCACGGCAAAACCAGCGCCGCCAGGCATAGCAGGGCAGACAGCCCGTATTGCCGGTAGCCTGCCACCTTCATCATCCGGCAGGTTGGGCAGTACCGAAGTCCACCACCGGCGCTTGCTGGATTTGCTGCTCATTCTCCACGCTGAAATTGGGTTTGACCTTGTAGCCGAACAGCTTGGCTACCAGGTTTTGCGGGAAGCTGCGGATATAGGTGTTGTAATCCTGCACCGCCACGATATAGCGCTGGCGCTCCACCGCGATGCGGTTTTCGGTGCCTTCAAGCTGCACCTGCAATTCGCGGAAGTTTTGGTCAGCCTTGAGCTGCGGGTAGTTTTCGCTGACCAGCAACAGGCGGCCAATGGCGCCATTGAGCTGGCCTTGCGCTTCCTGGAACTGCTTGAGCGAGGCTTCATCGTCGGCATTGACATTGATGCTACCGACTCTGGAGCGCGCCTCGGTCACTTCGGTCAGCACCTTTTCTTCGTGTGCGGCATAGCCTTTGACCGTGGCCACCAGATTCGGCACCAGATCGGCACGGCGTTTATAGACATTCAGCACTTGCGACCAGGCGGCCTTGACGGCCTCGTCTTTTTGCTGGATTTGGTTGTAACCGCAGCCAGAGAGCAGTGTCATCAGGGCTGTCAGAAGCAAAACTTTCATCAATCGCATCAGAGTCTCCGTAGAACGGCAAAGGCCGTGACCATGCAGGCAGTTTGTTGAATCATGTGTTCAGCACAAGTGAAATGCCCGGCGTTTTGCTCCGGGCATTTGCTTCACCACTTGCCGGCTCCGGGCACCTTGTGTGCCAGTGCGCGGCGGCGCATCAAGAGATTCAGCCATTCCACCATGACCGAGAAGCCCATGGCCGTGTAGATATAGGGCTTGGGTACATGCAGGTCCACGCCATCGAGAATCAGCACCACGCCAATCAGCAGGATGAAGGCCAGTGCCAGCATCTTGATGGTGGGGTTGGCATCGATGAAGCGCCCCAGCGGGTTGGCGGCCAGCAGCATCACCGTCACCGCCAGCAAGATGGCGAACACCATCACCGGGATATGCTCGGCAATGCCCACCGCGGTAATCACCGAATCCAGCGAGAACACGATGTCAATCACCGCAATCTGCGCAATCACCACCCAGAACACACCAGAGCTTTTGCGCGTGGTCGGGTCTTCATCCTCGCCGCCGGTAATCAGCTCGCGGATTTCCATGGTGCCCTTGATGAGCAGGAACAGCCCGCCGATGATGAGAATCAAGTCGCGTACGGAGATGCCCATACTGCCGATGAAGAACAAATCGCGCTGCATCTTGGCAAGAAAGGCCAACATCACCAGCAGGCCGATGCGGGTGATACAGGCCACCGCGATACCGAACTTGCGCGCGAACGGACGTTGGTGCTCGGGCAATTTGCTGACCGCAATGGAGATGAACACCAAGTTGTCGATGCCAAGCACGATCTCCAGCGCGGAGAGCGTGGCCAGGGTGACCCAGACTTCGGGACTGGAAAGGAAACTGAAATCCATGAGTGTACAACCTTATAAATAAGAGAGAAGGCGCGGCAGCAAAATCAGCCCCCACACCAGCAACGCGTTGACAATCAGAACAAAAACCGCCGCCGAGCCCATATCCTTGGCGCGCCCGGCCAGCTCGTGAAACTCCGCGCCATAGCGTTCGATGACCGCCTCGATGGCCGAGTTCAAAAGCTCGGCCGCCATCACCAGCAAGATGGCGCCCACCAGCAGCACTTTCTCTACCGCCCCCTGACCCAGCCACAGGCCAACGGGCGCGAGCAGCACAAAGGCGAGCACCTCCAGACGGAACGAGGACTCATGCAGCCATGCCGCCTTCAGCCCCTTGAATGACCAAAGCATCGCCCGGAACATGCCCACAGGCCCGCGCGGCACATGGCCGTAGCCATCAGCCATAAGCACAAACCCGTTCAGACAGGCGGGGGAACAAGCGCATAAGAGGACTCCACAAACCGGGGGATTTTGCCATAGCCCTTGTGCAAATGCCGCCAAGTGAGGTGATTGGCGCCCACTATCATGGCGCCTTGCGCGCCCTACCCCTACTGTCGCAGGGCTTCAATCGGGTCCAGCATCGAGGCCTTGCGCGCCGGGTAATAGCCAAAAAACAGCCCGGTGATGATGGAAAACGCTGCCGCCAGTCCCACCACTTTCAGATTGAGTGCGATGGCAAGGTCACTGAACTTTCCGACCAGCAATGCACCGCCAATACCGATGGCGATGCCAATCACGCCGCCAATCATGGAAATCAGCAAGGCCTCCATCATGAACTGGCGGCGCACATCCGAAGGCCCGGCGCCCACCGCCATGCGCAGGCCGATTTCGCGGATGCGCTCGGTGACCGATACCAGCATGATGTTCATGATGCCGATGCCGCCGACCAGCAGGCAGATGCCGGCCACCGCGCCCAGCATGTTCGACATCATCCGCGTGGTGGCATTGCGGGTGGCCACCATCTGGCTGATATTGCGCACGTTGAAATCATCATCGGCGCCGGGGCGGATGCCGTGGCGCTGGCGCAGCAGCGACTCGACCTCGCCCTGTACATAATCCAGGTCGCGCACATCAGTCACAGTCAGCGCAATCTGCATCACCGCGCCCGGCGGCAGGCTCATGCCCAGCAGGCGGCGGCGCGCGGTTTGCAGCGGCACCAGCACTACATCATCCTGGTCCTGGCCGAAACCACCCGGCCCTTTCGGGCTGAGCGTGGCCACCACGGTAAAGCTGGCGCGCCCAAGGCGGATGTTCTGGCCAATCCCCGAGTCCTCGCCAAACAGGGTGCGCCTGACGGTATCGCCAATGATGACGCTGCGCGAATTGCCGCCGTAATCATCGGTCTCGAACAGATTGCCTTGATTCACCTGCCAACCATTGATGGTGAAGAAATCCGGCTCAACACCCTGCCAACTGGTAGAGGCATTGTTTTCGGCAAATACCACTTGGGTGGAGCCGCGCAACACGGCGCTGACGTACTGTACTTCCGGGATGTCCTCGGCAATGGCTCGGGCATCACCTTCGGTCAGGGTGAAAAAGCTCGATGCACTCATGCGCGCGCCACCGCCGGGACCTCGCCCGGCGCCGGGAGAAATATCCAATCGCTGCGCGCCAAGACCGGCGACCAGCTTGTCGATTTCCCGCTGGGTGCCCTGCCCCACCGATACCATCACAATAACGGCAGCAATGCCGATGATGACCCCGAGTGAGGTCAGCGCACTGCGCATCCAGTTGCCGCGCAGGGCATGAAAAGCGGTACGCAAGATATCCAGCCAGCTCATGTATTGGCTCCGGGAAGCGTGCCTGTCAGTGCACTATCGGCCTCTGTGGCCTGATGCAGCTCACCATCGCGCATCACCAGGATACGGTCGGCATGCCGGGCGACCTCGGCATCATGGGTAATCAGCACGACGGTATGACCGTCATCACGCAGCTGTTTGAACAGCGCCAGGATTTCCTCGCCGGTTTTGCTGTCCAGCGCGCCGGTCGGCTCATCCGCCATCACGATGGGCGGCCGGTTAATCAGCGCGCGGGCAATCGCCACACGCTGCTGCTGGCCGCCGGAAAGTTCATTGGGTTTGTGATGGCTGCGCTCGCCAAGCCCGACGGCAGCCAGTGCCGCCTGTGCCCGCACATGACGCTCGGCCTGCGGCACGCGCGCATAGCCCAGCGGCATGGCGACGTTTTCCAGTGCGCTCATCCGTGGCAACAGGTGGAAGCCCTGAAACACGAAGCCGATTTTTTCCCGGCGCAAGCTGGCAAGCTGCTCCGCATCCAGCGTCGCCACATCCACGCCATCGCATAAATATTGCCCGCTGCTGGGGGTGTCCAGACAGCCGAGCAAGTTCATCAGCGTGGACTTGCCCGAGCCGGATGGCCCCATGATGGCGACGAACTCGCCGGCGCGGATAACCAAGTCCACGCCTTTGAGTGCCACCACTTCGGCCTCGCTGCCTGCGGCATAGACCTTGCACAGGGCGCGGGTTTCAATCACGACATTCTTCATGCGCACATCCACTTATCTGGCCGATGAGGCCGCGCGCTCACCGCTGATGACCGCATCACCGGCCCGGAAATCGCCACTGATTTCGGTACTGCTGCCATCCGATGCGCCGATCCGCGCCATCACTCGCCTGGGGCGGCCATCCACCAGCAAGTACAGCGGCGCGCGGTTGGAATTGAGCAAGGCATCCATGGCACTGTCCCACTGCGCGCGCTGTTCATCGTCCAGAGTGCTGCGGAACTGTGCGAACTGGCGCTGCATACGCTCACGCATGCGGGCACGTATCTGCGCCATCATCGCCGGGTCAGGCGCACTGCCCGAGCGCATCATCATCGGCGGCCCACCGGCACTGCCATTGCCACTGCGGGTGGCGCCCTGACGCTCAGCCTGTGCGGCCCGCATTGCCGCCAATGCCTCATCAAAAACCTGTTGCTGCGCTGGCTGCAAGCGCAGCCCGGCGGCGATTTTCGGCAATTTCTCACTCATGCCACGCCGGGCATTGCCACTGCCGCCACTGGCAGCCGCCTCGCCCAACAGCGCCTGGGTGGCTTCCGAGGGCTTGTAACGCAGCGCGGCATTGGCGACTTTCAGCACGCCCTCGCGCTTGCTGACTTCAATCTCGGCATTGACCGTCAACCCCGGCAACAATGTGCCATCGCTGTTGTCCACGGTCACCACCACCGGATAAGTCACCACGTTGTTGCTGGTGGTTGCCGCCAGCCGCACCTGCTCGACCACGCCACGGAACTGCCGATTGGGAAAGGCATCAACGGTAAAGCTCACACCTTGCCCGGCCTTGACCTGTCCAATATCCGACTCATCCACACCCAGCTCGATTTTCATCTTGGACAAATCTTCGGCGATGGTGAACAGCTCCGGCGCTTGCAGGCTGGCGGCCACGGTCTGCCCCGGCTCGATTTTGCGCATCAGCACCACGCCATCCACCGGCGAGCGAATCACGGTGCGCTCAAGATTGAGGCGCGTGGTCTGGGTATTGGCCGTTTGCTGGCGGATTTGTGCGCGCGCCACATTGACTTGCGCCTCGGCCTGCTCAAGGCTGGCGCGAGCACTGTCCACATCACTGCGCGATACCAGCTGCTGCGCGCCCAGCTCGTTTTTGCGACTGAAATCCGCCCGCACATTGCGCAGATTGGCCTCGGCCTGGCGCAGCACCGCTTGGGCACTGGCAATCGCCGCATCGCCCTGGGCAATCTGTGCGCGATAGGTGCTGGGGTCGATACGCGCCAGCACATCGCCTTTCTTTACCGGGCTATTGAAGTCCACCAGCACCTCGGTGACCTGACCGGATATCTGGCTGCCGACCGTCACCGTGGAAATGGCCGAAAGCGTGCCGGTCGCGGAAATCGCCACGCGGATATCGCCCTGCTCAATCTGCACAGTACGGAATGCGCCTTCATCACTGCCACTGCGCTTGCCCTGCCACCACCAGAGCGCGCCTGCGGCAAGCACGGCAATGACGATGGCGGGCATCCAAAAGCCACGACGTTTGGGAGGATTGGGGCGAAGTTGGGATGACATGACCGGGCTTTGACCAGAGCGCGGCCTGCTGCCGCATCAGGGCAGTGAACGCTGCTGGCGCTGCTTGGTTGACAGCTGCGGACGAAAATAAAGGCTGGCCACTGTGCCCTTGCCGGGCTGACTCTCCAGTGCAAGCTGCCAGCCAAAGTGCTCGGCCAGCCGACGCGACACCGTCAGCCCCATGCCCTTGACGGTGTAATCGGAAATATCCGCCCGCCAGAATGGGTCAAATACCCGTGCCAGCGCCTCTGCATCCATGCCGATGCCAGTGTCACGTATATTCACGGCATCGTCCTGCAACACCACTTCGATGTGGCCTTGCTCGGTAAAGCGGCAGGCATTGCGCAGCAGCTGGGCCACAATGGTGGCAATCACCCGTGGCGGCGCCTCCAGCTGCAAGCCGGCTGGCGCATCGACCCGCAATTCAATCGGTCTGCCCTCAAGTGCGAGTTTGGCCTGTGCCACTTCTTCATGCAGGATGTCACGCACATCCACCCAGCCTGTCTCCAGCGGCTCGTCCGGGTGCCTGGCCAGAATCAGCAGCGCATCGAGCAGCTCAGCCATCCCCCGCGAGGTGGTCTGAATCCGCTCCACCGATTTGCGGCTGCGTGCATCCAGGTTGTTGGCGGCCAGCAAATCGGCGGCCACCGCAATCACGGTCAACGGTGTGCGCAGCTCATGGCTGGCATCGCGGGTGAAATTGCGCTCGCGCTCCACATGCGATGCCACGCGCTCGGCCATGCTCGCCAGCGCCTCGCCAAGCCCCACCGCTTCACGGCTATGCGCATCAGCCTGCATCGGAATCCTGAAGTCACTTGCCCTGGAATGTCGCGGCTGCCAGTCCAGCGCCACCTGGGTCAGATGCGCCAGCGGCGCGACCATCCGCCGACTGCGCCGGTAACCCAGCCAGGAAAGCGCAATAATGCCGATGACCGACACCGCCGAGCTCAATAGCGATGTCCACCACACCAGCCAGTTGCTCAATCCCGGAGAAATGCGCAGATAAATCCGCCCGGCAGCGCGCTCGCTGACATAAACCCGCCGCCACTCACCCGGCATCCGGTGCAGCCCCGGAGATAGCGCCCGCATTTGTGGCGGCACCTGATCCGGCATGTTGCCAGCAGGCACGAAATAGGTTTCCAAATCGGCGCTGCTCGGCAATGGTTTGTCGGCATTGCGCGCCACCATCTCCCAGGCATGCGCCACCTCGCGCTGCACGCGCTGCTTGAACAAGGCATCGCTGAGCACCACGCTGACCAGGGTAATGCCGGAAATGAACAGCAACGAGGCAATCAGCGCCTGACGGATGAATACCCAGCGGAGTTTGCCGGAAAGATTCTCGCTGGGAGCCATGTGCACACCTTATGCCGGCGGCTGGTCAATATCGGCGATGCGATAACCGGCGCTTTGTACGGTATGCAGCAACTGCTTGTCGAACGGCTTGTCCATCACCTTACGCAAGTTGTACAGATGGCTGCGCAACGTATCCGAGTCTGGCAGCGAATTGCCCCAAATCTCGCGCTCGATTTCCTGACGGCTGACCACCCGCGGCGATTCACGCATCAGGATGGTCAAGAGCTTCAGGCCAATCGGCGAGAGCAACAGCTCCTCGCCTGCGCGCGTGACCCGTAGTGAAGCCGAGTCAAGCACCAAGTCCGCCACTTTCAGAATTTCCGAGCCGACCTGCCGGCGCTCGCGGCGAATCAGCACCTTGAGCCGCGCCTCAAGCTCCAGCACCGAAAATGGTTTGGTGAGGTAGTCATCCGCACCGACCGACAGGCCAGTGAGCTTGTCATCCAGCGTATCACGCGCGGTCAGCATCAAAATCGGCGTGGACTTGCGCGCGTCTTCGCGCAGGCGGCGGCAGACCTCCAGACCATCCAGACGCGGCAGCATCAAATCCAGCACAATCGCGTCATAACTGTTCTCGGCAGCCAGACGATAGCCATCCAGACCATCGGCCGCATAGTCCACCTCAAAGCCCTTGCCTTCCAGATATTCCCCGATCATCTCGGAGAGATTGCGATTGTCCTCGATAACCAGAACCAAACCGCCTGCCGATTCCTGTGTCTGCGACATGAAAACTCCTCATTCAAGCCCGTGAAGTGTTGTAGCAATGAAGTCGAGAGTACGTGAAGATGCCACAAATTGGGCGTGACACATCGGCTTTCACTGACATCCGCTTCAGCATTGCAGCCGCGCCGCAGGCGTGGGCAAGTCTTACCCTTGCTGCTTGACCTGCTGCCAGAGCTGCTCTTGCTGTTGCAGTGTCAGCGCCGAAAAAGCCTCCCCACGATTCTTGGCGGCCGCTTCCATGGCACGGAAGCGGCGCTCGAATTTGCAGTTGGCGCGGCGCAGGGCAGTGCCGGGGTCAACGCCGGCATGACGCGCCAGATTGGCAGCAACAAACAACATATCGCCCAGTTCTTCTTCCAGCCTGGCGCTTTGCCCCGCATCACGGGCGATGAATTCGGCTTCCACCTCGTGCAGTTCTTCACGCAGTTTGGCCAGCACCGGGCGATAGTCCGGCCAGTCAAAGCCGATGCGCGCAGCGCGGCTCTGCAATTTCACCGCGCGTTGCCATTCCGGCAGGCCACGGGCAATCCCGGCCAGTGCCGAATCATCCTGCTCGCCCCTGGCCTGGCGCTCGGCCTGCTTTTGTGCTTCCCAGGCAGCGGTTTGTGCCTCGACGCTGTCGATATGCGCATCGGCAAAAACATGCGGGTGGCGGCGGGTCATCTTCTCGCAGATAGCGTCCACCACATCATCGAAGTCAAACGCGCCTTGCTCGCTGGCCATCTGGGCATGAAACACCACTTGCAGCAGCAAATCGCCCAGCTCTTCGCGCAGGTCGGCCATATCGCCACGGTCGATGGCATCAGCCACTTCATACGCTTCTTCTATGGTGTACGGGGCGATGCTGGCAAAGGTTTGCTCAATATCCCAGGGGCAGCCTGTTTGTTTGTCGCGCAACGCGCGCATGATGTCCAGAAGCCGTTTCATACCGGTATTGTTTCCAGCAATGCACAATCACCCGCAGCAAGAAAATCGCCGTTCAAAAGCGTATCGCGCGCGTTGTAGCGAAACGGGCGGCCTTGCAAGTCGATGAGCGCCCCGCCTGCGCCCTCCAGGATGGCCTGGCCTGCGGCGGTATCCCATTCGCTGGTCGGGCCAAAGCGGGCATAAAGGTCAAGGCCGCCATGCGCCAGATGGCAAAACTTCAGCGATGAGCCCAGGCGGATGACCTCGACATCGCCCAGACTTGCTATCAGCTGTTGGGTTCTGGCATCGCCATGCGAGCGGCTGGCAGCCACTTGCAAAGGCCGGGCATACGGACGGCGGGACTGTAGCGGCTGGCTGATGCCGTCCAAATGGGCGCGCCGCCATGCACCATGCTGCCGGCCACCGTAATACACGAAGCCATGCACTGGCGAGACAATCACGCCCCAAGTGGCGATGTGGTTCTCAATCAGGGCGATATTGACGCTGAATTCGCCGTTTTTCTTGATGAATTCGCGGGTGCCATCCAGCGGGTCAACCAGCCACAGGCGCGGCCAGCCTTGTCGCTCGGCAACCGCAATATCGGCAGATTCTTCCGAGAGCACCGGAATATCCGGGGTCAGCTCGGCCAGCCGGGTACTGATGTAGTCATGTGCGGCCATGTCGGCAGTGGTCACCGGCGAGGCATCGGCTTTCCACTCCACCGCAAAGTCCTGCGCATATACGGCCATGATGCGCTGCCCTGCCTCATAGGCAGTGGCGATGACCGCTTCACGCAATGCGTCGTCCATCAGCGCGGCCTCCTTTGCAGCCACTCGCGCGCGATGAACAGGGCGGCAATGCCGCGACCATCGGTGATGTCATCACGCGTGACCAGCTCGCCCAGATTCGCCAGCGGCCAGCGGATGACTTCCAGCGGCTCGGGCTCGTCACCGGGCAGGCGCTGCTCGTACAGGTCTTCGGCCAGCACCACCTGCGCCACATGGGTCATGTAGGAAGGCGAAAGCGCCAGCGAGCGCAGCACTTGCAGCTTGCGTGCGCCAAAACCGGCTTCTTCCATCAGCTCGCGGTTGGCGGCGGCAAGCACATCCTCGCCGGCATCAATCGCGCCTTTCACCGGCCCCAGCTCGTAATGCGCCATGCCGGCAGCGTATTCGCGCACCAAGAGTACATGCTCCGGGTCGGGCATCGCCACCACGATCACCGCGCCATCGCCCTGTGCCAGCAGGCGCCGGTACAGGCGGCGCTCGCCATTGGAGAACTCAAGCTCCAGCTCCTCCACCATGCGCGACTGCTCTTGTTTCTTGCGAACCTCATGGATGATGGGAAATTCAGTCGGCATCACGGCTCCTGTGACCGGCGATAATGGCGGTCTATGCATTCAATTCATTCTTCCGCAATTCTATCCGAGGCAGCCGACTGGCAAGCACGCGATTTGGCGGTACTTTGGCATCCTTGCACGCAAATGCGCGAGCATCCCGACACGCTGCCGCTAGTGCCGATTGCCAGCGGCCAGGGCGCCTGGCTGACCGGCATGGATGGCAAACGCTATCTGGATGCAGTTTCCAGTTGGTGGACCAATATCCACGGCCATGCCGAACCACGCATTGCCGCCGCCATCGCCCGCCAGGCCGGGCAGCTTGAGCAGGTGATTCTGGCGGGCTTTTCGCATCGTCCGGCCATCGAGCTTGCCGAGCGCCTGCTCGCCATCGCGCCACGCGCGCCTGAGCGCGCACCGCTTGCCAAGGTGTTTTATGCCGACAATGGCTCGGCCGGGATAGAAGTGGCGCTGAAAATGGCTTTCCACTGGTTCCGCAATGCAGGCCAGAGGCAGCGCAGCCGCTTTGTGGCACTTGCCAACGGCTATCACGGTGAAACCCTGGGGGCGCTGTCGGTGGGCGATATTCCACTGTACCGCCGCACCTATGCACCGCTGCTTTCCGAATGCATTTTCGCGCCCTCGCCGGATGCGTATTACTGCGAAAACGCGCTTGAAGCCGAACAACAGGCACTGGCCGCTGCCGAGCGGTTGGCCGATATTTTTGAACGCTATCCCGGTGAAATCTGCGCGATCATCATCGAGCCGCTGCTGCAATGCGCAGGCGGCATGCGCATGCACCACCCGGCCTATCTGCGCCGGGTGCGCGAGCTATGCGATGCCCACGGTGCATTCTTTATTGCCGATGAAATCGCCACCGGCTTTGGCCGCACCGGCACCCTGTTTGCCTGCGAGGCCGCTGGCGTGCAGCCGGATTTTCTATGTTTGTCCAAAGGTTTGACCGGCGGCTTTCTGCCACTGGCCGCGGTGCTGACCACCCAGTCGGTTTACCAGGGTTTTCTGGACGATTCGCGCGAGCGCGCTTTCCTGCATTCGCACAGCTATACCGGCAATCCGCTGGCTTGCGCAGCAGCCCTGGCATCACTGGATATTTTTGCAGCCGATGCGGTCATTGAACGCAACCAGCCATTGATGGCGCGCATGGCCGAACACCGCCAGAGCATCGCCCGCCTGCCGCATGTGGCCGATGCCCGCCAGACCGGCATGGTCTGCGCCTTCGAGCTTGCCCGCGACGGCAACAAACACACGCCTTTTGCACCCGAGCTGCGCGTCGGCCTTGCCGCCTACAAGGCCGCACTGGCACACGGCGTGATTCTGCGCCCACTGGGCGATGTGCTGTACTGGATGCCGCCTTATTGCACCACCCCGGCCGAGCTTGACCTGCTGGCCGAAATCACCTGCCACGCCATCGAGAAAGCCACCGCATGCGCCTGACCCGTACCTGGATTGACCAGCCGATTGCCATCGGCCAACAGCTGCAACTGCCGGAAAACGCCGCCAACCATTTGCTGCGCGTACTGCGTCTGGCAAGCGGCGATGAATGCCTGCTGTTCAATGGCGATGGCCACGACTATCTGGCTCGCATCGAGCAAACCGGCAAGCGCGATTGTCAGGTACTGGTGCTGGCGGCAGAAAAAGTCGAGCGTGAATCGGCACTTGCCATCACCCTGCTGCAAGGCATTGCCCGTGGCGAAAAAATGGATCTGATTTTGCAAAAAGCCACCGAGCTGGGCGCTGCGGCCTTCATGCCGGTATCCAGCCAGCGCAGCGAAGTGAAACTGGATGCCGCGCGTGCAGAAAAACGTCTGGCGCACTGGCAGGGCGTGGTGATTGCCGCCTGCGAACAATCCGGGCGCGCGGTTTGCCCGCCAGTCGCCGCACCTGCAACACTTGCCACCGCCCTGCAACACCCGGCACTGCCTGCGGCGCGCTTTTATCTTGAGCCCGAAGCCACGCAAAGCATCGCCACACTCAATATCGACACACAAGCGTTGGCTATCGCCGTGGGGCCGGAAGGCGGCTGGTCGGAGCGCGACTTGCAAGAGCTGCATGCCGCAGGCTTCGCCGGACTGCGACTTGGCCCGCGCATCCTGCGCACCGAAACCGCCGGACTTGCCGCCATCAGTGCACTGCAATTGCGGTTTGGAGATATGGGTTGAATGGTTTGCTCAATACCCGCGCCTATCGCAGTACCAGGAAGGCTGGCAGAAATCAGCCGCCCAGCACTTCCTGCAACAGGATTTCCATTTGTTCCAAGTCCGGAATCATGGCTTCTTCATCCAGATAGCGCACCTTGAATGCCGGGATACCTTCTCCCGCTGTCCCCAGGTCTTCCAGCGTTTCCGGCACGGTAATCAGGCGCGGGAAGCCCTGTGCCAAAATGGCCATGTAAGGCATGCGCGGATTGCCGCCCAGGGCTTTCAAAATCAATACACGCTGGCCGCGCAGGGTACCGCTGGGGGCGCCTGTTTGCGCAAGCCGCGAAAAGGCAATCAGCGGCACTTGCCAGCCATGCCAGCGAATCTTGCCAAGCAGCCAGTCCGGTGCATCTTCTGCCGGCTCGCTCTCAACCAGTGACAGCACTTCGGCAATCGCTGCATTGGGCAGCAGCAGCTGGCTGCCGGGAATCTGAATCATCACGCCACGCAAGGTGGCGGCAGTGGCAAGCGTTTCGCTCATTTCAACTCCGTCGTAGACCAAAGTGCCTTCAACTGCATTGCAATGCCGATGGGAGAATCCAGCTTGGCGCCATGACTGGCCATCAATGCCGGCATGGCATGGTCATAGCAACCTTCCTCACTTTGTGCCAATAGCTTTCCGCCGCCCTGCTGGAAGCGCAGCAGCGGCTCCACAAAGGCATCACTGGCGCCAGAAAGCAAAACAGCCGCGCTGCTGATACTGGGCAGGGCATTGAGCAGGTTGGCAAACTCGCGGCTATCGACCTGGGTAAAGCGCAAACGTTTGCCCGTCTCAGCAGTCAAGCCCACCCCGGACGGCACGATATAGACGGTGCTGTCCTCGGCCTCCATCCCCGGCACGGCCAGAACCACCGGAATCGAACTCACCCGCTCCATCTGCCTTTGCAGCCGGTCATAACTGCCTGCGTCCAGCCACTGCTGTACCAGTACCGGCACCGGAAAATCCTTCGGCAGCTGCTGGAGGATATGGCGTAAAGGGTCAGGCCCGCCAATCCCGCCAATGATCAAAACCGTGCCTTCATGCTGCTTTTGCCTGGTCTCCACCTCGATTTCTTCCTCGGTTTTCACCAGCGCCAGCGAAGAAATCCGCTGCTCCAGGTCATTCAGGCGTTTATTGTCGAAGGCCGGGCGCTTTTTGCCCTCATCAATGGTCAGTGAAATATCGCTGAGCGACCATTGCGACACGCCCCCGGCAAAAGGGCTTTCCAGCGGTTCTGGCGGCTTTTTCTCCGATATTTGCGGCACTGCCTCCGCCTCCGATGCCGGAGGCTCAAAGTCCTGCCAGCTGTCCTGCCGTTGTGGCGCCTCAAACCGGCTTAATTCATCTGCAATGCGCTGATAGGCATCCTCATGTGTCAACGCTTCGCGCTCCGCAGACACCGGGTCTTCAACCGTGTCCGTGGCTGTAGCCGAGTCTGCCAATGCCTCGCCGGAAATGGCGGTCACGGTGTCAAAATCCTGGTAAATACTCCAGTCCGCACCGCTATCCATATCGGCAGGAGAGGACTCTGCCGTCTCCCCGGACTCCGGCAAGAAGCTCCACCCTTCGGGCAAGGCGGCTGATATTTCTCCAGTTTCAGCCGGTTCAGGCGACTGAGTGCAATCGGCCTCACGCGCTACTATCGGGGAGGCTTCTGCGGCAAACAGCACATCACCGAATGCAAAAGCATCTTCATCCAGCGGGGATTGGGGCGCCTGCACTGCAGGTGAAGGCGGCATCAGGGTATCCGGCTGCGCCATGCCATCAGCTGACTGGCTTGCCCGGCCTGAGTCTGGAATATCTTGCTGCTGGAACCAGAGTGTATCCAGCGCCTCCGTGTCAAGCCCTCCATCCTCCACATGTCCGGCCAGCAATGAAGCTTCCGTTGCAGCTTCTGCCTCACGAATCGCCGCTGCCTCGGCATCCCGTGCCTGCGCAGCTTCAATCGCCTGCTGGTCAAGAAACGAGAACGCATCCAGCTCGTCGTAATCGGTGTAGTCCGATACTGCGGACGCCGGAGCCGCCGCCATGCCTTCCGGCGCTTCAGCCACCACTGGCAGCTCGGCGAGCGACTGCTGCACAGAATCCGCTACCGGCTGCAACACCGGCGGCAGGCCAGCCGGCGCCTCTACCACAGGCGTAACATCAACGACCGGCTCAGGCTCAAACGGCTCTGCCAACGGAATTTCAGGCTCGGCAGCCTGCGCCATGTCCTCCATAGTGGTCTTGGCAGCCTGATGGCTGGCCGCAGGTTTCGCAGCCGCCCCAGTCGCTGTATCCACTTCGTGCCCGGCAGGCAGCACATCGCCATGCCCCAGGAGCTTGGCCGACAAATGACGTGACCAGCGCGCCATATCCCAACCCGCACGGGTTGCGATGAGTTCGGCTTCTTCAAACAGGATGCGGCAATCAGGTAGCGCCAGAAGCTCGTCAAAGTGTTCCAGCGCGTCCTCAACCACGCTATCGACAACAATCACCAGATTATGTGGCTGCAGTGCCAGCACCTGTGCCTGCCCGATGTCCAGCGGATTGGCGACCAATACCAAATCCAGCCCGGCATCCTGCAGTACCGCGACCAGTTGTTCACGCGCCTCACCCGGACGCGCCAGAAGTACGGTACGAATCTCGGCTTTATTACTCATGCGTACGCCCCAGCAGTTCGTTCACATTGCGCAACAGCTCCGGCTCCTGATAGGGCTTGCCAAGGTAGCGACTCACACCCAGCTCAAAGGCGCGCTGGCGGTGCTTGTCGCCGCTTCTGGAAGTAATCATGATGATCGGGATATGGCGCAGGCGCGAGTGGCGCTTCATGGCCGCAGCCAGCTCGTAGCCATCCATGCGCGGCATCTCGATATCCAGCAGCATCACATCCGGGATGCGCTCCTCAAGCCGCTCCAGTGCATCCACGCCGTCTTTGGCGGTGAGCACCTCAAAGCCCTGCCGCATCAATACACGGCTGGTGACCTTGCGCATGGTGATGGAGTCGTCCACCACCATCACCAGCGGCACACTGGCCGACTTGATGGCCGGCATTTGCGGCACGGCTGCCAGAGCCTCACGACCGGCATGGCGACGCGCCAGCGGTGCGATATCCAGGATAATCATCACCTGGCCATCGCCCATCACCGTGGCGCCGAAGATGCCGGGAATCGAGTTGATTTGCGGGCCGGCTGGCTTGACCACGATTTCGCGGTTACCAATGATCTGGTCCACGCCCACGGCTACATGCAAATCCCCCGAGCGCACCAGAATCAGCGGCACTTGCAGCTGGCCTTCGGCCTTGACCGGCGCCTGTCCCAGCAGCAGGCCAAGGTCGTGGATTTGATAATCCTCGCCACCATAGCTGTGTATGGCGCCGGATGCCTCATATTCGCTGCGCTCAATACGCGAAACCGCACGCACCGATGCCACCGGCACGGCAAAGGTGTTTTCGCCAATACGCACGAATACCGCCTGGGTCACGGCCAGTGTCTGCGGCAAGTGCAGGGTGAAGCAGCTACCTTCACCGGGCGTGGAGCTGATTTGCAGGCCGCCGCCAATCTGGCGCACCTCGTTATTGACTACATCCATGCCCACGCCACGGCCTGCCACCTGGCTGACGCTATCGGCCGTGGTAAAGCCGGACACCAGAATCAGGTTGTCCAGCTGGCTATTGGAAAGCTCGGCACCCGGCGCAATCAGGCCGCGGGCTTCGGCGCGGCGGCGTACCGCTTCGCGGTCGATACCGGCGCCATCATCGAGCACTTGCAGTACCACTTCCGAGCCTTCCGGGCTGACCTTGAGGCGCACTTCGCCATTGGCTGGCTTGCCGGCAGCCTTGCGCTTTTCCGGGGTTTCGATGCCATGTGCCACGGCATTGCGCAGCAAGTGCTCCAGCGGCCCCAGCATGCGCTCCAGCACGTTGCGGTCAAGCTCGCCCTGGGTGCCATCCAGCACAAACTGCACTTCCTTGCCAAGTTCACCGGCAGCCTGTCGCACCACCCGGCGCAGGCGTGGCAAGGCGCTTTCAACCGACACCATGCGCGCCCGCATCAAGCCTTCCTGCAACTCGGTGCTGACCTTGGACTGCTGTTGCAGCAGGGTTTCGTACTGGCGGGTCAGTTCCTCCAGCGAGCCTTGCAAGCTGCTGAGGTCATTGGCCGACTCGCCCAGCGCACGCGAGAGCTGTTGCAAGGTGGAGAAGCGATCCAGCTCCAGCGGGTCGAAGGCTGGATCTGCCGCATCCTGCTCACGCTGGTAACGGGCAACAATCTGCGCCTCGGTTTCGATGTCCAGACGACGCACCTGATCGCGCAGACGGGTATTGGTCTGTTCCATTTCCGCCATGGCACTGCGGAAAGCACCCAGCTGCTGCTCAAGGCGCGAACGGTAAATCGCCACTTCACCGGCATAGTTCACCAGCCGCTCAAGCAGGTCAGCGCGCACGCGCACCTGTTCCTGTGAGCTGCGGGCGGTACTTTCGACCTCGTTCTGTGCCACGTCGATGGGCGCGGACAAGGTCGGCATATCCACCACCACCGGAGCCGCCTCGCTGGCATCGGCCTCGCTCAGGGCCTCGCCCCGGGCACGCGCCATGAGCGCCTGCACCAAGGTATCCGCCGGATAAATGGCGCGGCGCTCACTCACCCGCTCCAGCATGGCATGCAGGCGGTCAAGTGCGCTTTCGGTCAGCGCAATATCCCCCGGCTGCAAGCCGGCATCGGCTTCAGCGGCCGACTCCAACAGCGACTCCAGCGCATGCCCCAAATCGCCCATGTTCATGATGCCGGCCATGCGCGCGCCCCCTTTCAGCGTATGCAGATTGCGCTGCAAGGCTTTCAGTATCTCCGTATCATCCGGCGCCGCACGCAGGCTGGCGGTCAGGCCATCGGCCTCATCCAGAAGGTCATTGCCTTCTTCAATGAAGATTTCCAGCAAGTCCTCGTCCAGCCCGTCGATTTCCAGCGGGCTGTCCGGGCCGATTGAATCGGCCCGGGATGCGCGGGCAGCAGCGTTAGCCACCTCCGGCTCGATATACACACTGTGATGGAACTGCGGCGCCTGCAATCTGGCAAGGCGCTCTTCTTCCAGCGCCATGAAGTCGCGGAACTCGCGCTCGCGCAATGCCGCCACATCGGCCTGCTTTTCCAGGCGCGCCACCACTTCGCGGGCAACATCCATCTGCATCTGCGACTGGCGACGGCTTTCTTCATACGCCGGGTCGCCCACGCGCGCTTCCTGCAGGCGCGCATCTTCCATCTGCATGAAGTCTTCAAATTCCCGGGTGCGCAATGCAAGCTCTTTAGCTTGCTCGCGGAACTCCAGGGCGGCCAAGCGCATGACTTCGACCGGGTCGGATTCTTGCTCATTGATGCGCTGCTCAATTTCGGCAATCAGCGCATTGGCACGCGCCTCGGTTTGCGCCAACACTTCGGCCAGCCGCGCCTGTTGCGCCCGCGCCTCGGACTCGGCCTGCACTTGCTCGGCCTGCGCCGCCCAGCGGGCTTCTTCTTCCTCGCGCACGGCGGCCAGCAGTTCGACCTCAGCGGCTGGCAGCTCATCCGCAAGCGTGGCTGCTTGCTTGGCCTCCAACTGCTGCGCTTCGATACCCTCAGCTTCGATACCCTCAGCTTCGATACCCTCAGCTTCGATACCCTCAGCTTCGATACCCTCAGCTTCGATACGTTCTGCTTCGATACGTTCTGCTTCGATACGTTCTGCTTCGATACGTTCTGCTTCGATACGTTCTGCTTCGATACGTTCTGCTTCGATACGTTCTGCTTCGATACGTTCTGCTTCGA
>NWQQ01000007.1 GCA_002798255.1 Lysobacteraceae bacterium NML95-0200
GCACGAATCCTTCACAGAACGCCTTCAACACGACCAAGCTGCATCGCATGCTTCTGACCTTCAAAGGGCTCCCAGCATGCCATTGAAAAACCCCGTGCCAAAAACACGGGGTTTGTCAGCGGTCTGAGAACGGCTCCCGAAAGGGAGCCGTTCTTGCTTTCTGCGAAAGCGCATTACGGTTGCGTAAAACTCAACGTGGCAATCACGCCGCGTTCTGCACCGGGCACCACGCGCACATGCCAGCCATACAGGTCGCACAGGCGGCGCACGATGGAAAGGCCGATGCCGCCGCCGTGGGTGTGCTCGGCATGGGCGCCGCGATAGCCGCGCTCAAACAGGCGGGCGGCTTCTTCTTCGGAAAGCCCGGGGCCGGTGTCGATGACTTGCACGGCGTTTTCAACCAGCCGCACCACCACTTCGCCGCTCGGGGTGTATTTCACGGCATTGCCGATCAGATTGCCCAGCGCCACGCTGACGGCGGCCTCAGGCGCGTCCACAATCAGGCCGGGCTCGCCTTCCAGGCGCAGTGTCAGTGATTTGCCGCGCAGTTGCGAGCGGTGTGCATCCAGCAAGTGCTCGGCCACGCGGGCAACATCGGTGGCGCCATGTACGCGCTCGTTACGGGAAAGTTGCAGCAAGGCATTGGTCAGGTCGGTACCGTTTTGCTGGGCGCGCTGGATGCGCAACAGGCGCTGGCGGGTTTTCTCATCCAGATTGTCCTGCGAAAGCAGCAGCTCGGTGGCGCTGCGAATCACCGCCAGCGGTGTGCGCAGCTCGTGGCTGACATCGGCATTGAATTCGCGGTCACGTTGCACCACGTCGGTCAGGCGCTCGGAATAATCATCCAGCGCCTTGGCCAGCTCGCCCACTTCGTCGTCGGCAAAAAACGGCGCAAGCTGCTCCGGGCTGGAGCTGCTGCCGGCGCTACGCAGACGCTTGGCAAGGTCGGTCACCGGGCTCATCACTTTCGAGGCCGACCACCAGCCCAGCAACAGTGACAGCATGCCAAACAGCACCACCGCAAACATCAGCGCCTGCTGGATGCGCTGCTCGGCGCTGACCGCCTTGGCGGTGTCATAGGCCAGAAAAAACCAGGCATCTTCGGTTTTGCGCACCGCCAGCATGTAGGGCGAGGGGTTGTCGTTTTCATCCACACCGATGATGTTGTGGATGCCATCGCCGAGCACCGCCCATTCCGGGCGGTTGTTGCGCACGCTGTTCCACATCGAAGGTGGATAGATGAAGGCTTTCATCTGCTCCACTTCCACTTCCGGGGCAATATTCGGGTCGCCGGTTTCGGCAAAGGTGCGTGCGGCGGCGGCGATGTTCTTGTTGAGCGTGTCCTCCAGCAACTGGTTTTGCACGCTGGTGCGCACCACTTCAGTGGCATAGGCAAACAGCAGGGTCAGGCCAAGACCCAGCAGGAAAAACGACCAGATGATGCGGCTGCGCAGCCGCCTGCGCCGGGTGTGTTTTTTCTTGCCCGGGTCAGTTTCGGGATTACTGCTCATCCGAGGCTGCAATGCGGTAACCAATGCCGTGACGGGTTTGAATCAGCGCGCTGCCAAAGGGCTTGTCGATGGCACTGCGCAGGCCGTGGATATGCACGCGCAACGAGTCCGAGTCCGGCAGCTCCTCGCCCCAGACGCGATTCTCCAGCTCTTGCCGAGTGACCACCGCTGGGCTGGCCTCCATCAATGCTTGCAGGATGCGCAGCGCAGTGGGATTGAGCTGCAACAGTTTGCCTGCGCGGCGCACTTCCAGGGTATCGAGGTTGTATTCCAGGTCAGCCACTTGCAGCTCGCGGGTCTGCATGCCCTTGCCACGGCGCGCCAGTGCGGCCAGGCGCACTTCCACTTCTTGCAGGGCAAAGGGTTTGACCAAGTAATCATCGGCACCGGATTCGAACCCGGCCAGCTTGTTGTCCAGCGTATCGCGCGCGGTCAGCATCAAAATCGGGGTTTGTTTGCGCGCCTCGTTGCGCAGCTTGCGGCTGACTTCCAACCCGTCCATGCCCGGCAGGTTGAGATCCAGCACGATGGCATCGAACTCATTGACCACCGCCAGGTGCAGGCCGGTCACGCCATCGGCGGCAAAATCCACGGTATGCCCGCGGTCTTCAAGAAAATCGCCCAGATTGGCGGCGATATCCTGGTTGTCCTCGATTACGAGTATGCGCATCTGCTGCTCCTTGGTGCGGCTTTCCGCAAAAATTTAAGGGGATTCTGGCACAGCCTGCCGCTGCGTGTTTCAGCTGCGCGCCTTCTTGGACAGCCGCGCAGCGGTTTTGTTCAGCGCCGCGCCCGCCAGTGCGTATTCAACCATCATCCCGGCAATATCAAGGCCAGTGGCCGCTTCGATGCCTTCCAGCCCCGGCGAGGTATTCACTTCCAGCACCAAGGGGCCATGCCTTGAGCGAATCAAGTCCACCCCGGCCACGCCCAGCCCCAGCGCTGCCGCGGCTGCCACCGCTGCCTTGATTTCATCCTCGTCCGCCTCGACTGCCGTGGCATGGCCACCGCGATGCAGATTGGAGCGAAATTCGCCTTCTGCCGCCTGACGCCGGATGGCCGCCACCACCTGACCGCCAATGACCAGACAGCGCAAATCCGCGCCACCGGCTTCTGCCACGAATTCCTGCACCAGAAACTGCGCATGCAGCCCGCGCAGGGCTTCGATCACGCTGGTGGAGGCGGCATGCTTTTCGGTCAGCATCACCCCGGCACCCTGTGCGCCCTCCTTGAGTTTGATGACATGCGGTGCCGGGCCGAGCATGGCCAGCAAGTCCGCCGTGTCGTCCGGGCTGTCGCCAAACACCGTGGCCGGTTGCGCGATGCCCTGCGCGGCCAGCATCTGATGCGCACGCAGCTTGTCCTGTGCGCACAGGATGGCATCCGACGGATTGGGGGTATTCACGCCCATCAGCTCGAACTGGCGCAGCACGGCGCTGGCGTAACGCATCACCGAAGCGCCAATGCGCGGAATCACCGCATCGTAACCGGCCAGCGGCTGGCCTTTGTAGCGCATGTCAAAGCCATCGCCCGATACCCGCAGATAGCAGCGCAGCGGGTCGAGTACGCGCACGCTATGCCCGCGCGCCCTGGCCGCCTCGACCAAACGGCGGGTGGAGTAGAGCCGGCTGTTGCGCGAGAGGATGGCAAGTTTCATCGCGCCAGTATCCACCAGACACGACGAAATAACACGAAAATGAGAACTGTTCCCGACAAAGCCCTAAAATACCCGACCCCATTCAAGGAGAGCCTCATGCGTCTTCGCCCTACCCTGATTGCCCTGTCGCTGGCATTTGCAC
Source organism: Lysobacteraceae bacterium NML95-0200 (assembly GCA_002798255.1). Lineage (GTDB taxonomy): Bacteria > Pseudomonadota > Gammaproteobacteria > Xanthomonadales > Xanthomonadaceae > Solilutibacter. The sequence goes on from NWQQ01000007.1 coordinate 3,311, forward strand.
TGCCGCAAGCCCAGGCCGAAACCGTCACTGCCGAGCGCGTGGCACAGCACTATGCTGCGCTGGTACAGGCCAGCTATGACGATACGCTGGCAGCTGCGCAGGACATGCAACGCGCGATTGAGGCCTTCAACGCTGCGCCTTCGCAAGCAACTCTGGACACTGCTCGGCAAAAATGGCGCGACGCACGCGAGTTCTACGGGCAGACCGAAGTATTCCGCTTCTACGGCGGCCCCATTGACGATGAAGGCGGCATCGAAGGCCGGCTCAATTCCTGGCCGCTGGACGAGTCCTATGTGGACTATGTGGAAGGCCGCCCCGGCAATGGTTTCATCAATGACCGGCGCTTCAAGATCAGCAAGGCCAATATCGCGCGTATGAACGAGCGCGGCGGCGAGGAAAACATCAGTGCCGGCTGGCATGCCATCGAGTTTCTGCTCTGGGGGCAGGATATGCGCGAAGACGGTGCCGGCACCCGCAGCTTTGAAGATTTCGTCGATGGCAAAGGCGCCAATGCCCAGCGTCGCCGCCAGTACCTGCAGGTGGTGACCGAGCTTTTGGTTGACGATCTGGCAAGCCTCGCCCGCGAATGGACCGCCCAGAGCAACAATTACCGCGCCCGCTTCAGCCAGCAGGGGCAAGAGGCGGTGCGCAAGATCATCGTCGGCATGGGCTCGCTCTCACGCGGCGAGCTGGCCGGGGAGCGGCTGGAAGTCCCCATGGCCTCGCAGGATCAAGAGGACGAGCAATCCTGCTTCTCCGACAATACCCACCGCGATACCGTCAACAATGCCCTCGGCATCCGCAATGTCTGGCTGGGCGAGTATCAACGCCGCGATGGCAGCCGCCTGCAAGGCCCCGGCATCCGCGACCTGGTGGCAGCCGCCAATCCGCAGCTTGCAGAAAAAACCGGCGCGCAGATTGAGGCCTCACTCAAGGCCGCCGAAGCCATCCAGGCGCCGTTTGACCGCGAAATCACCGGCGATGAAAACGCCCCCGGCCGCCAGCGCGTACAGGCCACCATCGACAGCCTGACTGCACAAAGCAAACTGCTGATTGAGTCGGCCAGCGCCATCGGCATCCAGCAACTCACCTTGGTTGATCCATGAGCCGGAAACACATGCTGGCCGTGTTGTCGGCTCTGGCCACCAGCATTGGCGCGGCCAGCTGGCTGCATGCTGCCGCTGGTCATGACGACCCGCTGGGCGAGCAAACCGGCGGCAGCACCACAGTGCCTGCCACTGGCCGGAATGCATTTTCGTTTCCGTTCGCCAATCTGGACGATGCCGAGCGCACCCGTTTTGCCATCGGCAACTCGTTCTTTCGCCGCAACTGGGTGGAAGCTCCGGCCTCCACCACGGCTCGCGATGGTCTGGGGCCGCATTTCATTGCGCGCTCCTGCGGCGGCTGCCATGTGCAGGACGGACGCGGCGCACCGCCGGACTACCGCAAAACCCGTGGCCGCGATGCCGAGCCGACCGTAGCCCTGCTGATGCGCCTGTCCATTCCCGGTGAAGCCGACCCCAAAGCCGGGGTACGCCCCGACCCGGTGTATGGCGACCAGTTCAATAATGCCGCCGTGCAAGGCGTGCGCCCCGAAGGCCAGGTGGAAATTCGCACCCGCCCGATTCATGGCCGCTTTGCCGATGGCACTCGCTATACCTTGCAGCAGCCGCTGTACCGGCTGGTGCGCCTGGGCTATGGCGCGCCCACCCGAGGCTTGATGATCAGCCCGCGCATCGCCCCGCAACTGCCGGGCGTGGGACTGATCGAAGCCATCGACGAGGCCGATATCCTTGCCAATGCCCGCGAACAGGCCGCCCGTCCCGACCGCATCAAAGGCCAACCCAACCGGGTCTGGGATGCCGTCGCCGGTGCCGAGCGCATTGGCCGCTTTGGCTGGAAAGCCAATGTCGCCAGCATCGCCCACCAGACCGCCGGGGCATTTCTGGGCGATATGGGCATCACCAGCCCGACCTTTCCGTCCGAAACCTGCACCGCCACGCAAGCCGATTGCCTCGCCGCCCCGCATGGCGGCGGCAAGCGCCGTGGCCGCGACGGCGTACTGACCGCCGCCCAGGCACATGCCGGACAGCCGGAAATCGACCAGAAAACCCTGAATGACGTGATTTTCTACCAGGCCACGCTCGCCCCCCCGGCGCGCCGCAATGCACGCGACGCGCAAGTTTTGCGTGGGCAAAAACTGTTCCATGATGCGCAGTGCGCCGCTTGCCACCGCCCCAGCTATACCACCGGCAACCCGCCGTTTCCGGCACTGGCCAGCGCCAAGGCCAGCGGCCAGACCATCTGGCCGTATACCGACCTGCTGCTGCACGACATGGGCGAAGCGCTGGCCGATGGCCGCCCCGACTTTGCCGCCAACGGCCGGCAATGGAAAACCCCGCCGCTATGGGGCATCGGCCTGATTCGTGATGTCAACGGCCACCTGCGGCTGATGCACGATGGCCGCGCCGATGGCGTCATGGAAGCCATCCTCTGGCACGGCGGCGAAGCAGAAGACTCGCGCCAGCAAGTGCTGAACATGCCCAAAAGTGACCGCGACGCACTGGTGAAATTCGTCGAATCGCTTTGAACACCTGCCCGGTACTCAAGTACCGGGCACAGCTCAGCGCGGCAAGGATGAAGCCCCCCGCAAGCGCCGCCATGTGCTGCCCCTATATCGAAGCCTCCGCCTGCTGCGCGCGGTTGTCGATGCGCCGGGAACCACTGAAAAACGTAGCGAGCGGATTGCCTGACAATGGCCGCCGGAGCGCAGGAGCGCAGGAGCGCAGGAGCGCAGGAGCGCAGGAGCGCAGGAGCGCAGGAGCGCAGGAGCGCAGTGTACGTTGTAGTACATGAGCATTCCGAGCACCGCCGGCCGCCGTCAGGCGTACGCGCAGTAGTTTTTCAGGCGTTCCCTTGCACTATCCTGCCGCCGTGCATCACCAACACCCGGTCGGCGCTGGCGATGGTTTCCGGGCGGTGGGCGACAATCACCCGGGTGATGTCGAGCTGCTTCACCGCCGCGTTTACCGATTGCTCGTTGTGGATATCCAGATGGCTGGTGGCTTCATCCAGAAACAATATCTTGGGCTGGCGGTACAGCGCACGCGCCAGAATCACCCGCTGTTTTTGCCCGCCCGACAGGCTGCTGCCCATATCGCCAATCAGGCTGTGATAGCCCATCGGCATCGCCATGATTTCATCGTGGATGGCCGCCATTTGCGCGGCCTGCTCGACCCGCGCCTGCTCCACGTTAGCATCGAAAAAGCTGATGTTGTCGGCAATACTGCCGGCAAACAACTGGTCATCCTGCATCACCGCGCCCATGTAGGGGCGGAGGTTTTGTGCACCGATTTTGTGAATATCCTGCCCGCCGATGCGGATGCTGCCTTCCTGTGGTCCCAGCAACCCCAGCAATAATTTCACCAGCGTGGTTTTACCGCCGCCAGACGCACCGACAATCGCCACCGATTCGCCCGGCTCGATGCTGAAAGACAAATCCTTCAGCACCCATGGCTCGCCATCGGCATAGCGGAAGCCCAAACCTTCCACTTCGATTTTCATGTCCCGTGGCGGCGGCAGTTCCGCCTGCACCGTATTGTCTTCCGGCTCGGTCAGCACGATATCGGCCAGGCGCTCGCCATGCAGGCGCAGCATGCGGAACTCCATCGCCTTGTCAATCAGGCCGCTCATGCGCTGGGCAAACTGGTCTTTATAGGCCAGATAGGCAATCAACATGCCCACCGAAAATACGTTCTGCATCGCCAGCAGCGCGCCAATCCAGATAACGGCGATGCGCTCAATGCCAAATACCAACTGGCTGGCGCTGTTGAAGCCCAAGCCCATGCGCGCCAGCCGGATTTCATGGTTGACAGTCTCCACCATCAGATTGTCATAGCGGCTGCGGCGCAAGCCTTCGGCACCGGCCACTTTCACGCTCTGCATGCCGCGCAACGATTCCAGCAAATGCGTTTGCTGCTTGGCGGCAGCCACCAATTGTTGCTCGGTACCATCGCGCAATGGGCGATAAGCCAACAGGCGAATGCCCAAGTAAAGCGCCACCGCCAGCAGGGTAATCAAGGCCAGCTTCCAGCTATAGAACAGCATCAGGGCGAGCGTGACCACCGCCATCAGGCCGTCAATCAGCGCCTCGACAAAACTGGTGGTCAGGGTGCGCTGAATTTCGCGCACCGAGCCCATGCGCGAGGTGATATCGCCCAGATGGCGTTTTTCAAAAAACGACAAGGGCAGGCGCAGCGCATGGGCAAAGACATTGCCCATCCATTGCAGCCCGAGGCGCGAGGACAGATACACCACTGACCAGCCGCGCAACAGGCCAATGCTGATCTGCAGCAACAGTGCCAGCCCAAAACCCAGCCCGAGTACGGTCAACAGGTCGCGGTCGGCCGATACCAGCACCTGATCCACCACCCATTGCATAAAAAAGGGCGAGAGCACCACAAACACTTGCAGGGCGATGGAGAGCAGCAGGATTTGCGCCAAGGCACGCCATAGTCCCGTCACCCGTCCAGTCAATTGCCGTACCGAAATACTCGGCAACGCCTTGCGCGGGGCAAAGGCTTCGCCGGGGGCAAGCTCCAAGGCCACCCCGGTGAAATGCTCGGAGACTTCTGCCAAGGGCAGCACCCGCTTGCCGATGGCCGGGTCAAGAATCACCGCCTTGCGGCCACTGACTTTTTGCAGCACCACAAAATGATTCAAATCCCAATGCAGCACACAGGGCAAGGCCAGCTTGTCCAGGTCATCCATATCCAACCGCAGCGCCCGGGTCTTGAACCCCAGCGCCTGCGCGATATGGATTAATTGATTGAGTTTCGCGCCTTTCAGCGACAGGGGAAACCGCTGACGCAGCTCCGGCAGTGAAACCTCCAGCCCATGTGCGGAAGCCACCATCGCCAAAGAGGCCAGACCACATTCAGCGGCTTCGGATTGGAGGATGGTCTGTCCCATCAGCTACCTTAAGTTCTTGACACTGCACGGAATCACTCAGCGCCATATGTTTTCCGACACGATAGCCTGCGACCATCATAGACAACGCCAATATCATTCCTAAAAAAACAACGAATCCCTTTATATCTGACAAAGGACGAATCAAGTCATTAAATTTTTTTAATATCTTGATTATTATAGAGCAACTAAAACTTCAGGGCGATGCACGGCGACCACAATCAAAAAATAATGTCGAACCCGTCACCTTAAAATAACAACACACAACCGAGTCAACAAAATAAAACTCAATTTCCAAATTGGAAGCTTCCAGCATAGGCATTAAAAAAAAACATGCAAGGGAGTTATTGCAAGCAACGACCAAAAAAACTTCTTTCTCACAAGAAGAGCTGCAATAGAGGCAAAGACAAAGTGCATAATAGTTGGCGGAATCCTGACCAGCAGATACTCAAAAACCCCACCCACATCGGCCATCCTCGAAAAATTTACAGCCAACTCAAAAATACTTATTCCTGAGGCAAAAAATAATGCAGACACCCAAGGATAAGCAGACCTTCTTGAGAAGTTAATTCTCTCCATATCCTCAACGCCCAAAATTACAAATGAATAAAGATACCAATACTCCTCCACATACTTAATATCTATAAAAATATATGAGAAAAACAAAAACAACAATATTAGGAGCAAAGCCCTAACAAGTGAAATAATCAAATCAAACACCCCCGGAGACTCCGGGGATGTCAGAAAGTAAATTTCCTTCAATAGTTTCCTAAGCCACCCCATTCCGCCCAACCATTTTTATAGACAGGATTACTATAATCACCACCATCTAGCAGATTTGAGCTCCATAGCCATTTCATTTAATGGGCATACTCGAAGCCCTTAGAAGCATTTTTGTTTCAACTCCATGCCCACATCTTTCACTTAAAATACCCATCATAGATGCCCCCCCCTTAAGCTTATCCATCCAGCCCGAATCAATAGAGCTCAAATACCTACCAATAATAACGCCAGATGAATATTCATCAAAATCACCCAACTCCTTCCTCATTGACATATAAGAAAAATCATCACCCCCCCTTTTTAGGAGCCGCAAGTAAGCATAATATTCTGCGGGCCACTCAATATATACCACCCTCTCCATATATTCAAAGTAACTACTCCCCCTATAACGGAGGTAATCACCAACAAACTCACAAGCATCTACTCCAAACTCACCCCAACCAGCTTTTCTTTGAACTAGAGAGAAAAAATCACCACCTTTAACAATAGGGCCACCACTTGAGTCCATAAGCTCCAAAGGAATTCCATTTCCAAAAAATTGCGCAAACAGATGAAAAGCCTCATGATCGGCAACAAACTTTACCTTTTCAATATTCTCATCTCTAAGAAAAAAATCATCCCTATAAACAACAACCAGTCGACCACAAGCATCCCCAATTTTTAAGTACCTACTCTCGCCTCCTGAATAGGCATCTGACAAAACCTGATCCAACTCGGGACATCCCGTACTTACAGGTGGGCGCCGATAAAAAAACAAGACCCCGCCCTGATCTCCCGGCCAATGCGTATTCCCTGCCCATGTCCCATCATCATGAACAACAAGCCCGAAGTCCAAAATACTGGAAAGAATCGCTACCAATATGGAAATATAACTTTTCATGAAATTTAATTGGTGGACGCAAATATTTGCGTCCACCAAAATGGTGACATTACATATTAGCCTTGACTATCACGAAGTGCACCGCAAGTAGTTTCAATTGAAACAGTCGTTGAGTTAGTCGTGTTCGTACTGCCCATACCAACACTCCCACCTACATTAACAGTAATTGTTACCTTTGTATTGTCAGGAAGGTTACGACACATATTGCGTGCCGCCTCAACTGCATCCGTACCACCCGAAACAAAGTCAAACTCATTGATAGTCAGTTCACGCATTACATTTCTCCTTGCGTTTGACGCATACCCCATGCGTCACGGGTTCGGGCGATATGCCCGGATTCATCGTGTCTTCCCTCTGCTTGTCGCTAGCTTTGCAACTTGCCTTTCAGCGAATACAGCGGTTCAAACACCCATTCGATAAGCCTGCGCTTCTCCCCCAGAATGTCCGCCTCCAGCAGCATGCCGGGCTTCAGCGGTTCGGGTTTTCCGTAGGCAGTAATGGTTTGTGCAGCCAGTTGTACGGTGACGCGGTACAGCGGTTCGCTTTGCAGGGCGCTACCCAGCAGGGTTTGCAATTCACTCTGGTTCAGCGCACTGCGGCTGATTTGTTTCACTTCGCCCTGTTGGTGGCCAAACTTTTGGTAAGGGAAGGCCTGATAGCGCAGCAGCACCTTGTCGCCCGGCTCGACAAAGCCGATGGCATGGCTGGGGACGAGGAGTTCTGCTTCCAGTGTGCCTGCTCCGGGCAAGACGGCCATCAGCGGCTGACCTGCCTGTACCGCTTGCCCCGGTTTGCCGAGCTGGGTGGCGACAATGCCTTGGGTGGGGGATTTGATCGCCAGGGTGCTGCGAGCTTCAGTTTCCAGGCGTTCCTGCTCCAGCAGGGCTTGGTCGCGGGAGAGGCTCGCCTGGCTTGCCAGCCGTTGGCCGGGCAGTTCTTGCCTTGCCTGTTGCAGTTGCGCGATATGGCGGCGGGTTTGCGTGGCCTGCCGCTCCAGCAGTTGTACATCGGCCTGGGCTTGCAGCCGCGCGGCCTGTTGCTGCTGCACTTGCAGTTGGCTGACGTATTTGTCTGCCGCCAGTTGCTGCATGCGTTGCAGGGTGTCGGCGGCGATTTGCGCTTGTTCGCGGCGGTTGGCGATTTCTGCTTGCAGTTGCGCCAGTTCTTGCCGAGCCGTAGCAAGTTGCGCGGCGATGCCGCTGCCCTGGGCATTCAATAATTGCTGCTGGGCTTGATGGCTTTGTTGCAGGCTGTGCTGGCGGCGGCTCAGGCGTTCATGCAGGGCAGTGGCGGCATCGCCCGCTTCGGGGGTGGCTAATGGCACGCGCACCACCGCCAGGGTTTGGTCTTGGGTGACGGCACTGCCTTCTGTGACCTGCATCTGGCTGATGATGCCGGTAGCCGGGGCAAGAATCATCGCCATGCCTTGGCTTGGCACCAGATGACCGCTGACTTGCGCACGGCGGGTATAACTGCCGAAAAACAGGAACAGGCCAATGGCGAGCGCAGCCAGTGCGGCAAAGCCAGTCAACACCCATAGCGGCAGCGGTTGCGCCAGCGAAATACTGCCCAGCCAGCTACCACGTTTGGCTTGCAAAGCCTCTTTCCGGAAAATTGCCTGATTCATCACTGAACAATTGATGAATGAAAGTGAGGGCGCAGCATTACGTACGCCGCCGTATTTAGGGAAAAGTCATGAATGACTTTTTGTGTGATTCACTACGCAAATCTGAAAATTGACTGCCGGTTTTTACGGCTACCCCACCCAACTCGGCTCTTTGAGTCCAAAAACAAAGCCCGGCGCGTGGCCGGGCTTTGGGGTGATTTGGAGCGGGTGAAGGGAATCGAACCCTCGTCGTAAGCTTGGGAAGCTTCTGCTCTACCATTGAGCTACACCCGCGAAGTGCGCAAGTCTATGCCCTGCGCACCGTTTTTGGCAATCAGAACCTCTTGCCTGCGGTGAGGTAAACCGCCGCCTGGCTGCCGTTGTCATGTCCCAGGTCAAGGCTCACGCCGCCCTGAATATCCACGCCATGCAGCTGGCTGCGCAGCCCGGCATGCAGATTGGCATAGCGGCGGTCTTGCAGCGGCGCGGGCACGGCATAGTCGCTGCCCGTTGCCAGCGTGCTCATGCGGGCGAAGGCGTGCTCCGGGCGGTCGCCGTATTCGCGCTCTGCGGTGAGGCTGACAAACGGCTGCGTGCTGCCCAAGTTCCATTCGGCCTGCCAGCCGGCAGAAACGTTCATCACATCGAGCTGTTGTTCCGGGAAGGCCAAAGCCGTAGCCAGATGCGGCTGTGATTCGGCATAGCCATCGACCTTGACCCGCTGCGCCAGAACGCGCAGCAGCGGGCCGTGACGGAAGATTTCGCCGCCCATCTGCCAGCCTGCGCCCAATGCGACATGCAGGCGGCTGCCATCGGGGCTGCCTTCATGGCGACGTTTGCCATTGCCAAGCGCCACATCGCGGCGCACATCAAAGCCCAGGCGACTCCAGCCCAGCTGACCATCCAGCCAGAACGATTCGCCACGCCAGCCCAGATAGCCACCCAGCCCGGCTTCGCGCTCCTTGAACTCGCCACGGTCACGGCGGTATTCAATCTTTTGCCCGGCAAGCGCCAGATAGCCGCCGTACACCAGTGCGCCGCTGGCGCGGTCGTAGCCAGCCATCAGCTCCGGGCCACCACCGCCAAAGCCGTCATCGGTGGTTTCGTTCTTGCCGCGACGGGCATCCACGCGCAGCCCACCCCAGAAGCGCCCGGCAGCCTCGTCGCTGCGCGATTGCAGCTGCGCGGCCACCATCTGGCTGCGAGCACGGCCTGTGGCAATCGCCGAGCGCGGCAACAGGGCAATCTGGCGCGGCGCTTCCAGGGTCGCCACCGCGTAGTCGGCCAACATCGCATGCGCGGCGCTGGAAGGATGCACGCCATCGGCAAAGGCATAGGTCCATGGCGCATCGGCGCTGACATAGCTGGTCGGGTTGCAGGTCAGCGATTGCGCAGTGATTTGCGGCTGGCAGGCGGTGCCGGTGACATTCTTCAACCCGTAAGCGGCGGGGCTGGCGGTGATTTCGCGCAGCAGGTTGAAGGTATCGAGCGGAATCACCCGCAGACCATTGGCCGCCAACCCCTGATACAGCGCGCTGTTATAGGCCTGCGACAAGGTCGTGCCTTGCGCGGCAACAGCACTGCCCTGCGCCAGAAAACCCGGGGTTACGCCCAGATCGGGAATGGTTGGCACCAAGATATATTCAGCGCCGGCCGCACGCAGTTTGCCGACCATCCCCACTTGTGCGCTGACCGCATCGGCAATGGTGCTAGCCACAGGCGCGCCCTGGCTAATGGTAAACAGGTCATTGGCGCCGCCCCAAACGGTGTACAGTGCGCGCGCATCGGCGCGTCCACCTGTACGGCGCAAGTATTCGTTCAATTGCGCGTTCAGCGACGGCGTATGCCCCAGCTTACCGGTTACATCGACGGCCACGCGCGCGCCGCCGACGGCGTAATTATCACCGCCATCCACGCGCGGGGCGCTGCCGGTAGCCAGCCAGGCGGTGGAACGGTCGGCGCCGTAGTAATTGGCCAGATACTGCGACCAGACCAGACCCGGATTGGTGGTGAACTGCCCAATCACCGGCTGTGCGGTAGCGGGCAGTAGCGGGCGGAAGAATCCGGCATCGGTGAGGCTGTCGCCAAAAAACACGGTGCGGCTGAAGGCGGCATCATCATTGCGTGCCAAGGCATGCGTGGTGGTGAGTGCGGCAGCCAATGCCAGGGCGGCCACCAGTGGGCGGCGAAATACGGTGGTTTTGCTCATATCAATCAACCTGTTTTGTCAGTCATCGCAGGGATGGTTTCATATATTGGCCGCCGGTCAAGTGGCAGCGCAGATGAAATCCCGCCACAAAGCCGCGAAAATACCGCCATGAATATCCAGCTCAATGGCGAAGCCCGCCAACTGCAAGCCCCCCTCACCCTGCATCAATTGCTGCAAGCCGAAGGCTTGGGCGAGCGCCGCGTGGCGGTAGAGGTCAATGGCGAAATCATTCCGCGCTCGCAGCATGCCGAATATGCGCTGCAAGAAGGCGATGTGGTAGAGATTGTGCACGCGCTTGGTGGCGGCTGATTTGACCCGGCTCGATTGCAACTGGCCGCAAACAGGGTAAGGTGGCATGGCCGATGTCGAAAACCGTCATGGCCTCTCCAAACCAACCTTAAAGGAGGACTCTCATGTTTGAAGACCGCTCGCAAGAAGAACTGGACAGCCTGATGAAGAACAACGCGGAATTTCGCAAGCTCTACTACCACCATCAGGAGCTGGACAAGAAAGTGAGCGACGCCGAGCTGGGCGTGTTGCCGATTGGCGACATGGAACTTGCACAGATGAAACGCGACAAGCTGGCCGCCAAAGAACAGCTGCTTGAGATGGTCAAAACCTTGAAGGCTTGAGCGCCTGTTCAAGGTCTCCAAGTCCTGCCCACCCCGCGCTCACCGGCGCGGGGTTTTTGCTTGCTGCAAGCCTGCCATGGCCGATACACCGCCATATAATGACTGCATGCACGAGCTTACCGACCCCAAACCGCTGGTGATTGCCGGCAAAATCTATCAATCCCGTCTTCTGACCGGCACTGGCAAATTCAAGGATTTGACGCAAACCCGCGAAGCCACCGAGGCCGCCGGTGCCGAGATTGTCACGGTCGCCATCCGCCGCACCAATATTGGTCAGAACCCCGGCGAGCCGAACCTGCTGGATGTACTGCCGCCGGAGCGCTACACCATCCTGCCCAATACCGCGGGCTGCTACACCGCAGATGAGGCAGTGCGCACCTGCCGTCTGGCGCGTGAACTTTTGGACGGCCACAAGCTGGTCAAACTGGAAGTGCTGGGCGATCAGCGCACCCTGTACCCGGATGTGGTGCAGACCCTGGCCGCTGCCGAGCAATTGGTCAAAGATGGCTTTGAGGTGATGGTCTATACCAGCGATGACCCGATTTTGTGCAAGCGGCTGGAAGAAATCGGCTGCGTGGCAGTGATGCCGCTGGCCGCGCCTATCGGCTCCGGGCTTGGCATCCAGAACCGCTACAACCTGATTGAAATCATCGAGCAGGCCAAGGTGCCGATCATCGTCGATGCCGGTGTCGGTACCGCTTCGGACGCGGCCATTGCCATGGAGCTGGGCTGCGATGGCGTGCTGATGAACACCGCCATTGCCGGCGCCGTGGAGCCGGTGCGCATGGCGCGGGCGATGAAGCTGGCGGTCGAAGCCGGACGCGATGCGTTCTTGGCAGGACGCATCCCACGCAAGCGCTTTGCCAGTGCCTCCTCGCCAGTGGATGGGCTGATTGGATGAGCGACCCGTTCAGCAGCACAGGCAGCAAAGCGCCGCCCAAGCCATTCACCGTGGAAGAAGGCCAGCGCCGCGTGCGCAGCTTCGTGCTGCGTCAGGGACGTTTTACCCCTGCCCAGCAACGCGCCTTTGATGCCCTCTGGCCGCGTTTTGGCATCGACTATCAGGGGCAAGTGCGTGATTTCGACACGCTGTTTGGCCGCAGCGCGCCGCGCATCGTGGAAATCGGTTTTGGCAATGGCGCGGCCTTCCGCCACTCCTGCCAGCTGGACCCGGCGCGCGACCATATCGGCATCGAAGTCCATGCCCCCGGTGTCGGCAGGCTGCTGAATGCACTCGATAGCGATGGCATCGGCAATGCCCGGCTGTATCACCACGATGCGGTGGAAGTGCTGCAAAACGAAATCGCCGATGGCAGTCTGGATGAAGTACGGATTTACTTTCCCGACCCCTGGCACAAGAAACGCCATAACAAGCGCCGCCTGGTGAACCCGGAGTTCGCCGCGCTGCTGGTGCGCAAACTCGCGCCCGATGGCCGCCTGCATCTGGCCACCGACTGGCAGGACTATGCCGAGCAGATGTGGGATGTGCTTGATGCCACCCCGGGGCTGGTTAACCGCAGCGGCGCGCGTGGTCATCTGCCGCGCCCGGCATGGCGGCCACAAACGCATTTTGAAACGCGCGGCCAAAACCTCGGCCATGGGGTCTGGGACATGATTTACGACCGCTGCGCCCTGCCCGAATCCCCCAGCCAATAAACCACCTGCCATGAGCCCAGCCCTCAGCCTCACCACCGACATGACGCTCGTTCTCGGGCTGGTGGGGCTGACCATGGTGCTGTTCCTGTTCGACCGGGTACGCGCCGATGTGGTGGCGCTGGTGGTGCTGGTCTTGCTGGGGCTGACCGGCTTGGTGGCACCGGAAGACCTGTTCGCAGGCTTTGCCGGCAATGCCGTCATCAGCATCATCGCCACCATGATTCTGGGCGCCGGCCTTGAGCGCACCGGCGCACTCAACCGGCTGGCGGGCTGGCTGCTGCGCCGCGCCGATGGCAGCGAGCGCAAACTGCTGCTATTGACCACCGCCGTGGCCGGGCTGAACTCATCCATCATGCAGAACCCGGCAGTGATGGCGCTGTACATGCCGGTAGCCTCGCGCCTGTCTGCCCGTACCGGGGTGGCACTCTCACGCATGCTGCTGCCGATTGCCGCCGCCATCGTGATGGGCGGTGGCCTCACCATGGTCGGCAATTCGCCATTGATTTTGCTCAACGACCTGCTGATTTCGGCCAATGCCAACCTGCCTTCCGGCGCGGTCACCCTGAAACAGCTGGGGATGTTCGCGCCGCTGCCCATTGGCCTTGCGCTACTGACCGCATCATTGGCCTATTTCCACTGGTTTGGCCGCCGCAACTTGTCCGAGGATGACGGTGTCACTCCGGCGCGCGTGCAGAGCTATTTTGCCCAAGCCTATGGCATCGAAGGCGATGTCCATGAGCTGACCGTCAGCGCCGACAGCCCGCTGGTCGGCATGACCCTGGGCGAGGTCGAAGCCATGCCCGGCTCACCGCTGGTTCTGGCGCTGAAATCCAGCGACGAATCGCGGCTTGCGCCTTCTGCCGATGCCCGTATCTGGGTCGGCGATGTGCTCGGCGTGATGGGGTCACGCGAGGCGATTGTGCAGTTCTCGCAAACCCACAAACTGTATCTTGCCGCGCGGCTGCGCCAGTTTGCCGACCTGTTCAACCCCAGCCGCGCCGGGATTGCCGAAGTGGTGATTCCGCCCAACTCGCCCTTTATCGGCAAAAGCGCCAGCGAGCTGCAGCTGCGCAAGCAATCCCGCCTGAGCCTTTTGGCGGTGAACCGCGACAAGGAGGTCATCCGCGAGGACGTGCGCAAGCTGCCGTTGAAGGCCGGTGACATGCTGGTACTGCACAGCATCTGGCGCGACCTTGCCAGCGCCGCGGCGAAAAAAGACTTCGTGGTGGTCACCGACTTTCCCAAGAGCGAGCAGCGCCCGCACAAGTTCAAAATCGCGATGACGATTTTTGCCATCACCATGCTGCTGGCGCTGTCATCGCGTATCCCGGTGCCGATCGCACTGATGGCGGGCGTGGCCGGGATGCTGATTGCCGGCGTCATCCAGATGGACGAAGCCTATGCCTCGATCAACTGGAAAACCGTGTTCCTGATGGCCTGCCTGATTCCACTGGGCTGGGCGATGGATTCCTCCGGCGCCGCCGCCTGGATTGCCGGGCACAGTATCGACCGCATCCCGCAGGGCACACCGCTGTGGCTGATCGAGATTGCGCTTGCCATCCTCACCGTGGCGTTCTCGCTGGTGGTCAGCCATGTCGGCGCGACCATCATGATGGTGCCGCTGGCGATCAACCTGGCGCTGGCCGCCAATGGCAATCCGATGGTATTCGCGCTGATTGTGGCGCTCTCGGCCAGCAACAACTTCATGACCTCGACCAACCCGGTGATCTCGATGGTGATGGGGCCGGGCAATTATGGTGCCCGCTACCTGTGGCGCACCGGCCTGCCGCTGACCTTTATCTACACCTGTGTCATCGTGCTGATGGTGAATCTGATTTGGTGAACGGCATCAAATTTGTCAGGACATCATCCGGACGGCTACCATGCAGCCAAACTCCAGCCACTAAAGGCCAACATGAATACCCTGTCAAAAACCGAACGCATTGACGTGCGTGCAAGTGCATCGGTCAAACAGTTGCTGCAAGAAGCTGCACGCAGCCATCACAAAAGTGTGAGCGAGTTTCTGCTCGATGCCGGTGTCACCGCCGCCACGCATGCATTGGCTGCACGCCGTCAGTTTGCGTTGGATGAGGCGCAGTGGCAGGCATTTGCAGAAGCACTGGACAGACCCGTGCAGCACAAGCCGCGGCTGAAAAAACTGCTTGACAGCCCCGGAGTGCTGGATTGAACCGAAACTATGCGCGTGTGCGCAAACTCACGGCAAGCGATGCCGTGGACAGCTTTGATTGCAGCCATGCGGCACTCAACCAGTTCCTGCGGCGATA
Organism: Lysobacteraceae bacterium NML95-0200; assembly: GCA_002798255.1. GTDB lineage: Bacteria > Pseudomonadota > Gammaproteobacteria > Xanthomonadales > Xanthomonadaceae > Solilutibacter. The sequence continues at coordinate 18,330 of NWQQ01000007.1, forward strand.
TGCGCTGCCCAGCCAAAAAGCCAACAGCGCACAAACCTATGTCTGCTGCCAGGGTCAAAGCGTTGTCGGTTTTTACAGTCTGGCCGTTGGCAGTGTTCAGCCTGCACAAGCACCTCCCAGGGTCATGAAAGGGCTGGCACGCCACCCGGTACCCGTCATGATTTTGGCGCGGCTGGCCGTGGATATGGCGCATCAGCGCCAAGGGCTTGGACAGGCACTACTCAAAGATGCGCTGCTGCGTACAGCACAGGCCGCCGATATTGCCGGCATTCGCTGCCTGTTGGTACATGCCAAGGACGACACTGCACGCCAGTGGTATGCCTCGTGGGAGCTCGAGCCAAGCCCGAGCGACCCTTACCACCTGTTCTTGATGCTTAAAGACCTCAAAAATTTGCTGCGCTGAAATGCCAGCATCGCAATTCACACCTGCCGCACTTCGCCATCACGCACTTCCACCGCCACCGCGCGCAGAGATTGCCCGCGGCAAGGCCCGCCCACGCATTCGCCGTGTGCCAATTCAAAGCTGGCGCCATGTGCGGCACACAGCAGATGCCCATCGCGGGTTTTGATGAAATGCCCCGGCGCAACATCCAGCGGCCTGCCAGCATGCGGGCAGATATTGAGCCAGGCACGGGCAGTGTCGCCATCACGATGGACAATCACCGACTCAGCTTCGCCATCCACCTGCCACTGCACCTCGGCAAAGCCGCCATCTTCAATCTGCTCCAGCCGCAAACCGGTCATCTTTAACACTCTCCTCACACTTCTTTACCCATCGGGCCAGATACTTGAAGCCTGTTTCATGGTTTCACCCGATGGAGGCAACAAGATGTTCGCACATTGGTGGCATCACCCGCAGATTACCCGCCTGCAGGCACGTTTCACTGCCCGCCCGCGCCACCCGCTGCTACGCATCGGCGCAGCACTGCTGGGGGTGGCGCTCTTGGCCGTGCTGCTGGTCGCCGGCGTTTTTATCGGCAGTGCAATGCTGATTGGCGCGGCCTTGCTGCGCCTGCTCCGTCGCCGCAAGACGGTAGCGCATGGTCACCATGTGATTGAAGGCGAGTTCCGCCAGGCACAGCCGGATGCACTGCCGCGCCCGCAATCATGAATGACCTGTTTCCCGCAGCCCCGCCAGCACGCATTCCACTGGCCGATGGCAGCGGTCAGTTCCCGGTGCGCCGGGTATATTGCGTAGGCCGCAATTTTGCCGACCATGCCCGCGAAATGGGCGCAGCCGCCCCGGCCACTGCCCATGAGCGCGGCCAGCCGGTGTTTTTCATGAAGCCTGCCGATGCCATCACCACCGATGGCAGCCTGCCCTACCCGCCGGGCACCCGTGAATTGCATCATGAGGTCGAGCTGGTGGTGGCCTTGGGCAAGGACGCGCCACCCGGCGAGCTTGACCGTGAAACCGCCAGCGCCCTGGTGTTCGGCTTTGCCGTAGGGCTGGACTTGACCCGGCGCGACTTGCAGGCCGCCGCCAAAGCCAAAGGGCTGCCCTGGGATACCGGCAAAAGCTTCGACCATTGCGCCCCCATCGGCACGATGCGCCGCAAACAGGAGCTGCCCGCACTCGATACCCTGCAAATCTCGCTGCATGTCAACGGGCAGGCTCGCCAGCACGGCCACTTGGCCGACCTGATTTGGGATGTACCGGACATTCTGGTTGAGCTTTCCCGGCTGTATGCGCTGAAAGCCGGCGACCTGGTTTTCATGGGCACCCCTGCAGGGGTTGCCGCACTGCAACCCGGCGACCATTGGCAAGCCCACATCCACGATGCCAACGGGCAAGTCTGGCTGCATAGCCAGGGGCATATCTGCCCGCAAGCACGGCAAGATGGCTGATATTTTGCCCCTATAATCACGCCCCCAAGCAAAACCGTGACACACATCACCCTCTCCAACCCACCCAAAGGAAATCCCCATGAGCATCATCAGCGAGTTCAAAGAGTTTGCAATGCGCGGCAATGTCGTCGACCTGGCAGTCGGCGTGGTCATTGGCGCCTCATTCGGCAAGATTGTCACCGCCCTGGTCGATAACGTCATCATGCCGCCGATTGGCCTGCTGATTGGCGGCGTGGATTTCTCCGACCTTGCCATCACCCTGAAAGAAGCCAGCGTCGATGCCGCAGGCCAGGCCATCCCCGCCGTCGAACTGGCCTATGGACAATTCATCAATGCCGTCATCCAGTTCCTCATCGTCGCCTTTGCCATCTTCATGGTGGTCAAGGCCATCAACCGCCTGAAGAAGCCGGAACCGGAAGCCGCTCCGGCAGAACCGGCCGAAGACGTGCTGCTGCTGCGTGAAATCCGCGACGAACTCAAGCGCAAGTAATCGCGCACTTCATTCCAATAAAAACGGCGCGATGCAATCGCGCCGTTTTTGTTTGTCGCCCCGGCAAATCAGTACCGGGGCGAAAGTTTGCAATCAGCCTTCCCACTGGCCGAGGGCAGCCAGGCCATTGGCCTTGGCGCGCTCGTACACGGTGGCCTGGGCAGCGGCGAAATTGCCCTGCATGTCCTGCGACCACAGCTTAAGTGCCGCCTGCTGCATGGCGCGGCCATAGGAGAACGACAGCGGCCACGGATTCGGCCCCATGCGGTTCATCGCATCCAGGTGTGCGGTAGCCGCTTCATCGGACTGGCCGCCAGAGAGGAACACGATGCCGGGCAGGATGGCCGGAACGGCGGACTTCAGGCACATCAGCGTGGCTTCGGCCACTTCTTCGACACTGGCCTGTTCCGGGCAGTCTTTACCCGGCACCACCATCGAAGCTTTCAGGATGGTGCCTTCCAGCATCACATTGTGCTGGTACAGGGCGTCGAACAGCGCGCGCAGGGTGACTTCGGTGACTTCGTAGCAGGTTTCGATATCGTGGCTGCCATCCATCAGCACTTCCGGCTCGACCATCGGCACCAGGCCTTGTTCCTGACACAGGGCAGCGTAACGCGCCAGTGCGTGTGCATTGGCCTCGATGCAGGTGCCGGAGGGGATGTCTTCGCCAATATTGATGACCGCGCGCCACTTGGCGAAACGGGCGCCGAGCTTGTAGTACTCCTCAAGGCGGGCACGCAGGCCATCCAGACCTTCGGTGACCAACTCACCGGGGCAGCCAGCCAGCGGCACCGTGCCTTTGTCGACCTTGATGCCCGGAATCATGCCGTTATCGGCCATGTATTTGGCAAACGGCACGCCATCGCGGGTGGACTGGCGGATGGTTTCGTCAAACAAAATCGCACCGGAGAGATATTCATTGACCTTGGGAGCGGTCAGCAGCAGCTCGCGGTAGGCGCGGCGATTTTCTTCGGTGCAGTCAATGCCCACCCCATCAAAGCGCTTCTTGCAGGTGGCAGAAGATTCGTCGATGGCGATGATGCCCTTGCCGGGGGCAACCATGGCGCGGGCGATGTCGGCAAGCTGTTCAATGCTCATTTTGTGTCCTGCAAATGGGTGTGGAAAAGAGACCGTGATTATAGCCCTGGCATCAGTTTCCCGGTACTTCCAGAATCCGCAGGGTATTGGTCGCGCCCAGCTCCTCCATGCTGTCGCCGCAGGTGAACAGCACCCGGTCGGCAGGCCGCAGCAAGCCGCTATCGCGCAGGTGTGCAATCGCCGCGTGCGCCAAGTCGTGCTGATACATGCCACGGCTGTCGAAGGCGATGGGGAACACATCGCGCATCAGACTCATCTGACGGCGTGCGCAAGGATGACGCGAGAACGCATGAATCGGCACTTGCGAGCGGAACCGGGACATAAAACGCGCAGTGCCGCCGGATTCGGTCATGGCGATGATGGCGGCCACCTGCATATGCTCGGTCAGGAACATGGTCGCCATGGCGATTGCCTGATCGACGCGCTGAAGGCCACGCGGTGCCGCCTCGTAATCGGTATCGCGCTCGAACTGCCGCTCGGCACCCATGCAGATACGCGCCATCGCCGCCACCGAGGCTACCGGAAAGCGCCCGGCGGCGGTTTCTGCCGAAAGCATCACCGCATCGGTGCCATCAATCACCGCATTGGCCACATCCAGCACCTCGGCGCGGGTCGGCTGCGGGCTGTCCACCATCGACTGCAACATCTGCGTGGCAGTAATCACCACTTTGTTGCCTTGCAGGGTTTCGTGAATGATTTTCTTCTGCAAGCCGGGCAGCTCGGCATCGCCCACTTCCACGCCCAGGTCGCCGCGCGCGACCATCACCACATCGGCAGCGGCGATGATGTCCTGCAAGTTTTCAATCGCCTCGGCGCGCTCGATTTTGGCGACCAGCGCCGCCTGGCTGCCGTGCTCAACGGCGATTTTCCGCGCCTCATGAATATCAGCTGCATCGCGCACAAAAGAGACGGCGATGAAGTCGGCCTTGATTTCCGCGGCCAGCGCAATCAGCTCGCGGTCGCGTGCGGTCACTGCCCCCAGCGACAGCCCGCCACCCAGCTTGTTCAGCCCCTTGCGGTCGGAAAGCAGCGCATCATTCAGCACTTGCGTCTGGATGCGCGTCCCCTCCACCGCCATCACCTGCAATTGCACCAGACCATCATCAAGCAGCAATACATCGCCTGCGGCCACATCGCCCGGCAGCCCCAGATACGCCACGCCGACGGCGTGCTCATCACCAGGCGCGGCATCGGCTTCGGCCAGCAAGTCAAAGCGCTGCCCGGCGCGCAGCCTCACCTGCCCCTGGGCAAAACGGCCAATGCGGATTTTTGGCCCGGGCAAATCCACCAGAACGCCGATTTCCCGCCCCAGGCGCTGCGCAGCTTCGCGTACCGCTGCCGCGCGCTGGCGATGCGCATCGGCACTGCCGTGGGAGAAATTGAGCCGTACACAATCCACCCCGGCCTGAATCATGGCCTCCAATACACCTGCGGCATCGGAGGCAGGCCCCAGGGTGGCGAGAATGCGGGTGCGACGACGGTATTCAAACATGAAATATGAACTCTTTCAGTTGTGATTGGCAGGAGTATCAGTTAAAATCGCGCCCAACACGGCCCCTCCATCCTGCTTTGCATCGCGAAGCATCTCGGAGGGGTTCTTTTTGCCTGCCTGCCAAATCTGCTCCCAGTCATCAGGCGCCCCCATGCCATAAAGACTCAGCCCGACATTCGCCAAGTCGGGAAAGTTTTGCAGATGCTTTTTCATGCGCTGCGGCCAGCTTGATTGCGGGTTGACCACGCCCAACAAATGCCCGGCAATCATCAAAAGCAAGAAGCAGCGCGCCCTGGCGTGTTTGTCTTGTGCAAAAGCTACAGCCCAAGGCAAAAACTGCGCCTCTGGCAGGCGTGGCTGGTCGATAATATTGCGGTTCCACAAGCGCCCATGATGAGCACAGACATTGCGCAGGTAATTGAGGCTGCGCAGCCATGAGGCAAGCACTTGGGCATTTTCCGGGACATTGGACAAGCCGTATTTTTCCGCAATGGCGCTCTGCTCTTTGCGGCGCATCCCCGCAAACAGTCGTGACAAAGCGCCAAAGCCCCAGACTTCACATGCTACCCAGATAGCCAGCGGCAAGCCGTATTTTTTGCGGTTGTGATGTACAAACGCCTCTTTGGAGCGGCTTATCAGGCGCGCATGTTTTCCGAGCCAGTCATGATGCGCCGTGGTGCCACTGTTGGCATCCAGCTTGCGGCTGAAGCTGCCGTCAAAAAGCTCTGGATTGAGGTAGGCAAAAGCATCCAGCTTGCCAAGACTATGAGAAATATCCACCCGCAATGCAATTTCGATGCGCTCCAGCGCATCCATTGCCAGCATGCGCAGTTGTTTGTCGAATACATACAAATCCACGACATCCTGAAAGCGGGTTCCGGGGCGGAAGCTATCCTGTATCTGTCTGGCCTTGTCACGCTCACGGAAGGCATACCAGTAACCACTCAAACGATAGTAACCAATACGCTCTAAATAGTTTTGTGCACGCACCTTGTCAGCAACCGCCATTCCCCGCTTTTCCAGCAACTCAAGCTGCTCGCCAACACTCAGCCAGGGCTTGTTGTAGCCCATCTTTTCTGCCCCCCAATTATTGAGCCTGATACCCGCTTATTTGCCTGCAATTTCCTGCAGCAGGCCACGCAGCAGGATATCCAGTGCTTGCAGGCCTGACAGCGCATCGGCAGGCAGTCCTTGCGCAGCGGCCAGTGCTGCCGGGCTGCGCCACAGCACTTCGGTTTTGCCTGCATGGTTTTGGCGTATCAATACCCGCACCGGCAGATCCAGCGCCAAATCGGGGTGCGCCAACATCAGTGGCGTGCCGCCGCGCGGGTTGCCGAACACCAGCACCTGGGTGGGCGGCATCGACAGCCCGGCTTTTTCCGCCGCGGCGGCGTGGTCAATCAGCGCAAATACGGTGATGCCGCGCGACTCCAGTTGTGTACGCAATGCGCTCGCTGTCTGGCTTACCGAAAGTGGGCTATCGTGCCGCTGCAAAACGGAGGCCTGCACCGCTGCTGCCGGGTTTTCCCCGGCAGTGAGTGTCAGCGGCATGGTCAACAACAGGCTCAGTAACAGCCGCTTCATCAGCTACGCGCCTTGAGTGCGGCCACGGCCGGCAGTTCCTTGCCTTCCAGAAACTCCAGGAAAGCACCGCCGCCGGTGGAGATATACGAGACTTCCTTGGCGATGCCGTATTTGTCCACCGCGGCCAGGGTGTCGCCGCCACCGGCAATGGAAAACGCCGGCGAAGCGGCAGTGGCGCGCGCCAGCGCCTCGGTACCTTTGCCGAAGGCGTCGAACTCGAACACGCCCACCGGGCCGTTCCAGACTACGGTGCCGGCCTTGGCAATCAGCGCGGCGTATTGCGCGGCGGTTTGCGGGCCGATATCGAGAATCATGTCCTCATCGCCCACCGCATCCACCGCCTTGACCGTGGCCGGAGCATCGGCAGCAAACGCCGGGGCGACCACCACATCCACCGGCAGCGGAATCTCCGCGCCGCGCGCCTTGGCATCGGCGGTAATTTTGCGCGCGGTATCAAGCAAATCCGCTTCCATCAGCGATTTGCCCACCGGGTAGCCGGCTGCCGCGATAAAGGTGTTGGCAATGCCGCCGCCAACAATCAATTGATCCACCTTGCCGACCAGCGAGGACAACAGCTCCAGCTTGGTGCTGACCTTGCTGCCAGCGACAATCGCCAGCAGCGGGCGTGCCGGGTTATCCAGCGCACGCGCCAGTGCGTCCAGTTCGGCCATCAGCAGCGGCCCGCCAACAGCTTGCTTGGCGGCGCGAATCACGCCATGGGTGGAGGCCTGCGCGCGGTGTGCGGTGCCGAAGGCATCCATCACGAAGATGTCACAAAGCGCGGCATATTTTTGGGCAAGGGCTTCATCATCGGCTTTCTCACCGATATTCATACGGCAGTTTTCCAGCAGCACGATTTGCCCCGGCGCCACTTCCACGCCATCGAGATAATCCTTGATGAGCGGCACCTCGCGCCCCAGCAGTTCCGAAAGCCGTTTGGCCACCGGCGCCAGCGAGTCAGCCTCGCTCCACTGGCCTTCCTTGGGACGCCCCAGATGCGACATCACCATCACCGCCGCACCGGCTTCAAGCGCGGCTTTGAGGGTCGGCAGCGAAGCATTGATACGCTGGTCGGAAGTCACCCGGCCATCTTCCACAGGCACGTTCAAATCCTGGCGAATCAATACCCGCTTGCCGGACAGTTCAACATCGCTCAAACGAAGAATGCTCATGTTTTTCCCTTGAAAATTCAGTAAATCAATCAGAACGGAATGGAAAGACCCGGATCAAGTTGCAGCAGCGCATCGCGGAATACGCCCTGGATGCGTTGCAATGCCTCCGGCGTTTTCGCCTCGAAACGCAGCACCAGAATCGGCGTGGTATTGGAGGCGCGCACCAGCCCCCAGCCGTCGCTCCAGTCGGCGCGCACGCCGTCAATGCTGGTCAGGCGCGCTTCCGGGAACTGGCTGCCCGCCACAAAGCGTTCGATAAAGGCATGCGGGTCATCCACCGGGATTTTCAGCTCCGGGGTGCTGATGCCATCGGGGATTCCGGCAAATACCGTATCGGCATCCTCATCGCGGATAGCCAGAATTTCCAGAAGGCGCGCGGCCGAGTAAATGCCGTCATCAAAGCCGTACCAGCGTTCCTTGAAGAAGAAGTGGCCGCTCATCTCGCCCGCCAGCTCGGCCTCGGTTTCGCGCATCTTGGCCTTGATGAAGGAATGCCCGGTCTTCCACATCAGCGGGCTGCCGCCATGGCGCAGAATCCATGGCGTCAGCGCGCCCGTGCACTTGACGTCATAGACAATCATCGCGCCAGGCTGGCGCGCCAGCACATCGGCGGCAAACAGCATCAGCAAACGGTCGGGAAAGATATTGTGCCCGGCAGGCGTGACCACACCCAGGCGGTCGCCATCGCCATCGAAGGCGATGCCGATATCCGCGCCGCGCTGCTGCACCGCCGCCATCAAATCCTGCAAGTTATGCGGGTCGCTGGGGTCGGGGTGGTGATTGGGGAAGTTGCCGTCAATCTCGCAATACAGCGGAATCACTTCGGCGCCGATAGCCTGCAACACCTTCGGTCCCAGCTCGCCTGCGGCGCCATTGCCGGCGTCGACCACCACCTTCAGCGGGCGGGCGGTCTGGATGTCGGCGGCCACGCGCTCGACATAATCATCGACCACACTGCGCGTTTCCATTTCGCCGCGCATCTTCGCGATGTGCAGGCGGTTGTCCCGGATGCGCCCGTATAGTGCCTTGATAGCCTCGCCAGAGAGCGTCTCACCTCCCAGCACAATCTTGAAGCCGTTGTAGTCCGGCGGGTTATGGCTGCCGGTCACCGCCACACAGGAGCCTGCGCGCAGCTGGTAGGCCGCAAAATACACCAGCGGCGTCGGCGCCAGACCAATATCAATCACCTTGCAGCCGGCATCGCGCAGGCCGTCCATCAGGCCAGCGGCAAGCTCCGGCCCGGAAAGACGGCCATCGCGACCCACCACGATTTCCCGCAAGCCCTGCTCGTGCATCTGCGTGCCGATGGCCAGGCCAATGGCGCGCGCCACCCCGGCATCCAAATCCTTGCCAACCACGCCACGGATGTCATAGGCGCGGAAGATGCCCGGCTCCACTTGTGGCAGCGCCTTCACAGGCGTACTTGTCGCCATGGTGGCTGCGCCCAGTTCTGCGGCCGCTTCCGCTTCCATCTGCTCGTATTCCTCGTTAACCGGCACTTCGGCTACAACTTTGCCCATACCAGCCATCTCGGCGAGTGTCAGGGCTTGTGCTTCTTCTCCGGATACGGCTTTTTTGCCGCGCCACCTGGGCAGCAGCCAAATCAGCAATGCCACCAGCAAAAGCAGCCCGCCCAGCGCCATCGCCGGAATGGGTGCCAGCCCGAATGGGCCGGTTTCTTCCTGCACATTGATACCGGCCGCCACGCGCAGCTCACTACCGGCAAGTTTGACCGCACGCGATTCGGCATAGCCTGCCGAGGCTGCATTGCCCAGCTCGGCAATGGTGGTCTGCCCCTGGCGCAGCGCCAGATAGCCCTGGCCTGCCGAGGCTGCGGCCACTTCCTCGCGCAACGGCTGCAATGGCATAACCGCCAGCGCCACCCGGCCTTCAGTCAGCGGCACCGCCACCAGCACGCCTTTTTCAGCGCCCGTCATGCCGATACGCACAGCAGTCTTGCCTTCAATGACGGCCTCTTCCACCGCCGCCAGACGGCCATAGCCAGACTCGGGCAGTTTTTGGTAGAACGCCTGCAAATCCTGCGGATAAACCACCACGCTTTGCGCATCCGCCAATTTTTTGCCCATTTGCGCAGCGACCGCCTGCAAATCGCCGCTGGCCAGAAGCGGCTTCAAGGCATCATCCGCAGCGGCGGCCTCTACCTGCTTGCGCATCTGCCCCAGTTGCTGGTTGAGCGTGGCCGCAAGCGCATCGCGCTCTTCCAGCAGCGAATGCTCGCCACTGCTGCCCCGCCATTGCATGGCGCCGAAAAACAGCAACCAGCCGGCCAGCACTATCAGCAACAAGGCAAGCAACGGCCTTGCCTGCTCCAGCGAGCCCAATTCGATTTTGGACAACGAAGACTTTTTCTCACTCATGCTTCCATCCCCTTAGCGCAGGCCAGTATGACCGAAGCCGCCCGCACCGCGCTGGCTTGATTCAAATGTATCCACCACTTCAAAACTCGCACGCACCACCGGCATCAGCACCAGTTGCGCGATGCGATCGCCCGGCACGATGACATGCGCAGTGTTGCTGCGATTCCAGACCGAAATCATCAGCGGCCCCTGATAGTCGGCATCAATCAGCCCGGTGCCATTGCCGAGCACGATGCCGTGCTTATGCCCAAGCCCCGAACGCGGCAGAATCAACGCGCACAAGCTGGCGTCGGCGATATGGATGGCAAGCCCGGAAGGCACAAGCTCGGTCGCCCCGGCGGCCAGTGTCAGCGGCGCCTCAATGGCAGCGCGCAAGTCCAGCCCGGCACTACCCGCAGTGGCATAGTCCGGCAGCGGCCATTCGCCACCCAGACGCGCGTCAAGAATCTTTACTTGCAAAACATGCTGCATTTTCAAAGTCTGCTTTCCAGAAGGTTCAATAATTGTGCGGCGATTTCAGTCTTGGCTGCGCTGGGCAGCCGCACCGAGCCGCCCGGCCAGTACACCGTCAGCGCATTCTGGTCGGACTCGAAGCCGCTATCGGCGCGTCCCACCTGATTGGCGCAAATCATGTCCACGCCCTTGGCTGTGAGCTTGCCCAGCGCATAACGCTCAATATCTCCGGTTTCGGCAGCAAAGCCGACCACACAGGCCGGGCGCAGGCCGGAGGCAGCCACATCGGCCAGAATATCGCGGGTACGCACCAGATTGAGCGTCATCTGCTCGCTGTCCGGCGTTTTTTTGAGCTTGGATGCAGACACCGATTGCGGGGTGAAATCCGCCACTGCCGCCGCCCCGATATAAATATCGGCAGGCAAAGCCGCCATTACCGCCGCGTGCATCTGCGCGGCACTCCTCACATCCAGCCGCTTCACGCCCGCTGGCGTTGCCAAGCTCACCGGCCCTGCCACCAGCAATACCCCGGCGCCCCGGCGCGCAGCTTCTGCGGCAATGGCAAAGCCCATCTTGCCGCTGGAGCGATTACCGAGAAAGCGCACCGGGTCAATATCCTCATAGGTGGGCCCGGCACTCACCACCATGCGCTTGCCTGCAAGACTCACGCCCGCACCTCGCCGAGCATCGCATTCAATGCCGCGACAATCTCGAAAGGCTCGCTCATCCGCCCAGGTCCCTGCTCGCCACAGGCCTGCTCGCCGCAGGCAGGCCCCACCATGGCAAGACCACGGCTTTGCAGCAAGGCGATATTGGCCTGTGTAGCCGGATGCAGCCACATGCGCTGATTCATGGCCGGCGCCGCCAGTATCGGCGCGGTGCTGGCAAGGCAAAGCGTACTGACCAAGTCATCGGCCAGCCCATGCGCGAGTTTTGCCAGGGTATTGGCCGTAGCGGGCGCAATCACGATGGCATCAGGCCAGCGCGCCAGCTCGATATGCCCCATTGCGGCCTCCGCCTGCGCATCCCACAGGCTGATGCGTACCGGCTGGCCACTCAGTGCCTGAAACGTCGCCGCGCCCACAAACTGCAAGGCCGAAGCGGTCATCGCCACCTGCACCTTGGCGCCGGCCTTGCGCAGCTGGCGGGTCAGGTCTGCGGCCTTGTAAGCCGCTACGCCACCACAGACGCACAGCAGTATTTTCTTGCCTGAAAGCATGGCGGAGGCATTCACGGGATTTAAGGGTTTTCTGGCAGCCAGCAGGGCTATCAGCTTAACCGATGCCAGCGGCTTTCCGATGCACGGCTGCCCGGCCAGGATTCAGACTGAAAGACACCCCCTTATGCCGGAGGCTTCCCATGCGTATCCATGACTGGCCTGTTGAGGAGCGCCCACGCGAAAAACTGCTGGCACGCGGCGCGGCGGCGCTGTCTGATGCTGAACTGCTGGCGTTGTTCCTGGGCTCGGGGCTGCCCGGGCAAGATGCAGTCAGCACCGCCCGACTGTTGCTTCGCGAGCACGGCCCGTTACGCGCCTTGCTGGAGCGCAGCTCCAAAGACATGGCCAAACTGCCCGGCATCGGCCCTGCCCGCGCCTGCCTGCTGAGCGGCGCAATGGAGCTGTGCAGCCGCCAGCTTGCCGCCGCACTTGCCCGTGGCGAGAGCCTCAACTCGCCCGCCACTGCCGGACAGTACTTCAGTCAACGCTTGCGGCATCAAAGCCGCGAAGTGTTTGCCGCATTGTTTCTGGACAGCCGTCATCGCAGCCTGGGCTTTGAGGAAATGTTCAGCGGCACCCTTGACAGCGCCCCAGTACATCCGCGCGAGGTGGTGCGCCGCGCACTGGCGCACAACGCCGCCGCAGTCATCGTCGGCCATAACCACCCCAGCGGGGATGCCACTCCCAGCCAGGCCGACCGGGATTTGACCCGCACCCTGAAGAACGCACTGGACTTGGTGGAAATCCGCCTGCTGGACCATTTCATCATCGCTGACGGCCCACCACTGTCGATGGCCGAGCGCGGGCTGCTATGAGCGCCTGTTCAAAGAAACCCGTGCCAAGCTGGATTAAACTACGCGGTCGCATCATTTCCCCTCAGTCTTTTCGTGAAAGCCCAGCTCAAGTCTCTGGTCGAACAGGCCATTGCCACCCTTTCTGCCAACGGCACGCTGCCTGCGGATTTGTCCGCGCCGGATTTCGTCATTGAACGCCCGCGCGAAGCCAGCCACGGCGATTTCTCCACCAATGCCGCAATGCTGCTGGCCAAACCGGCACGCAGCAACCCGCGTGCCCTAGCCCAGGCATTACTGGATGCGCTGCCGCAGGATGCGCGCATTGCCAAAACGGAAATCGCAGGCCCTGGCTTCATCAATTTCCATCTTGCAGCCGATGCCTGGCATTCGGTGGTGAGCGCCATCCATGCCCAGGGCGATGCCTTCGGCTGCAATGACAGCGGCCAGGGGCAAAAAGTGGGCGTGGAATATGTCTCGGCCAACCCCACCGGCCCGCTGCATGTGGGACATGGCCGTGCGGCCGCCATTGGCGACTCCATCGCCCGCGTGCTGGCCGCCAATGGCTGGCAGGTAGTGCGCGAGTTCTATTACAACGATGCCGGCGTTCAGATTGAAAACCTGGCCAAATCGGTCAAGGCGCGCATCGACGGCCACCAGCCCGGTGATGATGCCTGGCCTGCCGAAGCCTATAACGGCGATTACATCGCCGATGTCGCTGCGGCCTATCTGCGCGAGGAATCGGTCGAAGTGGACGGCCAAACCGTCACCGGCAGCAAAAACCCGGACGACACCGATGCCATCCGCCGCTTTGCCGTGGCCTGGCTGCGCCGCGAACAAAACGCCGACCTTGACGCCTATGCGGTGAGGTTCGACAACTATTTTCTGGAATCCTCGCTGTATGCCGATGGCAAGGTCGAGGAAACCGTGGCCGAACTCACCCGTCGCGGCCATACCTATGAAGAAGGCGGCGCACTGTGGCTGCGCAGCACCGATTTTGGCGACGACAAAGACCGGGTGATGCGCAAGTCCGACGGCAGCTATACCTATTTTGTGCCGGACGTGGCCTACCACCGCAGCAAATGGCAGCGCGGCTGGACGCGCGCCATTACCGAGCTGGGCGCCGACCACCACGGCTCGCTGGCGCGGGTGCGCGCTGGCCTGCAGGCGCTGGATGCCGGTATCCCCAAGGGCTATCCGGACTATGTGCTGCACCAGATGGTGACGGTGATGCGCGGCGGCGAAGAGGTCAAACTCTCCAAGCGCGCCGGCAGCTATCTGACCCTGCGCGATTTGATTGAAGAAACCAGCAAGGACGCGGTGCGCTGGTTCCTGATTGCGCGCAAGCCCGATTCGCAGCTCACCTTCGATATTGACCTGGCCCGCAGCCAGTCCAATGACAACCCGGTGTTCTATGTGCAATACGCCCATGCGCGGGTGCACAGCCTGTTGCGCCAGGCGGCGGAAAAAGGCTTCAGCTTCCGGCTGGAAAACGGCCTGGAAAACCTGGGCAAGCTGCAAGACGAGGCCAGTCTGGCACTGATGATTGAGCTCTCGCGCTACCCGGAAGTGGTCGCCGCCGCCGCACAGACGCTGGAGCCGCATATCATCGCCCAGTATCTGCGCGAGCTCGCTACCGCCTTCCATACCGCCTACCACGCCCAGCCGGTGCTGGTGGAAAACGCCAGCGAGCGCGATGCACGCCTTGCGCTGTGCACCGCCACCGCACAAGTGCTGAAAAACGGCATGGCGCTGCTCGGTGTGTCCGCACCTGAGAAAATGTAACCGGAGACAAACCATATGGCCGCACGTCGCGGAAAATCACAGGCACGGCGCAGCAGCGCACGACAAAGCAGCATGCCCGGCTGGGCATGGCTGCTGATAGGGGTTTTGCTGACCCTGGTGGTCATCTTGCTGGCGCCACGCTTTATCGGCGCCCATAAAGAGGGCAATACCGGCTTTTTCAGCCTCGGCAATGCGCCATCCAGCCCAGAGCCACTGCCGCAGCCGGACGCATCCAGCACGCCCGCCTTTGAGCCGGCGCCGGCCACCCCGCCCAAACGCCAGAGCGAGCCTGCACGCCAGGAGCCGCCCAAGTCGCGTGACTTCGACTTTTACGAAGTGCTGCCCAATGAAGAAGTCATCCTGACCGATGCGCAGCTGGCTGCCATCCAGCGCGAGGAAGCCCGCCGCCGCGAGGAAGCGCGTCGTCGCGAACAACAGGCAGCTGCCGCAGCCGCCCAGGCCAACACCCCGGCTGCAAGCAATGAATCCGCTGCCCAGGCCGCTGCCACCCAGGCTGCCGATGCCCAGGCGCGCGCCATCGCAGCCGCCAATGCGCAGCTACCACGCCCGCTGCCTGAAGCGGCTGCACCCGCACCGGCAAGGCGCACGCCCCCGGCCACCGCAGCTGTCGCGGCACCCGCCCCCAGGCCGGCGACGACAGCCAGCACCCCAACTCCAGCGCCCGCTACCGCGCCAGCGCCTAAAGCCACGCCCCCTACAGCTACCGCCACCACACCTGCTGCGGCTTCTGCACCGGCGGCTGCGGCCAATACCGCCACGCAAGCTGCCGTGCGTAGCGCACCGTATATCGTGCAGGCCGGCGCCTTTGCGGCCAGCGGCGATGCCGAGGCGGTCAAGGCCAGAATCGCGCTACTGGGCCTGAATGCCCGCGTAGAATCCGCGCAGAATAATGGCAAGACCGTGTACCGGGTGCGCATGGGGCCTTATGGCTCCGCCGCCGAAGCCGCCGAAGCAAAACAAAAACTGGAAAGCGGCGGCTTGCAGGCAATGACCCTGCAAGTCAAATAAATCATCACTCGGGCGTGCCACGGCACGCCCGGGCTTTATCTATCGTTCAACGGCGAAAACGCCTGCGTCCGCGTCCGCCTGCCGCATTCTCGGCCTGACGCTGCGCCAGGGTATCCGCCGCCACTGCCAGCTCATCGCGCAGCTTCAGATAATTGGCAAAACGCGCCGCTTCCAGCTCGCCACAGGCCACGGCAGCCTGCAAGGCACAGCCGGGCTCCTTGTCGTGGCGACAATCGCGAAACCGGCAATACTCGGCCAATTCCGCAATATCGGCAAAAGCCGCCGCATCCAGTTGTTCTTCGCCAGTAGGCTTCAACTCGCGCATCCCCGGCGTATCAATCAGGCAGGCACCACCCGGCAGGGGCAGCAACGCCCGATGCGTGGTGGTATGCCGGCCACGGGCATCATGCGCGCGCACCGCCCCGGTACGCATCCGCTGCTTGCCCAGCAGGGTATTGGTCAGGGTGGATTTGCCCGCACCCGATGAGCCGACCAGCACTACGGTACGCCCCGCGCTCAGCCACGGCGCCAGCACCGCCACGCTGGCCGCAGCGCAGGCATTGACACTACACACGGCAATATCTTGCGCGGCCAATGCCGCCAAAGCCTCACGCGCCGCCGGCGCGTCGGCTGCAATATCCTGCTTGGTGAGCACCACGACGGGCTCAACCCCACCGCCCTTGAGCAATAGCAAATAGCGCTCGATGCGGCGCGGGTTGAAATCCGCATCCAGCCCGGTCACCACAAAGGCGGTATCGACATTGGCGGCAATCAACTGCTGCTTGTAATGCTCGCCCGCCGCCGCCCGTTTGATGGTGCTCCAGCGCGGCAGCAGCGCCACGATGCGCGGCTTTTCTGCGCTGTCCTCAATCAGCACCCAGTCACCGACTGCCGCGCGGCTGGCCGGGTCGCAGCGCGGCCTGGCCCATTCCGGCAACGACTCCACGGTTTGTGCATCCGCAGCATGTTCGGCCACCACATAGCCGGAGCGGTGCTGCTCAATCACCCGCGCCGGACGCGCCGCCGGGTTCGCCGCACATAGTGCCTGCCAATCCTCAGGCAACGACAGAGGCCAGCCAATCGCCGTCAAACGGGCTTGATTGGGACAGGCCGCCTGCTTCACACCGTAAATGATGAGCCACAACCGCAGGTGGTCTTGGCATTGGGATTGCGGATGGAAAACTGCGCCCCGTGCAGCGACTCGGTGTAATCCACCGTAGCGCCCATCAGATACTGAAGGCTGAGCGGGTCAACCAGCAGCACCACGCCATCGGTCACCACCGCCAAATCATCCTCGGCCTGGTTTTCGTCAAACTCGAAGCCATACTGAAAACCGGAACAGCCGCCACCCTGGATATAAACACGCAACTTCAGTGCCGGGTTACCTTCTTCGGCAATCAGCTCGCGCACCTTGTCCGCAGCGGCCTGGGTGAAGTTGAGTGGCGCTTCAAGCTGCTGATAGCCGGGCGCATTCTGGTCAAGGCTGTGGTTTTCCATGCGCAAAGCATGGGGCTTGCAGGCCACAGGTTCAAGCCCGGCAGAATCCGGCTATAGTGCGCACCAATACAGCCCCGACTTGGGAGTGCCTCATGGATGTATCATCTGCGCATGTTTTTGCCGCTGGCGTGCTCTTGGCCTGGCTGGCCGGGATTCGCGTTTATCTGACCGTATTCGGGGTCGGCATTGCCGGCACGATGGGCTGGGTGGAATTGCCCGAGGCGCTCACCGCCACCCAGTCTCCATGGGTGCTGGGCGTTTCCGGCGCACTGGCGTTGATGGAATTTTTTGCCGACAAGATTCCCGGTGTGGACAGCATCTGGGATCTGCTGCAAACCTTGGCGCGCATTCCTGCGGGCGCTTTTCTGGCCGCCGCTGCCATTTCACCCGATGGCGAACTGGGCACAGGCATGCTGGCCGCAGGCGCAGGCGTGACACTCACCAGTCACTTTCTGAAAACCGGCACCCGCGCCATCATCAACACCTCGCCCGAGCCTGCCAGCAACTGGACAGCCTCATTCGGTGAAGACATCCTCACCACAGGCTCGCTGGCGCTTGCCATCTTCAACCCCTGGGTAGCGCTGGTTATCGTGCTCATCATCAGCCTGACCTTCAGCTTTGTGCTCTGGTGGCTGGGTCGCAAGGCTCTGCGCGGCCTGCGCTGGCTAAAGCGCCAAACCACCAGCCCATCGCCACCCAGCACGAGCCCACACTAACCTTCACGCCTGCCGGGCACGATAATGCGCCGGTACTGGCCAAGCCGGGCACCGAGGCTGCGTACCTCGGCACTGGGCGGCGGAATCACCTCCTGCCCGACCACCCCGCGTGCCAGCGGTGCGAAATGCTGCAACGCACGTGAATACACATTGCGCTTGAACACCACCACATTCTCTACCGGATACCAAAAGTCCACCCAGCGCCAATGGTCAAACTCGGGCTGCTCGGTCAAATCCAGCCGCACATCGCCCTCACTGCCTTTCATCTGCAACAAGAACCACACCTGCTTCTGGCCGATGCATACCAGCCGGTCACGGCTGCGCACCGCGCGCGCTGGCAACCGGTAGCGCAACCAGCCAGGAGTCGCCCCCAAGACCTCGACATGCTCGGGCAACAGCCCGGTTTCCTCACGCAGCTCACGGTACATCGCCTCCAACGGCGTTTCGTCAGAGTTCATCCCGCCCTGCGGGAACTGCCACCCGTCCCGGCGTATCCTGCGCGCCCAGAACACCCGGCCATCCGGATGCATCAGCACGATGCCCACATTGGGGCGATAACCGTCCGGATCAATCACGACACGGACTCCTGAAAATGTTTGGGGCCAAACCCCGCTGCCCTCGAATGTGCCACGCATACGCCAACACGGCAAGTCCATCTGCGAAACTTTCCTCGGCGACGCAAAAATCTTCCCGCAGCCATTGACATCCACGCTCAAACCATAGAAAATCCCCTGATCTCCGCCCAGTGCGGACAAATCCACGGCTATGTAGCTCAGACGGTTAGAGCGCGAGACTCATAATCCCGAGGTCGGTGGTTCGATTCCACCCATAGCCACCAAATACACGTCCCAGAACGTCCCAAGAAGGCCAGAAACCCCAATCAAATCAAGGGTTCTGGCCTTTTTCATTGGTGCATATCGTCCCAAGCCGTGCCATTGAAGCCGGTCACTTTTGACGGTAACTTTGACGGTAACTCCAGTTACCGCCACCCCAGTTACCGTCATGCCCCTGACAGATACCGCCATCCGCAAGGCCAAAGACCCGGGCAAGCTGGCAGATGGTGGCGGGCTGTATCTGCTGGTCAAGGCCACCGGCGGCAAGTGGTGGCGATTGGACTACCGCCGCCCTGTGACCGGCAAGCGCAACACCCTGAGCCTTGGCACCTACCCGGAAACATCACTGGCCGAAGCGCGCGCCAAACGTGAGGATGCCAAGAGGCTGCTACAAAACGGCATCGACCCCGGACAACAGCGCAAGGCGGAAAAGCTGGCCGGGGCAGAGCGGGCGGCAAACACCTTTGAGGCGCTGGCCTTGGAGTGGCTGGAGGTGAAGCGCAGCGAGTGGATGCCAAGCCACCACGAGAAGCAAGCCGGACGCTTGCGGCAGGCGCTCCCTTGGATTGGACACAAGGCCATCGCTGATATTGGCATTGCCGACCTTCGCCCCATGCTGGAACACCTGAAGCGGCAAGGCGCGACTGACCAAACCCGGCGCATCATTCAAAACGTGGCTAGCGTGTTCGACTACGCCATCACGCTTGAGAAGACCGAACGCAACCCGGCGCGCGACTTGCTGCCTGCCGTCCCCAAGCATCACAAGAAGAACTTCCCGGCCATCAAAGACCCGGCGCGCGTAGGTGAGCTGCTGCGCGCCATAGACAGCTTTCAGGGGAGCTTCCCGGTTGCCTGCGCTTTGCAGCTTGCCCCGCTGTGGTTTTGCAGGCCGGGCGAGCTGCGGGCGGCAGAATGGGCGCATATCGACCTTGAGGGCGAACACCCGGCCTATACCGTGCCAGCGGCCAAGCGGAAGCTACGCAAAGCCCAGAAGGAGGCACAGGACACGCCGCCGCATATCGTGCCCCTGTCACGGCAGGCAGTAGCCATCCTGCAAACACTGCACCCGCTGACCGGGCGTGGCCGCTACCTGTTTCCCGGCGCGCGCGACCCCGGGCGCTGCCTGTCCGATGCCGCCCTGAATGCGGCACTGGCAAACCTTGGCTTCAAGGGCGAGATGGTGGCGCACGGCTTCCGGCATATGGCCTCTACCCTGCTGCACGAGATGGGCTTCTCATCCGATGCCATCGAAGCGCAGCTATCGCACAAGACCCCGGGCGTGCGTGGCGTGTACAACAAAGCGCAATACCTGCCGGAGCGCCGCAAGATGATGCAGGCATGGGCGGATTATCTGGACAGCCTGCGGGCAGGAGTGGGTAACGTGGTGGCGTTCAAGCGCAGCGCCTGAAACGTTGCACAGTTGCGCGCGTAATCCATCACCGGCATGGCCTGCCGTTGTCACTCATGACAACAGAGCGCAAATTTGCGTTTAGCTTGGAAAACAAGGGCTTGCCGCCTGTTTTTCCGTGGCCATCGGGCGCGGGTGTCGAGAACGCCCCTTGGCTGCTACACAAAAAAATGCAGCCCTAGAAACAATGGGTTAGCGGGAACCTGCGGGCTTCTGGCTTGGCGGCGGCTATCCCGTGGCTGCTGGGGCTTCTATACGGCCTTGCTTAGCAATTCCGTCATGCGGGTTTGCCAGCCCTTGCCCGTGGCACGCCAGCGCTCCAGCGTGCTTTCTGGGAGGCGAATAGATACCAGCTTGCGCGGGTTTTCCGCGCGCGGCCTGCCGCCTTTGTTCACCGTGGCGCGTGCCAGCATTTCATCGGTCAATTCAGGCAGCTCTTCATATTCGGCTGCCGTGACCTGATGCGCGTCCACCCGTGCCAAGTCACTACCCAAAGAGGGGAAGGATTTTTCTTTGTTCGCGTTCATTGGCTTTTCTCATGCTGAATTGGCTTTCCGGCCTATGTCCTGACCTGCATATCTACCTGCAAGCCTGCACGATGCAACAGGCACACCAGCTTGTCCAGACTGAACTTTTCGGCCTTGTGGTTCATCACTTCGGAGATACGCGAGCGGGGAACGCCAAGTTCATCGGCTAGCGCCTGCTGCTTTTTGCCGCGCTTGCGCAGTGCCTTTTCCAATTCGATTAGCAAGGTCGCGCGCGCCAGCATGGCGGCTGCTTCATCGGGCGGAAAGCCCAAATCCTCAAACACGTTTCCGCAGCTGACGGTCATTTTTTCTGCCATGGTCATTCTCCAATCTGTTTGTAGCGCCGCTGACCTAGTGCAATGTCTGCCGCCGCTGTTTTCTGCGTCTTTTTCTGGAAGGCATGCAGCACATAAACCGCATTCCCTATCTGCGTGACATAGAAGGCGCGGAACTCGCCGCCGGTCTTGACTCGCACCTCTCGAACGCCTGCGCCTATGGTTTTCATCGGTTTCCAATCCAGCGGGTCAAGTCCACTCTGCACGCGTAGCAACTGCCGTCCCATAGCGCGCCGGGCATCTTCGGGGAACGCTTGTAGCCGCTCCCTGCTGTCTCCCATGAAAATCAGTGTGCGCATGGCGCAAATGTACAAAATGCACGACAAGCATTCAAGACGTTCTGGGACGCATTGGGACGATATGCGCTTGACAGCGGCGCGCGCGCATGGCCTACTGTCCGGGCAGTGGTCAATCCCGCTGCCGGGTTTAGCAGCCTGAATCCCTACGGCGCACCAGAGCGCCCCACGGCGCTTTTTTCGTGCCTGCTTTATGGCGGGCGGTGCGGGGAGCCGCAAGGCTCGCCTGTCCGTAGGCAGGTCTGCTAACCCGTACTGCTCGCCACCTGTTTAGCAGCAAGTGGCGACGGCTTCCCCTTCAACCTACGGAGCCTGTCCCATGACACACGCCACCCATGAGCCGAACCCGGCACTTATCGCCAGCTACGCCCTTTCCCGCCATGTGCCTGCTATGGCGCGCGGCTTCAGCATCTGCACACATTACGGAGAGCTTGCCATCACGGATGAAGAGGCCAAGCGCCACCCGGCCATCATCCGCACGGTAAAGCGCATCATGGAAGCCCGCCTGAAAGCCTGTGAGCGCGTAGGAGGTGCGGCATGAAGTCCAAGCCCATTACTCATGCCAAGCCCGCACAGAGCGCCGAAGCGGCCTGCAAGGCGCTGTTTGGCCGCTACCCCGAGGATGTTTTGCAGTCGCTGGAAACCGCAAGCAGGACGCTTGGCTGGATTCGGGAAGTGCTGCTGACCATCGAGCAGGAGGCGCGCGCGCTGAACGCACCGGGCGCACTGCGCATTGTTTCGCTGGCCGAGGCTGCGGGCTATCTGGCCTGCGACTTCGGCAACCTTGCCGACTGCGAGCGCGAGGATATGGCAAAGCATCTGGCAGGGGGTGCAGCATGAAAGCCACCGCCACCGAAGCCTTGAGCCCGCATTGTGAACCGCAATGGCCACACAACCTTGACCAAAGCGGCTGGGCTTCACGGCTGCAAGAGGCGGCCAGCGGAGCCAGCACGCTTTTCCGGCTGATTCATGCTGACTTGAACCTTGCCGAAGCAAGGGCATGGGACGACAACCCGGAAACACTGCCCGCGCCTTTCACGGCAGACGTTGCCTTTGGCCTGCGCATGGCCTTGCGGGTTTGTCTGGGTGAAGTTCAATCCATCGCGGATGCGCTGGGAGAGATGGAAATCACGAAAAAGCAGGAGGCGTGATTCAGGCGCGCGCGGTAAGCTAACAGCCCGCATCTAGCCCGACGGGGCGAACGCGCCGAAACCCTGCGGCGCTGATGCGGGAACCTTTCAGGGAAGCATTAAAGGGTGATGCTGATGGAAGCAAGGGAATTTATCGAACAGGCAATAGCCGAAGTTTGCGCGCTTCCTGATATGGAAGCGAGGGGTGGATGGAAAAAGCTAGATGAAGCGTTACTTTCTCGCTCATTTGCACTTGCCACAAGAGCAACCGGAGAACTTCACTTTTTTTCAGTTGCCGAAGACCCGTATCAGGTGGGGGAGTTTTGCCTGACACCAAAGAAGCCAATACCACTAGAAGCAAGTGTGCTTGCGCGGAATTTTTGGATGGCTATTGAGGGAGATGCCGACCCTGATAGGGCGCGCGCAATTATTGCGGTGGCCTGCTTGGAGTTTGCGCGCTCGCAGGTTTATCACGCTCTTTTTGGCATTGCTTTTTCTGGCGCTGAAGATGTTGCTCAATGGGTTAGAGAAAGGGGGAAACGTATTCCAGAGATGATGCTAGGTCGGCCTTGGAGGGATGCGGATGCAATTGCAAGAAGCCCGGAGTCATCTGATTGGTTTAGTCAAACAGCGGCGCTTGAATTTTGTGATTGGGTTCAAGGAATCGATAAAGAGACGTATGCAAAGCGTGGGCTTCCTACTATCACGCCGGAGCCGAACGGCTATCAGCTAGGTAAAGCCATTGCCCTTGTTTGGCTGGATGAAGCCCTGCAAAGCCCGGACAAAACGTTGCGCCTGCTGCCATTAGTCGCAGAGTGCAGCACCAATGCTTCGTGTGATTCGGCGTGGCTTTGGCTAGAGAAATATAGCAAAGAAGGAGCCCGCTCATTCGCTCAAGCGGGCGCACGGGCGCGCCATGCGAAGAATCGTGCAAAGCGGGAAGAAGTCTTGAGGCAATATCGGGAAGGCAATTGGCGCTCAAAAGACAGCGCCGCCGAATTGCTTGCCCAACGTCACGGCGTAGCATTCCGAACGGCACGGGAATGGCTTAAAGGCGCTTAATACCTGCGCTATGCCGGTAGAGTGCACAGCATGCCGGCAAACCGCACGCTCTGCGGGCATAGCGGCTTCCGTCCGCTGCCTATATGCGAAGGGGCTTAGGAAGCAAACATGTGTTGACCACATGCTAACTTCTTGAAATGCCAAGCAAAAATAGATATTACCGTCACTCAAAAATCAGTAAGGCCAAGTTTCGACGTCTTTTGCGTCTGTTTGCC
>NWQQ01000041.1 GCA_002798255.1 Lysobacteraceae bacterium NML95-0200
GGACAAGTTCGAGCTGCATCTCAAGGAGACCGAGTTCCGCTTCAATCATCGGCACCTTGATCTCTACAAGACACTGCTTAAACTGCTCAAAGATGACCCTCTTTGAGGCGTTTGCTTCCTAAGCCCCCAGGTTTTTACAGCCATCACGTCCCGCGCGGTTTCGCCCAGTGGGTTGCCACCGCATTCCAGGGATCATCCGGCCACGGATGCTTGGGATAGCGGCCTTTCATTTCTTTCTTCACTTCCGGGTAGGTGTTTTCCCAGAAGCTCTTGAGGTCGCGGGTGACTTGCAGTGGCCGCTGTGCGGGTGAGAGCAGGTGCAGGGTCAGCGGGATGCGGCCAGCGCAGATGCGCGGGGTTTCTCCAAGGCCAAACAGTTCCTGCAACTTCACCGCCAGTATCGCTTCCGCCTCATGGGCATCGCCATCACCAGGCAGGTAGCGGATGCTGCGCTCAAGACCTGAGGGCACGGTGATGCGCCGGGGCGCAAGCTGGTCAATGCGGCGACGCTCATCCCAGCCCAGTCGGTTGGACAGCGCCTGCTGCAACTCCTGGCTTTGTATGGCATCGAGCCGGGTTTTTCCGGCAAGCACGGGGGCGAGCCAGTCTTCCAGTGTGGCGAGCAGGGCAGGCTCGGAAAAATCCGGCAGTTCAAGTTCAGGCATCCAGTGCCTGAGGCAGGCCACACGGGCAAGAAAGTCATCACGCGCATCCCAGGGCAGCACTTCAAGCCCCAACTCACGCACCGCGACCAACAACGCCGGAGTGGCCAGCGCCGGATCCACTTTACCTGCCGGACGCGAGTCCAGCACGATACCGGCAAAGCGGTTGACTCGCTCGGCGACCAGGGCGCGTTTTTCCGCATCCCAGCGCACTTCATCGCCTTCACGGAAATCGCTGGCAAAGGCCGTGCGCAGATATGTTTCATCCACCGGTGCGCCGCCCAGCAGCAAGGCATCACGGGCTTCAAAGCGCAGTTCGCTGGCGACCAGCCAGGGTTCGCCCTGCAATGCGCTGTGCTCATGCAGGCGCATGCGCCGGCCATTGCTGAGCTGATAGCGCAGCATCTGGCCGGGTTGTTTGTGAGCGATGCGGTCGGGAAAGGCGTGCGCCAGTACATCCCCCAGCGCATGTGAAGGCACATGCGAAGGCGGCGGGCTTTGCAGCCTGATGCGCCGTCGCCATTGCTTTGCCGCCTGGTCGATGGCGGCCAGGGCGCTGCGACTGGCATCGGCCGGGGTTTGCCCGCGCCGGAACGCCGCCAGCGCCTGCCAGCGCTCGGCCAGGGCATCGCTGCGGCTGCGCAGCGGGTCGCGGGCTTCCAGCAGCGCGGCCAAGTCGCAGGCGAGCGCCCGGGCTTCATCCCCCCGGGCGGCCAGCAGCATGGCCGCCAGTCGTGGATGCGTACCCAGCGCCAGCAAGGCGCGGCCATGCGCGGTGATGGCGTGCTGCGCATCCAGTGCGCCGAGCTGCTGCAGCAAATCACGTGCCGCAGCCAATGCGCCAGAAGGCGGGGCATCGACAAAACGCAGGGCATCGCTGCCCCAGGCGGCCAGCTCCAGCGCCAGCCCGGCCAGCTCGACTTGCTGGATTTCCGCGCGCCGCTGCGGCGCAAGCCGTTCGGATTCCGGCCACAGGCGATAGCAATACCCGGCCGCCACACGTCCGGCGCGTCCGGCGCGCTGCCCGGCGCTAGCCTGGGCGATGCGCACCACTTCCAGCCGGGAAAAGCCGCTATTGGGGTCGTAGCGCGGCTCACGCGCCAGTCCGCTATCAATCACCACGCGCACGCCGGGCAGGGTCAGGCTGGATTCGGCCACATTGGTCGCCAGCACCATGCGGCGCTTGCCGTCGGATGCGGGCTGCAAAATGCGAGCCTGCTGCTCCACCGGCAATTCGCCATGCAGGCTCAATATTTCCACATCAGGCGCATCCAGCGTTTGCAGTGCGCTTTCTGCGCGGCGGATTTCCCGCAAGCCGGGCAGAAACACCAACACATCGCCCGCATGTTGCCCGAGCGCCGCTTGCACTGCGCGTTTTAACTGCACTTCCAGCGCCTCATCGCGGCGTGCCGGAAAATGGCTCACATCCACCGGAAAACTGCGTCCGGCGCTACTGATGCGCGGCGCATCGAGCCACTCGGCCAGCCGCTCGCCATCAAGCGTGGCGCTCATCACCACAATGCGCAGCTCATCGCGCACGCTGGCCTGCACGTCCAGCGCCAGCGCCAGCCCCAGGTCGGCGGCCAGATGCCGTTCGTGGAATTCGTCAAACACAATCGCGCCCACGCCTTCCAGCAGCGGGTCGTCCTGAATCAGGCGGGTGAGAATACCTTCGGTCACGACTTCAATCCGGGTGCGCGCCGATACTTTTTGCTCAAAACGGATGCGATAGCCGACCGTTTCACCGACCGCCTCGCCCAATTGCTGCGCCATGAACATCGCCGCCGCGCGCGCCGCCACCCGGCGCGGCTCCAGCATCAGGATTTTCTGCCCGGCAAGCCACGATGCATCCAGCAAGGCCAGCGGCACCTGGGTGGTCTTGCCTGCACCCGGCGGCGCTTCCAGCACCAGGCGCGGGTGTCCGGCCAGGCTTTGCAGCACCCTGGGCAGGACTTCTTCGATGGGAAAACCTGGAGACATCAAAACTCCCTGAAAAAATCATCCCGGAATTTTACGCAGCGCCCAAAACAAAGGGCCGGCACCGCTGCCGACCCTTTGCCCATTCACCACAACTGGCGATTAGAACGTGTAGTTCAGACCCAGGTAGGCGTAGCGCCCCAGGCTTTCATACAACGCGCTGCCAACGCCCGTGCCGTAGTAGTTGACCGGCGGGTTCTTGTTGAACACGTTGTTCACGCCCAGGCTCACGTCCATGCCGTTCTGGAACTGGTAGCCAAACTGGGTGTTGTGCACCACATGGCTGCCATTGCGGATGGGCGAGGCCTGACCGGGATTGCTCTGGTAGCTGGCCGGCTCCACGCGCAGATTGTGATGCACATAGTTCACCGTCCACGAAGCACGGAAGCCGCCTTGCAGATACTTCAGGTCCAGGTTGCCGCGCCAACGCGGGGTGGAAACATGCGTCAGCCATTCCCTGTATTCATGCGGGAACTCCTGGAACGCCCACTCACGCGATTGCAGCATGCGGGTGCCGACAAAACGCGAGATGAACTTGCCTGCGCCAAGGTCAAAGCGGTAATCCACTTCCACGTCGATACCGGCACGGCGGCGACGCGCCAGATTTTCGTTGAGCGCCTCCCAGTAATAGATGCTGTGCTCGGGGAAGAAATTGCCCAGGCTGTCGGTATGACCACCGGCCGGCGCGCGCCTGATGAAGCCGCAGAACTTGTTATTGATGCCGCCGGGCGCATCCACGCAGCGGGTGGCATTGGTCTGGGCAGACACCGTGCCAATGACCTGGTTGAGGTTGACCCGCCAGTAGTCCACCGAAAGCCCCAGGCCATTGATGAACTCCGGCTGCCAGACGAAACCGGCCGAGAGGCTGCGCGCGGTTTCCGGCAACAGCGCCGGATTGCCGCCTGCCACCCCCGGACGGCTGGCACCATAAGTATCTTCCCAGCCCACCGGAATACCCAGTGCCGAGCAATTGGCCTGACGACGTGCCGCATCGGCGGCGGTCTGCGGGCGGTTGCTGTTGTTGGCGGCATAGTTGCAGGGGTCGCTGACCTGTCTGAAATCCTGCGACTGTGGTGCAAACAACTCAGCGATATTCGGCGCGCGTACCGCCTGTGCGTAGCTGCTGCGCACCCGGAACTGGCTGTTCAGCGCCCAGTCCAGACCGATATTCCAGGTCTTGGTCTTGCCTGCGGTGCTGTACCTGGAATAACGGCCTGCCAAATCCACGGCAAAACGCTCAATCAACGGCTTGTCCGCCAGCAGCGGGATGCTGAGCTCGGCAAATACTTCTTTCACCGAATACTGGCCATTGCTACCGGCAAGCGCATTCATGAAGGTCGCGCCGGAGGCCACCAGCGGGTCAATCTGGCGACGGCTCTTTTCCTTGCGGTATTCCACACCGGCGGCAAAACCGGCATCACCGGCCGGCAAGGCAAACAGCACCGGCGTATTGACCGAAGCGGAGAACACGGCCTGGGTCAGGCGGGTGGTGTCGGGCGAATGTACATTGAACCAGTCCGCTGCCTGGGCGCTGATGGTGCCATCGCCAAACACATTGAACGGCACACAGCCAGGCAGGCCGCTGCGGCAGACGATTTGACCATTGGCATCGCGCACCGCATCAAGCCCTGCCCGCCAGCGACTTTCGACCCGGTTATTGAACAGGATGTTGCGTATGTCGGTCTGGCCGTAATTGGCCGAGACTTCGTAATCCCAGTTTTCGTTCAGGCTGCCTTCCAGACCCAGCACGAAACGCCGGGTGCTGCGCGCAATCTTCTGTCCGCGACGGCCAGCATCGGCATTGGCACGGATGAAGGTCAGCGACTGCATGCCATTGGCATCCATCAGCGCCGCCAGGGACGGGCTGACGAAGGCATTGTCACGCGCCACGGTGGTGGCGCCAAAGGTCGGCTGCCCCAGGGTTCTGGACTTGGCCTCGACATACTTGCCTTCAAAGAAAAGGCGATGGTTGTCGCTGATTTCGAAATTCACCTGGGTATTGACGCTAAAGCGGCGATAGTCCGGCTGCATTTCGGTGAACTGGTTAAGGTCAATAAAGTCACAGTCCACGCAGACATTGCCTGCCACCCGGCCCATATTGGCCAGCCGCACCGAACCATCGGGATTGAACAGATAGCGCTTGCCGCCCGCCAGGAAGGTACCGGCAGTGGAAAACACATACGTCCCGCCCGGGCCCTGCAACACCGTCTGCGGATTGCGCTCATCAGCGGGCTTGCCGGGGTCATACGCGGGATTGGGCATCGACACCAGATAGCGCCGCCCGATGGCGCGGTCGGTCGCATCCAGGCGCGTGAGGCGGCTGAATTCCAGCGAAGCGGACACATTGCCGCGACCATCGGCAAAGCCGGTACCGGCGGTGATGCTGGCAAGCTGCTTGCCATGCCCGCCTTCCTGGGTTTTGCCCGCCTGGGTGCGCAGCCTGAAGCCTTCAAAATCCTTTTTCAGGATGAAATTCACCACCCCGGCCACGGCATCGGCGCCATACACCGCCGAAGCGCCGCCGGTGATGACTTCCACGCGGTCAATCCATTCCACCGGAATGGTATTGACGTCCACCGAGCTGGAGCCTTCATTGGCACCAACATGGCGGCGGCCATTGACCAGCACCAGGGTGCGCGAAGCGCCCATGCCGCGCAGGTCCATGAGGCTCAAACCGGAGGTGCCAATATTGCCGCCACCGGTATTGCCCATGGTATAGCTGGGGGTGAGCTGCGGCATGCTGACCATCAGTTCGCCAATATTGGTGGCGCCCGTGGCGCGGATTTCTTCAGAAGTGATGCCGGTCACCGGCGAGGGGGTGACAAAGCCGTCACGGGCAATGCGCGTACCGGTGACGGTGATTTTGTCCAGCGCCGCACTGTTTTGTTCATTGGCAGCGGTTTGGGTATCAGCCGCCTGGGCAAAAACCAGGGACGGCGAGAGCAGGCCGGCCAGCACGGCGGCGGCCAGCGGATGACGATGAAGCATGAAAATTACCTGCAACAGTAGGGGGGAGGAAGCCCGCCTCCGGCATCACGCCGAAGACGTGAAAACAGTGAAGCGGTTGGCCTTTTTACGCGTTCTTAACCAACAAAGTAAGCCCACGCCCAGGCTTCAGTTTGCCCCTATTCAGGTTCATTAAGCGTTATCTGGCGCTGGCGAACTTGCCTCATCCCCCGAGACAGGCACAATAGCGCCCCTCGCCACCGGCATTTGTTCCAGTTTGCCCATGCTTATCGACATCGGCGCCAATCTCACCCATGACAGTTTCGACCACGACCGCGAGGCGGTGCTGGCGCGCGCGCGCGCCGCCGGGGTGGGACGGATGATTGTCACCGGCGCCTGCCGCAAGCACTCGCCCAGGGCGCTGGCTCTGGCGCAGCAATATCCGGGCGAGCTGTTCGCCACCGCCGGAGTGCATCCACACCATGCCACGGAATACACCGCCGAATGCGATGCCGAACTGCGCGCACTGCACCGGCACCCGGAAGTGGTGGCCGTAGGCGAATGCGGGCTGGACTACTTCCGTGATTTCTCGCCACGGCCCATGCAGCGCAAGGCTTTCGAGCAGCAGCTGCAAATCGCCGTGGACACCGGCAAGCCGCTGTTTTTGCACCAGCGTGATGCGCATGCCGACTTCATGGCAGTGATGAAAAACTTTGCTGGCCGGTTAGGGCCCGCCGTGGTGCACTGTTTTACCGGCAGCCGTGAAGAGTTATTCGACTATCTTGACCAGGACTGGCATATCGGCATCACCGGCTGGCTATGCGATGAGCGCCGTGGCCAGCATCTGCGCGAACTGGTACGGCATATCCCGGCCGGGCGGCTGATGGTGGAGACCGATGCGCCCTATCTTTTGCCACGCACCTTAAAACCAATGCCCAAAGACCGGCGCAATGAGCCGGCCTTCCTGCCGCATATCGTCGAGGAACTGGCGCGCGACCGGGGCGAGCTAGCGACCGTGACTGCCGCTGCCGCCACAGCGGTGACCGAGGCATTCTTCCGCCTGCCGCCAATTGCGGCGCCGCAATGACAAAGCGCCGGAAAAGCCGGCGCCTGTCTTGTGTGAAACAAAATTGACTGCTTACAGCTTGCGAATCGAATCCACGTCGATTTCCAGGGTACGCATGCCCTTGTCCACTTCGCCACGGATTTCCACGCGATCATCCGGGCCAATTTCCTGGCCGTGCCAATCGTCGTCATCAATATCCACATCAATGCGGCCACTGGCATCTTCAAACACGTAAATCTCGCCGTACTTGTGGCTGACAATACGCCCTTGCAGCAGCACCTTGGCATCGTCACGCAGGCGCTTGGCCTCGGCCACGGTCATCACACGCTGCTGCGAAGGCCCGGTAAAACCGGCGCGCTGATTGGCCGCCTGATTGCCGCGCGGGCCGGTGAACCCGCCCTGCTGGGCAGCCAGCGAACCTGCGGCCAACATCAACCCGATACCCGAGAGCAGCAAAAACGTCTTTTTCATGGCTACGCTCCTTCCAATCACATGGGAAACTTTGCAAAACTGCATCCTAGCAAGGCATTGCTGAACCCCATGCAAGCCCGGTAACAGCGGGCATGGTGGTAGGCTTTAGCGGTTTTCTGCCGATGATACAGCCCCACCATGCCGCTGATATTTTCCCCGCGCCTTCGCACCGCCTGCAGCCGCCTGTGGCTGGCCGCCACGCTCGTCTGGCTGCTGTCTGCCTGCAACCCGAAACCGGCAGAACAAGCCGCCAGCGCCCCAGGCACGGCCCAGGCGGTATCGGTAACCCGGCCGCAAATGCGGGAAATGACCCGGCAAATCACCGTTTCCGGGCCGGTTTCGGCAGTGGAAGAAATGCAGCTGGGGGTGGAGCTTTCCGGGTTGCGGGTGACGGCGCTGCATGTGGATGCCGGACAGGCGGTGAGGCGCGGACAACTGCTGCTGACCCTTGATGCGCGCATGCTGGATGCTGAACTTGCCCAGGCCGAGGCGGCCTTGCGCGAAGCCGAGGCCGCGGCCGCACTTGCGCGCAGCCATTTTGCCCGTGGCGAAAATCTGGCGCGCGACCAATACATCAGCGCCATGCAACTGGATGAACTGCGCGCGGCGCGTACCCAGGGCGAAGCGCGGCTGGGCACCGCGCGTGCGGCACGCAATACCGCCGCGCTGCGGCGCAGTTTTGCCGAGCTGCGCGCGCCTGCCGACGGCATCATCAGCAAGCGTCTGGTACAGCCGGGGCAGGTGGTGATGGCCGGCAGTGAGCTGCTGCGGCTTATCAAGCATGGGCAACTGGAATGGCGCGCGGAACTGCCGGCCAGCCTGCTTGGCCAAGTCAATGTCGGTGATGTGATTCACCTCACCACCCCCGATGGCAGCGCGCTGCAAGGCCGGGTGCGCGCGGTCAGCCCCGGCGTGGACGCGGCCACCCGTACCGGCACGGTGTTCGCCGACCTGCCCGCAGGCCTGTTGCAGTCACGCACCTTGCAGGCAGGCAGCTATCTTGAGGGACGGATTGATAGCGGCATTCAAAAGCTGCTGGCCGTGCCGGCCGATGCGGTATTGCTGCGCGATGGCTTCCCGGCAGTGTTTGTGCTGGACGGGGATGCAGTAGCGCGATTGCAGCGCATTGAAACCGGCGAGCGCGCCGATGGCTTTGTGGAAGTGAAATCCGGACTTGCCGCAGGTGCGCAGGTGGTGCTGGAAGGCGCCGGTTTTCTGACCGATGGCGACAAGGTGCGGGTTTTGCCCGCATCGGCTGATGCCGCCCACAACCAGAAGCCCGGCCAATGAGCACACCGCACACCTCACCCGCACCCAGCGGCGGCAACCTCTCCACCTGGGGCATCAATCATCCCGTCCCTGCGCTGATGCTGTTTTTCATCCTGTGCGTGGTCGGCCTGTGGGGCTTCCACAAGCTGCCGGTGGCGATGTTCCCGGATGTCGCCTTTCCGATGACCACGGTGACCATCAGCCAGCCCGGCGCCTCACCCTCGCAGCTGGAAACGGAAGTCACCCGCAAGGTGGAAGATGCCGTCGCCACCTTGAAAAACGTCAAGCGCCTGGAATCGACCGTGGTGGAAGGCGTCAGCACCACCGCCATTGAGTTCCGGCTGGAGGCCGACCTCACCGAAGCCCTCAACGACACCAAGGACGCCATCGCCCGCATCCGCCAGGAGCTGCCGCAGGATATTCAGGAGCCCATCATCGCCAAGGTGGATATTGGCGGCGACCTGCTGACCTATGCCCTGTCCGCGCCACGGATGGGCGAGGCGGAAATGTCCTGGTTCGTGGACCGCGAGGTCAGCCGCGCGCTGTACGGCGTGGAAGGCGTGGCGCAAGTGGGGCGCGTTGGCGGCATCGAGCGGCAAATCCGTATCGACCTTGACCCGCAGGCACTGGCGTCCTGGGGCATCAGCGCGGGCGAAGTCTCGCAGCAACTGGCGCACACCCAGGTGGAGCAGCCCGGTGGCCGTGCCGAGCTGGAAGGCGGGCGGCAGACCATCCGCACCATCGGCACCGTGGCCGATGTCGAGGCGCTGCGCAATTACAGCATCAGCCTGGCCGATGGCCGTGCACTGCGACTGTCGGACATCGCCCATATCAACGACAGCGCCGCCGATATCACAGGCCGGGCGCTGCTCGATGGCGAGGCCGTGGTGGGTTTTACCATCAGCCGTAGCCGCGGCGCAGACGAGCTGAAAGTGCGCGATGGCGTGAAAGCCGCACTGGACAAGGTGCAAGCCCTGCATCCGGGCGTGTCCTTCCGGCTGGTCAACGACATGACCAGCGACGCGCAAAAATCCTACAGCTCGTCGATGATGATGCTGTTTGAAGGCGCGCTGCTGGCGCTGGTGGTGGTGTTTTTCTTCCTGCGCGACTGGCGCGCCACCTGGATTGCCGCACTCGCCCTGCCGCTGTCCATCATCCCCACCTTCGCCGTGCTGTGGCTGCTGGGCTTCAGCCTGAACATGATTACCCTGCTGGCGCTGTCGCTGGTGATTGGCATCCTGGTGGACGATGCGATTGTGGAAATCGAAAACATCGTCCGTCACCTCGGCATGGGCAAGAAACCGATGCAGGCCGCGCGCGATGCTGCCAACGAAATCGGCGTGGCGGTGATTGCCACCTCGATGACCCTGGTAGCGGTGTTTATCCCGGTGGCGTTCATGCCCGGCATTGCCGGCAAATTTTTCAAGGAATTCGGCTGGGCGGCGGCAATGGCGGTGCTGTTCTCGCTGCTGGTGGCGCGTCTTCTGACCCCGATGATGGCCGCCTACCTGCTGAAACCGCAACCCGAGCATGCCGACGATGGCGCGCTGATGCGCCGCTACCTGCGCTGGGTGGATGCCGCCCTGCGCCATCGCTGGAAAACCCTGGGCGCGGCGCTGCTGCTGTTCATCCTTTCGCTGGGCATGCTGCCATTCATCCCGGCCACCTTCGTACCGCCCTCCGACCATGGTCGCAGCCTGGTATCACTGGAATTGCCGCCCGGCGCCCGCATCGAGCAAACCGAGGCACTGGCCGAACGCGCCCGCGCCGTGCTTGCCGACATCCCCGAGCTCAGGCAAGTGTTTGCCCAGGTCGGCAGCGTGCCCAACCTGGGCGACCCGAACCACTCCGGCGAGGCTGACCCGCGCAAAGTGGTACTGACGCTGGACTGGGGGCAGAGTGAAGAGCGCCAGCGCGGCCAGCAAGTGCTGGAAGAAGAAGCCCGACAACGCCTGCAACAACTGCCCGGCGTGCGCATGCGCTACCTCACCACCAATGCCGGTGAAACCCTGATGCTGGTGCTCTCCGGTGACGATGCCGGGGCGCTGAGCCGCATCGCCCTGCAACTGGAGCGGCAAATGCGCGGCATCGAAGGTCTGGGCAGCGTTTCCTCCACCGCCTCGTTGCTGCGACCGGAGCTGCGCATCCTGCCCGACCCCGCGCGCGCCGCCGACCTTGGCGTTTCCACCGCTGCCATTGCCGAAGCAGTACGCATCGCCACCACCGGCGACTACACCCAGCGCATGGCCAAGCTCAACCTGCCCGACCGGCAAATTCCCATCCGCGTCGGCTTTGCGCAAAGCGCACTGGAAAACCCGGTCACGCTCGCACAACTACGGGTACGCGGCAGCCGTGGTTCAGTGCCACTGGAAGCGGTGGCCGATATCCAGTACCACAGCGGCCCCTCGGTGATTCGCCGCTTCAACCGCGAGCGCAATATCACCTTCACCCTGGAATTGAACGGCCAGCCGCTGGGCGATGTCATGGCCAAAGTGCAAGCCCTGCCCGCCCTGCAGGACTTGCCGCCCGGCATCAGCTTTGGCAATACCGGCGACAGCGAAGCCTTCGTCGAGCTGTTTGTCGGCTTTGCCATCGCCATGGTGGTCGGCATCGTCTGCATTTACATGGTGCTGCTCTTGCTGTTCAAGCACCCGCTGATGCCCGCTACCATCCTGGCTGCCGTACCGCTATCGGCAGGCGGCGCGTTTGGCGCACTGCTCATCACCCAGAACATGCTCTCCATCTCCTCACTGATTGGCCTGTTGCTGCTGATTGGCATCGCCACCAAGAACTCCATCCTGTTGGTGGATTACGCCATCATGGCCGAGGACGAGCACGGCATGAAACGCCACCAGGCGCTTCTGGATGCCTGCCACAAACGCGCCCGCCCGGTCATCATGACCACCATCGCCATGGGCGCGGGAATGCTGCCACTGGCGCTGGGCTTTTCCGGCGACTCCAGCTTCCGCGCGCCGATGGCCTGGGCAGTGATTGGCGGCCTGGTCACTTCCACCGCACTTAGCCTGGTTGTCATCCCCGCCGCCTATACCGTGATGCACGACCTGGGCGACTGGCTTGTCCGGAAACTGGGGCGCAAGCATACTGGTGCGTTGGCATAGCACGCCAAACCCGGCAGCAAACGGCCATTTCAGGCGCCTTACTTCTCTTCTGGAAGTTGCACCCAACTTAATTCCCATGCCTCCCAATTCCCGCTATCAGGATGTCATTGATTCTTTGACCCACTGGCGCTCGCCGATGCCGGCAACACTGCGCCGTGGCTGGTATGGCTACCAATGGCGCGAGCAGCGCAACGGGCTTTTGCTGCTGACCTCCGTTTCCTGCTTTGCCTATATGGCCTTTGCGCTGGCAGATTGGGCAATGTACCCAGACATTGCACACCTCTCCCTGATGGTACGGCTGCCCTGCAGCCTGCTGGTACTGATGCTTGCTTGGTATTTCAAGCAAAATTCTGCACACGCCAAACTCTGGGATGCCCTCGCCCTGCCCACCATCACCCTGATGGCACTGGTTTCGTTCTACCCCATCCTCCAGCACCAGGGCAGCATTTCAACCGGCTATATCAGCTCATCACTCAGCTATGTGGTGGTGGCCTGCCTGATTACCCTGACCAGCTTTCGCTGGGCATTGATAGCCTGCCTCATCATTGGCGCCAGTGCACTGGCGGTCACCATCCAGGCACTTCCCAGCCCGAAAATTGCCGCACTGGAATTTAGCTCCACGTTTCTGCCAGTCTATGCCTTTTGCCTGATGGTGTGCTGGAACCGCCTGCTCACCTCACGCCGCGCCTATATGCGTCGCGTGCTGATTGAGGCCAATATGGAAAACTTGGATATCAGCAACCGTACGCTTCATGCAGAAGCCTATAACGACACACTCACCGGCATCAGCAACCGCCGCGCCTTTGAAGCAACGTTCCGCAAGCGCCTGAAACAAAACAGCAATTCACCCACAGCCTTTGGCCTGATGCTGATAGATGTCGATTATTTCAAAACCTATAACGACCACTATGGACATCTGGCCGGCGACCAATGCCTGCAAATGGTTGCACATGCCCTGCATGAAACCCTGAACAGCAATCCGCACGGCCAGGGCGCATCCGTTTACCGCATTGGCGGCGAGGAATTCGCCGTATTGATGGAAGATGCCCAGCCTGACACCTTGCATACCCTGTGCAGCACCCTGGTAAACACCATTCGTGACATGCACATCCCGCATATCGCCCGTCCTGATGACCTGGACAAGCTCACCATCAGCAGCGGCGCCTGCTTTATCCCGGCACACACCCAGGTCCCCCGGGAAACTGTGCTGACACGCACCGATCACCACCTCTATCAAGCCAAGAAACAGGGTCGCAATCAGGCCGTCGTCGGCGTGTTGTAATCCCGCCCATCCCCGGCCTGCCAGGCTGCCTCAAGCCCTTGCCGGTAATCACGGTAAAGCGGCTGCCAATCCAGTTCTTGGCGGGTACGGCGGTTGTCGATGCGCTTCTCGCCCTGCTGGTAGAAACGTCGCAATGCCGGTGACAGCGCCGGGTCATCCAGTGCTTGTGCAGGCGGCAGTGCAAGACCCGAGAGTGCGGCGGCATGGCGCAATACCTCGGCCTGACTGGCTGGCAGTTCATCGCAGGGCAAATACACCGCACCCTTGCGTGGACGCATCATCGCCGCCAGCACGATGCGGGCGATATCCTCCACATGCACGCGGTTGAAACACACGGGCGAATCAACCAGGCGCGCCCTGCCCTCGGCCAACTGCGTGATGGCATTGCGCCCGGGCCCGTAAATCGCGGGCAGGCGAAACATGGCACTGGCTGCAGCGCACGAGTCTGCCAATGCCTGCCACTGGCTTTCGGCCAACACCCGCCGATGCCCAGTCTCATCCTGTGGCGCAACGGCGGTAGCCTCGTTTATTTCACCCGCCGGATACACGCCAGTGGAAGAAAGATAGCCAAACCCGCGCAAATGCCGGATGGAGGCTTGCGGCAAAGCCGCCAGCCAACGCGCGGCCGCATCGCCCCCGGCATCGGGCGGGATACTGGAAAGCACCGCCTGCACACCGGCGATGTCTTGCAACAGGCGCGCGTCCACCGCCTCGCCATCAAAACCGCGAACTTCACCCTCGGCTATGCGCCGGGTGGCAATCACCCGCACCCCGGCCTCACGCAACGCCCGTGCGATAAAGCCCGCCGTATAGCCCTGGCCGAATATGAGGATGGCTTGGGGCAGGAGTGATGAAGTCATGTCCGCGATAAAACAACCGTCTTATCGGCTCAACGCTTTACCAGTTCAACCCGGCGGTTCTTGGCCTTACCAGCTTCGGTGGCGTTATCGGCAACCGGCTGGCTGTCACCAAAGCCTTGCGCACTCAAACGGCTGTCGGCAATGCCTTTGGCCAGCAACAACTTCATCACCGCTTGCGCGCGGCCTTCTGAGAGCTTTTGGTTGTAAGCAGCATCCCCGCTGCTATCGGTATGGCCGTGGATGGCAAGCTGCAAATCCGGGTTGTCGTTCAGCAGCGTCGCCACTTGTTCAATTTGCGGCAGGGATTCGGGCAGGACATCGGTCTTGTCGGTTGCAAAATTCACTTGCAGCGCCACTTTGCCATCAGCATCCATCTGTTGCTTCAACGCACTGGCGGACAGAAGCTGTGCAGTTTGCTCAAAGCCTTTTTCCTGGCCAATGGTGAGCCAGCCTTGTGCGGAGTCTTGCACCAGCTGCACCCAGATATTGCCTTCAGGCCTGCGTACCGCCCAGGTCTTGACCGGCTTGTTATAAACATCCCCCAGCCCCATTATCATGCCCAGCTTGATTTCCTCACCCCATTGCCCGGAAACCTCGGCAGGGATTTTGCCTTCACCGACTTGCACACCCCCCATTTGCTTGACCAAGCCCTCGATGCTGCGCTCCACTTCAAGCTGCGCATAGCCCGGCGCACTCGATGCGCTATCCGAATGGATATTGACCAAGTGGAACTTGCCTTCCACCCAGTACTCACTGCCCTGCACCCAGAAGGGAAAACGAGCGAAGGTTTTGGTTTCAGGCTGCCCATTGGCCTTGTAACCGGCCGGCAGGCTGATATAGGGGAAGTCGCCCAAAGTTGCAGTGGATACCGGCAGGCTGTTGATATCGAAGCCGCTCGCAACCGCTTCATCCGCCGTTTCAGCACTCGCCTGCGGGGCGACAGCCGCTGTTTCGGATACGGCTTCCTGCTTGTTGCAGGCGCTTAAAACAAGCAACAGTGCCACTGAGAGCGGCGCAATCATCAATTTCGTCATTTTGGCTCCTTGTTTGGGATGCTGCATTCAACACAGCACCGGCAAGAGTAACGTATCCACCGTGGCAATCTTCCGGCAAGGTACAGGCGCGCCCTTCGGCATGGGAATGACGCTCACCAGAAGCGGGCAGAACTTAGCCCATCAAAAAATCCCGACCCCTGGCCTCAACTCCGCATCCCGGTACCACGGCGCAGGAGGTGCAGGGCGAAGGCGGCCAGTGCGATAACGAACACGCCCATCAGTGCAAACGCCTGCCATACCGGCACGTCGCTCACCCCCAGAAAGCCGTGGCGGAAGGCGTTGACCATATAGAACACCGGGTTGAGGCGGGTGGCGGTGGCGGCCCAGTCGGGCAGCAGGCTGACCGAATAGAACACGCCGCCCAGATAGGTCAGCGGGGTAAGGATGAAGGTGGGGATGATGGCGATATCGTCGAACTTTTTCGCATACACCGCGTTGATAAAACCGGCCAGCGAAAAAATGATGGCGCCAAGCAGCAGGGCGGCGAGTGTCACCCCCGGATGCGGGATGCGTACCGGAGTGAACAGCATGGCGATGGCCATCACGATGGCGCCGACCATCAACCCGCGCAGCACCGCGCCGGCGACATAGCCGGTCAGAATCACCCAGTTCGGCACCGGGCTGACCATCAGCTCTTCGATATGACGGCCAAACTTGGCGCCAAAAAAACTGGAGCTGATATTGCCGTAGCTGTTCTGGATGACGCTCATCATCACCAGCCCCGGCACGATGAAGGCCATATAGTCAAAGCCGCCCATATCGCCCACGCGCGAGCCAATCAGGCCGCCGAAAATCAGGAAATACAGGGTCAGGGTAATCGCCGGCGGCACCAGGGTCTGGGTCCAGATGCGCAGGATGCGCATGACTTCGCGGCGGGTGATGGTGTAGAGCGCGGTCAGGTTGTGGCTCATGCTTCACCCTCCGGGTTGGCAGTCAGGCGCACGAACAATTCCTCCAGCCGGTTGCTTTGCGGGCGCATCGAGCGCACGCGGATGGCGGCAGCGTCCAGCTCGGCAAAAATGCGGTTCAAACTGGTTTCACGCGGCATTTCAAGCGCCAGCGTATGCGCATCGGTCGCATGCAGGCGCACCCCGGCAATGGACGGCAACTGCGCTGGCAGCCGATCCTGCACATCCAGCACGAAAGCCTCCACATCCAGCTGCGAGAGCATGGTTTTCATCGGCCCTTCGGCCACGATGCGGCCATGGTTGATGACCGCCAGCGTGCGGCACAGCGCCTCGGCCTCTTCCAGATAGTGGGTGGTGAGGATGATGGTGGTGCCTTCGGCATTGATTTTCTTCAGGCTGCGCCACATTTCGCGGCGGATTTCGATATCCACCCCGGCGGTTGGCTCATCCAGAATCAGCAGTCTTGGGCGGGTCATCATCGCCCGGGCAATCATCAGCCGCCGTTTCATCCCGCCCGAAAGCGTGCGGCTCATCACCTCGGCCTTTTCCCAAAGCTGCGCCTCCCGCAGCACCTGCTCGGCGCGCTGCAAGGCCACATCCCGCGGGATACCGTAAAAACCGGCGTAATTGACGCAAATATCCAGCGGCTTTTCGAACAGGTTGAAGTTGATTTCCTGCGGCACCAGCCCAATCTGGCGCATCGCCTGGCTACGATCGGTGGCAATATCGATACCGAACACCTTGACCGTGCCGGACGTCTTGTTGACCAGCGAGCTGACAATGCCAATCAGCGTGGATTTGCCCGCGCCGTTTGGCCCCAGAAGGGCATGGAAATCCCCCGGCACCACGTCAAAAGACACGCCTTTCAGTGCCTGGGTGCCGTTGTCATAGGTTTTTACAAGGTCGCGCACACTGAGCGCGGCAGCAGCTTGGGAGGTCATGAAAAGGCCGAATCAAGTGAAGCCTTATTATAGGCGGCTGTGTCCGCCCACCCGGCTCTGCCCGATGTCCCCACTGTTCCCCATTCGCCTGACTGCCCGCCGCGAAATCTCGCCCTCTGTCCTGCATCTTTGCTTTGTGCGTGATGACGGCGCGCCGCTGGACTACACCCCGGGGCAGTTCATCCAGATTCATTTTCCGCTGGCCGATGGCAGCATCGCCCGGCGCAGCTATTCCTGCGCCACCCGCCACGACCATCACATCCAGGTCGGTGAGGCGGTGGAATTCATCGCCAGCCTGGTGCCCGGCGGCGCCGCCACGGCGCTGTTTCAGGGCATGGCGATTGGCGATGCGGTCAAGGCCAGCGGCCCGCTGGGGCAGTTCGTGCTGAAGCCCGGCGATAACAACCACCGCTATCTGATGGTCGCCACCGGCACCGGCATTGCCAGCTATCGCTCGATGCTGCCGGAACTCGAAGCACAAATGAACGCGCGCGGCGTGCAAGTGGCGCTGCTGCATGGCATCCGCAGCCCAGAGGACGCGCTGTTTGCCGATGAATTCATCGCCTTTGCCGAACGCCACCCGCAGCAGTTCCGCTATCTGGCCTGCTTCTCCCGGCAGATGCCGGAGACAGGCAGCGCCCTGGCGCACCACGCCTTCCACGGCTATGTGCAGAACGCCCTGCCCACGCTGTCACCGGATACCGAGCACGATGTGGCCTACCTCTGCGGCAACCCGAATATGGTCGATGCCTGCGTGGAAACCCTGAAAGGCCTCGGCCTTGCCATGCGCCATATCCGCCGTGAGAAATACATCAGTAGCTGAAGCCGGACGCGCTGCACTGTACCCGGAAGCGCGCCCCACCCCGGCGACAGGACAGCAACGCTTCTCGTGGCGAAGCTGGCTTATCGGGCGCTTCGTCTGGCTACTGGTCGGCCTTGCGGTCGGCTGGCTGCTCGGTCACTACCGCATCCGCCTGCCCTTGCCACCGCCGAACGCCTGCTGCCCAATGCCAGCGATCCGGCCAGCCGCCTGACCTTGCAGGAGCGCCTCAACGCCTTGCAGTCCGCCTGCACCTGATGCCTTAAACTGCACTTCGCAACGCCAGCCAGCGCCAGCTCTTGCCGATCCTCGTCATCTGCCAAGGAGCCACGCATGAGCCAGAAAATCTCCCCCGCTGCGATCAGCGACCTCTCCTCCACCTTGTTGATCCCGCTATGGGCCAAGGCGGTGGAATACTCGCGCCCCGACGCCCTGCTGCGCGATGCCGAGGCCAAGCGGATGATGGCACTGATCGACTTTGATTTTTCCATCTTCGCCCGTGGCAAGGCCTCGCAAGTGGGCTGCTGCGCACGTGCGGCACTGCTTGATGGCTATGTCCGCGAGTTTCTCACCGAGCATCCCGATGCGGTGGTGGTGCATGTCGGCGCCGGACTGGATGCGCGCTACGAGCGTCTCGGCCATCCAGCGGTGACTGCCTGGTACGAGCTGGATCTGCCCGCAGCCATCGCGCTGCGCCGCCAGCTGCTGCCGGAGTCGGGCAATGTCTATCTGCCGCAGTCGATGCTGGATGAAGACTGGATGGATCTGGCCGCCGCCCACGGCAAACCGGTGCTGCTGGTGGCCGAAGGCGTACTGATGTATTTCGATACCGCCACCGTACGCGACTGGCTGGCCCGGCTGGCGCACAAGCTGCCCGGAGCGCAGCTGGTATTTGACAGCCTGCCGAAGAAACTTGTCGGCAAACAGAAGCGCCACGACACCCTGGGCAAACTGGGCAGCGCCCCGCCAGCGTTCAAATGGGGAATCGCCGATCTTGCCGAGCTGCGTGATTTCGGCCTGGAGGTGCTCGCCCATCAAGGCCTCTCCAGCGCCTGCCGCCACCGCTACCCGCTGCCGCTGCGG
This sequence comes from Lysobacteraceae bacterium NML95-0200, assembly GCA_002798255.1. GTDB lineage: Bacteria > Pseudomonadota > Gammaproteobacteria > Xanthomonadales > Xanthomonadaceae > Solilutibacter. Next base: position 18,460 of record NWQQ01000041.1, read on the forward strand.
CTGATCTACCTCACCGGCTGGGGGCGCCGCCATCTGGACATGCAGATGATCCGCGCGCGTCTTTGTCCACCTTGATGGCGGCAGCTCACGCGTATCGCCCAGCCATCGGCTGGTTGCCAAGGCAACAAGCCGCATCCGCGAACATGTAAAGCACGCTTGACACACCCGCCCAGACGACCTATTGTGCATGTCAAGCAAACTTGACAGTCCTTGTTGCCTACCGGGGCAGCAGCAAACCGGAGGCAACCACCAATGTCCAAGCTCAAACGCCTGACCGAAACCAGCCCGGCATTCAAACGCTATTGGCGGCGCAGCCTGCCATTGATGCTGCTTGCCTTGCCCTTGGGGGCTACGATCGGTTACTTGTCAGCACCCAGCATGGGGGAGCATTCGCTATGGCTTCGCCTGCCGGTATTGGCAATGATGGCTGCCTTACTGCTATGGAGCCTGCTGGATTACTTGCGCTTTTTGCGCGAATGCGACGAGTTCGAGCGCAAGCTGGAGCACATCGCCCTGCTGTGGAGCAGTGGCCTTGTCATGAGCTGTGCGGTCTTGTTGTGGACGGCGCAGGCCATACGGCTGGCGCCGCTTTCTGCAGCTCATGTGCTTGAGGTGCTGATACTTGGCTTCATCGCCTCATGGTTATTGATTCGTCTGTTTCTGCACTGGCGCAACCTATGAAAAACCGGCTACGTGAGTTGCGCGAGCAGATGGGCTGGTCGCAGGCGGCGCTGGCCGAGCAACTGGATGTCTCGCGGCAAACCGTCAATGCACTGGAAACCGGCAAATACGCCCCCTCCCTGCCACTGGCTTTCCGCATTGCCCGGCTGTTTGGCGAAACCATCGAAAACATCTTCATTGACGAGGACGCATGAAACTTTCTCTCCCCATCCACCACGGAGTTCGCATGAAACCCGTTCCACCGTTATTAGCGCTGACCCCATTGCTGGCGCTGGCCGCTTGCCAGAACATGACCACGCCCGAGCAGGGCGCAAATGATGGCCGCCAGAAGCTCGGCTCGCTGGTATTCGAGCCATGCACGCTTGCCAACCCGCAAATCAACAAGTCGGTTGCCGCGCAGTGCGCCACGCTGGCCGTGCCGGAGAACCCGGATGCGCCCGATGGCCGCAAGCTTGACTTGAAGATCGCCTGGGTGCAGACCGAAAACCCGGCAGCCGCCGAGCCTGACCCGGTGTTCATGCTCGCTGGCGGGCCGGGACAGTCGGCCATCCAGACCTTTCCGCAGCTGGAAATGGCTTTTGCCGATGTGCTGAAAAACCGCCATGTCATTTTGCTTGACCAGCGCGGCACCGGCGGCTCCAACCTGCTGGCCTGCCCGCAGGATGAGGCTGCCGCGCAAGATGCCTCGTCTGAAACAATGCGCCATATGACGCAGGCCTGTGCAACGGCGCTGTCGCAAAAAGCCGACCTGCGCTACTACACCACTACCAATGCAGTGCGTGACCTGGATGCGGTGCGGCAGGCCATTGGCGCTGAAAAAATCAATTTGATGGGCATTTCCTACGGCACCCGCGTGGCGCAGCAATATGCGCTGCGCTACCCGCAGCACACCCGCAGCCTGGTGCTGGATTCGGTGGTGCCCAATACCCAGCCGCTGGGCGGCATTTTTGCCCGCAATCTGGATGATGCGCTGGCGCTGTATTTTGCCCAGTGCCAGGGCGATGCCGCTTGCCGCGAAAAACTCGGCGACACCCGCGCACAGCTGGATGCGCTGCTGGCACGACTCAGGCAGAACCCGGTCGAGGTGCGCTACCGCGATGCCTCCACCCACGAGGAAACCCGCACCACACTCACCGCCGACATGCTGGCCGGGCTGGTGCGCATGTATGCCTACATGCCGCAGGCCGCCGCACTCCTGCCCAAGCTAATTCACGATGCCCATGCCGGGCGCTATGAAGGCATCACTGCGCTGTCACAGATGCTCAGCAAGCAGATGGGGGAAAGCATGGCGATGGGCATGCAGCTTTCGGTGATTTGCGCCGAGGACGCGGGCAGCTTCAATGCAAGCGAGGCCGACCACAATACCGTGCTGGGGGCGCGATTGGCCGAGGGCATGGCCGCGATGTGCGACGTCTGGCCGCGCGGCACAGTCCCGGCAGACTTCCGCACGCCACTGACCGGCAAGATTCCGGTGCTGGCGATTTCCGGCGAGTTCGACCCGGTGACGCCGCCGCGCTATGGCGATGAAGCCATCGCCAAGCTCGACCACGCCATCCACCTGGTGCTCAAAGGTCAGGGGCATAACGTCATTGGCGCAGGCTGCATGCCGAAAGTATTTGCCCAGTTCGTCGAAACCGCGTTCAGCGAGCCGTTGCAAAGCAGCTGTCTTGACAATCTTTCCGCCGTGCCGCCGTTTACCTCTTTCAACGGGCCCAATCCATGATTACTGCCGAACACCTGCATAAAACCTTCCCCGGCAAGGGCAAGAAAGACGCCCCGGTCATCGCCGTCAACCATGTCAGCTTTACCGCGCATGATGGCCAAATCACCGGCCTGCTCGGCCCCAATGGCGCTGGCAAGACCACCACCATGCGCATGCTCTACACCCTGATGCAGCCGGAGCAAGGCCGGGTGCTGGTGGACGGGCACGACAGCGTGCGCGAGGCCGATGCGGTGCGTCGCATCTTGGGCGTGCTGCCCGACGCGCGCGGTGTGTACAAGCGCCTGACCGCGCGCGAGAACATCGAATACTTCGGCCGCCTGCATGGCATGAGCGATGCCCTCATCAGCGAGCGCTTGGGCAAACTTGCCCGCGCCCTGCAGATGGAGGATTTTCTTGACCGCCAGACCGAAGGCTTCAGCCAGGGGCAGCGCACCAAGACCGCGATTGCCCGTGCGCTGATACACGACCCGAAGAACGTGATTCTGGACGAGCCCACCAATGGTCTGGACGTGATGACCACCCGCGGCCTGCGCGAATTTCTGCGCCAGCTGCGCGCAGAAGGCCGCTGCGTGATTTTCTCCAGCCACATCATGCAGGAGGTCGCCGCGCTGTGTGACCGCATCGTCATCATCGCCCAAGGGCGGGTGATGGCCGAAGGCACGCCCGATGAACTGCGCCAGCAAGCCGGGCTTGAGAATCTGGAAGACGCATTCGTGAAACTCATTGGCAGCGAGGAGGGCCTGTTCGCATGAGCCGCCAACAACACAGCCGCTTTGCCACCATCTGGACAGTGATGAAAAAGGAATTGCGCGACTTCTCGCGCGATCGCAAAACCTTCCTGATGACCTTGCTGCTCGGCCCACTGCTGTATCCGCTCATCATGCTCGGCATGGGCAAGCTCACCGAGCTGCGCATCAGCACCCAGCTGGAAAAACCGCTGGAAATCCCGGTTATCGGCCATGAGCACGCCCCCAACCTGATGGCCTTTCTTGCCAGCTACGACATCCGCCCGCAAAAAGACCCGCCTGCGGATGTGGAAGCTGCCATCCGCGAACAGCGCGAGGATGTCGCACTCATCATTGAGCCGGCCTTTGCCGAGCAATGGCAAAATGGCGAGCCCGCGCGCGTGGTGATGCTGGCCGACTCCACCCGGCGCGCGGCAGAAATCCCGATGCAAAGGCTGAGCCGCGTCCTGCAAGCCTATGGCGGCAGCACCGGCAATCTGCGCCTGCTGGCGCGCGGTATCAACCCGGCCGTGACCCAGGCCATCGCCATCGACCACAAGGATCTTGCCACCCCCGAGGCCAAGCGCGGCATGCTGCTGGCCGTCATCATGCCCCTGATTCTCCTGATTTTTGCCTTTATTGGCGGCGCCCACCTGTCGATGGACAACACCGCTGGCGAGCGCGAGCGGCAATCGCTGGAGCCGCTCCTGACCACGCCTGCTGCACGCGAAGCCCTGGTCAGCGGCAAGATGCTGGCCGCCGCCGCCGTCGGCATCACCGGGCTGCTGCTCACCCTGGTGGCCTTCAAGCTCAGCGCCACCCTGGTCGGCACCGGCATGGCGAAGATGATGGATGTCAGCCTCAGCGCCATCGCGCAAATGCTGCTGGTTCTGCTGCCGCTGGTCTTGATTGGCACCGCGCTTTTGACCGCACTCTCGTCCTATGCCAAGAGCATGAAAGAAGCCCAGGCCAACCTCACCTGGCTGATGTTCTTGCCAATGTTGCCTGCCTATGCACTGATGGCCTATCCAATCAAGGACACCGCCCTGTGGCAGTACGCCGTACCGTTCCTGTCGCAGAACCAGATGCTCTCGCGCATCTCCCGTGGCGATGCCATCGCGGCAGAGCAATGGGCGGCATATCTGGCCTCGGCCCTGCTGCTGGCCGGCATCCTCTGGATGGTTGCAGTATGGCGCTACAAACAGGAAAAACTCGCCATCAGCAGCTAATTCCCGCAGCGATAAAAGCCCGCAATTGCTTTGTCATTCTGTGCAAGAGCACAGTCGCAGAATCTTTCTGGAACGCCCGCAAAGACCTGAGCGACTTCGCGCAGGGCGACAGATTGGGGGGGCGACAGGTTTTGAGGGCTACGCTACGCACAACGAACCGTCATTCTGCACAAGCGAAGCGCAGTCGCAGAATCTTTCTGGGTTGTCGCTGTTTACTCAACGCCGGGACTGCACCCGGCAGCGCACCTCCTTTCTTTGTTGGCAAAGAAAGGAGGCAAAGAAACCAGCCCTGGCTACCGCGCTTCGCTGCGCGAAGTCCCCTGCGTTCCTCGCGGCCAATGGCGGCAGGGCAAACTCGCATCGTTGCACGATGCTCAAACATGCCCTGCCTTCTCCCATTGGTCGCTGCGGTACTCGGCGCGTCCGAACAGGGCGAAGGTCAAAAGCAAAAGCAGCTGTCATTCTGCGCAAGCGTAAGCGCAGTCGCAGAATCTTCCTGAAACGCCCACAAAGACCCTGCGACTTCGCGTAGGGTGACGGAGTGAGAGGCGACAGGCTTTGAGGGCTACGCTACGCACAACGAACCGTCATTCTGCGCAAGCGAAGCGCAGTCGCAGAATCTCTTGCAGCGCCCACAAAGACCTGAGCGACTGCGCGCAGGGTGACGGGGCTCGTCAATAGTTGGCTATGCGTCGGGTTTTCGCATCAATCGCAGGCACTGCCTTCCATGCGGAAATCCAGCGCGAATTTCGGCACGTCCGGGGAGGGGCCGGTATTCATGGCGTCTTGCAGATAGATGCGGCTGCGCCCCTGGGCATCCAGCCTGGGCGGTGCCACCTTGCCCGGATGGCGCCAGATTCGCAGCACGGCCTGTTGTGAGGGGCAAGCAGCACTGGGGATGCGCACGATGTCATTGAGCAGCCAACCCGCTTCTGCACTGGGCTTGGCAACGCTGGCATCCTGCAACAAGGCGCGTGGCCGACATTGGCTACTGCTTTGCACCACTTCCACCTGATAAGGCTGCGCCGGGTTGCCGGTGAATTGCCCCTGCGCGCGGCTACAGGTTTCAGGAATGGTACGCATGCTATGCAGCACGCCTACGGCCTGCGGGTTCGCCGCTTGCCGGGTGATTTCCGGCTTTTCCTGACCTGCCTCGGCAATTCCGCCGATGCACAGCAGGACGCCCATCATCAAAAACCGTTGCATCTGCACTATCCCGGTCGTCTCAAACCCGCATCAGCCTCTCATGCTGCGGCTGAACCGTCTCCATCGGCAGGCTGCATACAAGCATTTCACCCGAAGGGTTTACACTCCAAAGTGTCTTTCAACCGCAAAGGTGACCACCATGCCTCCCCAACTTCCCTGGCAGGTTTTACTGCAACACTCTCTGGGCAATTATCTGCCGCATCTGCTTGGCGGTATTGCCATCCTTCTGATTGGTTGGCTGGTAGCTCTGGCGCTGGCGGCAGGCACCCGCAAGGGACTGTCGGCGGTCGGCCTCAACCGCCGCTTGAATGGCGTCACTCCGGAAGTCTCTGGTTTCAACTATGAAAAACTGGCCGCACGGCTGGTGTTCTGGTTTGTGCTGCTGCTGGCCGCGCTCGGCATGTTCAGCGTGTTCAATGTCGATGGCGTTTCCGGCCCGCTGTCGGTGCTTGCCTCCACGGTATTGAGCTATCTGCCGCGCATTTTGCTGGCGCTCCTGCTCGCCGTGCTCGGCTGGATTGTCGCCACCCTGGTGCGCAGCCTGATTAACCGCGGCCTCAATGCCACACGGCTTGACGAGAAGCTCTCCGAAGGCGCGGACATGCCGCCGGTGTCCAATGCCATGGGCAATGTCGCCTATTGGCTGGTGCTGCTGCTGTTCCTGCCCGCGATTGTCGGCGTGCTGCAAATCGAAGGTCTGATGACGCCGCTGACGCTGATGACCAACGACATCATGGGCATGCTGCCGAATATCTTTGTGGCGGTGTTCTTTGCCATCGGCGGCTGGGTGGTCGCCAAACTGGTACGCGGCCTGGTCAGCAACCTGCTGGCCTCGACCCGCATCGACCAGTTCTCTGCACGCAATGAGGCGACCCGCGACCTGCGCCTGTCGCAGCTGGGCGGCACGCTGGCATTCATCCTGATTTTCGTCCCGGCACTGATTGCTGCACTGGATGCACTCAAGATTGAAGCCATTTCCGCGCCGCTGACCCGCATGCTGGGCATCATGGTTGAGGCCATTCCCGGCATTCTGGCCGCGACCGCCGTGCTGCTGCTGGCCTGGTTCATTGGCCGCTTTGCCGCCGACGTCATTGCCCGCCTGCTCTCCAGCCTGGGACTTGACCGCCTGCCCGAACGCTTGGGGCTGGGGCATGTTTTCCCGGCAAGCGCAAAGCCTGAAGTGGACGCTGTAGTTACGGAAATCGCTCCGCTGCAAAGCACTTCCGCCATCCCGACACGCGCGCCGACCTCGCTATCGGATTTTGCCGGCAAGCTGGCGCTGTTTTTCATCATGCTCTTTGCCACCGTCGAGGCCGCTGACCTGGTTGGCTTCACCGCCATCCGCGACCTTGCCACCACCTTCATTGCCTTCGGTGGCGACATCCTGCTGGGTCTGACCATTCTGGTAATTGGCTATTGGCTGGCGAACCTGGCCGCACTGGCCATCCAGCGCGCCAACGCCGGCAATGCCCTGCTGCTCTCTCGCATCGCCCGCGTGGCCATCACCGCCCTGGTGCTGGCGATGGGACTGCGCGCAATGGGCGTTGCCAACGACATCGTGTATCTGGCCTTTGCCCTGACCCTGGGCGCCGTGGCCGTAGCACTGGCCATCGCCTTTGGTGTCGGTGGTCGCCATGCGGCAGGCCGCATTGCCGAACGCTGGGCACAGCAATATCTGGACAAAAAGCGCGATCAGGACAACTGATTCAAGTCCACACCGCAAACGGCGGCCCGGCCAAGTTCCGGGTCGCCGTTTTTCATGGACGCCTGCCCGCGTAAAATTGACCACCTTATCCCCAACAATGGAGCCAGCTCATGGGCCTTAGTCGCGTTACCACCGGCAAAAATCCGCCGGATGAAATCAACGTCATCATCGAAATCCCCAAGGATGCCGACCCGGTCAAATACGAAGTGGACAAGGAATCCGGCGCGATTTTCGTTGACCGCATCCTGTCAACGCCGATGCGCTATCCCTGCAACTACGGCTATGTGCCGCATACCCTTTGCGGTGACGGTGATCCGGCCGATGTGCTGGTGATTCTGCACCTGCCGCTGTTGCCTGGCAGCGTGGTGCGCTGCCGCCCGGTCGGCGTTTTGAAGATGTCCGACGAGGCGGGCAGCGACGAAAAGCTGATTGCCGTGCCGGTATCCAAGATTTATTCGCGCTATGCCGATATTGAAAACGTCAGCGAACTGAGCTCACACTGGGTCGAACGTATCGGCCACTTCTTCGAGCACTACAAAGACCTTGAAAAAGGCAAATGGGTCAAGATCGCCGGCTGGGGCGATGCCGAAGAAGCCAAAGCCATCCTGCGCGATGCGGTTGAACGCTTCAACGCACTGCCGGAAGCAGAAAAAGTTTTCTGATCCTGCCGACCCCTGCCCGCTCATGCCGGCAGGGGTTTTTGCTTGGCAAGCACGGCACTTCTCATCCGGGCAAGCTCTAAACTTACAGCCTTTATAAATAGAACGAGAATCCCCCATGCCCATTTTGCGCAAGACCCGTGTACTGGCCGCCACACTTTGCTTGGCGGCCTGTCAGCATATGCCGGAGAGGCCAGCCTCTTTGCCACCTCAACCGCCGGCGGCTCATGACAATCTCAATGCCGTGGTATGGATGCAGCGCTCGGATGAGTACGCTGCCGCCACCCGCAGCCTGTATCGTGCCGCTGCCAGGCAGTTGGATGCGGCTCTGGCTTCTGGCGAAGAGGCGCTTGCAGGCAATGAACGCAGCCCGGGTGATCGCCGTACGCTGCCAGCTGCCATCATCATGGACATTGACGAAACCGTGCTGGACAACTCGCCCTATCAGGCGCGCTTGCTGGCAGAAGGCAGTGAGTTTGACAGCGATAGCTGGAATGCCTGGGTGGCGGAGAAAAAAGCCCGGGTGATTCCCGGTGCGCTGGAGTTCACCCAGGCAGCGGCAGCACGCGGCATCACCATTTTTTACATCTCCAACCGCGAAGCCGCGCTCAGTGCCGAGACGCTGGAGAACCTGCGTGCTGCGGGCTTGCCGGTGAAACCGGGCGAAACCGTGTTTCTGGGGCTGGGCATGCAAATCCCCGGCTGCGAACAGGTCGGCAGTGAAAAACGCTGCCGCCGCCAGCAGGTCGCGCAAAACTATCGCATCGTGATGCAGTTTGGCGACCAGTTGGGCGATTTCGTCGAGATTCGCAGCAATACCCCCGAGGCGCGCGCAGCGCTATCCGGGCAATACAGCAGCTGGTGGGGAGAGCGCTGGTGGATGCTGCCCAATCCCAGTTATGGCGGTTGGGAGTCGGCACTGCTTGGCGAAAATCGTCGCGCCTCGCCCGAGGCACGCAGGCGCATCAAGCAAGATGCGCTACAACAATACAAACAAATCAAATAGTTACCATTGCAAACCTTAGGTGTTGCATAAACTTTGTGGCACGGTTAATCTTCGCCTGCTACAACCTGTCCTCCGGCGTTGCCGGACTTTCAAGGAGACCTTCGCGTCTCCTTTCTTTTTGCATGGCGCTTGCCGACAGGCACCGGCTTTGGTCAAGATGCACACATCGTGCTGATGGATAGCCAAGCATGCAGAGATTTCATCGTCACTACTGGCAGGGCTTTGCGCTGTTTTTGGTCTGCGGATTGTTGCAGGCATGCTCGCCGTGCGCGGTTTTTTCCGGTGCCAAGGACGACAAGCCCGAGCCTGCCGCCGCACATGGCGCAGATTCGCCCAGTGCCGCAGTGACCGATTTGATAGCGCATTTGCGCGATGACGATTTGCCGGGGCTTGCCCGCAGCGCCCTGCCTGCCGAGCTGCATACAGAAGTGGAGGCCGCCTGGAAAGACGAGCGCAGCCGTTGGCCACTGACCGAGCTGCCGCTGGATGACAGTATCCCGAAAGTTCTGGCTGCATTGACCCAGGCCAATGCCGAACAAACATTGCAGCAGAGTTTTCGCCAGCAGCTATCCGGCCAAACCCGCGCCATGCAGGATGCCGCACGCGGGCTGGGCGTGTTTGGCAAGGAATACCTGGGACGCGAAGGCCATTACAACCTGTCCCAGCGCCAGCATTACACGCAGTTGATTGACGTGTTTTCAAGCTGGGCGGCCAGTGCGCCGCTGGGCGAGGCCGGGCGCGGCAGGCAGAGCATCGGGTTGCTGGTGAAGGCGGCAGAGCAAGGCGGCATCAAGAGCGATGAAGATTTTTCCCGGCTGGGGCTTGCGGCCAGCCTTGAGGGGCTGACCCCGCTGTACGTCGCCATCAAGCAAATACTTGAGCTTTACGGGCTGGATGTGAACCAGACGCTCGCCAGTGTCCGGGTGGAAACCGTCAGCGAAAACGGCGATGAAGCCGAATTGCGGGTGAGTTACGAGCTTGCCGGGCGGCCAGTCAAAACCGTGATGCAGGCGGTGCGTGTGCAGGGGCGCTGGTATCTGGCCGATTACTTGCAGGCCGCGCGCGCCAGTCTTGATGCCAAAACGCCTGCACAAACCACCGATGAACCCGTGCCAGCCGCCCCCGATGGTGCCCCGGCTGGGTGATAATGGCGCTGATGTCGAACCAGAATTCTTTGCCGCTCCCCGAGCCGCTGCCACCCGGAAAAAACGTCTCATCCAAACACCGCGCAAAACCGGCCACAGCCGCTGCCCGTCCGCTTTGGGCGCGATTGCTGGGCAAATTGCTGGAGCCCTGGATTGCGCTCAAGATTGAGCCGGACAACCCTGCCCAGCATGTGGACGAGCGTCCCATCTGCTATGTGCTGGAAGACTATGGCATCAGCAATGCGCTGATTCTGGAGCGGGCTTGCCGCGAGGCCGGGCTGCCTTCACCGCTGAATCCGCTGCAAGGCGACCTGTTGGGGCGCAAACGCGCCTATGTGGCGCTTTCGCGCCGCCATGTCAGCGCACTGGGGCTGACCCCGGGCGCAGAACACAAAACCCATTCTGGCTCCCTGGCCCGACTGTTGCAGGCGCATCGCGACAACCCGGAGCTGGATGTACAACTGGTGCCGGTGTCGATTTTCGTCGGCCGCGCGCCGGACAAGAACAGCGGCTGGTTTTCGGTACTGTTCTCGGAAAACTGGACGCTGGTTGGCCGTTTCCGCAAGTTGCTGGCCATCCTGCTCAACGGCCGCGGCACCTTCGTGCGCTTCTCGCCACCGGTGGCGCTGCGCGAAATCGTCGATGAGGCGCTGCCGCCAGAGCGCACCGTGCGCAAGCTCTCGCGGGTGTTGCGCACCCACTTCCGGCGCATCCGTACCGCCGTTATCGGCCCTGACCTGTCCACCCGGCGCATGCTGATTGACCGGGTGCTGGCCGCCGATTCGGTCAAACAGGCGATTGCCGACCAGGCGCGCCGCGAAGGCGGCAAACAAAAAGGCCAGTACAGGGCGGCCTGGAAAAAAGCCCATGGCTATGCCTGGGAAATCGCTGCGGACTATTCACACCCGGTGGTGCGTTCGGCCAGTTTTTTGCTGACTCCCATCTGGAACCGCATTTATCGCGGCGTGCGCGTCAACCATCTGGAAGCCTTCAAGGCCGCCGCACCGGGACATGAAATCATCTATGTGCCCAGCCACCGCAGCCATATGGACTATCTGCTGCTGTCCTACATGCTGTACACCCAGGGCATCGTGCCGCCGCATATTTTTGCCGGCATCAATCTCAACCTGCCGGTCGTTGGCACCCTGCTGCGCAAGGGCGGGGCGTTCTTTGCACGACGCAGCTTCCGCGGCAATGCGCTGTATACGGCGGTGTTCCGCGAATACATGGCGCTATTGGTGTCCGGTGGTTATTCCATCGAATACTTCATCGAAGGCGGACGCTCGCGCACCGGCCGGCTGTTGCAGCCCAAGGGCGGCACCCTGGCGATGACCGTGCGCGCCTACTTGCGCCAGCCGACCCGTCCGGTGCTGTTCCAGCCGATTTACATCGGTTACGAAAAACTGATGGAAGGCAGCAGCTATCTGGACGAGCTCTCCGGCAAGCCCAAGGAAAAAGAATCCATCTGGCAACTGCTGACCAGCCTGCCGCGCGTTCTGCGCAGCAATTACGGGCAAGTGGTGGTGAACTTTGGCGAGCCAATCCGGCTCACCCAGGTACTGGCCGAAAAAGCCGCAGGCTGGGATGGCAAACCCGTTGGCGAAGACGAAAAGCCACAATGGTTCTCCAACACCATTGACAGCCTGGCGCAGCAAATCCAGGTCAATATCAACCGCGCCGCCGACGTCAATCCCATCAACCTGCTGGCGCTGGCGCTGCTGTCCACCCCCAAGAACGCCATGGGCGAGGCCGACCTGCTGGCACAAATCGCCCTGTCCAAAACATTGCTGGCAGAAGTGCCCTATTCGGACTGGGTGAGCGTCACCCCGCACAGCCCGCAAGAAGTCGTCGCCCAGGGCGAAGAAATCAAGGTGCTGCAACGCATTCGTCACCCACTGGGCGATGTGCTGGAAGTGAGCGCCGAAAATGCCGTGCTGCTCAGCTACTTCCGCAACAATGTGCTGCACCTGTTTACCTCCTCGGCCTGGATTGCAGTGTGCTTCCAGCACAATCGCCGCCTTTCGCGGCAGTCGCTGATGCAATTGGCGCAAAACGTCTATCCTTTCCTGCAGGCCGAGCTGTTCCTGCCGTGGACGGCAGCACAGTTTGCCGAGCGCATTTCGCGCACCATTGATGTCTTTATCCGCGAAGGCTTGCTGGAGCAAAACGGCGAAGGCGATGAACAACTGATGCGCAGCGCCGGCGAGAGCGATGAACTGTTCCGCCTGCGCGGCCTTGGCAACCCGCTGCAACAGGCGTTTGAACGCTATTACATCGCCCTGTCAGTGCTGGCCAAGAACGGCTCCGGCACCTTGAGCGCAGGCGAGCTGGAAACGCTCTGCCAACTGGCCGCACAGCGGTTGTCGCTGCTGTACGCACAGACCGCGCCGGAATTTTTCGACAAATCGCTGTTCCGTGGTTTCATCCAGAAACTGCGCGAGCTGGAACTGGTCTGGACGGATGACAACGCCAAGCTGATGTTCGATGAGCGTCTCACCCAATGGGCGCGCGGCGCACGCACCATCCTGAGCCGTGAACTACGCCACACCATTGAAAAAGTCAGCCCGGAAGCGGCAAAAACCGCTAACGAAAGCGCCCCGGCTCAGGCTTGATGCCCCATTCATCTGCTGGAGAAAACCCGCCATTCTTGGCAGGTTTTCCATAGAGGCTTGTGCCGTGATAGCGGGCTTTACCACATCAGGCACTCATACCATCGCACAAAGCGCGAGCTACGGCAGCTGTCATGACCTTGCCCATCGCGCTGTCTCCGGCAGGGATGTGTATTTCGCCATGCCAGCGTTCAGTACGAGGGATTTGCGCAAAGAATCAATCCGGCTGCTGTCCTGCGGCAAGCTACAATGCCCGGTTGATGAACGCCATACCTCTAACCCTGCTCGATACCCCAAACCCGTCTGCGACTTCGCCGGCGGCCAGCCGCCATGCCAAGCGCGAGGCCGACAAACTCGGCAAACGCCTGCGCCACCAGGTGGGCAAGGCCATTGCCGACTTCGGCATGATTGAAGAAGGCGACAAGGTGATGGTTTGCCTCTCTGGCGGCAAGGACAGCTACACCCTGCTGGATGTGCTGCTGCAATTGCAGAAGAAAGCGCCGGTGCGCTTTTCCATCACAGCGGTGAATCTCGACCAGAAGCAGCCGGGCTTTCCCGAGCACATCCTGCCCGAATATCTGGCCTCGATCGGCGTGGACTACCACATCATCGAGCAGGACACCTATTCGGTGGTCAGCCGGGTGATTCCCGAAGGCAAGACCATGTGTTCGCTGTGCTCGCGCCTGCGTCGTGGCGCGCTGTACACCTATGCCGAGGCGCACGGCTTTACCAAGATTGCGCTGGGTCACCACCGCGATGACCTGGTGAATACCTTTTTTCTCAACCTGTTCTTCCACGCCAAGATTTCCGGGATGCCGCCCAAGCTGCTCTCCGACGATGGCAAGCATGTGGTGATTCGTCCGCTGGCCTATGTGGCCGAAGCCGATATTGAAGCCTACGCCGCGCACAAGGGCTTTCCCATCATCCCCTGCAACCTGTGCGGCAGCCAGGAAAACCTGCAACGGGCGCAGGTGAAAAAGATGCTGCGGCAATGGGAGCGTGAAACCCCGGGGCGGATTGAAACCATCTCGCGCGCACTGGCCGATATTCGTCCCTCGCAGCTTTCCGATGGCAAGCTGTTTGACTTTCTCGCGCTTGGCAGCCGTAGCGATGCCCTGCCCGATGCCCATGCCTGGCTTGCCGGTGGCGACAAGCCGCAAGCCTGATTTTTTGGAATCCCGATGTTCTTTCGCAATCTCACCCTGTTTCGCTTTCCCACTCATCTGGACTTTTCCGAGCTGGAAACCCAACTGGCCGATGTCGCACTGAAGCCCGTTGGCGGGCTGGAGCTATCCTCGCGCGGCTTTATCTCGCCCTTTGGCCGTGGTGAAGAAGATGCCCCGCTGCTGCACCGTATCGAGGACTGCATCTGGCTCACCCTGGGGGGCGAGGACAAAATCCTGCCCGGCGCGGTGGTGAACGACCTGTTGCAAAAAAAAATTGCCGAATTCGAGCAGAAAAACGAGCGCCGCCCCGGCAGCAAGATGCGCAAGCAGATGAAGGAAGACCTTATCACCGAGCTTCTGCCGCGCGCCTTTGTGCGCCCCAGCCGCACCGATGCCATGCTGGACTTGGGGCTGGGCGTACTGGTGGTGGACACTTCTTCGCGCAAAACCGCAGAAACGGTGGTTTCGCAAATCCGCGAGGCGATGGGCAGCTTCCCGGCATTGCCCATCAATGCCGAAATCGCGCCGCGTGCGGTCATGACCGGCTGGATTGCTGGCGACGAACTGCCCGATGGTCTTGTGCTGGGTGATGAATGCGAGCTGCGCGACCCCGCCGATACCGGCGCGGTGGTAAAGGTGCAGCGCATGGAGCTGGCCGGTGAAGAAATCGACACCCATTTGCAGGCAGGTAAACAGGTCAGCCGCCTGGCGCTGGATTTGAACGGGCATCTGAGCTTTGTGCTGGGCGAAGATATCGTCGTGCGCAAGTTCAAACTGCTCGATGGCGCCATCGAGCAACTGGAAGGCAGCGAAAACGACGATATGCGTGCCGAGCTGGACGCACGTTTTGCATTGATGGCGGGTGAGTTCAAACGGCTTTTTGCCGTGCTTGAGCAAGCATTGAAACTAAGCAGCGCAGACTGAGTTTGCCGACAAATGCCCGGCTGGCCTGCGCCCAAGCTGCAAACCACCACGGAAAATGTCGAGCTGATACTGCCCGATGGCGAGCCCGTGCCGGTGGCCATCCAACGCCACCGGCAGGCGCGGCGCTTCAAGCTCAGCGTTGATGAGCGCGGCGCGCGCCTGACCCTGCCTGCATATGGCAGCTTGCAACAGGCATTGGATTTTCTGCACGCGCATCGCGGCTGGCTGGCACGGCACTGGCACGATGTACAGGCCGCACACGCCCCAGCACTTTGCATCGGCCAAACCCGGCAATTGCCATTGCGGGGCGAGCAGCTAGGGCTGCACTGGCAACCGGGACGCATCACCCGCCTGCAACAGCAGGGCGATGCCTTGTGTTTTGAAGTGCGCGGCCTGGAGGCGCTGCAAGGGCAGTACAGCACACCGGCCATCCGCCGCGCCCTGCGTGATTTTTATGAGGCGCATGCCCGTGCCGATGTCGCCCGCTGGCTGCCGCGCTACCGTGATGGCCTGCCCAAAGCGCCTGCACGCATCCAGTTCAAACGCACCCGCTCACGCTGGGGCTCATTGTCATGGAACGGCAATCTGGCACTGGACCTGGCACTGATACTTGCCCGCCCCAGCGCCTTTGAATATGTACTGGTACATGAACTATGCCACCTGATTCACCACAACCACTCGCCCGCGTTCTGGCATGAAGTGGAACAGCGCTTTCCCGCCTGGCGCGATGAGCGCGACTACCTGCGCCGCGAAGGGCTAGCCTTGAAAGCCCGGATACAACAATTACTGGGATAGCCCCACGACTTTCCTGTCACTATTGCCTGTATGCCCAGCCAAGGCCGGGCAACAGGCTTTAACATGGCAGGCCTTCAACACATGCAGGGCTGCCATGACGCTTTCCGAACAACGCCGCTGGGTGAGTGATGCCATCGCCACATTGCAACGCGAGGCCGCGCGCTCGGCTGATACGCATTTGTTGCATATGCGTTTTCCCGGCTTTGCCGGCATTGACTTCTATCTGAAAGATGAAGCCGCGCATCCCACCGGCAGCCTGAAGCATCGTCTGGCGCGTTCGCTGTTTTTGTATGCGCTGTGCAATGGCCGCCTGAAGCCGGGGCAGGCGGTGGTGGATGCCTCATCGGGCAGCACGGCGATTTCCGAAGCCTGGTTTGCGCGCATGCTGGGGCTGGAGTTCACTGCGGTGATGCCGGACTGCACCGCGCCCGGAAAAATCGAGGCGGTGCGCGCACTGGGCGGCAAGGCCGACCTCACCCCGCCGGGCAAATGCACCCAGGCACGCGCGCGTGAAATCGCTGCCGATGGCGCCTGTTTTCTTGACCAGTTTGGCCTGGCCGAGCGCGCCACTGACTGGCGCGGCAACAACAATATCGCCGAATCCATCCTCGGCCAGCTGGAAAAGGAAACCCATCCGCATCCGGCCTGGATTGTCTGCGGCGCGGGCACCGGCGGCACTTCCGCCACCATTGGCCGCTATCTGCGCTATCGTGGCCTGGCAACACAGCTTTGCGTGGCCGAGCCCGAGGGCATGGTGTTCGCCAAGAGCTGGCACGCACGCGACCGTGATGCACAAGTCGAATGCCTGAGCCTGATTGAAGGCATTGGCCGGCAAAAAGTGGAGCCGAGTTTCCAGTTCGATGTTGTTGACCATGTCATTGAAGTGCCTGACAGCGCCTCGATTGCCGCGATGCTGCTGCTGGAAAAACGGCTGGGCTTCCGCTACGGCGGCTCCTCCGGCACCAATTTCGTGGCCTGCCTGCAACTGGCTGCGGAAATGAAGCAGGCGGGCGAAACCGGCAGCATCGTCACCTTGCTATGCGACCGTGGCGAGCGTTATGCCGCCACCTTGTATGACGACACCTGGCGCAATGCGCGCGATATCGACTTGCCTGCCTGGACAAAGCGGCTGGAAAACACTCTGCAAAGCGGGGTTTTCAGCGGCTGAAATACGCCGCTCATCCAGCATGGCCGCGTCACAGAGTCCGGCATCCGGCCTTCATGGCGCGCCATCATCCGGCTGGGCGTGGCCGCCCGAAAAATCAAAAACGAAGGCTCAAGTCACCCCGCCTTGTCCCGGCTCCGCTACAGAGCCGGGATACTGATATGCAGATGCGCCAATACTGCTGCCGCAAGCGGCAAAGCCAGCCACCGGCCGCTTGCGGTTCACAGCCAATTCCGGTTAAAGTCCCTAGCCTTTTTAGAATGGTTCCGGGTTCCGGGTTCCGGGTTCCGGGTTCCGGGTTCCGGGTTCCGGGTTCCGGGTTCCGGGTTCCGGGTTCCGGGTTCCGGGTTCCGGGTTCCGGGTTCCGGGTTCCGGGTTCCGGGTTCCGGGTCATTGGGCATTTCATTGACCGACTTCAGCAGCGCCTCGATAGCAGCTGCCGGCATCGGGGCGTGGAACAAATAGCCCTGCAACATGTCGCATTCTTCGCCGCGCAAAATGGCTGCCTGATATTCGGTTTCCACGCCTTCTGCAACCACCCGCAACCCCAGGGCGTGGGACATGGCGACGATGGCGCGAATCAGGTGGTAGGTATCGGCCGAGTATTCCAGCGCCTGCACGAAACTCTTGTCGATTTTCAGCACGTCAAAACCGAAGTTCTGCAGGTAAGACAGGTTGGAATAGCCCACGCCAAAATCATCAATGGCGATTTTCACGCCCAGGTCTTTCAGCTTGTTGATCCAGGCGTGGTTACTTTCGCTATTGCGCAGCATTTCGCTTTCAATCAGTTCGATTTCCAGCTTGTCCGGCGGTAGCCCGCTCTCCTGCAATGCGGTTTGAATCGTGCTGTGCAGGCTTTCAATATCCAGCCGTGTCAGCGAGATATTGACTGCCACCGTCAAATGCGTCCAGCCCAGCTTGTGCCATTGCATGCAGCGGTGACAGGCTTCACGCAATACCCAGGCATCCAGCGCACGCACAAGACCGGTTTCTTCGGCCAGGCGGATGAACTCTGCGGGCAACACCTCGCTGCCATCGGGCAAATACCAGCGTGCCAGTGCTTCCATGCCAATCAGGGCATTGTCGCAAGCCCGTATTTTGGGCTGGAAATAGACACTCAGTTCGCCATTGCCAATGGCCGCGCGCAGGGCGCGCTCCAGACTCAGGCGCCGGTCGGCGGCGATGCTCATTTCTTCGGAGAAGAACCGGTAACAGCCGCGACCATCACGCTTGGCGTAATACATCGCGGTATCGGCCTGCTTCATCAGGTCATCCGCGGTGGTGTCTTCCTGCGGATACAGGCTGATGCCGATACTGGCGCCCACATGCATCTCATGTCCATCGACATAAACCGGACGCGCCACCTCGCCCAGGATATTCAACGCTATGCGGCTGGCATCCAGTGCGCAGGTCATGCCGGTCAGCAGGATGACGAATTCATCGCCACCCAGGCGGCTGACGGTATCGTTCTCGCGCACCACGCTCTTCAGGCGTTTGGCGACTTTTTGCAACAGCCGGTCACCAAAGGCATGCCCCAGTGAATCATTGATGTTCTTGAAGTTATCCAGGTCAATAAACATCAATGCGATATGCCGACCATCGCGTTTGCTATGCAGCATGGCTTGTTGCAGGCGCTCTTGCAGCAGGGCGCGGTTGGGCAGCTGGGTCAGGTGGTCATACTGCGCCAGATGCGACATGCGGTCGGCCATGGCGCGGGTTTCGCTGATATCGCTGGCAAACAGGAACACGCCATCGACCTTGCCATGCATCTCGTTGGGAATGATGCTGACATCCAGCACCCGGTCCGGCGGAATCTCGGCCTCGTACCGCTGCATTTCGCCTTGCATGGCACTGGCAATGGCCGACAGGTGCGGATTACCGCCCTGGGTGCTTAAAAAGCTTTCATCCAGGGTTTTGCCAATAATCCCTTGCAAATCCGTTTGCGCCCAGTCTGCATGACGCTTGTTGGCATAAGTGATGCGGTTGTTGCGGTCGATATGGGCAATGATGGCCGGCACATTGTCCATGATGAGGCGCATTTCATATTCACTTTGCAGCGCCCTGGCACTCATCCTGGCAGCAAGCTTCTTGGCGCGAAACTGCATGATGGCAAGCTCGCGAATCAAGCTCGCCAGCATGAAAGCAAGCAGCCAATAGGAAAGCAGTGTCAGGTCCATACCCAGCATCTGCGGCATTATCTGCAGGGCGGCCGATTCCATTTTCAATGTGAACGGATGGCCGTTGAAATCGACCTGTTTTACATACGAGAAAGTCGGCACGACCCCCGGGTCACGCTTCGCGCTGCTGTAAAGCACCTTGTCGCCATTGACTTCCGTGCCTTCGTACAGGCAAAGGCGCATGCCCTCGGGCAAATTCACCACCGATTCCATCATGGTCTGGATATGGATGCCGGCATTGACAAAGCCAATCAGCCGTTCACGGCGCTGCTGCAAGGTTTGCGGCACTTCGCTGCCTGCATAAACCGGCACAAACAGAATCAGGCTCAGGCTCCGGGCAAGTGCCTCGGGCATCGCCTGCACATGCAGCGGCGGCGACAGAACCAGCTGCCCCGTATCGCGGGCCTGCGCCATGGCCGTACTGCGAACCGGCTCGGCCTGCATGTTGTAGCCAATGACATTGCGGGTATCGTTATTGAAAGGCGCGACATAACGCACCGAGATATTGTCCGCACTGGCAACAGGCGCCCAGGTTATCCCCCAAATGCCGGGATAATTATTGGGAATATCCAGATGGCCGCCATATTTTTTCCACTCATCAAGGCTGATATCAGGCGAAGCGGCCAGTACGCCGCGCGTAGCCAGGAGCACGCGGCGATATGAGCTGAACCGCACTTTCAATGCTTCCAGGGTTCTGCTCGCATGATGTTCAAAGTCATTCTGGGCAGAAAGCATCCTGCGCTCACGTGTCGTATCCCAAAGCCAGGTTCCCAAAAGTCCCAGACTCAGCAATATCAGGAACGGCAAATACCGGGCCAGGAATTTTTCTTTGCGGGTCAGCACACCACTTTGAACCATATTGCTCCCCCATCAGGACCGGCGCGAATCATAACCCGGTGCTGAAAGCAGACAAGGCTTTATCCAGCCATGCGGCCAAACACCAGCGCGGCATTGGTACCGCCAAAACCAAAGCTGTTGGACATCACCGTATCCGGCTGTGCCATGCGGGTTTCACGCAGGATGGGAAAGCCTTCGCAAGCCGGGTCGAGTGTGCCGATATGGTGGGAAGCGGCCATAAAGCCATCGCGCATCATCAGCAGGCAATAAATCGCTTCATGCACACTGGCCGCCCCCAATGAATGGCCGGACAGCGCCTTGGTGGAGGACATCGGCGGTATGGCGTCACCGAAAACTTCGGCAATCGCGGCAAGCTCGGTGATATCGCCCAGCGGCGTGGAGGTGCCATGGGTATTGAGGTAATCAACCGGGCGGTCAATACCGGCCATCGCCATCTGCATGCAGCGCACTGCGCCCTCGCCACTGGGCGCGACCATATCCGCACCGTCGCTGGTCACGCCATAGCCGAGCAGCTCGGCATGGATGCGGGCGCCGCGCTTCTGTGCATGCGCCAGGCTCTCCAGCACCAGCATGCCGCCGCCTGAGCCGATGACAAAGCCATCGCGACCGGCATCATACGGACGCGAGGCACGCGCGGGGTCTTCATTAAAGTGCGTGGACAACGCCCCCATCGCATCGAACTGGCAACTCATCCCCCAGTGCAGTTCTTCACCGCCACCGGCAAACATGATGTCCTGTACGCCGTGACGAATCATGTCCGCCGCCGCGCCGATGCAGTGCGCAGAAGTAGCGCAGGCCGCCGACAATGAATAGCTCACGCCCCTGATTTTGAACATCGTCGCCAACGCCGCCGACACCGTGCTGCACATGGTGCGCGGCACCATATAAGGCCCCACCTTGCGCACACCTTTTTCGCGCATCAAGTCCGCAGTGGCGATTTGCCATTCAGGCGAGCCACCGCCGCTACCGGCAATCACGCCCACCCGCGGACTGGCGATGCCTTCAAGCGTCAGCCCAGCATCTCGCATGGCATCTTCCATCGCTACCGCCGCGTAAGCAGCCGCATCGCCCATAAAGCGTTTCTGCTTGCGGTCGATGCGCGCCTCAAGGTCGATATCACAGACACCCGCCACCTGCGAGCGCATGCCGATTTCGGCATATTCGGGCATGGCGCGGATACCGCTGCGCCCCTCGCGCAATGCCTTGGCAACAGTGTCTGCACTATTGCCCAATGGCGAAACGATGCCAAAGCCGGTAATCACCACACGTTGCGAAGCCGGGCGCTGCATCAGAAATCCTCCGTGGACTGGAACAGCCCCACACGCAGGTCTTTGGCGGTGTAAATCTCGCGACCATCCACCAGGGTGCGACCATCGGCAATCACCAGCCGCAGCTTGCCGCGCAGTACGCGGCGGATATTGATTTCATACTGCACCAGACGCGCGCCGGGGAGGATTTGTCCGGTGAACTTGACCTCGCCCACGCCCAGCGCCCGGCCACGACCCGGCTCGCCCAGCCAGGGCAGATAAAAGCCGGTGAGCTGCCACATCGCATCCAGTCCCAGACAGCCGGGCATGACCGGATCGCCTTCAAAATGGCAGGCAAAAAACCAGAGGTCGGGATGGATATCGAGTTCGGCGCGAATCACACCCTTGCTGTAAGCGCCGCCGGTTTCACTGATTTCGGTGATGCGGTCGAACATCAGCATCGGCGGCGCGGGCAGGCGGGCATTGCCCGCGCCAAACAACTCGCCACGCGAACACGCCAAAAGCGCCTCGCGGTCGAAACTGGAAGGGCGCGTCATGGGCATCATCCTGCAATCTGTGAAGAAGGTCGCGAGTTTAGGCAATCAACCCCGCCATGCGCGCCTGTACGGAAGCAATTTCAGCCCACAGCTTGAATCAACCCCAATAAAGAAAGTCCGGTACTTTCGCGCCGGGCAGAGCACTAACACACCATCAAGAATCAAGCCGTCATTCTGCACAAGCGTAGCGCCGTCGCAGAATCTTCTTCTCTCTCCATAGAGACCCTGCGACTTTGTGCAGGGTGACGGGAGGTGAGTACGACTTGTGCAAGGTGACAGGTGGTGGTTTTGCACAGGAGGGACGGTTTCCGGGCATGGCTTGCGCAAGGCGGCAGGTTTGTCTGCCGCCCAAACAAACACCCCCGGGATTTTCCTCCCGGGGGTGTGTGGCTTCGTGCTTCAAGCGTGTGTGCGGGTTGGGGTGAGTGCCTCAACCCGCATGCCGTGAACAGGCTCAGAACTTGAAGGTAAAGCGGGCGTGGGCGCCGTGGTCGTTGCCTTCATCGGCGTACTGGCCGCTATAGCCCACTTCCAGCAGGCTGCGCGCGCTCAGGCGGGCGGCAACTCCCAAATCCGCCACGGTGGCCTTCTTCGCCACCGGTGCGCCCAGCACGGTAAAGGCCGGGCTGCC
Source organism: Lysobacteraceae bacterium NML95-0200 (assembly GCA_002798255.1). Lineage (GTDB taxonomy): Bacteria > Pseudomonadota > Gammaproteobacteria > Xanthomonadales > Xanthomonadaceae > Solilutibacter. Next base: position 40,668 of record NWQQ01000041.1, read on the forward strand.
GTTGAACGATTGCAGGCTGGCGGCCGACAAATCACCCGAGGCATGGCGGTAGCCCAGGCCTGCGCGCAGGCTCAGCCAGGTTTCTTCCTGCTGGCTGCCTGCCAGGTTCAGGCTGGCACGCACCCCGCCGGTGGTCACCTTCAGGTCGTTGCTCTGACCCACGGCACCAAGTGCTGCCGGGCTGCTGCCCATTTCCTTGAAGCCGTCCGTCTTCACACGCACATCGGCATATTGCAGGTACGGCTCGGCCTGGAAGCGTTCGCCGCCAAACAGATAGCCCACTTCCACAAAGCCCTGACGGGTCTTGGCGCTGTAGTCGCTGTTGAGACCGGCGCTGAAGCCCGCAAAGTTCACCGTGCGCTTGACGTCGATGTCCTGTTTGCCGTGGGTGTAGCCGGCAAACACGCCAAAGCCGTTCCAGCGACCGCCCACATGCAGGCCGAGGCTGTTGTTGCGGACTTCAAACTTCGAGCTGCGGTGGCCGATGTTGCCATCCAGACGACCGCTGCCGCCGAACAGGCCAATGCGCAGGCCGTTCTCCAGCTGGTAATCGCCGCCTACCAGCCACTGGTGGCCGTCATAGCGGGTGTAGGCGGTGTTGAAGTCGCCTTGCAGGGCGGCGCCACGGCTCTGGTAATCCGCCCAGACCGAGAAGCCGGCACCCGTGCCCTGCGCCGTGAAGGCATCCAGGCCGGTGCGGGCACGGGACAGGGCGGCATTGCGCAGGTGGCGGCTGTCATCGGCCAGTACGCTGCGCACGCTGCCATGGGCTTCGCCGGAGAGCTGGTCAAAGGGCTTGCCCGCCAGGGCG